>JALFVE010000026.1 GCA_022787085.1 Oscillospiraceae bacterium | reverse complement strand
CCGTAGGGGAGGGGGGAAGTCCCGTATTTTTGTTGGGTTTAGTTCTTCCCCCCTCCCCTTAGGTTGTCCCTTTGCATACTCGCTAACTGGGTTAAGCTGAATGATATTATAATACAGCAAATAAACAGCTCGCCATATTCCAATATATTGAGCAGATAAAAAATAAATAAAATCAAGGAGGAAACAAAATGAACGCAACACTTCCCGACACCACCGCATTAAAGCAGCGGTTCACCGAAATTTACAAAGAAAATATCAAAAGAGAGGGAGCGGATAAGCTGCTTGAATATCTGCTCTCGTCAAAAAGCGATTTTTTCACCGCCCCCGCCAGCACAAAATATCACGGCTCCTATGAGGGCGGACTTTTAGAACATAGCCTTAATGTATATGACTGCCTCTGCGATTATCTTGACCGTCCGAGAGTAAAGGAGCTTTACGGGATAACCGCAGATAACGAAACCAGAGCCATAATCTCCCTTCTCCACGATATCTGCAAGATAAACTTCTACAAAACGGATTTCAGAAATGCCAAAAACGAGCAGGGCGTGTGGGAAAAGGTGCCCTATTATACTATTGATGACCGTCTCCCCTACGGACACGGTGAAAAATCCGTCTACATAATCACAGGCTTTATGCGGCTGTCAAGGGAGGAAGCCTTTGCAATACGTTTTCATATGGGCTTCTCGGGCAGCGAGGATATAAATCTCGTAGGAAGAGCCTTCGAGCAGTTTCCCCTCGCCTATGCCCTCCACGCAGCGGATATGGAAGCAAGCTATTTTATTGAACGTTGATCTTCAATATAATATCTGTACTCCAGCATAAGATCGACCATTCTTCCATAGCTCTGCCTGCCGTCGGAAATTCCGCCTATTTTCAGCGTAACGTCAATTGCCTTTGCGGAAACCGCCTGAGTTTTTTCGGTGGGAATGACCGCCTTCTGCCTGATATATTCCATGTATTCCTCGCTCACAAAGGTGTTGTCCTTAAATACCTGCGGAGCGATAAGTGAGCGGAGCCTGTCGTATTCATTGGAGGGCAGCGCCTTGCGGCAGGCGGATAAAAGGTAATTCATACCGCTTAAATATCCGCTGTACCTGACCTCAGGCTCATCTGCCTCAAGGCAGGCACGGTATGCAATAAAGCCCGCCTCGTCCTCACGGATAAAGCCCTTCAGATGGCTAAGCTCATGCATTACAGTGCAGGGAACTCTGGCAGGACTCAGCGCCCTGTTGTAATTTGCCTCGAGAGTAAAGGGGAAATACACCCCCTGCAGATCAAAGCTTGTCATAACAGCGCCGTTTATCCTTTTGGGCTTCGGATAGATCCCCCCAAGCTCAGGGTATTCCTCTGCCAGAAGGTTCATGGCTCCTTCGGCAATATCGTCTAAATTATCGGGCACGAGCATATCCCCGTTTTCGTCTCGGGAGACCTGCGCCGAAAGCTCATTTGCATTTTGAATGACCTCCTCGCAAAGTCCCGAAAGCTGACTCATGGTAAAGCCCTCCGCACCTGCGCTGTGATGATATTTGGGAGAAAATTCCGTTGTGCGGTAAAGCACAAAGCAGTTAAGCGTTTCCGTAACGATTATGTAAATAAGCACCCAGCCGAAAAAGATCCCGAAGCCCGAAAGCAGCTTCCTTTTCTTCTTCACCGCCCCGATGATAACGATAAAGGGCGCTGCAATTAGCAGGATTATCCCCAGCGCAATAAGTATTTCCCCCAGAGAAAAGGGCAACAGCCCCACTGCGGCGGAGATGATATCCGAGAGGGGGGCAAAGATATGCCGCATATAAAAATCGGCGGCAGAGGTGCTTATAACAACGGTAATATTCGCCGCAGCCATCAGCCCAAGGATAATCAGCATAGCGATAATGTTTTTGGAAAGCTTCTTTTTTTCGGGCATAATATCTCCTTTGAAAGGTAAAACTGAATGAATAGCTTCTATAATAAACACTGCGAAAAATACTTTGAAAAATATCCCACAGTATATGAGTATTTCACCTCGTCACCGAAACGGATAAAGGCGCTTAAAATATTCAAAACCGCCTCAACGGTCATAATGTACGCAGCATATATTATCCTGCTTGTCAGCCTTGCCATATCCCGTGATATGCGGATAATAAAAGCAATAGCCGTTCCCGCATTTGTGTTTTTTCTCGTAACGGCAGTGAGAAAGGGAATAAACGCTCCCCGCCCATACGAAAAATATCCCATAAAGCCCGTCCTGCCAAAGGAAACAAAAGGAAAATCCTGTCCCAGCCGACATACCGCCTGTGCAGTGGTCATAGCATTTGCCTGCCTTTATGTAAACCTGCCTGCAGGGATAATTCTCGTAATTCTCTCGGCGCTGATAGCAGCGTCACGACCGCTGATGGGGGTTCATTTTCCCCTTGACGTCATATTCGGAGCATTGCTGGCGGTCATACCGTCGGTGATAGGCTTTTATATCATTCCCTGAGAATGAAAATAGGAATGGGCGGACAGTTGGGGCGATTGGAAAACTCAGCGGTTATTACCGAATATTCCTCGCTGTCAATGGTCTTTACAAATCGTAGGAGAGCCTCCTTTTCCTCGAAGCCCGTGTCCCTGCCGTAATAAAGTATCATGGAAATAAGCCCGCCCTTTTTAATAAGGCGCAGGGCTTTTTTTACTGCCTCAAGGCTTGTTTCGGTCTGAGTGTGGATGCTGTGGTCGCCTCCGGGGAGCCAGCCGAAATTAAAGGTTATGCAGGAAACGGTCCCCTCTGCGGCATATTTGTCCATGTCCGTGTGACTGCCGAGAATAAGCTCCGCACGTTCTTCATAGCCCTTTTCCTCAAGAAGCCGTCTTGTGCTTTCAATGGCTTCGGGCTGGATATCAAAGGCAAAAACCTTGCCGCCTTCCCCCGCAAGAGAGCAGAGAAAGGCAGTGTCATTCCCCCGACCCGCAGTTGCGTCAATGCAGACATCCCCCTCGGAAACACGGGAAGCGATCACCCTTTTTGAAATATCAAGAGCATTAAAGGTCTTTCTCATATTTTACCGACCCTTTCATTCAAGAGGAGCGGGATTTGTGCATGGGATATTCCTGCTCTCCCTGACGGAGGGCGCCGCCCATCTCACCGCATTTTTAATTATTTTCAAAATATTTTCATCGTGATAAATGGGATATTCCTCATGCCCGGGCTGGAAATAAAAAATCCGTCCCGCCCCACGCCTGAAGGTCACGCCGCTGCGGAAAACCTCGCCTCCCGCAAACCAGCCCATAAAAACCACCTCATCGGGATTCGGGATATCAAAAGGCTCGCCGTACATTTCCTCGCAGGTCAGCTCGAAATGCTCGGGTATCCCCGCAGCAATGGGATGAGAGGGCAAAACGCACCATATCCGTTCCCTGTCCCCATGGCGCCATTTCAGATTGCAGGAGGTGCCGCAGAGAGCCTTGAAGATCCTGCTGTGATGGGCGGAATGAAGGGGGATAAAGCCCATTCCGCCGTTTATCCTTTCGCAGACCAGACGCACTGTCTCGTCGGATACCCTGTCATGCGCCTGATGTCCCCACCAGATAAGCACATCGGTATCATCGAGAAGCTCCTTTGTGATGCCGTTATTTTGCATATCGAGAGTAACGAATTTAACGGACATATCCTCCTCACAGGAAAGATATTCCCATATCTGACAATGTATCCCCTCGGGGTAAATTGCCGCCACCTCGGGCTGATTTTTTTCATGAATAAATTCGTTCCAGATAAGTACGTTTATCATATTCAGATTTCCTCTAAAATCCGCTCTGCGGCTTCCTTTGCAGTCTCACCGAGAAGCTTTTTTGATTTTGTTTCCGAGCCTATCATCTCCAGCTCCATTAAAACGTCCTCAAGGAGGCAGGCAGTGTCATCATCGGTGCGGGTGTCCTCACAGACGGCGGTAAGCCTGTCGTAAAAGGACTCAAAGGTAAGCTTTCCGTTTATCATCTGATTGCAGATGTCCGTAATTTTTTCTTTCATTATCATATCTCCTCAAAAATATTCCGAATATTCTCAGCCGACCGTCTCATGTACAAAAGCTGATCGGCGGCTCCGAAATGCTCCACCGAAAAGCTGCCGCAATAGCCGTCGGAAATAAGCATTTTCACAAGGCGCTCAATTCCGATAAAGCCGCCTCCCGCCTCGCAGGGGTACATGAGCTTTCCCGAAATATCCGCTTTTCCGTTGGAATTATCTGAATTTGCCCGCAGGCAGTCCCATGAGCGGTCCTTGAGATGAACGTGATGAACGTATCCCGAAAGCTTTAAATAAGCCTCCTCCGCATTTTCAAGGCTGTAGGCAAAATTTCCCGTATCAAAGGTAAATTTAAGCCCCTGAACATTTTCCATGAACCACAAAAGCCCCTCAGAATCGGAAAAGGGAGCAGCCTTGTCGTCAAAGTCCTCAAGAGTAACGGTGATTCCGTATTTTCGGGCAGCCTCGCACATGAAAGAGAGCATTTCCGCCATTCGACCCCTGACCATATCGGGATCATCCTCGGGACGGATAAATCCCGCCACCGCAAGCACCGTATCCGCACCTAAATATGCAGCCGTTTCAAGATGAGAATAGATCTTATCTTTTGAAATGTCAGAAGCCTCGTGCCCGAAATCGAAAAAGCTGTAAACCGAGGAAACTGCTAAGCCGCAGGCTTCAAAAAGCTGTTTTGTTTCCGACCTGTCAGAAAGACGGGAGATATCGCACTCAAGCCCCGCATATCCCGCCTCACGGGCAAATAAAAGCATTTTTTCAAGGGAAATCCCCTGCTGCTTTGCCCCCTCGAAGATATGCTCAAGGAAGATGTTCAGACGAGGCATAGAATTTTTCTGAGCCATATTATTTCACCTCACCCATTTTATAAAGCTGCTCCGAAACGTCCGCAAGCTGCTGTAAGGAAAGCTGCTCGGGACGGATATTTTCCGAAAGTCCCGCCGCTCTTATTGCACCGATAACAGCGGCTTTTTCCATGCCGAGAGAGGATGAAAGGGAATTTGCCAGATTCTTTCTTCTCTGGGAAAAAGCTCCCCTCACCACTTGGAAGAAGAATTTTTCATCGGTCACTTCAACAGGAGGCTTTTCCCTGATATCGAGCCTGATAACGCAGGAATCCACATTCGGAGCGGGCATGAAGCTGCCCCTTGAAACATTAAAAAGCAGCTTTGGCTCTGCATAGAAATTTACCGCCGCAGTCACCGCCCCACATTCCCTGCTGCCGGGCTTTGCGCAAAGCCTCACCCCAGCCTCCTTCTGGACCATGACCGTAACAGACCTGATGGGCAGGCGGCTTTCAAGAAGATACATGATAATTGGCGACGTGATGTAATAGGGCAGATTAGCGCAGACAGCCACCTCCAGCCCCTCAAAATGCTCGCTTATAACAGCGGCAAGATCGGTTTTCATAACGTCCGCATTGATAACGGTCACGTTATCATATTCCGAAAGAGTTTCCCGAAGAATGGGAATGAGCCTGTCGTCAATTTCAACGGCAACAACCTTGTCCGCCCGCTTTGCAAGCTCATTGGTGAGAACGCCCACTCCTGTGCCTATTTCGATAATTCCGAAGCCTTTTTTTGCATTTCCCATCTCAGCAATTTTCGGGCATATTGAAGGATTTATAATAAAATTCTGCCCCAGCGCCTTGGAAAAGGTGAAGCCGTGCCGCTCGAAAATATCCTTAATAACGTTGATGTTCGTCAGATTATCCATAACGCTCTCCTTATAAAACCACCCTGCACGGCTTGTCAATTTCCATGCTGTCATTAGTGACAGCGCAGGTGTATGCAAGAATATTAACACCCTTTTCGGAAGCCCTTTTCAGCGCCTCGGCAAACTCGGGGTGAGTTTCCCTGTTAGGGGTGAAATATTCTGCGCTTTCCATCTGTATCACGAAAAAAATATATGCCTCATAGCCCTCAGAAACGGCTCTGACAAGCTCATTTATGTGCTTTACGCCACGCTCCGTAGGTGCGTCGGGGAATCGGCAAATGCCATTTTCCTCAAGAGTGCAGCCCTTGACCTCCATAAATATTTTCCGCGCCCCCGCCTCGATGTAAAAATCAAAACGGGAGCTGCCGAAAACTTTTTCGGGACGGATAAGCGTGACATTTTCAAACAGCTTCGGGATAAATTCAAAAACTGCCTTGTTCGGGCTCTGGCTGTCCATATTTATGAGCATACCGTTTTTGTAAACGGCAATAAGGTCATAAGCGGTCTTTCGGGACGAGCCGACCGGAGCTTTTTCGAGTATCACCCTTGCATGGGGAACAAGCAGCTCCTTGCACCGCCCCGTGTTCTTCACATGAACAGTCTCCTCTTTTCCGTTTATCTCCACACGGGCAATAAATCTGTTGGGACGGGAAATAAATCGCCCCTCCGCAATGACGGCGTATTTAATGGAAATTCCTCCTTACATCTGGTGCTTTACCACCCCATATTCGTCATCGAGACGGTAATATGGGCAGGCGTAATTTGTGCCGTTCATAAAGCGGTACATCTCGTCCTCGTCAAGATTAACAAGGCAAACATAGCAGTCATAGTCATCATCATAAACGTAATTAACGCAGGTCTCGCAGTTGGTTGAAGCTTTTGAGTCCATTTTACGATTCCTTTCATCAGCTTATTTTCTCCTGTCCTCTCTGACAAAGGGATAGGAAATTTTCTCCGACAGAAGCAGTGAATATTTTTCGGGTCTCCTGTAAGCATTGCCGTGAACTTCATTTTCACGGTAAACTCTGAGCATATCAAGGTCAAGCTCCGCAATATAAATGCCCTCAGCCTCCCCCGCCTCAAAAACGCAGGTGTCACGGGAACCCTCAAGCTCGGGAAGATAGGCAGCACCGTCAAAAAGAGTGGAATGACCGTTGCAGTCGGGCTTGCCTGCGGGATAATTGCAGGTAGCAATGGCAAGCATATTTTCATAGGCTCTCCCCCGCAGCTGAGAGAGCCTGTTTATCTCCATGGGGCAGGCGTTGGGAACAAGAATAAGCTCCGCCCCTTTTAGCATAAGCAGCCTTGCGCTCTCGGAAAATTCCCTGTCATAGCATATCATTGAGCCGACCTTCACATCGCCCTTTTCGGTGTGAAGCTCACCCACATAAAAATCATCTCCCGCAGAAAGCCACGCTTCATCACCGAAATCGCAGGTATGAACCTTTGCATAGCAGTAAACAAGATCGCCTTTTCTGTCAAAAAGGCAGACGGTATTTCTCGGCAGCGGCTCATATTTCTCGAGGAATGTGACAGCCACAGCCATTTTAAGCTCAATTGCAAGCTTTTTGAATGAACGGGCAAAATTGCCGTCCGCAGCGACCGCCATGCTTTTCAGAGCGGAAATATCCTCGGGAATATCATAACCGCAGCTCCACAGCTCGGGAAAAAGCGCAATATCCGCTCCCATGGCTTTTGCTTTCCTACAGGCATCCATGCCCTTTTTCAGATTATCCTCGGTGCTGCCTGCGGGCAATAGCTGCAATAAAGCAATTCTTAGCTTGTCCAAATTCATATCACCTCATTCAAAGTCCTCGATCGTCAGCTGAATATCTTCATTTCTGCCCTCATTATACTCAGCCGAATCGGGAATAAAGCCCTTGCCGATCCTGAAATCAATACCCGCCCTTCTCGCCTGACTGCGCTGAAATTTACGGGCGATCCTGTATGTCCTGCCGTCCTTGACAAAATTCGCACCCGTCTGATGAAAATAAAAGGGGATATTTTTCAAAATGCAGCTCTGCCTTATATCAAGTATCCATTCATAATTACAAGGACGAGCAAACCTCCCCGATTCACCGCCGACGGAAACCTCCTCGATTCGGCTGTCAAGATAATTTGAAATATCAATACTTTCGAGTATGGGCGAAATAATTACGGAGCGGTGCCTGATGGGAAGAGAGAGAAATATTGGCAGCCTGAAATCGGCTCTGTCCTGATTTTCCACAGTACAGCCGATGATAACATTTTCATAGCCATCGCCCCAGTCGGATGGGAGGCATCTTTCCAGACGATCAATTCGCTTTGTGAAAAAATAAAAATAGCAGTCGTCCCGCTCCTTCATCATTTTCCAGCAATCCCCACGCCATTCATCGGCGTCGGAAAGGAGAAAATCCGAGGTAAAGCAGGTAAAAATGATTTTCCCGGAGGGAATTCTATAGCTGCCGTCCCGCTTTCGCTTAACGGGCATATCAAACGCCTGAGTTTTTCGGCAAAGGCTGCTTGCCTCTGCGCTGCCGTACATTTCGTCCTGCCTGTAAACATAGCAGAATTTGCAGCCGGGGCTTATTTTAGTGCAGCCGTGCCATGGATTCCAGTCGGCATAGATCGAATCGGAATGTTCCATGTCTCAGACCTCTGCAGCAGCTTCCCGGGACACTTTTTCCATGACGGGATATCTTCCGAACATGATAAAAAACATCACACCCGCAAGGGCAAGCCCCAGACCCGTATAAAAAACAGCGATAAAGGTGTTGGGAGCCAGCCCCGAGGAACGGAACCAGATCCCCCCACCCATCATAAAAGCCATAATGCAGTATGCCTTCAGGTCAAAGAAATGCCGGAAGGGACGGGTGGGCTCGGGATATCCGTGTATTCTTTTAGTATGCTTGAAGCTCATCTTGAAAAACATAAAGCCGAACATTCCAGAAACCAGCGCCGACAGCGCAGGATGAAACCATCTGACCGCTTCCATTAGCTGATATGAAAGTATTCCCAGACGTGCAACGTTAAATCCCGCAAGCAGCCATACGCAGCCTGCAATTGCAAGCAAGGTCCGCTTGCGGACGTGAAAAAGATGTTTTTCTGACATATTAATGCGCTCCTTTAAAAATTGATCCAATACCGCAGGATAATTCCGCTTTCAGATAAATTCACATCATCAGGCACTTCATTTTCAAGAATACCGCCGTTTGCTTCTATCGTTCGTTTTGAAGCAAGGTTTTCTTTATCGCAGGTCAGCAGAACTCTTTTTTCACCAAATTGCTTACATATGGGCAGGAGAAGCTTCAGCATTTCCTTTGCACAGCCTTTTCGGCGCTCCGAGGGCAGAACGCTGTATCCGATATTTCCGCCGTACCGAAACAGGAAATCCGAAAGAGGGTGTCTGTAGTCGATCATTCCCACCAATTTGTCATCGCCTTCTCTAACAGCAAGAAACACCTCCGACGGAACATAGCTGTCTTTGTATTTCTTTTTTAGTCTATATTCAAAATCTATCCATTCCGAAAAGGAACCGACTTCTTCAAGCCCTGCGCAGCCGTCAAAGCTGCCGCCGTTTTCCTGCATTTCACTTTTATAATCCATGACCTGCTCTGCATATTTTTCGGAAGGTCTGAGCAAAATCAGTTTATCCATATGATGTCTCCTTTTCTGATTTTATTTGACCTTCGCCAGAACAGCAATGCACTCAACGTGATTCGTAAAAGGGAACATATCCACAGGCATGAGCTTTTTAAGCTTGTAGCCGTTTTTGATAAGGAAGAAAACGTCCCTCGCCTGAGTTTCGGGATCGCAGGAAACATATACGATTCGTTCGGGAGCAGCCTTCAAAAGTTCGGAAAGGAATTTCCTGTCGCAGCCGGCTCTTGCAGGGTCAAGGATAACAACGTCCGCTTTCAGCCCCGCCTCATTAAATTCCGCAAGGAATTTTCCGCTGTCCGAGCAGATAAATTCGGCGTTTTCGGTGTTGTTGAGCTTTGCGTTGATAACAGCGTCATTAACGGCAGACCTGTTTATCTCGCAGCCGTAGACCTTTTTTGCCTTTTCGGCTGCCATAAGGCTCATGGCTCCGATACCGCAGTATGCGTCAATAACGGTTTCCTTTCCCGTAAGCCTTGCGGATTTTACCGCAAGCTCATACAGCTTCTCAGCCTGTGCGGGATTTACCTGTGCAAAGGATTTGGGAGATATCCTGATACGCTTATTGCAGATAATATCCTCGATATACCCATTTCCGTAAAGCACCTCGCATCTGTCGCCAAGGGTCATTTTATCCGAGCGGTTAACGGAGAAAATAAGAGTGGTTATCTCGGGGCATTTTTCAAGAAGGCTGTTCACAAAAGCGGTCTTTGAGGGAAAATTTTCCGCTGCCCCCACGATTATAGCCATTATCTCCCCCGTATTACCTGCAATCCTCACAAGCACATGACGGAGAAAGCCCCTGCCGTTATAGCTGCACCATACGGGGATTTTCAGGCTCAGAGCGGTTTTCTTCACCGCCGTGATGATCCTGTCCGCCCTTTCGTCATTAATGGGGCAGCGAGAAACAGCGATAACTCCCCCCGTTGAGGACTGATAAACCCCGGAAACGGTCTTTCCGTTTTTGAAATCAAAGGCACCCTGAACCTTGCAGCGGTAGCCCTCGGGATTTTCTGCGGCAAGAATCTTTTCGGGACGGCACAGCTTTCCCATGAGCCTGTCAACCTTTATCTGCTTGAAGCGGAGCTGCTCCTCATATGTCATATTCCGAAGCTGACAGCCGCTGCATTTTTTGTAAACGGGACAGGAATTTTCCTGCCCGTCTTTTTTTGCTTGTTCGTTCATTTAATTATCCTTTCGGTGTGAGAACTGCTTTTTTGAAACAGCATGACACAAATAAAAATATCAGCGTTACAATTACCGAGCAAATGGGCTTACCTATGTAAAATCTATTTCATAATCCCATAAGCGTCATCTGCTTTTCTGAGGAAAAAGGCTTTGAAAGCGGTGAATACACTCTTCTGACAGATTCGCCCGAATCTTCATTTTTTCATTTCCGAAATGTTCAAAATGCTGCACAGCGTTTTCTTTGCTGTATTACGGCAGCTTTCATAAGTATTTTTATTCTGTCAGCTCATCAATATCGGGCAGCTCTGTTCCGCCGTTTATGTCGGGTATCTCCACACCATCGAGAGCGGCTTCAGCCATCTGAGATGACTTTGTATCAATAGCCTCACCAACAACATTCTGCGCACTTTCAAGAGTTTTCTGCGCTCTGTCCACAGATGTATCGCCGCTGCAGGCAGTAAGCGCTGTCATAATCAAAGCCAATGCGATAAACAGATCAAGCCTTTTCATGTGCATAACCTCCATCAAAGTCCCTTGTTAAGATAAGCCTCCTGCTCGGGGGTGAGCTTGTCTATTTCAATATCCCATGCCGCAAGCTTTCTGCGGGCGATCTCCATATCAACCTCACGGGGAACGTCAATTACCATGTCATCGAATTTTCCCTTGTTCTTAACAAGATAAAGTGCGCTCATTGCCTGCACCGCAAAGGACATATCCATTATCTCGGCGGGATGACCGTCTCCTGCGGCAAGGTTTACAAGCCGTCCCTCGGCAATGATATAAATGCTTCTGCCGTTTCTGAGCCTGTAACCCATAATGTTGTTTCGTGCTATCCATGATTCCTCGCAGTTGTTTCTGAGCCATTCCACATCGACCTCGCAGTCAAAGTGACCCGCATTGCAGCAGACAGCACCGTCCTTCATGTTCATAAAGCTCTTTTCGGTGATAACACCGTCGCAGCCCGTAACGGTAACAAAGAAATCACCCAGCTTTGCGGCTTCCTCCATTTTCATAACCTTGAAGCCGTCCATAACGGCCTCCATAGCCTTGATGGGATCCACCTCTGTGACAATAACCGAAGCACCCATGCCCTTTGCTCTCATTGCAACGCCCTTGCCGCACCAGCCATAGCCTGCAACGACCACATTTTTGCCCGCAACGATGAGATTAGTAGTGCGGTTGATGCCATCCCATACGGACTGACCCGTGCCGTAGCGATTATCGAAAAGATGCTTGCAGTCTGCATTGTTAACAAGCACCATGGGGAATTTAAGCTCATGTGCCCTGTTCATGGCAATAAGGCGGATAATGCCCGTAGTCGTCTCCTCGCAGCCGCCGATAACATTGGGAATAAGCTCGGGATGCTCGGTGTGGATAAGATGGACCAGATCTCCGCCGTCGTCAATGATAATGTTTGGACCTGCCTCGATAACCCGTGCAATATGGCGGTGATATTCCTCGTCGGTGGCATTATACCATGCAAAAACCTTCAGTCCGTCATGAACAAGAGCCGCCGCAACATCGTCCTGCGTGGAGAGGGGATTTGAGCCTGTAACGTACATATCCGCACCGCCTGCGGCAAGCACCTTGCACAGATATGCAGTCTTTGCCTCAAGATGAACGGACAGTGCAACTTTAAGCCCCGCAAAGGGCTTCTCCCTTGAAAACTCCTCCTCGATACCCCGAAGCAGGGGCATATTCTGCTTCACCCACTGAATTTTTCTTGCTCCGCTTTCCCATAAACCGGGATTTCTGATCTCGCTTGTAACTGACATATTAATCTTTCCTTTCAAAAATTATTTTTTTAATGCTTTCATAAATGGATATATCATCATATATCAGATAATGATCGCATGGCACAAAGGGTCTTATATATTTTCTTTCCTCAAGGCAGGCTGCAAAATCATTTAAATCATCATAGCAATAGGTCACAGCGGCGCCTTTTGTTCCCCCGCTGAGCTTAGCGCCCGTTTCATCAAATACTGAACGCCATAACGCCGCTTTATTTCCATAAAAGCGGAAAATATCAAACCCCGTCTGCAAAAGCATCTGCAATGCTTCCTTTTCAATAAGCTTCCTGTCGTCCGTATGCTCGACAATATAAAACACCTCGGCATTATGACCGATATCAGGAGTTATTTTTCCATATTTCAGATGAAGCCCGTAAATGCTGTATCTAAGCTTTTCAAAATTCTCCATATTGATGCGGTCAGAAGCGCTCAGAGATCTTCCTTGCCCTTGCGCATATCTCCTCTTCGTCAAATTTAGTGAGCCTGCCATGCTCAAGGATCACATCTCCGTTTATAATAACGGTGTCAACCTCGCTGCCGTTTGCGGAATAGACCATGGCAGCAGTCAGGTCATTACGGGGATAAAACTGGGGACGTTCCAAGTCGATAATGGCAATATCCGCCTTGTTTCCCGCAGCGATGGCGCCCGTTTTTTCAAAGCCCAGAGCCTTTGCAGCGTTCACCGTTGCAAAATCAATTACCTCGGGAGCGGAGCATACGGTGGGAATGCCCGTAACGCCCTTGTGCAGAAGAGCGGCAAAGCTCATTTCGGAGAACATATTGAGAGCATTATTAGAAGCCTGACTGTCCGTTCCGAGGCAGACGTTCACGCCCTTTTCAAGAAGCCTCGGAATGGGAGCAATGCCGTTTGCAAGCTTTAAATTGCTTCTGGGATTGTGGATAACGCTGACCTTCTTCTCCGCAAGGATATCCATATCATGCTCGGAAAGATGAACGCAGTGAGCGGCGGCGGTGCTTACATCAAAAAATCCCAGCTCGTCAAGATATTCAACGGGAGATTTGCCATGCTCCTTGTAGCAGTCCTTCACCTCGTTCACCGTTTCGGAAAGGTGAATGTGAAAAGCCTGCTTTGTTTCCTTTGCCTTTTCAATCAGAAACTCAAGGTAATCCCGACCGCAGGTGTAGATCGCATGAGGCCCCATTCGGAAGCTGATAAGCGCATCATCTGCCCAATGCTCCCTTTCCTGCATATGCTCATTATAACGGCGGATAGCGTCCTTTTCCGTCCTGTCGGGTCCCGTAAGTCCTCTGGTCATGACCGCTCTTATGCCGAGGGTCTTTGCCGCCTCGGCACATTTGTCGGGAAACATATGCATATCCATAAAGCAGACCGTGCCGCTTTTTATCATTTCCATGCATGAAAGCATTGCGCCCCAGTAAGCGTCATCGGGAGTGAGAGCATCCTCACGGGGCATGATATTTCCGAAAAGCCAGTCCTCAAAGGTAAGGTCGTCCGCCAGATTGCGGAAAAGGGACATATAGGAATGGGCGTGGCAGTTTATAAGCCCTGGGATGGCAAGCTTTCCCGAGCCGTCAATAATTTTCTCGGCAATAAAATCGGGAGGGGTTGTCCCGGCGGCGGCAATGCTGTCTCCCGAGATGCAGATATCGCCCTCGGCAACCCTGCCTCCCACAAGCATTTTTATGTTCTTCACAAGGATATTCATACGCATCGTCCTTTCGGTGTGGATAGATATAATTATTATATCACATTATGCCGATTTAAGCAAGTGGATATATGGGTAATTTATGCGGAGAAAAATTTTCTTTCCTGCTTGCTTTTTCAAAGGATTGGTGATATACTATAACCATCATCTGTAAAATAACGGAGGATCTGAAATGAAAATCATAATATATGTCATTCTTCTTGCGGCGGCAGTCATCACAAGCTATCTGTTTCCCCTGCCTCAGATGGTGCTGCTCAGCATAATAATGCTGCTTGCAGGCTTTTACCTGCTGATAAGCGGAGCCGATCATTTTGTGGAGGGAAGCTGTTCTCTGGCGAGGAAGCTGAAGATCCCCTCTCTGATAGTAGGGCTTACAATAGTTGCAATGGGAACCAGCGCCCCCGAGCTGGCGGTGAGCATATCCGCAGCGGTAAGCGGCTCCAACTCCCTTGCGATAAGCAACGTAATCGGCTCGAATATCTTCAATCTCCTGATGGTCTTGGGAGTATGCTCCGCCATAAAGCCCATCGAAACAAACGACAGCGTTGCCAAAAGGGATTATCCCATATCAATTCTCGCAATGGCGCTCTTTGTAATATTCATTCTTGACGGAGAAATGAGCAGGATAGAAGCAGCGGTGCTGATAATCGCCCTTATCGCCTATATCATTATGTCCATAAAGCTTGCGGGCAAGGATAAGGACGATGAAGAGGAGACAAAGGGAACGGAATTTTCCCCTATAAAATGCGCCCTTGGCATAATCGGAGGCGTTGCGGGAATAGTTCTCGGCGGAAATCTTGTGGTAGATAACGCACAGTCCATCGCCATGGCAGCGGGAATGAGCGAAACTCTTGCAGGACTCACCATCTGCGCCATGGGAACAAGCCTCCCCGAGCTTGTGACCTCCATAACCGCCGCAAAAAAGGGCGAGAACGATATGGCTGTGGGAAATGTGGTCGGCTCCAATATTTTCAACGCACTGGGAATACTCGGCGTTTCGGGAGTTATCACACCGATCGCTGCGGAAAGCTCTGCAATTATAGACGGCATTATCCTTATTGTACTGAGCCTTATCGCCTATATCTGGTATCTGACGGGAAAGAAGATGTCCCGTGCCGAGGGTGTCACACTTGTTATCCTATATGCCGCTTATATGGGATATATCATTATCAGGAATTATGCATAAAAAATCAGGCTGCCGCATTGAATCTGAGCGGCAGCCTGATATATTCTTATTCTTTTCTCTGCTTTTTCCTTGCGATTTTATTCTCATACATTCTTCCATCAGCAATGCGAAGCAGCTCGTCAATAGCGATCTTATGTGAAAGGCTCTCGCAGCAGTAGCCGATGCTTGCGGAGATCTCATAGGGCTTGGCAGCAGCCTTGTCCGTCTCCTCAAGAGCCTGCTTGAAGCGCTGGACCCGCACAAGAGCGTCAATGGAATTATAATCCCCCACGCCGATTATGTAAAACTCATCTCCGCCCGCCCTGACGCAGATATCGTCATTTTTGGCGATCTGACGGGTAACATTGGCAATTGCCCTGATGCCGTAATCCCCCTCGGAATGACCGTAGGTGTCGTTAATGATCTTGAGCCCGTCCATATCAATGACAAAAACCAGCAGCTTGTCGGTGGGTCTGGCTTTTTTCAGCAGCTTATAAAGCTCCTTGTCCATGCCCCTGCGGTTGTAAAGACCCGTCATAGCGTCTCTCTCGGAGAACATTTGCAGACGTGTTCTTACTCTGATCATTTCGAGCGCACTGCTCACATTTCTCAGCCAGTTTCTGTAAACATTTCCGATGATATGCTCCTCTTTTATGCTGCACTGCACCACAGCATAGCCCAGACTGTACTCAATATAATGAACGGGAGCAAAATAAAACACCCTTGGTTCATCATATTCCTCCCACAGCTGGGGGAGCATGAGCCTTGTATCGAATATCTCTCCGCCGTTTTCGGAGATATAGCAGCCCTCGGGGTCATCATCCTTATCATGCATGAAATACCTGTAAACCACCGTTCTCATCTTGTCGGGATAGCCCATGGCAGCCTCTTCGTCCGAGCCGAGCCATTCCTCCTTGAGACAGAGCCAGAAACGATCAAAGGGCTTTATCAGATAGATCGACCTGTATATCTTGTCAAGGCAGTCATGAGCGTCCACCGAGCCTGCAAAGCTTTCAAAAACATAGCTCTCAAGGAGCATATTTATATCAACACGGTTCTCAATATCCTTATCGCCGTAATTCCAGTTGGAGCGTATAAGAGAATCATTGAGCCGCTGCTTCACATACGCCATATTTTCGGGGCAGCCGCAGCTGGAGCAGATACGAAGTCCGCTGTGCTTCTGAGGCGCAGGAGGAATGATCTCCGCCCCGGGCTCTATCAGGCTTCTGATATGATCCACCGCTTTGCCTGCGGCAGCAGCCACATCGGGAACGCAGGTTGTGATGGCGATATCATTGAGCACCGCCTCTGAGGTAGCGTCATATCCCGTAACGATAATATCCTCGGGAACTCTTATGCCGTTTGCGGCAAGACGGTTTGCAAGACCTATCGCCATATGGTCGCTGGCGCAGATAACAGCCTCGGGTCTTTCCACTTCGCCCGAAATTATCTTATCGGCAAGGCTCTCTCCGCCGGAATACCAGAAATCGCCATAAAAGATCATGCTGTCATCCACAGGGATATCCCGCTTTTTCATCATGTCCATATAGCCCGCAAGGCGCTGCTCGGAAACGGAAAAGCCCATTGTACCCGTCAGAAAATAGATTTTTCTGCATTCATGAACATCAATTATATGGGCGGTGACAGAGGAAAAAGCCGAGCGGTCGTCGGTATTTATCACAGGATAATCACCATAGGGTATATCAAGGCATACCACGGGCTTTGAGCATTCATTTTTCAGCCTCTCGAGAACGTGCTCCGAGACCTTTTCATCACCCGAAAGGGTGATAGGCGGAACGATAATGCCGTCAAGAAGCTCAAAATTCACAAGTTCAAAGATATTTGCCTCGCCGTCCTGATATTGCTTGTAAGATATTCCCAGCTTTGAAAGAGAGCAGAAAACAGCCGCATTGTAGCCGTATTTTTCGCACTGCTTGAAGATGCCCTTCAGAAGCCTCTGCTGATAAACCGATTCAGGCTCTGCAATAATAACTCCAATGGTTTTTCGCTTTCCCATGAATATGCTCCTTAATCCTCCGATATCAAAAATGAATATATTCTAATCATACCATATCCCTATGAATCATATGTTAACTTTTGTAATATATTTCATAAAATTTACACAAACCCTTTATTTTTTGCTGAATAACCCGTTCACCCTTTCACCCGAATTATGATATTATAACGTTTATATTATGATTTCACATGACTGTCACAGGATGAACCTTGTTTTATCAGTCAATCTACACAAATATCCCATTGAAATTATATTTGTTTTCTACAAAAAATTAGAATTTTGTGATTTATAAAATAAGTGTTGAATATTCACAATTATTGTGTTATAATTCAGACTGATAATAAAAAAATACGGATATCCATAGAAAGGATGTTTTATATGGAAGATTATTCATATCTACTTTCCATTGCCCTTATCTTACTCAGCACTAAAATTCTGGGGCTTTTTTCCAAAAAGATCAAGCTCCCTCAGGTGGTAGGCGCACTGCTTGCGGGCGTTATTTTAGGTCCTGCCTGTCTGGGGCTTATCCATTCCACAGAAATGCTCAGCTGCCTTTCCGAGGTGGGCGTTATCGTGCTGATGTTCGCAGCGGGCTTTGAGACGGATATCAAGGAGCTGAAAAAATCGGGCAAGGCGTCCTTCCTTATCGCCCTTATCGGCGTTATCGTACCCCTTGCAGGAGGTGCTGCTGCAGCATATTTCTTCAATGATTCCGTTGACGGCAACAAGCTTTTGCAGAATATCTTCATCGGAATAATCCTCACCGCAACCTCGGTCAGCATCACCGTCGAGACCCTGAAGGAAATGGGAAAGCTCTCCACTCCTGCGGGAAATGCTATCCTCGGAGCTGCGATCATTGACGATATCCTCGGCATCATCGCCCTCACAATGGTTATCAGCATGGCAGATCCCTCCGTGAATATCGGCACCGTGCTTTTAAAGATACTGGGCTTTTTCGGCTTCACCTTTGTTGCTGCTGTGGGCTATCATTATCTTTTCAAGAAATGGACGGACAACAGCCCCGTAAAGCTCAGAAGATACGTTGTTATAAGCTTTGCATTCTGCCTTATCCTTTCCTACTGCGCAGAGGAATTTTTCGGAGTTGCGGATATCACAGGCGCATTCTTCGCAGGTCTTGCCATTTCGGGAACAAAAAAGGCAGACTACATCAACAAGCGCTTCGATACCCTTTCCTATCTGCTCCTTTCCCCCATTTTCTTCGCAAGCATCGGACTCAAGGTCGTTCTCCCCAAAATGAATATGGAGATCATACTCTTCACTCTCATAATCACTGTTGTGGCTATACTTACAAAGGTAATCGGCTGCGGACTGGGCGCAAAGCTCTGCAAATACAGCAATAAGGAAGCCCTCCAGATAGGCGTGGGAATGGTATCCAGAGGAGAGGTCGCCCTTATCGTTGCCAACAAGGGCGAGGCTGTGGGACTTATGAGCGACAAGTTCTTCGCTCCCATCGTTATAATGGTCGTGCTGACCACTATCCTCACACCCGTTCTGCTTAAAGTTGTTTTCAAGGATAAGCCCGAAACGGACGGTAATATCCCCGAAAAAGAGACTGCGGCTATTGCAAAATAAATAAATAAAAATATCTTCGGCGGATAATCATATCCGCCGTTTTATTGACCGCATCTGCTTTATCAATTTAAAGCTTTTAAGTGTTTATGTAAAGAAGTTACAGAGATGTCACATAATATTCACAAAAATGCGTTATAATGAAAACAATGAAAAAGACTTTGAAAGGATTTTTATTGATATGAAAATAGTAGCAGTAGGTCTGGGACTTATCGGCGGCTCTCTCTGCAAGGCGATAAAGAAGCACACCAATCACCTTGTGGGAGGCATCGACATTGACAGAAAGACCGTTAAAATGGCTCTCTCCCAGAACGCCATAGATTACGAGGCAAAGGACGTTTCCGAAGCGGATATCACCATAGTATCCCTGTTTCCGCCCACCATCATTAGCTTCATCAAGGAAAATGCCGATCTTTTCAAGGAGGGCAGCATAGTAATTGACACAGGCGGTATCAAAAAAGCCATCGTTGACGAGGTTACTCCCATTCTTGCGGAAAGAGGCGTTACCTTTATCGGCGTTCACCCCATGGCAGGACGTGAATTTTCGGGCTTTGAATACTCTCTCGACAATCTTTTTGATAATGCCAGCTTTATCATGACACCCACCGAAAGCACTCCTCAGGAGGAGATAAACATTATCGAGGACCTTGCCCACTCCATTCATTTCAAAAAGGTGGTAAAGGCTACCCCCGAGGAGCATGACAGGATAATCGCTTTTACAAGCCAGCTTGCTCATGTGGTATCAAACGCATATATCAAAAGCCCCACCCATCAGGAGCAGCTGGGCTTCTCCGCAGGCTCCTTTCAGGACCTTACAAGGGTTGCCAAGCTCAATGAAAATATGTGGACTCCCCTTTTCCTTATGAATAAAGAGCCGCTTTTATTTGAGATAGATTATATTATTGCACGTCTGGGCGAATACCGTGATGCTATTGCAGGCAATGACAGCGAGACCCTCAGAAGCCTTCTCAGAGACGGACGCATACTCAAGGAAAATACCCCTGTGGACTGATTCGGCTTGACCTTTTTATAAAAATGTGGTATAATATCTCCGAGAGGAGATGATTCTATGGCAGCAGAAAACGTAAAAATAACCGCAGAACAGTTCCGCACAATGAAGCTTGACAAACGCTGCGAGCTTATAGATGGAGAGATCGTTCTTATGTCTCCCGCCCCGGGTTTTCTTCACCAAAAAATATCGGGAGATATATTTTTCAGTATCAAGAGTTATATTTTAAGAAATAAGGGAAAATGTCAGGTCTATGCCGCTCCTGCCGATGTAAAGCTTAACGATGATACGGTTGTTCAGCCCGATATTTTTGTGACCTGCGACCCGAACAGGATAGACGGGCAGTATCATAACGGCGCTCCCGACTGGGTCATAGAAATATTATCTCCATCAACTGCGGGGACAGATCTGGGAAAGAAGCTGTATCTCTATAAATCCGCAGGAGTAAGGGAATATTGGGCTGTGGACCCCGATGAAAAAAGGATAATTGTTTATCTCTTTGAAGGCGAGCGAAGCAATATTGAGCTTTATTCCTTTGAAGACAGCATTTCTGCGGGGATTTACCGAAGCAGCGCAGAGCCTCTTGTTATAAGAGCCGCAGACTTTTTCACCGAATAACAGTAACTTTCAAAGCACAGAAAGATATAATACTAATCTTCAATCAACCTATAGACAAATCCTCGGCTGAAATAATCACATTCGTCGTCAAGCTCCCTTGCAAGGC
>JALFVE010000006.1 GCA_022787085.1 Oscillospiraceae bacterium | reverse complement strand
GAATATTAGTGTTTTCCAATGCCGTAGATGAAATATTGCTTCTTAATGATTTGTCTCTGCCGTTTGATTGAGCATTCATATCTCTGGGAACTAAAAAATCAACTTTTTGTGTAATTCTTTCTTCCTTAAATAATGAAGCTAACATTTCATACACAGCAATAACTTTATTATTTGCATTTGTTTTTCCTTCATCATAAACATTATTTTTTCCATTTCCGCTTTTAGTAGAACGATAATGAAGGACACCTATTGATTTATCTCTAAATGATATTATTTCAAGGTCTTGAACTCGTAATATTGCAATCTCAGATGCTCTTAGGCCAGTTTGAGTTCCAATATACAATAATCCATAATAGCCTCTATTATACTTTATTTCGTTTTCATCAAAAACCGCATTATACAGCAAGTTGGTATATTTATTGTAAAATGAACTAGGAAGTAGCTTTGTTTTATTTTGTTCTATATCCGCCTGAATTTTTACAGTTTCAATAATGTAGCTTATAATCTTTTGAAATTCTTCCACTGATATGTACTTTGGGACCTCGACATTTGTTATATTAGCTGACTTGTTCCTTCTGCCTGCTGGGGTGTATTTAGCAAATGAGCGCTCATTCAATATAGGAGCGCTTGTTAAATCTAAATATCTGTATAGTTCCCTATATACTGAAAAGAAACTATTGATTGTCTCTGAATTCCTTTTAGTTAAAAGATTATATTCAACCTCAGAGCCATCTGCGGATACTCCTGATAGAAAATAATTGAGTTTTATAAAATCTATCCTTGTAAACTCTGATATTGGCTTATTAATAATTTCACTAAATACATATAAGTATCTTAGAGCATACATTTCAGCTTTTATTGAATTAGCTGAAAGTCTTTTTTGGTTATGATTTAGGAAGTTATATGCATCTTCAACCAGCTCGTAGGAGCTATTATATAGGAGGTTATACTCTTTATTTTTTACAGTTACTGTATCAATCTGAACGTTAATCATTTTCGAATCAACAACAGCACCATCTATTACAGTTTCAACTTTAAAAATGGATTTTTTACCCGTTTTAAATTCAGTGATTCGCTGCACAGTATAACCTCCTATCTTCAGGTATTATTAGTATTCTGCGTTTTGCTGTCGTTTGTGTCTTTTTGCGTAAAGTATTCATCGAGATGCTTTTCAAGGATTCTTTCAATTGCAGTTGTAGCTGTTTGTCCTACGTCCTCACAATAAGCATCAAGCTTATTTTTTACATCTTTACGAATATAGTAGTTGATATTTACTCCATCTTTTTTAGCTCTTGCCATTTAATATTTACCTCTCTTTACAAGATACTGTTAATATCCTCAATAAGAGCATTAATTGAAACATTATCGAAAATCTCTCCAAAGTTCAGCTCATCACGAAGAAGGTCAGCTCTTTCAAATTTACCATTATTAGCAATAAAATTTAAAAGCTCCCTTGTATAATTAATCTGATTATCGTTTAAGCCCTTTGCTGACTGCAAATCAATAAACTTATTAACAGCATCAGGGTTTAAGCCGATTGATTTTCTGACAAACGGCACAATTTCATCATCAGAGGCAAAGAGTCCTTCATATTCGTCATTGCTTTTGGCAGTTTTGATAACCTCTGCTTTGAAAGCGCTTATAGCATTATCTGTTGGCTTTATAAGATTATTGACCTGATATACCAGTTTGTCATCAAGGTGCGTTTTAATATAGAAAATTACCTTTTCCTCCAGGGATTTAAAATCGTCTACAGTAACAGAGAAATCAACATCATCGTCATCTGCATCTTCATTTGAAATAATCTTATCGTCAAAATCAGATATGATTGGTTCAATGATTTCTTTTTCAATATATTTTATTAACTGTCTTATTTCCTGACGAATGTTGTCCATATTGGTTACAGTTGTTTTGGTGAGGAAATCATCGGACTTGATATATTCCAATGTTTCTTTGTGTGCGGCTACTTCAGAAATGCGCATTTTGTTATCTAGAAGGTAGCAAGCCAAAGTATATATGGTCTTTGCAGTCATTGCGAAGGTATTATTTTTATTGAATTTCGTTGCAGAATACTTATAACAAAGCAGGTCAAAGAATCGTGCGGATTCAATATCGATATCACCCGATATATTAGGGGCAATATACTTCTTAATATCAAGGAAATTCTGCTGAGTGAAATGTTCCCAATTTACAGGGTCAGAATATTTTTCAACATATTTCAGATTCTTCTGAACGCCGATATAGTTTCTATTGAGAGATACAACATCTGATACCAAAGAATCCTTCAGCTCGGTATAAAAAGCCTTGTCATTAATAGGATTCTTTATATTGTGAAGGATACAGTTCATATATCCGATTCTGGCCATATTTGAATCATTATCGCAGCCGTAAAACATTTCGGAATTAAACTTCTTTTTGTTTTCAACATTAAGAAGTTCATTTTTCTGATGTTCCTGAATGTACTTTGCCGATTCAATAATGAAGCCAGCTGTACCCATTGCGGGGTCAATGATTTTTTCACCGAGCTGCGGCTTCATCATTTCTACAGCCATATCAATAATGTGTCGTGGGGTTCTGAACTGTCCAGAAACTCCCGAACCACACATATATTCATAAACATCGCCCATAAGGTCAGTGTTAGTAAAATTCATTTCATCATCTGAAAGCTTGTCCACAACAGATGTAAGAAGTCGTTCTTTATCATCAAAGCCAAAAGTATATTTCTTTGCATAGTCTGCAAACTTTCCTACGGATTTGTTATTTGGGTCTTTAATAAAAGGAATGACGTAATTCTTTATTCTTGCGGCCAAGTCCTTGCCGTTCAGATTCTTAAAGTTTTTCCATCTGAGGTCTTCGTATGGAATTTCAAACTTAACCTGTTCTGTTCCATTGATAACCTCAATATTCTTGTAGTTACCCTTTTTAAAGGTCAGCTCACTCTGAGGGGCTTCAATACCTATAATAGACGCTTGGGCCTCTACAGCATTCTGCTTATCATCAAGCATCTTTATAAACATAAGGGTTGTAAGCTGATTTACTATTTCAGATGTCTGTGCCATATTTTCATTATAAAAATCCTGCCAAATTGAATTGATTTTGTTTTTAAGACTACCAGTTATCATTAGTGTGCCTCCAATAATATTTTTGATATTTTTATTATACAATATTTTTCGATATATGTCAATATTTATCTACATAATTGAAACCATAAAAAAAGAGACTGCTATGCCTCTGCCTGTTCATATTATATTCATATAAAACGTGTCTAATTTTACACGATGAATTCCACAACTGATTTCGTGTTAAGAAACAGCTATAATAGGGACTTTGTGAGCCATTGCATCTATTTTAGACACATTAGGAAGTTGTGATAACTTGCCGCTTCCCGTGGGCATATTGAGAATATGTACACCTTCACTGCCGCAGCCGTCCATTGCCTGCTGCTGAAGGCTTTTTCTTGCCCTTTTCACATCGGTATCCGCAATAAAGCCTTGAATTTTTCCCGAAACAAGTCGGAGAGCCTCAGAGAAATCCCCTTTTATCTCCCTGTCAGTATTCGAATCGCAGAAATTTTCCGTATCGAGAAAATCTGCGTCTGTCAGGCAGGAAAACAGATATCTTGTGAAAAATGCTGCCCGCTCCAATATTTCAGGCATATTCTCCGCACCCTCGGAAATCAGCCTATCCAGTCCGTTCAGATCGGGCAGGCTCACCCTGAAACGCTCACCTTGCGGAAGGTAATCCCCCGCTTTCTTGTTCAGTGCGGAATGCAGTGTGCCTTCATCCTCGGGATCGTTTTTTGCTCCGCCGTTCTGAAGTCCCGAATGATGCCCCGCTGCGCAGTATGCAAGGAGATATGCCAAGGCGTTTTTCTTATTTCCTGAAATGATCTCCTGTGCTCCGCAGCAGGCGTGCTCGCAGCGGATATTATCCCCCGAAAGCCTTCTTTGGAAATTGGGACGGCATTTTCCGATATCGTGAATAAGTCCGAGATATTCTGCAGCCGTTTTCAGTTCTGATATGGCAAATCCCTTTGCCAGTTCCGCCACTCCGTTAAGATGCTCTTCCAGAGTCTGTTTTCTTCCATCATCGTTCACATGAGCCAGAATATCCAATTAATCATCCCTCCTTCCAAACATTATACCACAATATGACGAAAAATAGGAATTTTAAAACAAATTGTAATATATTATATTTTTTCTATTATATATATCATATCATATTATCTGTGTAAAAAATCACACAATTGATTATTACACAAAAAAAGCTCCCTCCGAAAGTATCGGAGAGAGCCGAGGAATTATTTGATTATAATATCTCAATTGTAAAGGTGAATGTAAAGCTTTCGCCGGGAGCAATGTGTTTTGCATGGGGCATTCGGGTCAGCTCCTCGGTATCGCAGCAGTAAACGGGCGCACTTGTCCATGGCTCGAGGCAGACGAAATGTCCCCTGTCATCGTAGGGGGACCACACTGCAATGCAGCCCGAATTATCATAGCTTACTTTTACCGTTTTTCCGCTCTTTCTGCTCACAAGAGCAACCCATGAGGAAGCTGGCTTATCTTTGAGGAAAACGTCATTTCTGAAAAGCTCTCTGCTCACAGGGACCTTGTTTCCGTTTTCGAGAACGGTAACACCGAAATCCTCCTGAGTAATGGTTTCGTTCTTTTCATAGATAACATCGTAATCCTCGAAGCTGCTGTCCTTATCGCACTCAAAGGGACAGAGAAATCCGGGATGACCTCCCATGAAAAACGGCATATCCGAATCCCCCGTGTTAACCGCCTTCATAGCGACGGTCAGCTTGTTTCCGTCAAGGGAATATGTAACGGAAAAATCCAGATCAAAGGGATATTTTGCCTTTGTCCCTGCATCGGAGCTGATAGAAAGCTCTACAATGCTTTCCTCAGAAAAGGATTTTATAAACTCCGTATCTCTGGCAAAGCCATGGTTTGACAGAGCGTATTCACTGCCGTTGACCGTATATTTCTTGCTTTTCGTATTGCATACAAACGGAAAAAGCAGCGGCGCATGACGCTTCCACACATCCTCCGCAGTCCAGATATATTCATTTCCCGCCTTGTCCTTTAAGGAGTGAAGCTCGCCGCCGAAGCTGTCGATCACCGCTGTAAGCTTGTCCGATCTGATTGTGTACTGCACTTTAAAAAACCGCCCTTCTCAGTTATTTTTTCTGCGAATGTATATTACCTTAACATTGCCCTTTTCCGAGGGAATGGAGTAAACCTCAAAAATACCCATGGATTTGATAAAGGGAGTCAGCTTCTGAAAGCCGAAGCTGCGCACGTCAAAGCTGGGATATCGCTTCAGAAGGATATTTCCCACCTCGCTGAGGGAAGCCCAGCCGTCATCGTCGGAAACCTCGGATATAATTGCGCATATGGCTGAACGAATGGTTTTCACCTTTAAGACCTCATGCTCGGGCTCACCGTTTTTCTCCTTCTCAGGCTCGGCAGCCTCCGTATTTTCGGGGCTTTCGGAATTATCACCCTGAGCAAGTATCTCCAGATAAACGAACCTGTTGCAGGCGGAAATAAATGGGGTGGGAGTTTTCTTCTCACCCATGCCGATAACGTATTTTCCCGATTCTCTGAGCCTTGCCGCCAGACGGGTAAAATCGCTGTCGCTGGACACTATGCAGAAGCCGTCCGCATTTCCCGAGTAGAGAATATCCATGGCGTCGATTATCATAGCCGAATCCGTTGCGTTCTTGCCCGTTGTGTAGCTGTACTGCTGAATGGGCGTGATGCTGTGATTCAGAAGCACCTGCTTCCACGACCCCAGAGCGGGACGGGTCCAGTCCCCGTAAATACGCTTGTAGGTAATGATACCGTCATTTGAAAGCTCATCTAAAATCGGCTTGATGTATTTTTCCGAAACATTGTCTGCGTCAATAAGCACCGCAAATCTCTTATCCATAGAAAATAAACACGACCCTTCCTGCTATCCCCCGAATGTCCCATTAAGAAGCCTTGAGACGGATAGCTCTTTTTGTTTTTACAGGCTCGCTGCCCGAACCTGTTCCGAATACCAGCTTGCTGCCCGAAATATAGATATCGAATATCTGCTCGCCCCCGCTGAGCTTCGGAGAATAGACCTTATAGACCTTATTCTTTGATGTATCGTATCTGTAAATGGTATCTGCGCTGTTGAAATAAATGCTTTTGCCGCTTACTGCAGTGCGGGAAAAGGATGTCTTCCAGACGCTGTCTTTTCCCGAGTACCAGACGTCATCAATGGAATAAATGAGCTTGCTTTCCCCGGTTTCAAAGCTGTATCTGTTCAAGCCCTCGAGATTTGTGTAATACCAGTAGCCGTTCAGGTATCTGATAACAGAGGAGGATTCCGTCCAGAAAGCGTTGGCAAAAAAGCTGTCATCCGCTTCCATCGCCTTGTCCGCTATGTCATGACCGTTGTTTTCCGTCATGCTCTCTTCGCTCTGGAGCAGCGAATCATGGAACACTGTGTTTTGTGTGACCTCCACGGAATCGTCCCATGTAATGTCCACATGATACCATTGCCCGTCAACGCAGACCATGTTCCAGATATGGTCGGGAGTCGTAACGTTCACACAGGGTATCCCCAGCTTATCCATGAAATACTGAAAGCCCAGCGAATAGCCCACGCACACCGAGGATCCCTCCGCAAATGCGTCATAGATATTCCTGCCGTATTTCACATCATCCCCATTATAATATGTGATATGAGCGGCAAGGCAGTCGTGAATGTAAAGTATCTTCTCCTCGTCGCTCCAGCGGCTTTTAACTCCGCTCATAACGGATTTTGAGAATTTCTCAATCATTTCGTTTCTTTCATCAAGCTCAAAAAATGTGCAGTGATAAAGGGGCTTGAATTTCATAATATGGTCCGTTGTCTTATAGGACAGCGACACCTGCGTGCAGTCAACATAATGAAGCGTCGGCTCGTTAAGCATGACTGCGGCGAAAATTTCCTCGAACTCGTCATAGCTCACATTATATTTTGAGATATCCACTTCCTCCTCCACAAAATTCTCCAGAGTGCTTTTGATAAGCTTGGCAAGAGATATCTCATTTTTATCGAAGCCATACAATTTATAAACCTCGTTTCCGGCATAAGCGGATGCGCCCGCAGAAAGGCAGACTGCGATAACAGAAGCGGCAAAAAAAGAAACCGCAGCCTTGAATAATCTTCTCAAATGCAAACATTCCTTCCGTAAAATTATGATAGGAGCATTGGCAGCAGGTCACGGAAGCTCAGAAGAAAAACATCTGCGATCTGCTTCATGGTCACAAAGTCCTCCGAGGAATATTCATCGTAAACCGCCGCAGTGACCATTCCCGCATTTCCTGCGCTGACGATCCCCTTTAATACGTCCTCAAAAACAGCACATTCCCAAGGAGGAACGCCGATCATCTCCGCCGCTTTCAGATAAATATCGGGGTGATCCTTGTCTGCTCCCACCTCATCGGTGGTGATAAATGCGTCAAAAAGGCTGTAAATGCAGTTTCTCCGCAGAACAGGCTCATATAATCTTCTCGGGGAAGCAGTTGCAAGAGCGATCCTGCCGCCCCTTGACTTTATAAGCCGCAAAGCCTCCTCTGCACAGTCCTTGAGAAAAATATTATAACGGTATTCTGATTCGGCAAGAGCATTGATTTCCGATCTCAGCTGCTCCAGCGAATAGCAAAGCCCCTTTGAGTGAAAAAACTCAAGAACCTCCTCATATGTCATTGCCGCAGCGGCATGAAGCTCCCTGTCGGAGATCATGATATGATTTTTCTCCATCAGCTTCCTGTCTATCTTCTCCCAAACGCCGTTTGAATCGACAATTGTGCCGTCCAGGTCAAAAATAAATCCCTTGATACCCGAAAAAACGCTCAAGCCAACGACCTCCCCAAAAATCATCAGAACAGCTCCATTGCTTCTGTCAGCGACCCTTTAAGTGCATAAAGCATCGGCATGATATCCTCCTCGGGAGCTATCATGTCGGGAATCATCACAGGCTTCATGCCCGCCGAAAAGGCTGCCCTTATGCCGTTGGGGGAATCCTCGAGAACGAAACATTCCTCGGGAGGTATTCCCATTTTCTCGGCACAGGCAAGGAAAATATCGGGATAAGGCTTGCTTCTTAGCCCCATATCGCCGCAGACAAATATCTTAAAATACCCGAGAACGCCGATCTTACCGAGAAATTCCTTCACCGCCCATTCTCTGGTTGAAGAGCCGACGGCAACAATATATCCCTTTCCCGAAACATATTCAAGTATCTCGTGAATACCCTCCTTCGGCGGGAATCCACCGTCGCCGATGATCTCGTCGATATACCTGTGCTTTAGGTCCATAAGGCGTTCAAAGCCGAAATCCTCTCCGTAAACCGATGAATATATCTCACGGGTGCGGGCATTGCTTGTTCCGATGGTCCTGAGGCTCACGCTTTCAATGTCCGCAAGCCCCATTTCCCTGCCCGCTCTCACCACAGCACGGTTTATGATCCGTTCCGAATCAATCATAAGACCGTCCATATCAAAAATAATGCCCTTTGCGCCCATCAGCAGGATTTTCCTTTCACTCTGTTCCTCTGAAATAATAGAAATGCTTTGCTCTGCCTATCCATTCATAGAGAAGCTCTGTTCCGTGAATAATGAAAAATATTCCCACAGCAAAAGCGGTCAGGTTTGTGAATATCGCCTCGGCATTGACAAGCACTATCACGCCCAGTATCACAAATCCCACGGAAAAGATGATACGAGGAATGTACCAGTCCTTTTCCTCCTTGTTTTTCTGACAGGCAATGAATGCTCTTACTCCCTCGCAGATCAGCACCACGCCGAAAATGACGAAGGCAAGCTTGCCCAGCCTCTGCAGGATACCCGTATTAAGCAGCAGGATTCCCAGAGCGATCCAAATAAGGATATCAAGACCGATATTTCTCTTTCCCAGCCTTTTAACCTGAGATATCCTCAGAATAAGCGTGATAATACCCGTTATCAGAGCGCACACCCCAAGAAATCCCGATATTGCGCCGATCGCCTCTTTTCGGCGGATAAGCGCCATGATCCCCACAATAATCATTCCGACCCCTGATATGAGCCACAGCAGGAGTAAAACCATTTTTTTCCTGTCCGCTGCGGAATAGCTGCTGAAACTACTCAAAGCAAAGCCTCCTGTATAAAACTTATTCGGAAATAAATATCTGCACCCAGGAATTTGTCGAGGGATCGTAGCCTACACCCACAGAGGTGTAATTGGAGGAAAGGATATTTTTCTTATGTCCCGAGGAATTCATCCAGCAATCCATGACCTCCTCCGCATTGCGCTGACCCTTTGCGATATTCTCACCCGCATAGCCGTAAGGAACGGTGATTGCAGTGAAACAATCTGTGCCGTCGGGACGGGTGTGAGAAAAATATCCGCCTATCTCGGACGCACGGAGCTGAGCGTTTTTGCAAAGCTCGTCATTTTTCTTCAGTGCGCTCTTGCCTGCAGCAGCACGCTCCTTGTTGATAAGCTCAATGACCTCGTCAACGGCAGAAGCGGAGGAGCTTGTATTCTCCGATTCATTTGCCGAGCTGCCGTCGCCGCCCCATGTACCGGCAAAGATAAAGCCGTCTGCTTCTGCAAATATTAATGGTGCGCTGCCGAAATTCATATAAACTGTATCATCCGAAACAGAGCCCACCTGAACATCAAATGTCATATTATTGCTTGAATTATAGGAATCGTAAAGCATTATCGCAGCAGTACCGTTTTTCTTGCCCTTTAATGTAAGTCGATAACCGCTGCCGTCGCTCAGTGCGGCTCCCGTGAATGAGCATACGCTTTCATCCGAGCAGCCTACCGTCATTGAGCTGACGTCGGTATAGATATAGACCTTGACGGTGCCGCCCTTTTTTACTCTGACAGTGCTTTCGTCATTTACTTCAATAGCTTCCTTCTCAGCAGGAACTACAGTTACCTTGCATTTGTACTTCTTGCCGTTGTATTTTGCGTAAATATAAGCAGTTCCCTCGCTGACGGCAGTAACCTTGCCGCCCTTGGAATACTTGGCAATGCTTTTGTCTGACATTGACCATGTTACCGTGCCGCCTGACACTCCGTTGAGCTTCAGGGTGGTAGTCTGTCCCACTTCAAGGGTGACAGAGGTCTTGCTGAGTCCCACCTTCTGAGCCGCACTGACAGGCGCAGCAAGCAGCACCGTCAAGCCCAGCATCATAATCAAGGCTGAGACAAACACCGCAAATGTTTTTCTGATACTCAAATCCATTTCATCCATTCCTTTCATCATAAAAAGACCTTTCCCCAAGGCACTGATATGACATTTATACAATAATTATTATACCAAATTTTTTTTCAGAAGTCAATTACCTTTCTGTATTTTTACCAATTGTCGAAAAAGAATAAATCAGGTTTGACAAATCTCATAACCTGTGCTATAATAAGAAAAAGTATAAAATCCCGATCATCAAAGGAAATGATTGCAGTAATGAAAAAGCTTATTCAATTCCTCACAGAACACGCACTCGTGCTGGTGATCGCAGCCATCAGCGCAGTGTCACTGATCCTTATTTTAATAGTATTCACCCTTGCAAGCTCGGGAAGCACAGACAGACGGCTCGTCGTAAAGGATATCACAGGCAGCGCCTTTATTCTAAAAAACGACGGTCAGATACCCGCAAACAAGAATGCCGAGCTTGAAAGCGGCGATGTGATAATCACCTCCTCCGACGGCGAGGTAAAGCTTTCGGTGGATAAGGACAAATTCATTTACATAGAGCCTGATTCCACTCTTTACGTCAATTTCACCGACAGGGCGGAAAAGGGAAGCATCGTTGTGAATATCTCCGAGGGGTCGGCTATCTGCCGTATAGACTCAAAGCTCCCGAAAAATTCCGCCTTTGAGGTCCGTACCCCCAATTCGGTGGTATCCGCTGCGGGAACAGTTTTCCGCACAGAGTTCACCTATCTTGATTCCTACGGCGGTCATAACGCTGTCAAGCTCACTGAGGTGGAATGTGCCGACGGTGCGGTGAATATCCAGCTGTATGACGATAATGCCTCTCCTGCCGATCAGCTAATGCTCCTTGCGGCGGGAAAAAGCGCCAGACTTATCACCTGCGCAGACCTGACAAGGTTTGAATACCTGAACTGCGATACAGACCTTTTCTCTCTGAGCATCCCCACGCTGAAAGCCTATCTCAGGATATCCGCAGAGCGTCCTATTGAATATTCCCTTTCCTCCCTGAACAATGCATATCAGAATGCAATGGGAATATCGGGCGGTTCCATGACGGAGCAGACTGCTCCTTCACAGCAGCTCCCCTCCGAGACTGCCCCGCCCGCAGAAACAGAGATCAGCTCAGAAACAAATTTCGAGACAGCGGTCATCACATCTCCCACTGCATCTGAGACGACCCTGCCGCCCACAGAGACCACTCCCGTAACCACAACGGGAACCACGCCGATTTCTGTGGCGGAGACCACCACAAGGATATATAACGTGACTACGGCTCCCGCTGAGACAACAGAGCTGCCTGCGGTCACATCTCCCCCCTCCGTCACCGAGGAGCAGACCACGGCTATCCCTGTGATAAAGCCCGCAGCTCCGGTCACATCAGCACCATCGGCAATTACGCCCTCGGAAAGCACCGATCAGACAACATCCCTGACGGAGACATCCGAAACTACAGTTCCCGTATCAACCATCCCCTGGTGGGAGATCATAAATTCAGCCGCTCTGTCCTCGTAAAGCGGCAGCAGAAAGGATAAATCTTATGAGAACCTATAAAACAGCCATTATTACAGGTGCTATCGCACTTGTCGCCGTCATTGCCACAATTATTATTCTTAATATGGGCAATGCGGGAAGCGGTCTGTACATATCCGCCGTTTCGGGAGACGTTCAGCTCAGCACTGCGGACGATGGAGCCACATCTCCCGCAGCTGCCGATACTAAGCTTTCAAACGGCAATATCATCACCGTAAATGAAGGAGGCTCCTGCCGTCTTGTTTACCGCTCAAGAAAAAACGCAAATGACGAAAATTACATTGTTCTTGAGCCATCCACACAGGTTTTTGTTACAAGCGATTTTAACGGTAAGTCTGACAGCGAGCTTTTCCTTAACAGAGGCGCTGTTTTCGTAAGCTCTCTTACCGACTGTCCCGCAAATGTCATCGTACGAACCGAAAGCTCCTCCTATGTCACAAAAAGCACAGTAATGCGAGTTGCCTACGAGCTCAGCGAAACAGAGGCACTGACAAAAGCAGCCTCCTTCGGCGGAAATTCCGAGGTCACTCTTTACGATACTATGGGCAATCTGGTGGACAGGAACGGCTATAAGCTCCAGTCCCCCTCTCCCGAGATATTAGGCAGCGGAAGAACATCGGTGGTTATCAGCGGAGCAACTCCTTCCTTTGACAGTCTGAATGTTCCCGCAGTTCTTTCCGATTACAGCGCATCGACCCTCCGTGAGCTTTTCACAGCCTCCACCTTCGGAGAGCTGGCATTCTCCGCCGAGGAGATAAAGGCGGCATATGACAGCGCTCCCGAGGAAATGCCCTCCGCTCCCGATATCACCGAAACAACACCAACAGAGACGGAAGCTCCCACCGAGACCGAAACCACTCCCACCGAGACCACCCCTCCTGAAACTGAAACCGAGGAAACTACCACCACAACGCCCTTCACAACAACAGCTCCCGTTACCACAACCACTCCCTACACCACAACCGCTGCGCCTCAGACCACAACTGCCGCACCTCAGACCACAACCACTGCAGCGCCCACAGAAACGGAAGCTCCCGAGCCTCAGTTTATCTCCGTTTACATCTTCATTGAGGACGAGGTTATCGTTCAGGAGGTTGAATACGGCGGAAATGCTTCTCAGCCCTCCGTTCCGGAGATACCCGGCAAGAAGTTCATCGGCTGGGACGGCGATTTCAACAACATTACCGAGGAAACAAATATTACCGCTATCTTTGAGGACGACAGCTCCTCCACCGAATCCCAGACCTCCGCTCCCGATTATGAAAATCCCTTTGACAATTCCTCTGCTTCGGATACTTCCGTTCAGTCCTTCACCGTTACCGTTGTGGTAAACGGTCAGAGCACCACTCAGTCTGTTCCCTTCGGAGGAAGCGCAGTCCTTCCGAATGTGGCTGTTCCCGGCTTCACCTTCTTAGGCTGGGAGGGCAACGGCTCCTATATTACAGCCGATACCACTATCACGGCGATCCTCGTTCCCGACCCCACCTATAACGACAGCACGTCAGCAACGACCACAGTTACATCAAATTCCTTCGTTGACGTTACTCTTTAACAGTCTTTCCCAATGACCGTTCCGCTCGGAGCGGTCATTGATACTTTTTCCGAAAAGGAACATCTGAAATGAACAATCTGATTTACAGCCTCAACGCCACAATGCCCGTTTTCCTGGTTATCCTTGCGGGATATATTTTCAACCGCATGGGAATGTTCAAGGAGGGCTTCGTTCCCTCCTGCAATAAATTCATTTTCAATGTCTGCCTGCCCATAATGGTTTTCAGCGATCTGGCAAAGGAGAATATCATCACCACCTTTAACGGCAGACTTGTTATTTACAGCGCTGTGATAACCATAATCGCCTTTGCAGTCATATGGATATGCGCAAGACTGTTTATCAAGGACAGATCTATCACAGGCGCCTTTGTTCAGGCGTCCTACAGAAGCTCTGTAGCGGTAATGGGCTTTGCCTTCATGCAGAATATCTACGGCGGAACAGGGCTTATACCCATGATAATAATCGGCTGTGTGCCCCTTTATAATATCTGTGCCGTGACCGTCCTCACCTTTGAAGCCGAAGACTCACGCAATGACCCCGACAAGAAAAGCAAGCTGAAAAAGGCAGCTGTGGGAATGATAACAAATCCCATCATACTGGGAATAATCGCAGGATGTATCGGCTCTCTGCTGAATATTTACAGCTATATCCCGCCTATCATCGAAAAAACGCTGAACAATCTCTCCATAATAGCAACGCCCCTTTCGCTCATAGTTATAGGCGCCTCCTTTGAGGGCAAAAAAGCGATCGCAAAGCTGAAGCCCACCGCAGTCTGCTGCGCCATCAAGCTTATAGCAATGCCACTTGTATTCCTTACAGCAGCGATAATGATGGGATTTCGGAACGAAGCTCTCCTTGCCCTTGTGATAATGCTGGGCTCCCCCACCACTCCCTCTTGCTATATCATGGCAAAGAATATGAAAAATGACGGCGTTCTGACCTCCAGCGTAATTGCTGCCACTACCCTGCTGTCATCAGTCACACTGACCTTCTGGATATTTATTGTTAAATTCCTGGGATATATTTCCTGAAAAATCAAATTTAACAACAATCGGTTACAGCTTTGCCATTTCCCTTGAATCATCCCGGATTATCTGCTATAATATGATTATATAATTACAGAAAGGCGGAATGATTCATGATTACAAAAAAAGTGAAGCTCATAGCTCTCGCCGCAGCCGCAGTTATCACAGCAGGAGCTGTGCCGCAGGTTTCTGCCGCAGAATACGGCTGGCAGGAGTCAAACGGCAATAAAAAATATTTCATGGAAAACGATGAATATGCCAAAGGAATATATGTGATAGACGGAGTTGCGTATAAATTTGACGGCGACGGAAATTACATCGGGATATACACAGGTCTTTGCAAAAAGGGTCAGACCATGCATTTTTATGACAACGGCATCCTTTACAGAGACGGCTGGCTTAAAACGGGAGGACAGACCTACTATTTCTATCCCGACGGCTCCGCAGCTGTGGGCATTACTGAAATTGACGGAAAGACCTACTATTTCACCTCAACAGGAGCGCTGAAAAAGGATAAGACATCTTTTACCGTTAATGCTGACAAAAGCTCAGTAGTCACAGGAAAGCGTGAAAGCATTTGCTTCACTGTTTCAACGGATAATATCGGCTCCGAAGCTATTCTCGGAAATATTTACGAGCTTCACCGCTTCAAGAACGGAAAATGGTACAAGGTGAAGCCCGACAGCAGCTTCAGCGTTCCCGAAATAGCCTATACTCTTGGAAAAAGCAGTCAGTACGGCTCAAGCACCCAATCTGTAGCTCTCAGCTTCACCCCCGAGGATTATAAGCTTGGTCTGGAATCGGGGTTATACCGTGTTAAAATACCAATTTATTCTGACGGAAGATCAATCACGAAATACTGCGAGTTCAATGTCATTGAGGGCGTGGAGGTTACTGCTCCACAAAACGAATATTACCTTGCAGACACCTCAGAAATAAGCCTTACCGTTAAGGTAAACAAGCCCTCTGAGATCTACCGTTCCGAATCTGTCATGCTTTATTATAAAAACGAGCCGAGCGGTCAATGGGAAAAGGTGAGCCCAAAAGACAAAAGCAATACGCTCTCCTCATATCAGGCTGCTGCGGGAAGTACTGTGACTGCAAAGCTTGACCTCAGCAGATACAGCGTTTCCTCACTGAAAACGGGAAAATACCGTGCTGTGGTGGGAGAGGGTCTTTCCTGCGATTTCAAGCTTATCGCTCCCTATGAATGTTCCGCAGTGCAGTTTGAAACAAAAAGCCCCCGTCTGAAGCAGATAACCATTACCGTTATAAACGATACCGACAGAACGGTGCAGCTTAAAAATTACGGCGATCTCTACCGTTTAAGCGGCAACAAATGGAAAAAACTGGAACTTAAAAAAGGGAAGAAGCTTGACACCGAGCTTACCGTTCCCGCAATGACGAAATGGGACAAAAGCTTTTATCTCAGCGATTATTACAACCTTTCGGACCTTAAAAAGGGCAGATACTCAATTCAGCTCAAGGATGCCGATGGCTTTGTGAAATACGCTTATTTTGATCTGAAATAAAAAAAATGGCTGTACTCCTTCCGTTTCGGAAAGGGTACAGCCATATTTGTATTTATCAGGTAAATCAGCTCAGCTCAAACATACCCGTATAAAGCTGATAATACTTGCCCTTGTCGGCAATAAGCGTGTCGTGATCTCCCCGCTCGATGATCCTGCCGTGCTCGAGAACCATTATGGCATTGGAGTTTCTTACGGTGGAAAGCCTGTGGGCGATAACAAATACCGTTCTGCCCTTCATCAGGCTGTCCATGCCCTTTTCAATGAGAGCCTCGGTTCTTGTATCAATGGAGGAGGTCGCCTCGTCGAGTATCAGAACAGGAGGGTCTGCAACCGCCGCACGGGCAATGGCAAGAAGCTGCCTCTGTCCCTGCGAAAGGTTTGCTCCGTCAGATGTGAGCATTGTGTTATAGCCCTCGGGAAGATGTCTGATAAATGAATCTGCATTTGCAAGCTTTGCAGCTGCAATGACCTCATCATCGGTGGCGTCGGTCTTGCCATAGCGGATATTATCCATAACTGTGCCTGTAAAAAGATGAGTATCCTGCAAAACCATTGACAGTGAACGCCTGAGATCGTCCTTTTTGATCTTGTTGATGTTAATGCCGTCATATCGGATCTTTCCGTCGGGAACATCATAGAAGCGGTTTATCAGATTGGTTATAGTAGTCTTGCCTGCACCTGTGGAGCCCACAAATGCTATCTTCTGACCGGGCTTTGCATAAAGCGAAACGCCGTTTAATACAGTCTTGTTCTCCTCATATCCAAAGGTAACATCGTCAAATTCAACTCTGCCCTCAACCTTGGTGTAGGTAACAGTTCCGTCAGCCTTATGAGGATGCTTCCATGCCCATACGCCCGTTCTCTTTTCGCTTTCAACGATGGTTCCGTCGGGCTTTATCTCGGCATTTACAAGAGTAACATAGCCGTCGTCCGTTTCGGACTTTTCATCAATAAGTCCGAATATCCGCTCTGCACCTGCCAGTGCGGAAAGCACTGCATTAAACTGCTGAGCGACCTGTGCGATAGGCATTGAGAAATTCCTGGAAAACTGCAGGAATACCACAACTGTTCCCACAGTGATAACTCCGCTGAAGGAATTGACTCCCAGAATTGCCAGAATACTTCCCGCAACCGCAAGAATTGCATACTGAATGTGGGCAAGGTTATTGTTAACGGGTCCCATGATATTTGCAAAGGTGTTTGCCTTGGTGGAAGCCTCGCAGAGAGCGGAATTAAGCTTGTCAAACTCCTCCTTGGACTTTTTCTCGTGAACGAATACCTTGACGACCTTCTGACCGTCGATCATTTCCTCGATATATCCGTTAACAGCGCCTATTTCCTTTTGCTGCTCCTTGAAAAATTTTCCGCTCTGGGAGCCGATCTTTCCCGTAATAAACAGGAGAAGGAAAAGCATTGCGATAACAATAAGAGTCAGCTGCCAGCTGTAATATACCATCATCACAAAAACGCCCGCAACGGTCACTGTTGATGAAATAAAGCTTGCAATGGAATTGGAAAGCATCTCACGGATGGTGTCGGTATCATTTGTATATCGGCTCATAAGATCGCCGTGGGTATGGGTGTCGAAGTATTTGATGGGGAGAGTTTCCATGTGGGTGAAAAGCTCTTTTCTGAGATTGAAAAGAGTTTTTGTGGAAACAGCGAGCATTATCCTTGCATATGCAAAGGTGCAGAGTGCGCCGACCGCATAAACAAATGCCATCTGGATAAGCTTCCCGACGAACTGACCGAACAGGATCTCGTCCTTATTGCCGATCATCGGCATCAGATAATCATCAATGATAACCTGCAAAAACGATGTTCCGATGATATTTGCAAGAGAACTGAAAATGATGAATACAACTACCAGCGCCAGAAGTCCCTTGTATTCCGAAGCATAGCTCAGTATTCTCTTAAAGGTCGCCGCAGGATTATTCGGCTTCTGAAAGGGTATAGGCTTGCGTGGAGGCATTATTCTTCAGCTCCTTTCTTCTGTGAATTGTAAACCTCGAGATAGATCTTATTATATTTCAGGAGATTCTCATGGGTGTCGAAGGCGTCGATCTTACCGTCATCGAGAACGATTATCCTGTCTGCCTCGGCAACCGATGAAATACGCTGGGCGATTATGATAGTTGTGGTATCGGAAAGCTCCGTTCTGAACGCCTGACGTATCTTTGCGTCTGTGGCGGTATCCACAGCGCTGGTGGAATCGTCCAGAATAACTATCTTAGGCTTTTTGAGCAGCGCTCTTGCGATACAAAGCCTCTGCTTCTGACCTCCCGAAACGTTAACGCCGCCCTGTCCCAGATCGGTGTCATATCCGTCGGGGAAGCTCATAACGAAGTCATGAGCCTGCGCCTGTCTGCAAGCCTCGATAATTTCCTCGTCTGTGGCATTTTCATTTCCCCAGCGGAGATTGTCCTTGATAGTGCCCGAGAAAAGGACGTTTTTCTGGAGAACCATTGCGACCTCGTTTCTGAGATTGTCTATCTTGTAATCCCTGACATCATGACCGCCCACCAGGATCCTTCCGTCGGTAACGTCGTAAAGCCTTGGGATAAGCTGAACAAGGGTGGATTTCGCCGAGCCTGTTCCGCCGATAATTCCGATAGTCTCGCCCGACTTTATGCTTAGATCTATATTGCTCAGATTCAGATTATCCTTATCCTTTGAATAGCTGAAGGATACATTATCGAATACAATGCTTCCGTCCTCGGGAAGAAGAGCAGGGTCTGCATTGTCATCAGCGATATCGGGAACCTCGTCAAATATCTCCACGATTCTGTGCATGGACGCCATCGAAATGGTAGTCATCACAAAAATCATTGAGAGCATCATCAGAGACATAAGTATCTGAGTAATGTATGTGATGAAGCTTGAAAGCTGACCTATCTTCATACTTCCGCCGATGACCATATTTCCGCCGAAATAAATCACCGCAACGATGCAGGCATACATGGATATCTGCATAAGAGGCTGACCGAGAATTACTACCTTTTCCGCCTTGACCTGAGCCGCACGGACATCGTCAGCCGAAGCGACGAACTTTTCCCCCTCAAATTTCTCTCTGACAAATGCCTTGACAACTCTTATTCCGATGAGATTTTCCTGAACACGAGAGTTAAGTGCGTCATACTTGGAGAGCATTTTTTCAAATCTGGGGAATGCGGTTGTGGTTATGAGTATCATGGCAGCTGCCAGAACGGGTATTGCGATAAGGAACACCATTGCCAGCTTTGCGTTGATGGAAATAGCCATGATAAGCGCAAAAATAAGCATGAAGGGCGAGCGGACAGCCATTCTGATGACCATCATAAAGGTGTTCTGCACGTTTGTAACATCTGTGGTGAGCCTTGTTACAAGAGAGGCTGTGGAGAATTTATCCACATTTGAGAAGGAAAAATCCTGCACCTTGTCAAAAAGCTTTTTTCTCACATTCTTAGCAAAGCCCATGCCTGCCATAGCAGCAAATTTTCCTCCCAGAGCGCCGCAGGCAAGAGAGAATATTGCCATAAGAGCCATCAGCAGACCCATTTTAACGGTATAGGAAATATCGCCTTTGCCGATACCGTAATCCACGATACACGCCATGACCAGCGGTATCAGAACCTCCATAATTACTTCGCCGAGCATTACAATGGGAGTCAGTATCGCATATTTTTTATACTCTCCCACGCAGGACAGCAGTTTTTTCAACATTTTTCGGAAGTCTCCTTTTCTTTGAATTTTTCCTTGCTCTTTCCGCAGTGATCCCCGAGAAGTCCCGAGTCCTCGATATTGGAAATTGCAAGCCTAATGAGCCTGATAAGCTCCTTTTTCTCCTTATCCGACATATTTCGGGTAATAATACCTTCCATCATATCAATAGTAAGTCCCATTTCCCGCTGTAATTTCTGACCGTTTTCGGTAAGGATAACTTTTTTTATCCGAGCGTCGGTGCTGTCAACCTCCCGGATAATATATCCGCCCTTTTCCATATTAGAGAGGATACTTGCCACCGATGAACGCTTTATCCCGAAGCTGTTCTCGATATCCTTCTGATAAACACAGCTGCCGTTATCATTGCAGAAACGGATAAATCCCAGTATCCTGCACTGCTCCCCCGTCATACTGTAGCCCTTTTCAAGCAGGTAGCCGTTTATCGAGTAACGAAGATCCTTTGAAAGTCTGTTGACATATTTGCCGATATGCTCCTCCTTTTCATCAAATTCTTCCCCTGAGCCGTTCAAATTACCGCCTCCCTACAGAAAAGTAAAAATGTTAGACATCTATCGGTTAGAAGTCTAACATTTATTATACGTTCAATTTAATAATATTACAACTAACATTTCATGAACACTTCGTTAACATTATTTCTCAAGAAACATATCCTCAAACCACACCTTTGGAACGGTAAAATCCCTGCCGTTCAAATATTCGAGTAATCCCCCATCGGTGGAAAAGGCAAATTTCAGCTTGTAGGAATAAAGCGCCTGAGTTTTTATCCCATAGCTCCTGTTAACCTTGTTGCTGCCGTATTTTCCGTCACCCAGAAGCGGACAGCCGATATACGCCATGTGCGCCCTTATCTGATGGGTGCGCCCAGTGAGCAGCTCCACCTCAGTAAGACTCAGCCTCCCGTCGGATTTCAAGACCCTGTATTTGGTCACAATAGTCTTGTTTCGGTCGGTTTTCTTGTCCGAAACGGTAACGGTGTTTGATTTGCTGTCCTTAAAAAGATATGCGGTCATTGTATCGGATTTTTTCGGCGGCACACCCACCACAATGCACAGATACTTCTTTTCAAGCTCTCTGTCCTTTATCTTCTGATTGAGTATCCGCAGGGACTCCGCATTTTTTGCGGCAATGACTATTCCTCCCGTATTCCTGTCAAGCCTGTTGCACAGAGAGGGAGTGAAGCTATTCTCGTCAGCAGGGTCATACTCCCCTTTGCTGTAAAGATAATGCTGCATTCGGTTAACAAGGGTGTCTGACGAACCCTCATTGTCCTCGTGCACCACAAGCCCGTTTTTCTTGTCAATGAGGATAATATTCTCGTCCTCATAGATAACAGAAATGTCCTTGGGAGCCTTGAGAAATTCGTATTTCTCCGCCGAAGCCTCCTCCTCGAAAAACTCGTCGGGCAGATACAGTTCAAGCACATCTCCCTCGGAAAGACGTGTTGATATCTCGCAGCGCTTGCGGTTAAGCTTGATATTTTTCGTGCGGATCCCCTTGTACATTGCACTCTGAGGCAGCTTCGGAGCAGCTTTCTGAATGAATTTGTCCACCCTCTGCCCTGCGTCGTTTGAATTGATAATAAATTTTTTCATTGGCTGATTTCTTCCCTGTAAAATAAATTTGCGGGAGATGCCCCGCGGCGAGGTCGCATTATGATACGGACGGAGGCAAAGCCCTGTGCCGAATAAAATCAGCACGATATATTGGAATTTAGCAGTTTGGCGCCGGTGCTTTAACAACAATAAACTCCAGCGTTTCTTCAGAAACATTTTTTAAGTTCATTTTTGTATGGAATGGAACTTTTAATACTGTTCCTGCCTGATATTCATGTGTTTCCTGTTCATTCAAAGTCGCTGATAATGTTCCGCGAACAACTGTAATATACACATTTTTTGCATTTGAAAAATGCTCTGGCAGACATTTACCCTTATTCAAGATCATATGCATATAGTGTATATTTTCATCAATAATTACCTTTTCAACTGTTTTTTCATTTCCTTGTGTTAATTTAAAAATTTGTTCAATCATATTTTTTCCGTCTCCCTTTGTGTTTCATCAACTCTGTAAATTCCGATATGTCGCTCTTTTATTCCTTAGAACGGTCAAAAAAGCTTCACCGCACCCGTAAAACGGGTACGGTGAAAAACATTTTCATTATCTTACTTGGAAAGATATTCGTCAATAGCCTCAGCAGCAGATTTGCCTGCGCCCATTGCAAGGATAACAGTAGCAGCGCCCGTTACAGCGTCACCGCCTGCATAAACGCCTTCGCGGGAGGTAAGACCGCTGTCGTCCTTAACAACGATACAGCCGTGCTTGTTAGTTTCAAGTCCCTCAGTGGTGTTTCTGATAAGGGGGTTGGGAGATGTACCGATGGACATTACAACGCAGTCAACATCAATAACGTGCTCGGAGCCTTCCTTTACCACGGGACGGCGTCTGCCCGATTCGTCAGGCTCGCCAAGCTCCATGGACACGCACTTGATGCCGCTTACGAACTTGTTCTCGTCGCCAAGGATCTCAACGGGATTTGTGAGGGTCTTGAAGATAATGCCCTCTTCCTTAGCGTGCTCGATCTCCTCCGCTCTTGCGGGAAGCTCTGCCTCGCCTCTGCGATAAACGATGTAAACTTCTTCTGCACCGAGTCTCAAAGCACATCTTGCAGCGTCCATAGCAACGTTTCCGCCGCCTACAACAGCGACCTTCTTATTCTCCTTAACGGGAGTGTCGCTGCCCTCTTTGTATGCCTTCATAAGGTTAACTCTTGTGAGGAACTCGTTTGCGGAATAAACGCCCTTGAGATTCTCGCCGGGGATATTCATAAATCTGGGCAGACCTGCACCCGAGCCGATAAATACGCTCTTGAAGCCCTGCTCAAAAAGCTCGTCAATGGTAATGGTCTTGCCGACAATAACATTAGTCTCGATATGTACGCCGATAGCCCTCAGACCATCTATCTCACGCTGAACAATGCTCTTGGGAAGTCTGAACTCGGGGATTCCGTAAACCAGAACGCCGCCTGCAAGGTGAAGCGCCTCATAAACGGTAACGTCATAGCCTTTCTTTGCAAGATCTCCCGCACAGGTAAGACCCGCAGGACCCGCACCGATAACAGCAACCTTTTTGCCGTTGGAATCAGGCTTTTCAGGCTTGCCCTTGAAATTTGCATTGTGATAATCTGCAGCAAATCTCTCAAGTCTGCCGATACCCACAGGCTCGCCCTTGATTCCTCTCACGCACTTGCCCTCGCACTGAGTCTCCTGGGGACAAACTCTTCCGCAAACAGCGGGGAGAGAGCTTGACTTGGAAATAATACCGTAAGCGCCCTCGAAATTCTTATTTGCGATCTCCTTAATAAATGCAGGAATGTCGATATTAACGGGGCAGCCCTTTACACAGGGCATATTCTTGCAGTTAAGGCATCTCTGAGCCTCGTCAACAGCCATTTCTTCGGTGTATCCGAGAGCTACCTCAAGGAAATTCTTGTTTCTTACCTCAGGCTCCTGAGAGGGCATGGGGTTCTTTTTAAGAGACATATTAGGCATTTCACTTTACCTCCTTGAATAAGTTGCAGGTTTCCTCGTGCTTCTTTCTTTCAAAAGGCTTGTACATAGTGGAACGTCCCATAGCCTCGTCGAAATCAACAAGATGACCGTCAAATTCGGGACCGTCAACGCAGGCAAACTTAGTCTCTCCGCCCACAGTAAGACGGCAGCCGCCGCACATTCCCGTGCCGTCGATCATAATAGGATTCATGGAAACAACGGTCTTGATGCCGTATTCCTTAGTAGTAGCGGCAACGAACTTCATCATTATCAGAGGACCGATAGCGATGACCTCATCATACTGCTCACCGCTGTCGATAAGCTCCTTGAGAGCATTTGTAACAAGACCCTTTGTGCCGTAGGAGCCGTCGTCTGTCATCATGCAAAGCTTGTCCGAGCAGGCTCTGAACTCGTCCTCAAGGATAACAAGGTCCTTGCTTCTGAAGCCGACGATGGAATGTACCTCGCAGCCCACGCTGTGAAGCTTCTTAGCCACAGGATAAGCGATAGCGCAGCCAACGCCGCCGCCAACAACAGCGACCTTTTTAAGGCCTTCGGTGTGAGTAGCTCTGCCGAGAGGTCCTGCGAAATCCTGTAAATAATCGCCCTCATTCATATGATTGAGCTTTTCGGTAGTAGCGCCGACGATCTGAAAAATAATGGTAACAGTACCCTTTTCCCTGTCGAAATCGGCAACGGTAAGGGGTATCCTCTCGCCGTTTTCATCGGTTCTGAGGATGATGAACTGACCGGGCTCAGCCTTCCGGGCAACTGCGGGAGCTTCGATATCCATAAGGGTAACGGTAGGATTTAAAGCTTTTTTTCTGACAATTTTATACATTGCACACTTTCCTTTCGTGTAATAATACGAACAGATAAGCAGGACATAAATACTGATAATCCGTCAATTTCCACCGAAAATCAGCACTTTCTGCATATATTTTTATGATATCACATCACGCCGATTTTTTGAAATATAAAAAATACATGAGTATATGTATTTTTATATATAACACTCATTCATCTTTGCCGAAGGACTTCTTGTAGCTTAACGGACTTGTTCCCACATATTTCTTGAATTTGTTGTGGAAATAATTGATATTTGAATATCCGACCATCTCGGCGACCTCATAAACCTTGTAATCCTCCTCAGCAAGGAGCCTTTTCGCCTCGGAAATACGAATCTCGTCAAGGTAATTGTTGAAGTTCTCGCCTGTGTACTGATGAAAGACCTTGCCCAGATATGCGCTGTTATAGCCGAATATCCCTGCAAGCATTTCAAGGCGAAGCTCATGGTTGTAGTTTGCCCTGATATACTGGACCACCCTTTCCATATTGCTCTTGGTGGTCTTGCTGAAGCAGGCGTCGGACACGCCGATAAGGCATTTTCTTATCTCCTCGATAATGTCCTTCAGGATAGTCATTCCGCTGATACGGGAAACAAATTCATCGGAAATAAGGGCTTCGGGCTTTTTGTCCGAGGCGCTTCTGACTATCTTCGAGCGGATATCCATTACAAGGGTAATGCAGCTTATCTTCGCCTTTTCGGGGGTATTATCCATAGTCTGCATGGATTCCATGAACATATCCAGAGTGCGGCTCAGCTTCTCGATATCGTTAATCTCCATGTAGGCATATATCTGTGAGGCAAAATCAATATTTTCATCAACACGGGAGGATTTCAGAAGATCGGGAGCCGCAACTCCGCAGTGACGGAAAATAAACCTGTTTGCATAAATGCTTTTAGCCTCATTATATGATCTGGAAATCTCGGCGGGAGAAGAAGCATTTCCGCCGAAGGCAATAAACGCCCGTCCCATAAGAGCTTCACTCAGCCTGATAAGGGATTCCTTAACGTCCTCACGATCCCAGCCCTTGAAAAGCAGTCCCAGAACGCCGCTTATATCAACGGAAACGATATCCACATTCTTCATATTATTGAAAAAGCTTCTGACAGCTTCCGTACTGTCGGAGCTGCTTTCATCATCAAAGCCGATAACTGCGGCACAGTAGGAAGAAAATGCTCCTGCCGCCACAGCGTCCGCAATATGACCGCCGTCTCCAGCAAAAAGCCCCTTGACCTGCTGTTCGTAAAGATATTCGCTGCCGATCTCCTGCTGATAGCTTTTTTCACGTTCGTTCCGTATCTTCTCTCCCGCCGCCTTTATGGCTTCGGTAAGCTCGTCCTCGTCCACGGGCTTCAGAATGAAATTCTCAACGCCCAGTGATATGGCAGTTTTTGCATAGCTGAAATCCGAATATCCCGACAGGATTATTACCTTGCCCTTAAAGCCTAAGGCTTTGGCGGCTTCTGTCATTTCAATGCCTGTTTTGCCGGGCATTTTGATATCCGCAATGACGATATCGGGACGGGAGAGCATAATCTTTGAAAGCCCGTCATCTCCGTCCTCCGCCTCTCCGATGATCTCGCAGCCGATATCCTCCCACGGGATCATCATTTTTATGCCAAGTCTGACATTAGGCTCATCGTCCACTAAAAGAACCTTGAACAATTTATATCATCACCTTTCCGAATCGGTTTTTACACCTGCCGCAGCGGCGCTGCGAACAGCAGGGTCTCTTGGGAGAGTGATCCTGATGGTAGTTCCTCCCCCCTCCTTGGTCTGTATAGTCAAACCGTACCGCTCGCCGTGGTACATTTTAATTCGCTTGTTTACATTGGTAAGACCGATGCTCTTGCCCGAAGAGGTATCGTTGCGCCTTAGCTTTGCCTGAAGCTCCGCAAGCTTCTCCGCACTCATTCCGCTGCCGTTGTCCTTAACGTCAATAAGCACATTTTCACCGCTGTAATATACCCTTATCTCGATGCGCCCGTTATCCTTGCAGCCCTCGATGCCGTGAACAAAGGCATTCTCCACCACCGGCTGGATAACAAGGGGCAGTATCATGTAATCCTTTGAAACCTCTGAATAAATGCTGTAGGATACTCTGTCCCCGAAGCGGGCGGACTGAAGCTCGAGATAGCCGTTTGTAAATTCCAGCTCCGAGCGGAGAGTGACCTCGCCGTCCTTAAATTCAAGACAGCGGCGCATGAATTTACCAAGCTTTTTGACCAGATCGGCAGTTTCCTTGTCATTATTGCAGAAAGCCTTCATGCGAATGGTCTCAAGGGTATTATAAAGGAAATGGGGATTTATCTGGCTGGCAAGCGCCTTGAATTCCGCCTCCATCTGAACGAATTTGAATTCCTCATTCTGTAGCTTTGCCTGATAAACATCGTCCATCATGGTCTGCATACTGTGTATCATCTGTTCGAGATCGGTGTAAAGCTGAGCGATCTCATCCTTTCCCTCATCGCTTATCTCCACCTTGAAATCACCGCCCGCAACAGCGTGCATCTTCTCGCTGAGCAGTGTGATTCGCCGTGAGAACACACTTGTAAACAGCACGATAATAAGCAGTGAAAGTATGAAAAACAGGCAGAAATATCCAGTGTAGATCACAGACAGCTTATTTATCTCCAGATCGGTAACACCCGCAGGTATCATAAGAATTATCTGAAAATCGGTGCCGTAATTGAAGGTTTCGGCAATGGTATGACCCTTAAAGCCAAGCAGCCCCTCCTTCATGACCATTCTGCTGCCGTTCATGGAAATTGAGCTGTCAAACTCGATCCTGCCGTCGGAATTGACCGTGTCATAATTGCTGAAAAAAACATTTCCCGAGCCAACGCACAGAATTGTTTTGTTATTCTCCGAGGTGACTCCCCTGTTTATCCATTCATCGGAAACAATTGCGGATACAACTCCGATAACACTGCCGTCCTTGGTTACCGCCTTTATGCAGCTCAGCCGCCGCACACCGTCGGAGGGATCGGCAGCAGCGTCCCAGAAAAATTCTCCGCTGTTCTCCACAGCCGTCTTGTACCACTGCTCGGAACGGATATCCTCATCGGCATATATGTAATCCACATTTGTAATAAAATCCTCACGCTCGGTAAAGACCTTAATGCTTTTCAGAAAGGGCGCAGCCCTGAGCCGCTCCTGATGGGGGCCTCTGCTGTAATAGCGGTAATAATCGGCATTTTCCTTATAATCATTTGTCAGAAAGGAAATGACCCTTTCATCGGAAATAAAGGAATCCACCAATGCCTCCGTTGAATCCGTAAGATCGGTCAGCCTGTTTCTGATGCTGTCCGCTCTTTCGTTAGCAATGCTGAGTATCTTGTCTGTGACCTCGGAACGAATATTTACAAGAAGCATAATACTTGCCGCAAACATTGGCAGGATAACGATCAGGAACATTATCAGCATCTGATTTCTGATAGAGCTGTTTTTTAATTTGATATGCTTAATTTTCAAAACCGCCCCTCAAAAAATAATTATACATTTTAATTATATCACGGCAAAGCTCATATTTCAATAGAAAATTGCAAATTAATTAATATAAAAAGCTGCCGTATCATCTGACGACAGCTGAAATATTATTATAAGCTTGAAATATGCTCAAAAACCTTGTCTGTGCTCCAGAAGAACATCTCATGCTTAAAGCGTTCCTGCTTGAGACCCGTTCTTTCAAAAAGGTCCATAACGGGAGGCTGAACGCAGGAGAAATAAACCATTCTTCCCTGGGAGATAAGCCTCTCGCAGTATTCGTGAAGCGCTTCGATTCCCGAAATATCCGCAACGGTAACGCCTCTCATTGAGAAGATGATATTATAGCTGTCGCCCAGAGAGGAAACCTTGTCCTCAAGCTTTGCGCAGGTTCCGAAATAGAGGGGACCTGTGATATAAACAACGCTTGTGAATTTCAGCTTTTCGGGGTCAACATTATCCATATCCAGCTTGTCCTGATCCACCTCGGCAACAGTCACCTGCATATCCGAAACCTTTACCACGAACATGATAAGCGAGAAGGCAACGCCTATGAGAATAGCCTTTGTAAGGTCAAATACAACGGTCGCAGCCATGGTGATAAGGAACTGGAAAATGGCAGTTTTCAGCTTTTTGCCGAAGATAGACTTGATGGTGCTCCATTCGTTCATTCTCCATGCAGTGACGATAAGCACGCCTGCAAGAGCGGAAAGAGGGATAGCGGACATAACATCGCCCAGAACGAACATGGAAAGGAGCAGCACAGCCGCATGGATAACTGAGGTGAGCCTTGTTTCGCCGCCGCTCTTAATAGCAACGCTGGTACGGGCGATCGCCGCAGTGGAGGGAACTCCGCCGAAGAAGGGCAGGAGGATATTTCCGATACCCTGAGCCACAAGCTCCACATCGGCATTGAGCTTCTCGTTCTTCATTCTTCCCGCAGAAGCGCCGCAGAGCAGGGATTCGATAAGACCCAGAGCGGCAATTGAGAAAGCGGGAACGATAAGATCGCCTACATTTCCCATATCAAATTCCGCAAGAGAAAGGCGGTCATCTAAGAAGATTGTCTTGGGGATAGCGCCGACTGTGTTCACATCAAATTTGCAGATAAGATTTGCAGCCGTTGCGATAATGATAGCGGCTAAAGAGCCCGGGCAGTACTGTCCCAGCTTCTTGGGATAAATAAACATGAACACGATAACGCACAGACCGATTATAAGAGATGTGTAATTCACAGTCTGAGGAGTGGTGAAATAGCTTGCAAGCTTTGCAAGATTGGTAAGTCCCGAGGACTTCATTCCCGTAAGATTGTCGATCTGACCCAGAGCGATAATGATAGCAATACCGCTGGTAAAGCCGGTGATAACGGGAGAGGGCAGATAGGAAACGAGCCCGCCCAGCTTGAAAATACCGCATAACAGCAGCAGTATGCCCGCCATAAGGCTTGCAACAAAAACTCCCTGCATACCGTACTGAGCCACAAGCGAAACAAGAATAGCCGTCATAGCGCCCGTAGGACCGCTTATCTGATAAGAAGCGCCCGAAAGAACACCGATGATAAGTCCCGAAATAATAGCCGTAACAAGTCCCGAAGCAGCCGTAGCCCCCGAGCTGACGCCGAAGGCAAGAGCCAGAGGCAGCGCAACCGCCGCAACTGTGATACCCGCAAGAACATCCTTGCCGAATTTTTTGCCGTTATATCCCGAAAATTCTATTTTGAGGATATTAACATAATCCGTTATCAACATTTCTGATTCCTCCATAAATCCCACAAAAATATTCGGCGGCAGCTGATAATCAGCACCGCCGAACAAACCGTTAATTATGATATCACAAATGTCGGATAATGTCAATACAAAAGATATCCAAATTGTACAATATAATCTAAAAAAATCTGTATATCCTGCCAATTATTCAATAGCCTTCATGGAGGAAGCCATATCAATCTTTTTCAGCTTGAAATAGAGCAGGAGATTAACAAGAATTGTAAATACAGCCATTGCCGCAGCAGCCATCACAAAGCAGAACCATGGGATATCACGGGAGAACATTACCTCGTCCACCTCTGCCGTAACAATAACGAAATGCTCGAAGAAAATTCCCACAACAAGCCCAATGATAATTCCGAGAATGGTAGAAACGGTGTTTTCCCTGTAAACATACGCCCCCACCTCACCGTCAAAGAAGCCCAGCACCTTGATTGTGGCAAGCTCTCTCACACGCTCGTTGATATTGATATTTGCAAGGTTATAGAGGATGACAACCGCAAGAGCGCCCGCAAATATAACTATTACCGCAACGATAAGATCAAGGCTTGAGATAAGCTTTCTGAACTTGTCCGTTCCGTCAACCGTAAAGGACGCGGAGATAACGGCATCGCAGGAAATAAGCTCGGAGGATATCTCGTCTCTCACACCTTCCTCGGGAAGACCGCCTGTGTTTATGAGAACAGTGTTGGGAACTGCTTCACCGAAAAGTGTATTATAGGTATTTTTAGTCATATAGACAAAGTGGAAGGTGTAATTTTCGGCTATATCCGCAATTTTAACGGGCAGCTCCGCTCCCTCGATGAAGATCTCGTCTCCGGGGTTCACGCCGAGGAGAATAGACAGCTTCTCGGTAATGATAACAGAGCCGTCCTCAAGAGAAAGGAGAGAGCCGTCATAGAAGTCCCTCAGAACGATATATCCGCTCAGCTCCTCAGCATTTTCGGGCACCATAACAGTGCTGTCCACGCTGTCCTTCTCGCTGAAAACTGTTTTTGTTTCCTGCAGAGCCTTCATTGAAGACAGGATGATATCATTTTCGGAAATGACCCTGTCAGCCTCTGCAATTTCCTCGTCCTCCGCCTTGTCGCTGAGGATCACCATAGCGTCATAAAGGAAAAGCTCTTCATACTGCTTGTCGGCAATGCAGGAAATTGATTCCTTGAGTGCAAAGGCAGTAAGAAGGAGTGCGGTGCTGCCGCTTATTCCGATAAGAGTCATAAAGAATCTGCTCTTGTAGCGGAAAAGGTTTCTGAATGTGACCTTTGAGGTAAATTTCATGCGTTTCCAGAGAAAGCCTATCCTTTCAAGGAATATCCGCTTTCCCTCCTTGGGAGGCTTGGGACGGATAAGCGCCGCAGGAACCGAGGTCAGCTCCACCGCAGATGTATAAACAGCCGAAAGACCCGTGCAGAGCAGCGAAACACCACAGCAGCCCAGCGCAAACAGCGGCATAAAGGGCGCTTCAAATTCGGGGATATTATACATAGTCTGATAGCATCTGAAAATGATGGTCGGCAGCAGCGGGAAGCCGATCAAAGTACCGATAACGCTGCCGATAACGCTTGCAATGGAAGCGTAGAGCACATACTGAGCGATAATAGCACCGGAGCCGAAGCCCAAAGCCTTCATAGTACCCGTTTCGGTGCGCTGCTCCTCAACCATTCGTGACATTGTGGTGCAGCAAACCAGAGCGGCAATAAGGATAAAGAATACGGGGAACACAGCCGCAATGGAATCAACTCTTTCCGCATCGTCACCGTAGGAAAGGCAGTCGGGAGACCACTCTCCCCTGTTCCATACATACCACTTTTTATCCTTGAATATATCCTCAAGGTCAGCTTCCGCATCAGCTATTTCCTTATTTGCGTCGTCTATCTGAGCCTGAGCGTCGTCAAGCTCCTTTTGAGCATCATCAAGCTCATGCTTTGCGTCTGCAAGCTCTTTCTCGCCGTCTGAAATGGCAGTTTCAGCCTCTTCAAACTGCTTTCCCGTTTCCTCAAGGAGCTTTCGCTGCTTGTCTATCTCGGCAAGGGCTGCGGCGGAGGCTGCCTTTACCTGCTCGTTTGCACCCGTGATGGCTGCCTCTGCGGCTGCCTTTGAATGGGGATCTCTTTCGGGGTCTGTGATGATATATACAGCAAGCAGATCGGAAATGGAGGCTTCAACGCCGTTATCATCATATATCCGCTGAATGTCCTTGAGAACATTTAAAAGCTCCTCGGGAAGCACCTTCATATAAAGATCCCTGTGGCTATTCAGAATATTGTCAACTCTCGGACAGGTATCGGCAAGCTCCTGAAGCTTTGACTGATTTTCGTCAAGCTCGGCAAGTCCGTCGTCATAATCCTTTCTTGCCGAATCCAGCTCGTCACGCTTTGTTTTCAGCTCTTCACGGGCATTGTTATAGCTGCGCAGCCCGTCGTTATATTCGGCTTTGCCGTCAGCAAGCTTCTTTTCGCCGTCGGCAAGCTTTTCTCTCGCATCGGCAAGCTCTTCGTCAGCGTCAGAACGGATATTTGCCTCACGCTCACTCAGAAACGATTCCGATAAAGTCTCCGCAAGATATTCTGCATCGCCCACAATATTCTCATACTCCTCGGAAAAGGGAGCAACGCTGCTTTCATGAGCCTTTCCCACGGAAAGATATATATCCGTATAAGCATCGAGGGCAAAATCCTCTTCGGGAATATACACAAATGCGCTGACACTGCCCGTTCCGATGGAGGAAGCACCACGCTCGAAATTCACATACAGCGGAGACTGAGCAATTCCCACAACGGTAAACTCATTCTGAGAAAGATAATCCTCAGTTTCCTCACCTGCATCCGCATGAAAGGAGAGCTTGTCCCCCACCTTAAAGGAAAGCTTGTCTCTCGGTGCGCTGTCCGCAACACATTCACCGGGCTTTTCGGGAAGCCTTCCCTCGGTGAGATAGAGCTTGTTGAGGGGCTGCTCCTCCGAATAGGACATTAACCTGACAACAGCCCTGCCGTTTCCGTTCTCAATAAAAAGGTCGGCGGAATAGCCCGCATAGCCCTCGGTAAATTCATCATTTTCAAGAAGCCTGCCGCAGTCCCCGTCATCAAAGCCCAGAGTGGACTTGAGCCAGATATCCGCAAGAGCCTGCTTATCATAATATTCCCACGCAGACCTTTTCATATCGGGACAGGCTGCCTTGACTCCCGAGTAGAATGCGCAGCTGAGAGCAATTATGGCAGCAATGGCGATAAACCGTCCCGGCGCCTTTTTAACGCTTCGCAGAGTGTTCTGCAATAACATATTTTTCATAAGCCGCTTTCCTTACCATTCAATATTTTCAACGGGTGTGGGATTGGGATTCAGGGCGATCTTAGCCACCTTGCTGTTTTTTATCTTGATGACCCTGTCAGCCATGGGAGTTATCGCCTGATTGTGAGTTATGACAACGACCGTCATGCCCTTCTCACGGCAGGTATCCTGAAGGAGCTTGAGGATAGTTTTACCCGTATTGTAATCCAGAGCGCCCGTTGGCTCATCGCAGAGAAGGAGCTTGGGGGATTTCGCCAGAGCCCTTGCAATGGAAACTCTCTGCTGCTCTCCGCCAGAAAGCTGGGCAGGGAAATTATTCATTCTTTCGGCAAGCCCCACCTGACTGAGGACCTCCGCAGCGTCACGGCTGTCTTTACATATCTGTGCGGCAAGCTCCACGTTTTCCAGAGCGGTGAGATTCTGCACAAGGTTATAAAACTGGAAAACAAAGCCGATATCGTATCTTCTGTAAGCGGTAAGCTCCTTGGGCTTATATTTTGCGATATCGTTTCCGTCAACGATTATCTCGCCCTCGTCGCACACATCCATGCCGCCCAGGAGATTTAAAACGGTGGTCTTACCGGCACCGCTGGCTCCTGTAATAACTACGAACTCACCCTTTTCGATATCAAAGGAAACTCCGTCCGAAGCGGTTATAGTGACCTCGCCCATTTTATATCGCTTGTAAACATTTTTTAATGAAACAAAGCTCATTGCCAAACCCATCCTATCCAAAGAAATTTTTGTATAGTTAACCAAAATAATTATATCATACTTGTACAAATTTTTAAATTGACAAATCCTACAAAATAAGCAAAAACGGGGTATATTTCTTAATGAAATATACCCCGTAAAACATATCTGCTATGTAAGATCACACGTTAAACCTGAACAGAACGATATCCCCGTCCTGCATAACGTATTCCTTGCCCTCGGAACGGACAAGCCCCTTATCCTTAGCGGCAGCCATGGAGCCGCAGGACATAAGATCGTCAAAGGAAACGACCTCAGCTCTGATAAAGCCCTTTTCAAAATCGGTGTGGATCTTGCCCGCAGCCTGAGGAGCCTTGGTGCCCTTTGTGATAGTCCACGCCCTGACCTCGGGCTTTCCCGCAGTGAGATAGGAAATAAGACCAAGCAGAGAATAGCCCTCCTTGATTATCCTGTCAAGACCCGATACCTCAAGACCCAGCTCGGAAAGGAACATTTCCTTATCCTCGTCGCTCATGTCGGAGATCTCCGCCTCAAGCTGAGCACAGATGGGCAGCACAGCCGCATTTTCCCGCTTAGCAATGTCGCAGACGGTCTTGTAATGAACGGAAGTCTCAATATTGTTCTTGAAATCCTCCTCGCTGAGATTTGCCGCATATATAACAGGCTTAGCGGAAAGCAGCGGAGTTGTCTTGATGATCTCGCTCTGCTCCTCGGTAAAGCCGAAGGAGCGTGCTGAATGACCCTCCTCAAGATGAGCCTTCAGCTCCTCAAGGAAATCCAGCTCGATCTGATATTTCTTGTCACCCTTGATAAGCTTCTTAGTGCGGTCGATACGTCTTTCAAGCAGCTCGATATCCGAGAATATAAGCTCAAGGTCGATAGTCTCGATATCCCTCTGAGGGTCGATATTTCCGTCAACATGGATAATATTCTGGTCCTCGAAGCAGCGGACAACGTGAACTATAGCGTCCACCTCACGAATATTCGCAAGGAACTTGTTTCCCAGTCCCTCGCCCTTTGACGCACCCTTTACAAGACCTGCAATATCAACAAATTCAAGGGTCGCAGGGGTGAATTTATCAGGCTCGTACATTTCTCTGAGCTTGTCGAGACGGCTGTCGGGAACGGATACTATTCCCACATTGGGCTCGATGGTGCAGAAGGGGTAATTTGCCGACTCTGCGCCTGCGTTTGTAAGAGCGTTAAAAAGCGTACTTTTTCCGACATTCGGAAGACCAACCATACCTAATTTCATATTACCGATTTCCTTTGCAATTATTCTTCGTCATCAAAGCTGAGATTGCGAACATATTCGTCTGCGTCAAAATCCTCGCCTGAGGAGTATTTGCAGACAGCCCTTCTGCTGCTTGTGAGCTTTGCAGCGGCAACGCCTGTGAAAATACCTACGATAAAAGCTCCCACAGTAAGGAAAATAAAAAGCCCCTTGGATATCTTCACCTTTTCATCGGCATATTTTCCCACAGTGGAGATGATTTCCTCTAACATATTTAAACATCCGCCTTTCTGAAATGAAATAAACTGAGTTTATTATATATTATACACCATTTCCATTTAAATTGCAATAGAAATTTTACATTTTTACAGCACGAATTTTTCGATAACGTTTACGATACCGTCATCATCATTAGAAGGAGCAATATAATCCGCCGCAGCCTTTGCAGCCTCACAGCCGTTTTCCATTGCCACTCCAAGTCCCGCAAATTTTATCATGGAAACGTCATTGAAGCCGTCGCCGCAGGCAATGACCTCTTCCCTTGAGATCCCGAGCCTTGCGATAAGCATTTTAATTGACTCAGCCTTGTCAATGCCGTTTGGAACGACCTCCACAAAAAAAGGCTCCGAGCGGAATACGTTTGCCTTGCCCGAAAGCTGCTCTGCGAGGTGCATTTCCGCTTTTTCGGCAATTTCAGGCTTCCCCGTCAACAGGCATTTCACAGGGTCATGAGCAATGTCCCCGAGGAAATTGTCCGTTATCCGCACGGGCATACCGTTAATTCTTGACTCAAGGGCAATATATTCATCGGAGCGGTTCGCCGCAATGATCTCGCCATCCTTGTAGGTGATGATCCCGATGCCAAACTCCTTTGCAGCAGAATAGGCTGTTTCCAGAGTCTCCCTTGAGATTGAGTTTTCGGAAATGACCTCCCCTGTGGAGACATTTTTTACGATCCCGCCGTTAAAGGGAAGGATATATCCCCCTCTTGAGGACAGCTCCAGTTCTCCCGCCGCATAGGCAAGCCCCGGCTCGGGACGTCCCGATGCAATGGCGATGATAAGTCCCATGTCGGAAGCCTTCATAAGCGCCCTTCTTGTGTTTTCGGAAATAAGCTTTCTGCTGTCAGTGAGGGTGCCGTCAATATCCAGAAAAATGATCTTATACTTCATCGAATCTGCTCCTGATTTCATTTTATGATATAATTTTACCCCCGTCAATATAAATTTTTCAATATAAAAATAAATCGAAAGAGAAAACAAATAAAAAGCAGCCACCGAAAATAGTGACTGCTTTTTATGGAAAGATTTTAAGAGAGGATAGTGTGTTTGGTTAATCAAAGAAATTGTAATGTTTCTCTGAGCTTGATATAATTATACACCATGACAAATAAATAATCAATTCATTTTTTACACAAATTTATTCAGATTTTTTAGCAATAATAACACAATTAAATATTTCAGAGCAATATTTTTGTGCATTTCGGAAATATGCTGCTATATAGAATATTTCTCCTCATAGATCTGCTCAAGAAGCCTTAACCCCGTCTCTGTGCGAAAAATCCTGCTTTTGACCGAGGAAACCGCACTGTCCTGCATATTATCCTCATAGATATTTACAAGGAAATCAGCTTCAATAAGTATCTGCAGGGAAAGGGAATCTATTCCGTGATAGGTGTGGTGCCGTCCCACCATATTGCAGACTCTTTGGATAAAGTCCTCATCCGCTCCCAGCTGGGCAAGGATTTCTGCCGCCGCAGCAGGTCCTTCAAGCTCCTGAAATTTGCCGTCGGAGGAGCCGTGCAGCTTTTCAGCGTTATGTATGCCGATATCGTGCAGCACTGCCGCCGCTTCAAGAATATCAAGCTCCCGTTCGGAAAGACCTTCTTCCATTCCGATAAAACGGGCGTAGGCATACACCTTCATAAAGTGATTTATCCGCCTAGGGTCTCCCCTGTCATAATCCACTGCCCCGGTTATCACATCAGAAATTTTCATTCAGCTCACCTTTCTTTCAACAATTGAAAAAATATGCATAAAATATTATCATCAACCGAAAATTTCGGTAAGAAACGATCATGGAGGGATATTATGTCACATGAACACTATTTTTTGGGCTCGTCCTCGCCATCTGGCTTCCTGACTCCCATAAATGAGCTTCTGGAGGACAAAAGCGGCACTGTTTATATCTTCAAGGGCACAGCGGGAAGCGGAAAATCCACCCTTATGAAAAAAATAAGCGAAGCCTTCGGAGATAAGCCTCAGGAGATATATCACTGCTCCGCCGACCCCTATTCCCTTGACGCAGTATATCTGCCAGAAAGCAAGGCTCTCATAATCGACGGAACATCCCCCCACTGCATAGACCCCGTATATCCGAAGGCGGTGGAGAGCATTGTTGATCTTGGAGCATATATCGAGACGCAGAAGCTTCGTACCGCCAAAGAGGAGGTAATCAGCCTCACGGATGAATACAGCGATTGTCACAAGCGGTGCCGTCTTTGTCTCGGGGCAGCGGCTTCCGTGATAGAGGATATCGAAGCCTCCGCAGGCATGGCGCTTGATAAAGAAAAGCTGTCCTCGTTTACGGAAAAATTCATCAAGCGGGTAATACCCAAAAAGAACGGCAGCAGTCGTGGCAGGATATACCGTAAGCAGAGAGCGGCTATCACCATGAACGGCTACTCCGTTTTCACTCCCGAGAGTGGAAAAATATATCTGTTAAGCGACGACAATATCGCAGCAGCAGCAGAATTTCTCGCCGCAGCTGCGGAAAGGATAGCAGACAAGGGCTATGAGGTTCACATCAGCGAATGTTATCTCAGCTCAAGGCGATTTATCGAATATCTGAGCGTACCCGAGCTTGAGCTTCATTTTATCGCCTCCACCTGCATAAACAGCCTTACCCTTGAGGACTATGACAAGCAGATAAATTTCAGGCGTTTCTACTCAAGCGATATTCTGGGAGAGCCAACCGTTAAGCAGAGGATACGCTTCGGCAAAAAGGCTTGTGCGGAATTTCTCAAGGAATCCGCCGCCGCACTTATCGACGCAAAGACCATCCACGACAAGATCGAGGAGCATTATATCTCCGCAGCGGATTTTGACGCTCTGAACAGGCTTGCCTACAAGCTTATCTCGGATATAAAAAGCTTAGGCTGACTTTTCGTCCTTGACCCCCTCGGTGCTCTCGGGAATAAAAAGTATCTTAATGGTCATAAGTATCAGCTTGAGATCCAGCAGAATGGAATACTGCTCAATGTACATCAGATCAAGACGCAGCTTGTCATAGGGAGTGGTATTATATTTTCCGAGGACCTGAGCATAGCCTGTAAGACCTGCCTTGACCTTGAGCCTGTAGCGGAATTCGGGCATAGTTTTCTCGTTTTCCGCAGCAAGCTCGGGTCGCTCGGGGCGGGGACCAACAATAGACATATCCCCCTTCAGAACATTAAGTATCTGAGGAAGCTCGTCGATCCTCACCTTGCGGATTATCTTACCCACAGGAGTAATGCGGTCATCATTCTCCCCCGCAAGACGGGCAACACCGTCGCTTTCGGCGTCAGTCCTCATGCTGCGGAATTTGTAAACCTTGAAAATCTTTCCGTCCTTGGTAAGCCGCTCCTGAGTGTAGAAAACGGGTCCGCCGTCATAAAGCTTAATGCAAACAGCCGTTATAAGCATAATGGGCAAAGTGATAATGAAGCCCACAAGGGACACCGCAAGGTCCAGCGCTCTTTTAATAATAAGCTCCTCAGCGGAAAGCCCCGAATTTCTGCACACAAGCAGGGGCGTGTCGAATAAATGGATCTGCTCCGCTCCCCTGATGATAATATCCGTAAGCTTGGGAGTAATGTAAGTACGCTTGGAACGTGCAAAGCATATTTTAAGAATGTCATTCTTTCGCTCGCTGGGAACATCGCAGATAATAACAGCATCAAAGGAATCAACAAGCTCGGTGATGGTATCGGTATCCTCATCGCAGCTCACCGACTGACATATCATAAACCTGTCCTCCCGCCTGCTCATTTTTTCCACCAGCGGAACGGCTTGCTTGCTGCCGTAGATTATCACCATTTTTTTGGGAGCGTACAGCTTTGAATAAAGCCTGTTTCCCAGATATGCCCAGAGGAAAATGAAAGCAATATCAATAAGCGTAATGATCGCCATGGGCAGAACATCCGCCACAGCACGCTCTAAAAGACTTATCTGGATATAGGTTATGGCATTTATAAAAACCGTTGAAAGGGTTTGGGAATAGATGATATCCGACACCCGCAGAAGCCCTATCCTGAAGCCGTTGTAAATACGGGAGAAAAGGAAGATAAGCAGCAGATATACCCCGAATATCAGCAGATTTCCCTTCCAGCCGAAATAATCCGCCTGAATACGGGAATTTTCAAGCTTAATATTATAATGGGTGAGCCAGACATATGCATATGCGCCCAATAAAAATACTATCAGCACCATTGATATCAGACCCATAATAAATCTTTTATACTTATCTCGTTTTTTTATATTCATTCTTCGGAAACATTCCTTTCAGAAATATGCTTTGCTATATTATAATATTATAGCATATCATCATGTCAAAAGCAAGACCTATTCCCGATTATTGCCGAAAAGCGCCGAAAAAAGCTCCTTTATGCCTATCACAAGGATAAAGCCCGCAAATATTTTCCCCAGAAGCTCAGAGCCTATGAGCCTTGCCCCATAGCAGCCTGCCGCCGCACCCGCAATTCCCGTTATGAGGGCGGGGACAAGCTCCTTAAAGGATATCAGCCTGTTTTTCCGATGAATTATCACCGACAGCAGAGAAATGGGCAGAAAGAATATCAGATTTATTCCCTGAGCCTCAAGCTGCGGCAAACCCATCACCGCCGTAAGCCATAAAATAAGCACCATTCCGCCGCCCACGCCCAGAGAAGCAAGCAGCCCCGTAAGAAAGGCGGCTGTCCATGTCAGCACCGTCATGAGAGCAGATTCCTTAACCCTGCGGCAATGAGCAGCGCTCCGAATATGCCCGTCAGAAGCCTTACGGGTATCCTTTTCATCAGCACCGCCCCCACAGCCGCTCCCGCCAGTCCGAAGGGAATAAGCTTAACGGCGCTCATATAGTCAAAGCTGCCGTTTCCGAGATAAAACAGGGCGGAAACCGCAGACAAGGGCAGCGTCAGGGCAAGAGAGCCTGCGTGAGCCTTTTTTGTTTCAAAGCCGTTTCTTTTCAGCATGGGAACGGCAATGATACCTCCTCCCGAGCCGAAAAATCCGTTGGCAAGCCCCGCAGCACCGCCGAGAAGTCTCATTTTATTCTTTTTATCCATATAATATCACCTCACAGCTATTGTTTACCGCTCCGAGGAAAATATAAGATTTACAAAAGTGTGATTTTGTGGTAAAATAATTGCATTAAACAAATTGTTAGGACTGATGAAAATGAAAAAAATAAAATGGCTTTCCACGGGCGGAACAATATCCTGCATACCCACGGAAAACGGACTGTCCCCTGCCGCAGCCGAGCCGCAGATGAGAGATATGCTCCTGCATATTCCCGAAACGGGTGCGGAAATTATCCCCGAATGTATTATGAACATTGACAGCTCGGACATTTCCTGCAATGATATCGGAAAAATCGGCATTGCCGTCCACAGGGCGATAAACGAGGGCTATGACGGCATTGTAATCACCCACGGCACCGATACCATGGCATACACCTCCGCAATGCTTCGCAAAATGCTCGTAAATGCGCCTGTTCCCGTTATGATCACGGGAGCGCAGAGACCCTTTTATTCCGATAATTCCGACGGAAAAGCGAATTTATACAATTCCATCACGGCTGCAGCCGAGGGCAGGCTTTCGGGGGTATATCTCCTTTTCGGTGACAAGCTTATCCGAGGTGATATGGCTCACAAGGAACATACAAAAAATGACAATGCATTTATCAGCTCGGGTGAATATGCGGGGATCGTAACGGGAAACGGAATTGAATATAAAGCCATTTCGCAAGCCTCGGGAAGCTATTGCTTCAATGACGATTTTGACGAAAATGTAATGCTAATAAAGCTCACTCCCTCAACTGACGGCAGAATATTCGGATTTGCTGCTGACAGCGGTATCAGAGGGATAGTTATCGAAGGCTACGGCATGGGCGGTATCCCCAAGCGCCTCCTTGAGCCCGTTGAACGGGCAATTAAGCTGGGCATAAAAATAATGCTCATATCCCAGTGCCTTCATGAGGGCGTTGATATGAGCATATATGAGGTGGGTGTGAACGCCGCAAAGCTCGGCGTTATTGCGGGCGGCGATATGACAGCCGAGGCGGCTGTGTCTGAGATGATGTTTATGCTTGGCACCAAGCAGTGATCCCCTACAATTATCATACTGTCAAAACACAAGCTGCTTCCGCAAAATTAACGGAAGCAGCTTGAATCATTATCAGGATATTTTCACTATCTTAGCAAAATTAGCCATGATCTTTTTTGTACCCACAGTATCGAAGGCGATCTCAAGAAGATGATCGCTGCCCATGGGCTTGACTGTAACAATAGTACCCTCTCCGAAGGTATTGTGCTTTACCCTGTCGCCCACCGCAAACTCGGCTGCGGCAGTCTTTTTAGCCGCCTCGATCTTCTTGCTGGCAAGCTGGCTCTGGAGAGTGTATGCATGAACGGGAGCGGTAATGCCGTCATCGGTCTTCTTAGTGGTCTTAACAGTGCCGTCAATGCGCTCGATGCAGTCCTTGTCGATCTCCTTGATAAATCTGGACTGGAAATTGCGCTGAGTGGAGCCGAATATCATTCTCTGCTGTGCATGAGTGATGTACAGCTTTTCCTTTGCACGGGTAATTCCCACATATGCAAGGCGGCGCTCCTCTTCAAGATCCTCGGGGTCGTCAATGCTGCGAAGTCCGGGGAAAATGCCGTCCTCCATGCCCACAATGAACACAACGGGAAATTCAAGACCCTTTGCGGAATGCATGGTCATCATGCACACAGCGTCAGCGTCTGCGTCAAGCTTATCCACATCGGTAAAAAGAGATATTTCCTCAAGGAAATCCGAAAGCTCCGCAGGCTCTCCCGCCTCGGTCTTTTCCTCCATAAAGGAAACAATATTTGATTTAAGCTCCTCGATATTCTCAAGGCGTGCAAGACCCTCTTCGCCCTGAGCTCTGAGCATTGCCCCATAGCCCGATTTGTCAACCACAGTTTCGAAAAGTTCCTCAAGAGTCTGTTCCTTTGCAGCTTCCTCGAAGGACTTGAACATCTCCGCAGTTTTAATGAGGGAAGCGGATTTCTTGCTGAGAGGTGCCAAGGATTCTGATTCGCTCATAACATCCACGGGAGAACGCTTGAGGTCAATGGATATCTGCTCGATCATTGAAAGGGTGCTGTCTCCGATACCCCTTTTAGGCTCGTTGACGATCCTCTTGAATCTGAGCATATCATTGGGATTATTGATAACCGAAAGATATGCAATGATATCCTTTATCTCCTTGCGGTCATAGAATCTCATTCCGCCGATCACACGATAGGGTATCCCGCTGCTGGTAAACGCCTTTTCAAGGGAGTTTGACTGGGCATTCATTCTGTAGAGGATGGCAAAATCCTTGTATGATCTGCCGTTCTTAACGCCGTCAAGGATAATATTCGCAGCATATCTAGACTCGGCAGATTCATCAGACGCCTTGTAAACGGTGATCTTGTCGCCGCTTTTGATATCCGTCCAGAGAGATTTGCTCTTTCTGCCCGAATTATTTGAAATAACCGAGTTTGCTGCATCAAGTATCATCTGAGTTGAGCGGTAATTCTGCTCGAGCTTGATTGTCCTGCAGCCCTCGAACTGCTCCTCAAAGGAGAGGATATTTTCAATGGTCGCACCTCTGAAGCGGTAAATAGACTGATCGTCATCTCCCACAACGCAGAGATTCTTATATTTATCCGCAAGAAGTGCCACAAGGCGGTACTGAGCCATATTAGTATCCTGATACTCGTCCACCATTATATATTTGTATAGATTGCGGTAATGCTCGAGAACATCGGGCTCCTCCTCAAAAAGCCGCACTGTCAGCATGATAATGTCATCAAAATCCAGTGCATCAGCGCTTTTCAGGCGGGACTGATATTCCTTATAAATCTTTGAAACGGTCAGCTTCTTGTAATCCCCGGCTGCCTCAGCTTCAAACTCCTCGGGAGTAATAAGCTTATCCTTGCAGGCTGAGATCGCAGCCGCCACAGCCTTTGGATGGATAGCCTTGTCGGAGATATCGAGAGCGTCCATGCTGGTTTTGATAAGGCGCTGGCTGTCATCGCTGTCGTAGATGGTAAAGCTGTTTGAATAGCCCAGCCTTACGATCTCCTTTCTGAGAATACGAACGCAGGCAGAATGGAAGGTGGAAGCGTTTATCCTGCTTCCCGTCTCCTCGCCCAGCATATCCGAAAGCCTCTGCTTGAGCTCGTTTGCAGCCTTGTTGGTAAATGTAATTGCAAGGATATTCCACGGCTTCACAGGATTCGAGGAAACGATATCCGCCAGACGGGAAACGACCTCCGGAGACTTGTCGCCGTTATACCCCTCAAGGAATTTCATATCATCATCGGAAAGGGAAGCATAGCTGCTCTCGTCAGCATAAGCGTTTCCGAAAAGGATCATATTAGCGATACGGTTTACGAGAACGGTAGTCTTTCCGCTTCCTGCGCCTGCCAGAATAAGCACAGGCCCATTCAAAGAAAACACAGCCTCCCGCTGCATATCGTTCATACGTTCAAAATACTTGTTCAAAGCGGCCCTCTTAGCCTTAATGAAATCACTCATCTCTTTCATGCTCTCCTATATATCTGTGCTGAAAAGTTCACTTCGCCGAAGCCCCTTCGGTATGATAGGACAGACAGCCTGTCCCGACAAAAATTTTCCTCGGCGTGTTTAATGTATATTATAGCACATTTTCATTTTCATAGGAATAGGTAAATATCATATTTAACATTTTTATAATAATTATTTTAATTTGTTTTCAGCACGAAACTGTCGTTCGTTTTTTGCCCCTGTTTCATGTGCATCTGTGCGAAAACAGGGACATTTGTTCCAACTCAATGCCTATTTTTATTAATCTCCTCATATTTATGCTTCGTCGCCATTCCTCCACGAATATGCCGCTCTCTCTTGTTCGTCTCCAGCACCTTCTTCACCTCGGGATACAGCGACGCACTGATGTGCGGCAGTTTTTCGGTAAGGTCTTTATGAACAGTAGACTTACTGATACCAAAAGCCTTTGCAGCAGCACGAACAGTCGCTTTTTTCTCAACTATGTACTCCCCTAAAATAACCGCCCTTTCCTTTTTGTCGTCAAATGAATGCTCGTTCATAGTTCTCCCCCGTCATTACTTAGAATTATGATATTTTATGCGGGGTGAGGGCGGATAATTCCACTAATATATATAATATATAAGAGAATAAAAATTTTGTAAATTGACATTATGATCTCTCATATACAAAATGCAGTATATCCATATCCATATCATTTCTTTTATTAGTATCGTTTTCAAAGCTCTCAAAATCATCTGAATTTCATCTGCAATAAATAATTCAATTTGTTAACATTTCAAGCTCATAAACAAGCGTATCATACTCTGTTTTTTCAAAAGTCCACAGGCAAAAAGCCGAGCTGCCAAAATAAGCAGCCCGGCTTTTTTCGTATTATTCAGTTAATTAAGGATCAGTCCTCAACAATAAGTGTGTAATTCTTTCCGTCGGGGACTTCAAATGTAAATCTGCCCTTTGCATCAAGTACGCCATCGGTAACTTTTACCTTGGTGCTCTTTTTGCCCTCATAAATTGTGAAGGACTTGCCTGCATATTCCTTGCCAAGATTTACAGTAATGATACCTTGCTTTCTGGTGGAGTTTACCTTGATTTTGTTCATATCGCTGTCATAGGAGTAAACATACGATTGTCTCCAAGCGGTTGACATAAGAGCAAATGTCTCGTTCTGAACTGCTGTTACACTTACCTTGCAGGCAGGCATTGTAAAGCTGCCCTTTTCGGTAATCTGTGCAATGCGCTGTCCATTTGCAGCGGTAACGATAATGTCATAACCAAAATCGGTTCTTACATTGACCGTCTCCCCTGCTGCTGCGGTAGTCTTGTCAACGGTAACGTTGCCGTTTACTACAATGGGATACCTTACAACGGGTGCAGGCTCAGGATCAGGTTCTTCCTCTGTGATATCCTTGTATGCTATTGAATAGGTCGAGAACTTATCAGTAACAAAGCTTCCCTTTGCTGTTGTTTTGTCATATTCGCAGGCAAGGATCTCTGCCTCGCCGCTGTGAACACGAATGATAGAATACTCTCTTGTTACGCTCGTGTCGGTATTGATAAGCTTTTCGGGCATTTCAAAGGTAATTTTCAGCCCGCCGTTTGTATTGGTAACTGCTCTGGGGTCATTGTCTCCCACCTTAACGAACAAGGTTACGTCAATGTACATTCCTATCTTCATACCATCGGTAAGAACCGCTTCCGCAAGAGCCTTGTCCGCAGATGGAACATTTCCCGAGTAGTCTATGACTACCATATATACTTCAAGATCTGCGCCGTTTTCGATATCTTCAAGCTCCTCGGGTGTGAGGGGTATCTTATTGATTATCTCCTCATCGGTAAGCTCAAGGTCTGCGTGGCAGGCATTATTCTCGGGCTTTGTTGCATTATCCATATCTCCCGTTGATTCATCGCCGCCGTAAGTTACCACGCCCTCCTGAACATATCCGCAGACTGTGCAGCTTCTTTCCTTCTTTCCGTTTGCCTGAGCTGTTGAAGGAACTGTGATCTTCCATTTGCCGTAGGTGTGTGCCGCAAGATCAAGCTTCTCTGTGCAGCCCGAGCAAGTGTGCCAATGTCCCGTTTCGTCCTTTGAATATTCTTCGGAGGGAACGTGGGTGTGGTCGAGAACTGCAATAGTCTCTGTTCTTGTAACATAACCGCACACTGTACACTTGTATGTCTTAATGCCCTCGGAAGTTTCGGTAGGCTCTGTTGTTACCGTACCGCTGTCCTCGCTGTGAGCCGCCTTATCAACTTCGGCACCGCAATAATTACAGATATGCCAATGACCTGTGCTGTCCTTTTCCCATGCTGCTGTTTTATCGTTATGCAGGCAGTCGGTAACAGTAACAGTTGCTGTGTTTGCTCCTGCCTCATAGCTGCCATTTTCGGCGGTAGCGGCTGTTATGGTAATAATTGTTCCGTCCTCTGTGTCTTCGGGTATTACAAAGGAACCTGTGAAGGTTGTTTCTGTTCCGCTGTCCCCGACTTTATATGTAAGTGTAGGTGCAGGAACATCTGTGAGTGTGCTGTTATTGGGATTTACTGCTATTGCCGATACTGTTACGGTCTTTCCTGCAATATCAGATACGGGGGTTGCCGTTACGGTAATTGTGGGTGTTGCCTTATTAACGGATACCGCTATTGTCCTTGTAACCGTATGAGTGCTGCTGTCATAGCCCTCTACGTCCGTATAATCGTAGTTGCTGTCATCAACAGTTATCTTTGCAGGATAGCCGTTGTTCTGAACGTCAGGAATCACTGTTCCGTCAACCCAGCTCCAATTTGTGTCGCTTAACGTTGATGCAGAAAGTGCCTGTCCGTATGTGATCGCAGTTGCTGTGGGAGCTGTTACTGTCGTTGCTGCCCTGTTGATGGTGAATGTCCACTCGTCCGCTGTCAGATCGGTAACAGCTGCATAATTTGTGCCTGCTGTGATGTCAATCTTTACAGTGTATGTGCCGGGAACAACAGGTGCTGAGTCAAGCTCATTGTTCAGAGCATCATAATATTTCACAGTTATTGTGCCTATACCTGTTATGCCGTCCTTTGATGTGACTGTCGCTGTCTTTGCAATGCCGTCATAAGCAAGATCTGTGGGTGCTGCGAAAGTGAAATCAGATGCTGTAAGTGTGCCTGATGTTATGGTAAATGTCCAAGTATCAGCTGTCAGATCGGTCGCAGCTGCATAATTTGTGCCTGCTGTAACGTCTATCTTAACAGTGTATGTGCCGAGATCAATGGGTGCTGAATCAAGCTTGTTTCCTGCTGCGTCATAATATTTCACAGTTATTGTGCCTATTCCTGTTATGCCGCTCTTTGCTGTGATTGTCGCTGTCTTTGCACTACCGTCATAAGCATGATCTGTGGGTGCTGCGAAAGTGAAATCAGCTGCTGTTAGTGTGCCTGATGTTATGGTAAATGTCCAGTCGTCCGCTGTCAGATCGGTAACAGCAGCATAATTTGTGCCTGCTGTAACGTCTATCTTAACAGTGTAAGTGCCGGGAACAATGGGGGCTGAATCAAGCTTGCTGCCTGATTTATTATAATATTTCACCGTAATTGTGCCTATTCCTGTTATGCCGCTCTTTGCTGTGATTGTCCCTGTCTTTGCACTACCGTCATAAGCAAGGTCTGTGGGTGCTGCGAAAGTGAAATCAGCTGCTGTTAGTGTGCCTGATGTTATGGTAAATGTCCAGTCGTCCGCTGTCAGATCGGTAACAGCTGCATAATTTGTGCCTGCTGTAATGTCAATCTTTACAGTGTATGTGCCG
>JALFVE010000052.1 GCA_022787085.1 Oscillospiraceae bacterium | reverse complement strand
AAGCTCAGCCACACTCATAAGCCCTCTGCAGCTTATTCCAAGGACTCTGAAGGTCACTGGAAGACCTGCCCCGGCTGAACAGATAAGCTTGATATTGCTTCTCTCACCTATTATGCAGGCGTTATAACCACTGAGCCTACAGAGACCTCCGAGGGAATTAAGACCTATACCTGCACCATCTGCGGCTATGAAAAGACCGAGACTGTTGCTAAGCTCAGCCACACTCACAAGCCCTCCACAGCTTATTCCAAGGACTCTGAAGGTCACTGGAAGACCTGCCCCGGCTGCACAGATAAGCTGGAGTTTGCTTCTCACACCTATAATGCAGGCGTTATCACCACTGAGCCTACAGAGACCTCTGAGGGCGTTAAGACCTATACCTGCTCCGTCTGCGCCTATGAAAAGACCGAGACTGTTGCTAAGCTCAATCATTCTCACATCATCTCCGATAATTATTCCAACGATAAGACAAATCACTGGAGGACCTGCAGCGAATGTGACGACAAGCTTGAGCTTGCCGCTCATACATTCGGCGAATGGGAGCTGACCGTTCCCGCTTCCGCAATCAGCGACGGCAAAAAGGAAAGAGCTTGCTCTGTCTGCGGTTACACCGAATCTGAGGCTGTTAAGTATGTTCCCGAGTATGAGCTTCCTAAGAGCTATCCCATTTCTGCAAGCGGAAGCATTGCTGCCGACAAGTCCTCTGCCGCTCCCGGCGAGACTGTTACAGTCAGGGCAAGCTTCGGTTATGACATTATCGTTTCCGATGCAAGCGGAAAGAGAATCGCTGTTCTCAGCGACGGCGAAAGCTTCACAATGCCCGCTTCCAAGGTGATACTTACCGAAGCCAGAAACGAGACAATCGCAAACAACATTGACAAGGCATGGAGCATTTCCTATGTTTATTCCTACGACAGCGAAATGAACCGCATCAGGATCAATTCCACCAAGCAGCAGGGCGTTGTTGTCATTAACCTTGGCAAGGATTATGCAGGCAGAAATTTCACTATCTACAAGGGAAGAAACAGCACCAAGAAAAAGGTTCTTTCGGGTACCCTCGACAAGAACGGTAAATATACGCTGAAAATCGGCAACGGTCTGAATTACACTCTCGTTATCGAATGATCTTCAGTTAAACAGAAATGATTCGGGGGCTTTACACAAGCAAATGTGTAAAGCCCCGATTATTTTAGCATATTTCCATCCAGACTCTCATCTGATTCTCCCCGCGGTTTCCCCAGAGACTGTAGGGAACGGCATATATTTCGCAGGGCGTTTTTTTCGGAGCGGCGCAGGAATACAGCCCATTCTGCGGCTCACGTTTATATCCCCTTGCGATAAGCTTTTGTGTGCCTCCGAGAAACGCTTCGTCATATTCGCATACCCGCACTGCTTCGGCGGGGTCAACTGACAGGGATATCACATCTCCCCCGTTGTCCGCTCCCTCAAAGCAGTAAACCAGCGGTCCTCTGCACAATGCTGCCTTTCCCGACAGAGCGGGTATTTTCTCCGAGGGATATGCATATCTCGGCGTGCCGTCAAGGCTCAGCATTACCATATCTCTGTGGGAAACGGGGATGTAGGCATAGCCCTTTTTTATTTCGGGAGAGATGACTGCGCCGTTTTTATTTATTTCGCATTTACCGCTCCAATGGGGTATTCTGACGGCAAGGACGCCTTCTCCCGAAACTGAGTAGCTTATATTGAAATCATAGGGATATTCCGTTTCGCAGCGAAGCTTCATGCCGTTTGAAAAGGTCACTTCTCCCGCTGCATACAGATTGCAGAAGACGGTTTTTTCCTTTTCTCCATAGGCATACTGCCCCAGCGAGGAAATAAGCCTTGAGGCATTGGGCGGACAGCAGGCGCAGGCATACCAGCCGGGACGGGTGGTGAGCGCATGACGGTGTGTCGGGGATTTTCCCGATATCCCAGGAATGGATTCAAGGGGATTTACATAGAAAAATCTTTTGCCGTCCAGCTGTATCCCTCCGAGGACGGTATTGTAAAATGCCTGCTCCATTACATCGCCGTATTCGCCGTTCACATCGTTTTCAAGCATTCGGGAGGCGAAAAACATCAGCCCGATGGCGGCACACGTCTCGGAATATGCGGTATCCGAGGGAAGGTCGTAATCTACGCTGAATGCCTCTCCCTGAACCACCGAGCCTATCCCGCCCGTTATGTACATTCTTTTATTTACGATGCTCTCCCAGAGACGGCGGCAGGCGGCGAAAAGCTCCTTGTCATCCGTTTCTGAGGCAAGGTCTGCCATTCCTGTATAAAGATAGACCGCTCTTACGGCGTGCCCTGCGGCTTCGGTCTGCTCTCTCACAGGCTTTCCGCTCTGCTGATATTCATAGTCAACGGGATTATTGCCCCAGACTGTCCAGTCACGCTTCTCCTTTTCCTTTTCATAATACCGAGGGTCAGCTCCCCGACAGTCGATGAAATGCTTTGCAAGCTCCAGACAATGGGGATTTCCCGCTGCACGGTACATTTTCATAAGCGCAAGCTCTATTTCGGGATGCCCGGGATAGCCCTCCGCTTTGTCCTCGATAAATCTTCGATAGATATGCTCAGCATTTTTCTCCATGACGTCAAGGAGCTTTCTCTTGCCTGTGGCTTCATAATATGCGCAGGCGGCTTCCATCATATGTCCCGCACAATAAAGCTCATGGGCTTCAAGAAGATTCGTCCAGCGCTTTTCCTTGTCGGAAATTGTGAATCTTGTATCAAGATAGCCGTCCTCGTCCTGTGCGGCGGCGATAAGGTCGATCAGCTCGTCCGCTTCCTCCATTAGCTTGCTGTCGGGATTCGCCGCAAGGGAATATGCGGCAGCTTCTATCCATTTTGCGGCGTCGCTGTCCTGAAATACCATGCCGTAAAATGGCTCTGCCTTCTCTCCCCTGAGCGCCCTGCCTGCGTTTATAAAATTTGAAAAAACGCCGCTTCTTTCCGTATTTTCCGCCTCATCACGGAGCACCTTGTACTGATAGGGTATCATCTCCCTGCGGACAAGCTCCATGTATTTTCCCGCAAAGCCCTCCGAACGGTATGCTTTGGGGGATATTCTCTCCATGGTTTTCATATAATGCATCTCCTTGTTTTTTATTGACAGACCTGTTTATATGTATTATAATCTTATTATAAGCATATGAAAATGGAAAATAATCTTATTTATATGGAGGATAATCTTGAACGAAATTATTTTTAGCAATGCTGCCATGCCCGTTGTGAACGGCTGCGGTCTGCTGGCGGCTCCCGAGCCTTTTTTTCATGCGGACAGGACGGTGGATTTTAATGTGATGATCTATGTTCTCGAGGGGACTATTTTCGTTACCGAGGGAGATTCGGATTATGAGATCAAAAATGGCGGGCTGCTGTTTCTCAAAAGAGGGATCAGGCATTTGGGAAAACGGGAGATCCCAAGGGGAACAAGATGGTTTTACGTTCATTTTTATTTTGAAGAGGTGCCTGACTGCCGTGATTTTATAAGCTCAGACAAGAAAATCCTGCCATACAGTCCCACGAAATATTCCGCTCCCCTGCCAAAAATGCTTACAGGGCTTCGGGGCAGCGAGATCGAAAAAAGAATTATGGAGCTTTGGGAACGCTGCTGCTCCGATGATATTTCAAGGGGCTGGTATGTTAATCTCAGGCTTGCGGAGCTTCTGAGCTTCATTGCGCTGCGGGAATGGGAAATCCCTGCTCCCAAAAGGCTTTCGGACAGGATCGAGGAATATCTGTCGGCGCATATTGCGGAGCCTTTTTCCGCAAAGGATATCGAGCGTGAATTTTTTCTCAGCTACAAGCGGTTAGCGGCAGTTTTCAAGGAGGAACGGGGAATTTCAATGCAGCAGCTCCACGACCGCCTGCGAATGGATGAAGCCTGCCGTCTGCTGAGGTCTACGATGATGCCGGTGAGCGAGGCGGCGCCGGCGGTGGGATATTCCGACCCGCTGTATTTCAGCAGGCGCTTTCGGCAAATAATCGGCTCAAGTCCTACTGAATTTCGCAGATCGGCGGCTGAGCTGTTCTGAACATTTATCTGAAGAAAAAATTTTTGGATGATTTTTTTACTGAAAACTGCAATATTTTTTCATTGCTTCTTCTATTATTTTAATGGCAATATGCACAAAGAAAATGTATAAATAATAACTTTTATAACAAAAATTTGTTTTAAGTTTAAAATTTATTAAAAAGCCCCTTGACAAAAAGGAAATAATAGGTTAAAATACTTTATAAGCAATTGAGTATCCTTTTGCTGTTATGTGTTTTTTCACGGAGGCTATGCTATGACCGCTGACCGCAGCGAAAATATGGAGGGAGTCCGTCAGGATGATGTGCTTTCCGAACGCTCCGATGAGGAGCTGTGCGAGCTTTGCCGTGAAAACAAGCTCTGCGTTTCCTGCTATACCGAACTCATTTACCGCTACTTCCCTTTCATAAAAAGCAAGGCGGCGGCTATCTGTCCCGATAATTCCGCATATGACGATATCGTTCAGGAGGGTATGCTGGGGCTTTTGAGCGCTGTCAGGAATTTCAACGGGGACAAGGGTTCAAAGCTTTCCTCTTTCATCTATTCCTGTGCGGTCAACAGGATGAAAACTGCCGCTGCTAAGCTGCGGGGGCAGCTGTCTTCCGAGGACAAGGGCGATGAGGAACCGTCATACAGTCTCACTCCCGAGAGCATTATCATTCAGAGAGAGCTTTTCAGCGAGCTTGAGGATACTTTATCTCCCATGGAAAGACGCATTTTCCTGCTCCACATCTCGGGGCTTTCCTTCGGGGAGATCGCAGACAGGCTGGGTATTTCCCAAAAATCCGCTGCCAATGCGGGCGGACGGGCTGCTGCTAAGCTAAGGCAGAAGCTTTCGGAAAGCAGCTGATATTTTTGCACATCTGAGCGCTGCTCATTTGTTATATACGGCCAAGTAGCTTAATCTTTCAGAGCGTTGTTTATCAAAGGTGTCGGTGTGAGTCCGTCCTCAGGTCCAACTAAAAATTTATAAGCGAGGGAAATCAAATGTACGAAGACAAGACATTAGTATGCAAGGAATGCGGCGAAGAGTTCGTATTCACTGCAGGCGAACAGGAATTTTACGCTGAAAAGGGCTTTGAGAACGAGCCTCAGAGATGCAAGAGCTGCCGCAGCGCTCGCAAGAACGGCGCAAAGGGCGAGAGAGAAATGTTCGAGGCTACCTGCGCTTCCTGCGGCGGTGTTGCCAGAGTTCCTTTCAGACCCAGAGAGGATCGTCCCGTTTACTGCAGCGAGTGCTTCGCTAAGATGAAGGAAGAATAATCCTTTTCTTGTTCACATCAGTCTTACCCGATCTGCCTTTTTTCGGCAGGTCGGGTTTTTCGTTTTTTTATCCCACAAAGCTATTGACAATATCCAAAAAATATCTTATAATATATATGTATAACTGTATTTACTTTTAAAGAAGGGCGGTGCTGAATGATGAAAAAATTGACGATCCTTCTGACGGCTGCGGCTGTTTTTTGTGTCCTCGCTTTCACAGGCTGTGCCGACTCAAACGGCGTTTCCGCCGCAGGTGCCGGAAATGAAGAGCTTTCCCACGATGAACTCGTTTCAAAGGTGGACAGCCTCGAAAGCCAGCTGGCTGAGCTTCAGACCGACGCTGCTCCTACTCTTATCCCCAAATCCAAGCTCGATTATTTAAACGGCTCCGATCTCCCCGAGGTCAGCGCCGCTGTCAGCGCAAAGGAAAGCGCTATGGCGGATATTCCCGAGACTATTACCATCAAGGGCGTGGAATATCCCACCTCACTTACATCACTCACCCTTAACAACATGGGGCTTACCAATGAGGATATTGCCGATCTCAGATATATGCTGAATCTCACCGAGCTTCACATCTATCAGAATAATATCAGCGATCTTACGCCTATTATGGGGCTGACTAATCTCCAGACACTTTCCCTTTTTAAAAATAATATCTCCGATCTGACTCCTATTGCGGGTCTGACTAATCTTCGCACTCTCTATCTTCGGGATAACGAGATAAAGGATATCTCCCCTCTCAAAAATCTCACCAACCTCACCAATCTCGACCTTTCAAGCAACGATATTTCGGATATTTCCGCTCTTGAGGGCATGAAGGGCATGAGGCTTCTGAAGCTCAATGACAACAGCATCAACGATATCACTCCCCTTGAAGGAATGGTCATGATGGACAGGCTCCATCTTCAGAACAACAATATCACCGACATTTTCCCGCTTTGGAGAATGGACACTGTTACCGAGATCTATCTGAACGGCAATCAGATCACCGACATTACCCCTCTTGCGGAGCTGAAAACTCTGGGCTGGCTCAAGCTTTCGGACAACCCTATCGGCGATCTCACTCCCGTTTATGAGCTGAGCGGTCTTAAAAAGCTATACATAATCAACATTGACCTGAAGCGTAATTCGGATTTCAACGAGCTTGAGTATTTGCAGTCTCAGCTCCCCGACTGCGTTATTGTGACAGCGTAGCTGCGGCATATAATGACTCTGCCTGTCTTGCAGAGTCATTTGATTTTCTTGAAAGGATATGTTATTTTATGGAAACCATTACGGTAAACGCCTCCGTTAAATACGACGTTATCATCGGCGGGGGTCTGCTTGAATGCTGCGGCGGGTATATTAAAAATGTCACAATCGCCGACAAGATCGCTGTTATTTCCGATGACAATGTGAGCGGGATTTATCTCGACAGAGTGAAAAAATCCCTTACTGAGGCGGGCTTTGAGGTCCACAGCTTTATTTTCCCCCACGGAGAGACTTCAAAATGCTCCGACACCTTGAATAAAATTTACGGCTTCCTTGCTATGAATCATTTCACCCGCACCGACTGCATTGCCGCTCTGGGCGGAGGCGTTACGGGCGATATGGCGGGCTATGCTTCGGCTACATATCTTCGGGGAATGGATTTCGTTCAGCTCCCCACCTCCCTTCTTGCCCAGGTGGATTCCTCAGTGGGAGGCAAGACTGCCATCGATATTCCCGAAGGAAAAAATCTCGTGGGCGCATTCAAGCAGCCTAAGCTCGTTCTCTGCGACACGGACGCTCTGCGCACACTCCCAAAGGATTTCCTGATCGACGGAATGGGTGAAGTGGTCAAATATGCCATGATAAAATCCGCTCCCCTTTTTGATATTCTGATGAAGCATGATATTGACAGCATTTGGGAGGTCATGGAGGATATTATTACACGATGCGTTACCATTAAGCGTGACGTGGTTGAGGCGGATGAATTTGACAAGGGCGAAAGGATGCTCCTTAATTTCGGTCACACCCTGGGTCACTCCATTGAGCAGTATTATCATTACACCGGCATTTCCCACGGCAGAGCTGTGGCTAAGGGCATGGAGATGATAACATTTCTCAGCGAGAAGAAGAATTTGTGCAGAAACGGTCTTACCGACCAGCTTCTCGCCTGCCTGAAAAAATATTGCCTTGACATTTCGGTGGAGCCTGAGGCAAAGGATCTGGGCGGCGCCTGCCTCAATGACAAAAAGCGTGCGGGCAGCTGCATAAGCGTTATTATCTGCTCGGACATAGGCGTTTCCTCCCCCGTTAAAATGACTGTTGAGGATTTTGATAAATTCCTGAAATAATTGAAAGAGGTCTTATATGGACGTTAAAATCTATCCCTCAAAGCTCATCGGCACTGTGAGCGCTCCCTCCTCCAAAAGCTATTCCCACAGAATGATAATCGCTGCCGCTCTTGCGGACGGCGTTTCGGAAATTTCCAATGTTACCGATTCAAACGACATTTCTGTGACTTCACAGGCTATGGAGGCTCTCGGCGCAAATGTGCTCGCCGAAAACGGCGTTTACACTGTGAGGGGAATCAAAGCTCCTGCGAAAAAAGCGGAAATTGACTGCGGCGAAAGCGGCTCTACTCTCAGATTCATCATTCCCGTGGCGGCGGCTCTGGGCACCACTGCAACTCTGAACGGTCACGCAAAGCTCCCACAGCGCCCCATCACCCCATACACAAGGGAATTTCCCCAAAAGGGCGTTACCTTTGAGCCTCAGAGCGGTCTGCCAATTACGATCACAGGCAGGCTCAGAGCGGGTGAATACAATCTTGAGGGGGATGTTTCCTCTCAGTTTATTACGGGTCTTATGCTGGCTCTCCCACTTTGCGAGGAGGATTCCGTCATCAAGCTCACATCCCCTCTCCAGTCAAAGCCATATGCGGATATGACTGCTGCTGCGCTGAAAAAATTCGGCGTGGACATCAGGGAGATGTCCATGGGAGGTCTGCCCATTTACCTTATCAAGGGCGGTCAGAAATACAAGCCCTGCCGCACTGCGGTGGAGGGCGATTACTCTCAGGCGGCTTTCTTCTTCACTGCCAACGCTCTCGGCTCGGAAATTAAAGTCACTAATCTGGATCCCGATTCCGTTCAGGGAGATAAGGCTATCCTTGACATAATAAGCTCCTGCGGCAGCGAGATGAAGCCCTTTACCGCAGATGTTGCCGATATTCCCGACCTGGTCCCCATTCTTGCCGTTCTCGGCTCATTCACTAAGGGTCAGTCGAGGATTGTCAATGCCGCAAGGCTCAAGCTCAAGGAGAGCGACCGCCTTGTATGCGTTGCTGATGCTCTAAATGCCATCGGAGGCAGGGTCACTGCGGGCGATGATTTCCTCACCATGGACCCCATTGACCAATTCACAGGCGGCGAGGTGGATTCCTGCAAGGATCACCGCATTGTTATGGCTGCTGCCATTGCTGCCACCGCTTCGGCTTCCCCTGTAATCATTCATGGGGCTGAAAACGTAAACAAAAGCTATCCCCGATTCTTTGACGACTTTAAGTCACTGGGCGGAAGGTTTGAAATTATGTAAAAAGGAGATAACAGTAAATGTCCTCATTCTGGAATCACAATATCAGCATTTCCATTTTCGGGGAATCCCACGGTCCCGGCATTGGAGTTACCATCGACAATCTCCCTCCGGGAGAATATATCGACTTAGAACAGCTCCGTGAGTTCATGGCTCGCCGTGCTCCCCGCAATGACGCCACATCCACCCACCGCAAGGAGGCTGACGTACCAAGCATTATGTCCGGTGTACTGAACGACCGCACTACGGGTACTCCTCTCATGGCTCTCATTCAGAACACCGATCAACATTCCAATGATTATAAAAACGTTTCTCACCTTGCACGTCCCGGTCATGCGGATTACACGGGCGCTGTGAGGTACAGGGGCTTCAATGATGTGAGAGGCGGCGGTCATTTCTCGGGCAGGCTTACGGCTCCCCTGGTTTTTGCGGGCGCTGTCTGCGGTCAGATACTTGAGCGCAGAAGCATTTACACAGGCGCTCATATCGCTCAGATCCACAATATCAAGGACTCCATGTTCGACCCCTGCAACATCGACAGGGAGACTATTCTGGATATCCGTCACAAGAAAATTCCCGTTATCAACGACAAAAAGGGCACTGCCATGTACAACGACATCGCCAAGGCAAGAGAATGTCTCGACAGCGTGGGCGGTATCGTTGAATGTGCGATAACTAACGTTCCCGCGGGCATCGGCTCTCCTATGTTCGAGGGTCTGGAGAACACCATCGCTCAGCTGGTTTTCGGTATCCCTGCGGTCAAGGGAATCGAATTTGGCGCAGGCTTCAATGCTTCAAAAATGCTTGGCAGCCAGAATAACGACGATTTCTATGTTGACGATCACGGTCATGTCAAGACCAAAACAAATAATCACGGCGGCATTTTAGGCGGCATTTCCAGCGGTATGCCCATCATTTTCAGAGTTGCCTTCAAGCCCACTCCCTCCATCGCTCAGCCTCAGGAGACCGTTGATTATTCAAATCTGACAAATTCTACTATTGAGATAAAGGGCAGACACGATCCCTGCGTTGTGCTGAGAGCGGTGCCTGTTGTGGAGGCGGCGGCGAATATCGCTATTCTTTCGCATATGCTCGATTACCCCAACTTCTGAAAGGGTAAGGATAGCACAGAGGATAAAGGAGTCATGGACAATGTCGGGTCAGCAGATGACAAGCCCCGAGCTTAATTCCGTTCACAGCGTTAAAATTCTGCTGTGCTATATTTTAGACAGGCTGAACCGCCCTGTTTCCGAGGAGCAGCTTCGGCTCATTTCCGAGGACAGCGGCGTTATAAACTACTTTTACTATTCCGACGCTCTGGCTGAGCTTACTCAGAACGGCTCGGTCATTTCCGAAAACGGCAATATTATCCTCGGTGAAAAGGGCAGGCTGGGCTCGGAATATTTTAACCGCTACATCCCTCTTGTATTCAGAAAAAAGCTCCTCCGTGCGGCACTCAGCTTCTTTATCAAAGAACAGAATGAGGCAAACTGCTCATGTCGGGTCTCCGAGCTTTCTCAGGGCTGCAAAGTGGATTTCTCTCTCTCCGACGGGGAAAGAGAGCTTATCAGCATGAGCTTTTTCGCTCCCGATACGGCTCAGGGCGAGCTTATTGCGGAAAAGATTAAAGCAAATCCTACGGGTGCTTACAGGAATATTTTAGGCTTTCTTCTGGACAATTCCGAGGAAGAGGTCGATGTGGAAAAATATCTATGACGAAAGGTCGATCGCTATGAACATTAATGAAAACGTTCTTGCAAAGCTCTACGGAGCAGATGCCGTTTCCATGCAGAAAACCAGATATGAGGCGGCTGTTAAAAGCTTTGAGGATATCTACGGAAAACAGGACAATTTAAGGCTTTTCTCCGCTCCCGGCAGGACCGAGGTCGGCGGTAATCACACCGATCACAACAGGGGCTGCGTTATGGCGGCGGCTGTGGGTCTGGACGTTATTGCTGTAGTCTCCCCTTGTGAGGGAAGCGTTGTTTCCATAAAGTCCGAAGGCTTCCCCGAAGATGTGGTGGATATTTCCGATCTTGAGGTCAAGGAGAATGAGAAAAACACCTCCGCTTCCCTTATCAGAGGCGTTGCGGCAGGCTTTAAGAATGCAGGTCTGGGCGTTTGCGGCTTTAAGGCTTACACCACCTCAAACGTTTTAAAGGGCAGCGGTCTTTCCTCCTCTGCGGCTTTTGAGGTGCTTATCGGCACGATCTTTTCTTATCTTTGCAATGAGGGCAGCGTTTCTGCGGTGAAGATCGCTCAGATCGCTCAGTATGCCGAGAATGTTTATTTCGGCAAGCCCTCGGGTCTGATGGACCAGATGGCTTCCTCGGTCGGCGGATTTATTACTATTGATTTTTGCGACACCGAAAATCCCGTTATCGAGTCTATTTCCTATGATTTTGCTTCCTCGGGCTACACACTCTGTATTGTGGACACTAAGGGCAATCATGCGGATCTCACTCCCGAATATGCCGCTATTCCCGTTGAGATGAAGTCCGTTGCGAAATTCTTCGGCAAAAATGAGCTTCGGGATATTTCCAAGGAAATGCTCATTGATAATATTGCAGAAGTTCGTGAAAAATGCGGCGACAGGGCTGTGGCAAGGGCTTTCCACTTCTTCGATGACAATGAGAGAGTCCGTCTTGAGGCTGCTGCACTGAAAAACGGCGACATTGACGGCTTCTTAAAGCTCGTTACCGAAAGCGGCAACAGCTCCTTCAAATATCTCCAGAATGTTTTTGCTGTGAAGGCTCCCTCGGAGCAGGGTCTTGTTATGGGGCTTTATATGTCGGAAAATCTCCTTCGGGGCAGGGGCGCTGTGAGAGTTCACGGCGGCGGCTTTGCAGGCACTATTCAGGCTTTCGTTCCACATGACCTTGTGGATACTTATTCAGAGACTATGGAAAGGGTTTTCGGCAAGGGCAGCTGCTACAGGCTTTTTATCCGTCCTGTTGGCGGCGTTGAAATTAAGTAAATTATCGGCGGTCTGCTTTTTCACGAAAGCAGACCGCCGAATTTTTTTGATTAACCACGGTATTCTCCATCATCATAATAATACTGCTCCTCATCGGGTATGGCGTCTTCCATGGCGGCTTCAAGTCCGTCAAGCACCGAAAAGCCAGCAAACTGTGCCGCTCGGTCATTCATTGACATTCGGGGACGGTCGGGCGAGACATGATGAGGAAGATTTATTATTTCCGAATAATCGTATGCAGCGTTTTCGTTCATGCATTGTCACCCTTTCCTTCACTTTTCTGTGTTCATTTTACCATATTCTGATTTGAAATTCAAGTCGATGATAAAAAATTTTGCCGATATTTTTGTACAGTTAACCAAATTAACGGCATATTAACGCTGTTTCTATTGACAGTTTATTTAAAAAGTGGTAAAATATAATAAGATTTATTTGACTTTGGTTTATTTTGGAGCGGCAAGCTAAAAAATTTCCTGCAAGGACGTGTTTATATGCAGTATAAGATCCTCATCAGCTGTGAAAATCCTTCTATCCTGAAAGACTTTTTCCTCTACAGCGATACATATTTCAAGTGCCTCACCACCTCGGAGCTATGGAAGGACATCAGCGGGCATTTCGATGTTTTTGAGCCTGATGTTTATCTCGTTTTCCCCGAGTCCTCTTACAGCGACACCCTCAGCCAGATCGGCAGGCTGAAAGCTTCTGAGGCTTACAGAAATACCCCTGTGGTCATCTGCGCCAAGGAGGATATCTGCGCTGAGATCGAGTCCCAGTTTACCTGGGGCGCTGACCTTATCATCAAGCGGCCCATCTCTCCCGATAACCTTTCTCTGAGCATTATCAATTACCTTGAGAAAAAGGCTGAAGAAGAAGCTCAAGAGAATGAACAGGCTCAATCCTCAGATGAGTCTGCCGAACAAAAGACCCCCGCAAAGGCTCCTGCTGACCCTGCAAAACGCCTTCACATTCTTATTGTGGACGACGACAGGACAGTTCTCAAGCTCCTTAAATCCACCCTTGAGGAAAAATATGACGTTACTGCCATGCTCAACGGCGTTCTTGTGGAAAAGGCGCTGGCTTCAAAGCCTGCTGACCTCATTATCCTTGACTACGAGATGCCCATTATGACAGGTGCCGAGGTCTACCGCAAAATCAAAGAGAATCCTGCTACTAAAAATACTCCCGTTTGCTTCCTCACAGGCGTTTCCGAGAGAAGCAAGGTGGAGGAGATCATGTCCCTGCGCCCCAGAGGCTATCTCCTTAAGCCTATCAGCACCGATATGCTTTTTGCTGCCGTAAGCAACCTCACCGAAACGTAAAGGAGCTTTTCTATGAACGACAATTATCCTTCCGACAAGGATTTAGAGCTTACCAAGCTCATTGATGTTATCACCTTACAGCAGATACAGGACGCTTTTTCCGATATGACCGGCATGGCTGCACTTACTACTGACAGCACCGGAAGGGCTGTTACTAATGGCTCCAACTTTACCGATTTTTGTATGCGCTACACCAGACAATCCCAGCTTGGCTGCTCCCGCTGCGCCGAATGTGACAGGCACGGCGCCGAGCTTACCCTTGAGGGCGGCAAGGCCTGCTCCTATTTCTGCCATGCGGGACTTGTTGATTTTGCTGCTCCCATTATGGCTAACGGTCAGATGATCGGCAGCTTTATCGGCGGTCAGGTCCTCACCGTTCCTCCCAATTTTGAGAAATTCCGCAGGATCGCTGCTGAGCTGGGCATCGACCCCGAGGAGTATGTCAAAGCGGTCAAAAAAGTCCCTGTTGTCAGCAAGGAATCTGTTGACAAGGCTGCTAAATCTCTTTGCGTTATCGCCAACGTTCTTTCGGATATCGCTTACAAAAGCCACACCCTTTACGAAAGCAACCGTGAGATCGAAAAGGCTTCCAATATGAAAAGCGATTTCCTCGCTAATATGAGCCATGAGATACGCACTCCCATGAATGCGGTTCTCGGTATGGTCGATCTCGCTCTCAGAGAGGAAATGTCCCCTGCCGCAAGAGGCTTTCTCAATCAGATCAAAGTCTCAAGCAAGAATCTTCTTGTTATTATCAATGATATCCTTGATTTTTCCAAGATCGAATCGGGCAAGATGGAGATCATCTGCGAGAATTACGAATTTTACTCGGTTATTAGTGACATTGCCAATATTATCAACAATCGTATTGCCAACAAGGATATTGAGTTTACTTTGGACATCTCCCCCGATATCCCCAAAAAGCTTTACGGCGATAATTCAAGGCTTCATCAGATACTTATCAATCTCCTGAACAATGCTGTTAAGTTCACCCACCACGGCGAGGTACATCTCAAGGTCAGCGGCGAGGTGAAGGACGAGGACGAGATCATCCTGAAGATCGAAGTCAGAGACACCGGTATAGGCATCAAAAATCAGGATATGAAAATGCTTTTCAACTCCTTCCAGCAGGTTGACAGCAAGCGCAACCGTAACGTTGAGGGCACGGGTCTGGGTCTTGCCATCTGCCATCAGCTGCTGGGGCTTATGGGCGGAAATATCCGTGTTGAAAGCGAATACGAGAAGGGCACCACCTTCTTCGTGGAGCTTCCTCAGAAGATCGTCAACACTATGCCCGAATTTCCTCTCCCCGACAAGAAGCTCATGGTGGCTGTCCGCTCCGACAATGAGTATTTCAAAAGACAACTGTCCATTGATCTTGACAGGATAGGCGCTGAGTTCGTTGATTTCGATTTTGATGATTCGCTGGCAGACCTCAGACCCGATTATCTCATTGTGGAGCAGTCTCTCATTCCCGAGGCTCAGATAGATTACATTAATTCCCACAAGGATATGACCTGCATTGCTGTTACAGATTACGCAAGTCAATCCGCTGTTATGCTCCCCAATCAGAAGGTCATCAAAAAGCCTGTTTTCGCTATGGCGCTTTACAATGCCATGGGTATCAGCAACATAAATCTCAATGACGCTGCTTCCGAGGCGGACGCATTTACATTTACCGCTCCCGACGCTCACATTCTCATTGTTGATGACAATTCCATCAATCTGGCGGTGGCAAAGGGTCTGCTTGAACCGCTGAAAATGCAGGTGGATACCGCTTCAAGCGCTGCGGAGGCTATCGAAAAGCTCAAGCAGGATATGTACGACCTTATTTTCATGGATCACATGATGCCCGAGGTGGACGGCGTTGAGGCTACACGAATTATCCGCAGGCTCATGCCCGATTACAACGGTGTTCCCATTATTGCTCTGACTGCTAATGCTGTCAGCGGCGCAAAGGAGATGTTCCTTGAGGAGGGTATGGACGATTTTGTGGCGAAGCCCATTGAGATAAAGGAAATTACTGCCAAGCTAAGAAAATGGCTTCCCACCAAGAAGATAATTCACGACACGACAAGCAAGACTGAGCAGAAAGAGACTGTTCTTAACATTCCGGGACTTGAAACAGAACAGGCTGTTCAGAGGCTGGGAAGCTCCGCTCTTTACATGACTGTTTTGAAAGAATATTACAAGGCTATTTCCGTTAAGTCCGAGGTTATTGAAAATCACTTCTATGCCGAAAGATGGCGGGATTATACCATTGAAGTTCATTCCCTGAAAAGCACCTCAAGACAGATCGGCGCTACCGCTCTTGCAGAGCTTGCTGCCGAGCTTGAAAAGGCAGGCAACGAGGGCAACATTGCCCTTATCAAGGAAAAGACCGAGGATATGCTTAGGCAGTATTACTCCATGAAGGCGCTGCTCAGTCCCATCTTCCCCGAAGAGGAGGAAAAAAAGGGCAGGCGTTCTGCCGATAAGGACGATATTACCCGCTTGCTTGACAAGATGCAGGAGGCGCTGGATAATTTCGACTCACTTATGATCGACGAGGTCATTGAGGAAATGTCTGGCTTCGATTACTCCGATGAACAGAAAAACTGCTTCGATTCTCTCAAACAGGCGGCTGAGATAAGCGATATCGACAGCTGCGCTGAGACTGTCAACAAGTGGCGGGAGATGGTTGGATAAAATAATTTACGGTTATGCTTTGATTTGCATAACCGTATTTTTTTATAAAAGGTCTTGACAAATTGGAACAGATGTGCTATAATATAACCGGAACATTTATTCGGTGTAGATTTTGGTGATTATCATGTCCATGGGAAGCTCTCTCACTGTTATGTCCTTGAAGTCGATCTGTGCGGTAAGGCTGTTCAGAAATTCGGGCATTGTCTGCTTCGCTGTATCCAGCTCCAGCGATATTTCAAGTCCGATTTCGTCCCGCATTACGGCGGCGCCGTTCAGTTCGTTTCCCGAAAAGGGCTTATTCAAGTTAAGGGTTATGAGCTTTTTGCTGCCGAGGACGCTTTTCAGTGATCCAAGGCTGCCGTCAAACACTTTTTTTCCGTGGTTTATAATGATGACATTATCCGCAAGCTGCTCCACGTCCTCTAAATCGTGGGTGGTGAGAATAAATGTCACTCCCCTGCGGTTCATCTCGCCCACTACCTCCCGTATCCTGTTCTTGGCGATAACATCGAGCCCGATGGTGGGTTCGTCAAGAAATACGATCTCGGGGCTGTGGAGCATTGCCATGATGAACTCGCATTTCATTCGCTCCCCAAGGGATAGTACTCGGGTGGGCTTCTTTATCACGTCCTCCACTCCGAAAAGCTCTGTCATTTCATTAAGCCGCTTCTTATATTCACCGTCGGGTATTCCATAAACCGCTTTATTTACCGCAAAGCTGTCTATGGGCGGGATATCCCAGATAAGCTGGGAACGCTGTCCGAACACTGCGCCTATCCTGCGGACGTATTTTTCCCTGTCCTTTGCGGGAGAATACCCCATTACGTCAAGGCTCCCGCTTGTTGGATAAAGCGCTCCGCACAGCATTTTGACGGTGGTGGATTTTCCTGCGCCGTTGGGTCCCAGTATCCCGCAGACCGTTCCCTGCTCTATTTCAAAGGTGATATCGTTAACGGCATTTACCATGACAGCCTCCCTTTTGAAAAAGCTCTTTACCGATTCGCCGAAGCCGCTGCCCCGCTTATAGGTCTTATAGGATTTTACAAGGTTTTCTGCCCTCACTGCGGTCATTTGCTTTCCCCCTTTTTTGTTTCATCGGGATACATAGCTCGGTTTCTTTCATATACATGGGCGATAAATTCTCCGCTTTTCGTCATGCTTTCTATTTCGTCGGGTGTGCAAAGCCTGAAATCCACCGTTTCTCCCTCCTGAAGCCTCACATCTTCTTCCGTAAATTCGCCGCGGTACAGATAGAATTTATGAATGGTATTGCCGCCGTATTTCCCCTTTCGGACTATTTCTCCACGATATTCAAGCTCACAAGGCTCGGCGGAAAGTCCCGTTTCTTCATAAAGCTCCCTTACCGCTCCTTCGAGGGCGGTTTCTCCCGATATCACTGCGCCTCCTGTGGTTTCCCACATTCCTCCGAAATTCTTCCCGGGATGGCGGCGGGTTATCAGTATCTGTCCCTTTGTATTAACGGGGAGGATATTCGCCACAAGATGATATTTTCCGTCGGGAAGGGGCTTTCCCCGTTCGTGTGTCTCGGAAAGAGGTTCTCCGAGAGCATTGTACAGATCCCAAAGCTCTGCCATTATCCTCCCACTCCTTCGTATTTTTTTATCATGCGGTCATACAGCCATATCCCGAACAGGAAAAATATTATGCAGGGTATGACCGATATGTATGCGGCGGCGGGCAGCCTCCCCAGAAGCGCCGAGGCGGGGAAAAAACCTATCATTGCCACGGGTATTATTATCGACGCAAAGCACTGCACCGATCTCGGGAATATTTCTATGGGGTATTTTCCAAATTCCTTTATGCTGTCCGCTATTTCGGGTATCCGGGAATTTCCCACCCATTTGAAGCTTATAGCTGCCATTGACAGCTCAAGTCCCCCCATTACCGCAAGTCCTGCAAGGAAAAGCAGTATGGCGCTCAGTATATTTTCAGGCTGTGCGGCTCCCGATTTCAGGGTGCATATGATCGTCATGGTCAGTCCGCCCAGAAATAAGCCTCCGCTTTCGGGGTCAAATTCCAATGCGGCAAGGTAAAATAATGGCGGCAGCGGTCTTAATAGCACCGTTTCAAAGCTGCCCTCCTGCACATGACCCATGGTTGACCAGAGTATCCCTCCCCAGAGCATTGACGCTGCTCCCGAAGACATGGCAAACACCGACTGAATAAGCAGTGCCTGCCATATATCCCATCCAGGAAAGCTTGCTCCGTTTGAATAGACAAGCACTGTTACCAGCGGGATAAGGACATTCGAAAGAAGCGTCATCAGGTTTCCCAGAATGAAATTGCTCCGATATGCCGCTGCTCTTGAATAGGCGGTTTTCAGGCAGGCAAGATAGATTTTTATATATCGCATTTGTCACGCTCCCACTGCGGTGAACCGCTTTATTGACGCTCGGTATATCACTTCGCTAAGAAGTGCTGCAAGAAGTACTGCTACTGCCTGACACATCACTGCCTGCGGTATTGTGAGTCCTGCTGCTCCTATACTTTCGCTTCCCGTCCAGACCATGGCGGGAATATAGCCTGTGTACTGAAATGGCAGAAACATCATTATTCGGCAGAGAGGCTCCGGGAAAAAGCTCAGCGGTATCATCGCTCCCGAAAGCACGCTCCCCGCAAGCTGATAGACCCGTCTTATTCCGTCCGCTCTCACTAGGAAAAAGGCGGTCATTCCAAGGCAGTAATTTACATAGAAATTCATCAGAAAGGCAAGTCCCACTGAGAGGATCGTCCAGCCAATATGGGGCGGTATTATATCCACCTTGAAAAGAAACTCGAATATTACAAAGCATGGCAGAAATTCAAGAAAGAAGCCGAGTATCCTATGCCCGATCTTCTGCGAGAGGGCATAGAAGCGGTGGTGCATTGGGCGCAGGGCAAAGGTAAGGAATTTTCCCGTCTGCACAAGCATTTGCAGGTTCCAGTCCGCAAAATCCATGGTGAGATAGCCTATGAGAGCGATAACTCCGAAATAGCAGATGGTTTGCTCAAGCTCCATTCCTCCGAGGATGCCGTTATCGCCATAGACTGCTGTCCAGATGAAATACTGGACTATAAAATAAACGGGTCCCACGAACACCGACACCAGAGAGTGGGTGCGGTAGGCGCTCCACTCCTTATAGGTGACGGCGGCGACTGCTTTGCATATCCCAAGCTTTTGTTTTATTGCGTTTATCATATTAGTCCCGACCAGATTATATTCTGAACGTTATATAACGGCTCCGCTGACCAGCCGTTTGCACCCTCGTCAAAGGGCACGAACCATGCTGCCGCAAGCTGCTCATCAAGGTCGATATCAAGCGATGACGCTCCTGCTCCCTCATGCATGATGGTTCTGTCAGAATAGGAGAAATTATTCGTTCTGCGGATATCAAAGCCTATGCCGTATTCTCGGTTCGGCTCGTTGGCTGTCCAGCAATGGTCGGGGATATTATGAAGCTGCACCCTGCTCATCTTTTCTACCGATTTTCTTCCGAGGATCCGTCCGCCATCAAATCGTCCGCCGTATATAAATGCATTGCCGTAGCGGGCAAGGTCATACACGGTGGAATGTATCCCGCCGCCTGTCATGGGTATCTTGTCCCACACGCTGCCTTCGCCCTCACGTCCGTTTATTTCGCCTTTGGCTACTGCTTCAAGATATTTTTTATGCTCCTCTCCGTCTGCAAAGCCTCTTGAGGCGGTTTCGGCTGTGAAATAAAAGCCGCTGTCCTTCATTTTCAATGGTGCCATTATTTTCTGCTCGATATAGTCATGGACATTCATTCCGCTGACTCTGCTTACCACCTCGCCCAAAAGCGCAAAGCCGAATGAGCAATACTGCCATTCGCTGCCTGTGGGGCGGCGCAGTCCTGCCGATATGCCTGCGGTTATCCAGTCAAATTCGCTTTTGCCGTCCCATTTTTCCGAGGCGGCTTCGATAAGCTCCCACGAATCCTTGGGTGCTGCCTCGGGGAAACAGCCGCCGTCGGGATACAGTCCCGATGTATGGGTGAGCAGATGCCAGAGGGTTATGCCGTCAAAGGGCTTTTCGGAAAACTGCGGCAGGATATCTCCCACGGGGGTGGTGAGCCTGATATAGCCGTCCTCCACAAGCTGCATTATTGCTGCGGCGGTGAAGGTCTTTGTTATGGATGCTATTCCGAAAACTGTATCGGGCTGCATGGGTGTATCTATTCCCATTCCGTTGTTCCGTCCCACTGCTCCATGGGCGATTATCTTTCCTTTATGAGATATGCAATATGCCGCTCCATGTATGAGCTTCTTTTCTATCATCTCCCCAAGGCGCTCATTCAGCTTTTCTATCCTGCTTTCGTCATAGCCTGTTTCTATGGGCTTACAGTCGGTTTTTCCTCTGATAACGTTCATATGAATGTCCTCCTTATTTGGTGATTGTATTAAAAGCAGTTTTTATTATCTGCTTCTTTTCAGTAAATGTATTTTTCCATAAGCAAAAATTTTCCCTTGCGCCAGTCGGCTGTTCCGTTTTCCTTAAAGCCCAGCTTTTCATACAGGCGCACCGCATAGGGATTTTCGCTGAACACATCGAGCCGAATTGCTCCTATTTCCTGCTCCCTAAGCTGATTTTCTATGTGCTGAACGGTTCGGGCGGCTACTCCCATTCGCTGAAATTCGGGGCTGACGCACAGTCTGTGCAGCACCATGAACGGCTTTTCGGGATACTGCCATTTTCCGTTTTTATATTCCTCGTCGCAGCTTTGGTTAATGGCATAGACTACGGCTATTTTTCCGTCTATCGTTCCTGCGTACAGCTCCCCTTTTGATATATCCTCCGAAAAATCCGCCTCTGTGGGATACAGCTCGTCCCACTGGTTTATCCCGTTTCTTTCCATTTCGGATTCTGCTTCGGTCACGAGGGTCATTATTTCGGATATGTCCTCCTTGACGGATTTGCGGTATTTTATTTCCATTTTCATTCTCCTTAAATAAAAACAGCGCACATCTCCTTTTTCGGAAATGCACGCTTGATTGATCCTACAGCTTCAATTCAGGCTTTTTGTCCGATTCGGGGCAGGTCATTTCCGTTTTTTATTGCTTTGGATATTACGATATGCTTTAACATTTTTCCTGCCTCCTTTCTAACTAATGTGATTAGTATATCATACTTTTTTCCCCTTGTCAAGGGGTTATGTAAATTTATTTTCAGAAAATCGTATTGAAATAATTTCTGATATATGGTAAAATATATTCAGAAGATTTTCTGAATTTCTGATCTAAGGAGATAGGACTATGAAATTTCTCATCGTTACGGGGCTGTCGGGTTCGGGAAAATCGGGTGCGGTCAACGCTCTCGAGGACATCGGTTATTACTGCATTGACAACATCCCTCCTCAGCTTATTCCCAAATTTGCGGACATCTGCGTTCAGTCAAAGGGGCATATGGACAAGGTCGCTATCGTTACGGATATCCGAGGCGGCGATATGTTCTATCAGCTGGACGGCGGGCTTGAGTATCTCAGGCACTCGGGTCCCGATGTGAAGATCCTTTTCCTTGACGCTTCCGACGATGTTCTTCTCAAGCGCTACAAGGAGACAAGACGCAGGCACCCTCTTGACGAGGAATGTCACGGAAGTCTGCTCAGCGCTATCACTAAAGAGAGGGCTGTTCTTTCAAGTATTCGTGAGGCTGCGGATTTTTACATTGATACCTCCGATATGTCTATGGCGCAGCTCAGAGACACCGTTACCGACCTTTTTATGGACAATCCCGATGACAGAATGGCGGTCAAGGTCATGTCCTTCGGCTTTAAATACGGTATGTGCAGGGAGGCGGATCTGGTTCTTGATGTAAGATGTCTGCCGAATCCCTACTATATCCCCGAGCTGAAAAAGCACACGGGGCTTGAAAACTGTGTCAGAGACTATGTTATGAGCTTTGAGCAGTCAAGGGAGCTTGAGAAAAAGCTTCGTGACCTGATTGATTTTCTCCTCCCCCTATACAGGCAGGAGGGCAAGACCTCCCTTGTTATCGCTTTCGGATGCACGGGCGGTAAGCACAGAAGCGTTACCTTTGCTGAGAATATGCACACTTATCTTGAGGAAAAGGGTGTGCGGACGAGGGTCACTCACAGGGATATTGAGGTTGGAAAGCTTTAAGCGGAGGCAAACTGTGAATTTGTTTTGTCTTATGCGCCGACAGGTTTTGAATCAGCTCGATAAATCGGAAGTTGTGGTGGTAGATAATATGGAATGGTTTAATGTTTTTGGGCTGATTTTTATTGTAGTCATTATGATACCCAATATTGTATTTGCGATTAAGTGCAAAGATGGATTTGATAATAAGTGGAACAATAAATATGTTGAGGTCATAGAACAAGTAGGGAGATTGGGTTGTTTCGGATTCATGATAATCAATATTCCGGGAACTTGGTTCGGATGGTGGTCTGATG
>JALFVE010000031.1 GCA_022787085.1 Oscillospiraceae bacterium | reverse complement strand
GTAGAGCAGGGGACTGAAAATCCCCGTGTCGATGGTTCGATTCCGTCCGGAGGCACCATAAATATGCGGATTTAGCTCATCTGGTAGAGCGCCACCTTGCCAAGGTGGAGGTAGCGAGTTCGAGCCTCGTAATCCGCTCCACGATTCGTCGAGACAATAGTCTCGGCGTTTTTTATTTTACGGGGATTACACTCTGTAAAGAATGTCAGTTCTGCAGCGAAAAAATTTTTATCAGCCCGACAAATCGGAATCCCGGGAGTACAAATTCGGAGTGTGCCGTTGGATATCAATATGAATAAGGAGTTTGTTTATGAAAAAGACAGCAGATACAAAAAAGCCCGGAAAATCTGTATTTACAATAATCTTTTATATTTCTCTTTTACATTATGTGATATGGCTGGCTATTTCAATTATATTGGCAATTATTGGCGTTGATTCCGGTTGGGCCATGCCGGCAATGGGCAGCGGTGAATTGGATTATGGCTGGGAAGCCTTCCAAAGCGGCATTGCAATAGGTTTGCTTGCCACTGTCGAATATTTCTGGTGGATACCTTTGTATCAGATAGTTTATTTAATTGTAATGCTTGTAAAAAAGATAGTTAAAAAATGCAGGCAGAAAAATCAGGACAAAATCAGCTGATGTGAGTTTTGTAATTAATGAGTTAAACTAACTGCCAAATCGGAAGCGGGACGTCACCCGCAAATTCCTATTTATCGAGCTGATATTTACCTGTCGGCGCGGTGACAAAACTAACAAATCCATACAAACTAACAACGCGACCTCGCCGCGGGGCGTCCCCCGCAAATTCCGATTTACCGCACTAAATAACATATCGAAAACATCAAACGCCTCCCCAAAAAATCGGGGAGGCGTTTATTATATGCCTTGCTTCTGTTCGGAGCTGTCCCGTCTGCCTGAGACGGCACGGCGTGCAAGCTCCCTGACAGCGTCAATAAGCAGATCGACCTGATGGGACGTGTTGAAAACGGAAGGGGAGAATCTCACACCGCCCTCGGGGAGAGTACCCGCAGACCTGTGGGCAAGCCCCGAGCAGTGATATCCGCCACGCAGCGCAAACCCCCTGTCATTCAGAAAAGCCGCCGTTTCCTCGGGAGAGGAGCCGTCCACGTTAAAAAGCACAATGGGCAGATAGCTGCACCGTTCCCGCCTGTAGATCCTCACGCCTTTCTCGTTTTCAAGCCCTCGGATAAATCTGCGGCATAAAGCCGATTCGTGATCGTGAAGCTTCTCCATTCCCACCCGCTTGATAAAGTCAATTCCCGCACCGACGGAAACAATGCCCACCGTGTTGAGGGTGCCGCTTTCAAGCTCCTCGGGGAGAAACGGAGTCTGCTCCGCCTCAAGAGATGTGCTGCCCGTTCCGCCCTCAAGAATGTGGTAAATGGGATATTTCCCGTCGGTAATAAGCAGCCCCGTTCCCGATATGCCGAAAAGTCCCTTGTGACCGGGCATACAGAGAATGTTAATGTTATCCCGTTTCAGATCAACGGGAATAACGCCGCATACCTGAGCGCCGTCCCCCACAAAGCAGATTTTTTTTCTGCGGCATAAAGCGCCTATCCGCTCATATGGAAGAAGCTGCCCCGTAACATTGCTGCCTAAGGTGCAGATAACGGCTCTCGTTGCAGGAGTGATAAGGTCCTCAAAATTATGCACCGTAACGCTGTCGTCCGCACTTACCTCCGCAATGCTGTAGGAAAGCCCTCTCTTGGTCAGCTCATAAACGGGACGCAAAACGGAATTATGCTCCAGCGAGGAAATAATTACATGAAACGGCTTTCCCTCCCGCAGCGCCCGCTCCGCAAGCCCTTTAATAGCCATGTTAAGGCTCTCGGTGCAGTTTGCGGTGAATACCACGTTTTCGGGAGGAGCGCCGAACATTTCCCCTGCCTTTTCCCTGACGGAGTAAACCGCTCCCGCCGCCTTCATGGACATATCATGACCGCTGCGGCCGGGATTTCCGCCGAATCTGACCACCGCCTCGGCAGCCGCCCTGCGGACGCAGTCGGGCTTAGGATAGGAGGTGGCTGCGCTGTCGAAATATATCACATAGGATCATTCCCTCCGTCACAAAATTCAGCGGATCATTTATCAACGCTGCTGATAGATCTATATGAAATGCCGTTGTCCTCCATGATCTTAACGAGCCTGTCGGAGCGTCCCTCAACGGTAACGCTGTAGCCGCAGCCTCGGAAAAGAGAGCTTGGGGTACGTCTGACCTCGGCAGTGAGACCGTTTTTTTCAAAAACGGATTTTGCCTTGTTGGCATAGGTCACCGAAGCAAAAGCAATGATGTGCTTATTCATGCAGATCACCCTTTCAAAGCGGCATTACCGCCGCCTTGATTATTATATTCCATGGCGGGGGATTTTGTTACAGGTGCAAAAAAGCAGACCGCATGGGATGCAGTCTGCAAAAATTATTCTATATCAAATTCCATCCTGAATGTGCAGCCATCATAATATCTTTCATCGGGAAAAATGATCTTGCTTATGCGGTAATGCCCCGCAGGCAGTGTTCCGTACAGCCATTCCCAGTCAATATCCATCCTTGTTTCATCGTCAGGTGCAATGCCCGTTCCGACCAAGGTCCATCCATAGCTTTCAGTGACCGTATCGCAAAGCACCCAGCCCTTATCTATTTTATGCTGGAGGTAATAATCGGGACTTGCGCTCAGCTCCGCAAAGCCCTCTCCTCCCGACTGTCTGAAAATAAGAGTAAGCCCCGTGGGAGTGATATTTTCCGCCGAAACGGTCAGCCCGAAATTAATATCCCGCTCATAGGGGATGTCCGTCTCCCTGAAAACATACCAATCCTCAGCAATCTGCACCTCCACCGTCAGAAGCTCGGAGCCATGCTGCCAGCCCTGAGAGCCGTTAAAATTGACCTGACCGTTTTTTCTCGGAAGCTCATTTTCGGGAATTACCTCGGGAAATGTGCCGTCAAGCGTTCCGCAGCGGGGCGCATCATTGATAAAGCCTGTGTTTTCATACAGCAGACCGTTAAGCATTATGTATTGCTTTGAATCGGAAATATCCTTGCTTTCCGCCGCCGTCTCTGATAATGCAGCAGGCTGTGAAGCCGAATCTTCCGTATTGGCAGCCGTTTCACCGCAGGCGGCAAAAAGACATGCGGCAAATAATACTAATCTTTAACCAACCTATAGACAAATCCTCGGCTGAAATAATCACATTCGTCGTCAAGCTTCCTTGCAAGGCGGCAAGCCTTGCTGCGGTCGCTTTCCTAGACTGTGATTATTTCACCTGTCGGCTTTGTCTACAGAACGATTAAAGATTAGTATAAAGCGGCAATTTTTTTCATATCCGTTTCCCTCCTTAATAATAATACGATCCTGAGCGGCAAAATGTTTCAAAAATTTCAAAAAAAGAGAACGCCCGCAGACGTTCTCTTTCAGCTGTTTTATCCGAAAATCGGGGCAGCCTGTTTTAGTGGCAGCTGCCCTTGCAGACAAAGGACATACAATCTGTGCACTCGGGAACGGTGGGGTTAGCCTCATGAGTGCCTACCTTGATGGACTCGAGAGAGCAGTAATGCTCGTTTGTGAGATTGTACTTGCAGCTTGAAACATCGCACTTGATAGAAGAATTCTTGGTCATTTCCTTGTCCTCCGAAAATATATATTATCGCCCGAAATGCATGAGCCTGCTTTGAAAAACGAGGCTTATGCACGTCGGCGTAATAATATTATTTGACGGAGGACTTTTCTGATACATGGAAAATTTTTTTAAATAAAATAGGGCTGAATGATAAGAGTAGATCTGCCGTCGGCGTTTCTGATATAAACGGCAAAATAATCGGAGCCGTCAGCCTTGCAGACAGAATACATACCCATATCCCCGTTATCACGCCTGTCGGCATTTGAAAAAACAGCCTCAATGCTGTCAATATCCTGCGAAACGGGAATACCCGCAAGGGAAGCGTCGCAGAAGATATCCTCCCTGCTGTAGACTGACCAGAGATACATTCTTGCTTCACTCAGAGGCTGTTCCTCTTTCCTGTAGCTCTGGACGATGCCGAAATAGCGTCCCTTGTACAGCAGAATGTAGGTATCGCTCACATATTCAGCCATGCTCTCGTCCGATTCGTCATAAGGCTCTGTGCCGTAATAGGCAAGACCTATATCTCCGCCAAGCTCCGACACCATGATATCTGCGGGACAGGAGAAATCCCCGATAACAATGCCGTTTTCGCCGAGCGCCATAGCTCCGTCAAAATCCCTCGGCTCTCCCGAGACGGGAGCAAGATCGGAAAATCCGTCAAAATCGTCATAGGGAGCATATTCGCACAAGGTCTTGTTGCTTTCAAGCAGAGAGCAGTCAAGGGAAAATGCCATAACGCTGCTTACCGAGCTTATAAAAAGTGCAAAATCCCCGTTGTCCGCAACGTAAGCGTGATCGGGAATACCATCCGAAACAAGCGCTTCCGAGGCAGAAGGCTCACCGAAATTATCCCGAAGCTTGTCAATGCCGCAGCTGTCTGCTCCGCCGACGCTCCATTTGCAGTCCGCGGAGGAAAGCAGTGCGCCAACAATAACGCCCTGAGTCTCCTCGGCTCTCTTTTCTCTGAGGATATAAACGATGGCAAGCTTTTCGCCGCCGAATAAAAGGTCGCCCTCAAAAAAGGTGAAATTCTTCGAATCAAGGGGCACCTCCGAAACGGTCTGTGCGGAAAAGCCCTCGGGAAGATCGCAGATCATAACAGGCAGGGCAATGCGGCTGTTGTTTACCCTGATATCATGGAGGGCTTCTCTGAGCTTCATGCTGTATTCATCCGACATGACCGAAGCTCTGCCGTCGAGCTTCTTTCCAAGAACTGTCTGAACCACATCGCCGTCGAAATTATCCGCCGCATTTTTATAAAAGGAGTAGGGTGAAATGTTCTTTTCAAGGGAGCAGGCGGAAAGGGAGAAAAACATGGCTATAACACAAAACAAAGGGAAAATTCGCAATTTTTTCATATTGTTCGTCTCCTTGAAATATGTGAAGAAAATCTAAATATTTATTAGTATATCATATTTATAAATATATTGTCAAGCAGGGGGCAAATTTGACATATCAATTGTGCAAAGAGGAGAAAATTAAACGTAAAATTCTGCAAATATTGACAAAAAACAAACCGTGTGATATTATTGAAGCAGAAAAAGATAAAGCCCGAATCAATTAGGATAAAAGGAGGGAGCGATATATGAACAGCATTGATTACGTTGTTGAATATGAATTTACCGCAATGGCTCTTCTCATTGTGCTGATAGGTCTGTACAATGTCAGAGCCAAATTCCGCACGACTGCAAATGCTGTGTTTTCCGTGATGATGGGAGCGACTCTTGTTTCGGCAGTGCTCCACACCTTCACCACCACCATGCTCGGTCATGCGGAGGATTTTCCCCTCTGGCTCAATTATGCCGTTAATATCGCTTATCTCTTCGTATATGAGGGGCTTGCTCCCCTATCGCTGTTTTACGTCTCGGAGATAACAAGGCATGGCAGCAGGCGCAGCGCTGACAGGGTGATCGTTGTTTCCGCCCTCATCGCCGAAGCGGCAATGCTCTTTACCACGCCCTTTACAAGGCTTGTCATTTATTTTGATGATGAAATGAACTATCTCCACGGGCGGCTGTTTAATGTTATCCCGGGGATCGCTCTCTTCATACTGATTTATGAGGTCGTGCTGTTTGTGCGTTTCAGAAAACGGCTCAAGCCTGTTCAGAGCGCCTCCATGGTGGTCTTTACCAGCCTGACCTTCTTTGCAACGCTTATTCAGCTTGTATTCCCCGACCAGATAATCGGAAATTACATGGTGGCACTTTCACTGCTCATGTTCTATATCTCTATCGAGAATCCCGCAGATTATATCGACAGCATTACAGGCTGTGCCAATGCAGAGGCGTTTTTCATCTCCGCAGAGTCCTATCTGAACAGGAAAAAGAGCTTCTCTGCCGCAGCATTCTGCCCTCAGGGTCTTGAATATATCACCGAGTATCTGGGTGCAAAGGAGAGCGGAAGGGTCTGCGCCGAAATTGCTCAGAAGCTTAAAAGACGGCTGAAACGAAGCGAGATATTTTATCTGGGAAGCTGGGAATTTGTTCTGCTTTCCGAAAGCGCCGAGCCTGCCGAGCTGGCGGAGGTGCTCAGGGATTTCTTTAAGGAGCCTGTCAGCTTAATGGGCATAGAGGCGGCGGTAACGCCATATATCTGCACCCTGAAATGCCCCGGCTTTGTGAAAAATGTGAAGGATATCCGTGACGCCATTGACTACACCCTCAAATCAATGAAGGGCGGCAAGGAAACGCTGGCGGAGGTAACGCCGAAGGCGATCGAGGCAAAGCAAAGGGAGCTGAAGGTTCTCGCCGCTATCAGGCAGGCGATAAAGGATGATTCCTTCCAGATGTATTACCAGCCGCTTTATGACGTTAAATCAGGAAAATTCACCAGTGCAGAGGCGCTTATCCGACTGATAGACCCTGAGCTTGGCTTTATAAGTCCCGATGAATTTATCCCACTTGCGGAGTCAAACGGGCTTATCACCGACATCGGCGAGCTTTCCTTCAGAGCGGTTTGCCGATTCTTAAAAAGCGGAAAGCCTCAGCAGTACGGACTCAAATATATCGAGGTAAACCTGTCCGTGCTGCAGTGCGCACAGGAAAAGCTCGGTTCACAGCTTATCGGCATCATGGAGGAATTCGGCATAGCTCCCGAGCAGATAAACTTCGAAATAACCGAAACAGCGGGGCTTGCCAACTACGATATGCTCCTTAGGAATATGAACAGGCTTATTTCATGGGGCGTTACCTTCTCCATGGACGATTACGGAACAGGCTTCTCTACGGCGAATTATCTCATCTCCCTTCCCATGGAGATCGTTAAGATAGACAAGAGCATACTCTGGCCCGCAATGGAAAGCGCTGAGGCTTTCATAATCCTCAGACACACTGTGGAAATGCTCCGCTCGCTCAATAAGAAGATCGTGGTGGAGGGCGTTGAAACTGCCGAAATGGTCAAGCTGCTTTCGGATATCGGCTGTGATTTCCTCCAGGGCTATTACTATTCCAAGCCCGTTCCCGCCGATGATTTTGTGATGTTTCTTGCAAGAAAATCTGCATAAAAAATCAGCCGCATTTATGAAATGCTCCCCTTTTGTTAGACAATGTGGTATAATAAAAATATACCGATATTGAAACTAACGAAAGGGGGCATTTTTATGCCTAAAGGACAGCCAAATAAAAGGTACACGCCGGAATTCAAAATCAAAGTAGTAGA
>JALFVE010000028.1 GCA_022787085.1 Oscillospiraceae bacterium | reverse complement strand
AAGGTTTCCCACTCACATCGTCGTTCCAACAGAACCTGGAAGCCCAATGTAAAGCGTGTAAAAGCTATCGTTGACGGTACTCCCAAGCACATTTATGTGTGCACAAGATGCCTCCGTTCCGGTAAGGTAACACGTGCTGTCTGATTTTCGACGGGAAATCGGCGGACATTTTATAACCGAATTGTACGTACAATGAGAAAGACGCTTCGGCGTCTTTTTTATTTTGCAAAATTTACATAATGTTTACAAATTTAGCATAATAATGAGCTATAATTGAATCAGAAAGTAATGGAAAGGGGCTGACAAATATGAGCATAAACGGTATCGGCAATTATACCGCATATACAAATCTTTTCTCGGGAATGTATTCCAATAACGGCGCAGCGAAAAAGAATACCGCAGCCGACCTTCAGGCGCTTATGAAAAAGGTAGACGAGGTCAGATCCCCCGAATATCAGAAGAAGCTGAAAGCGCAGATCGAGAGCGGTTTTTCCGACAATGGGGAGATAGGCACCGTGTCCTCCGAAATGAAGCTTGGGGAGGCAGCGAAGACCCTTCGGAAAAGCGCCGCAGAGCTAAGCTCCATGAGTCTTGAGGATATCAAGGATAAGGATACCCTTGTAAAAAAGGTCACAGCCTTTGCGGAGAGCTATAATTCCGCCATCGATGCCATGGGTAAATCCGACAGCGTGGACGCCCTCCGTTCGGGACTTTCCATGACGAACGCAGTAAAGACCTATTCGGGAGCCTTTTCGAGAATGGGCATCAAGGTTGGCAGCGACAATAAGCTCACCGTAAATGAAGAAACGCTCCGTGCCGCAGATGATAAAGCCGTGTCATCCATGATAAGAAGCAGCTATTCGCCCGTGTCCCGCATTGCGGACAAGGCGGAGGCAATAAGCAAGGCTGCGGTAAATAAAGCGCAGACCACCGCCTTTCAGAATATGATGTACGGCAATTCCTCGGGCAATAAGAGCCTTTACAGCGGATATAACACCTTTGCAAGCAGCTTTCTCGGAACCTTCTTTGATTCCTATATGTGATCGTATTGAATAAAAAATGCAAGGCTGACCGAATCCCCTCGGTCAGCCTTTTTTCACCCTATTTTCCCAATTGAAGTCCCGGGATAATAATGCTCCAATATCTCCCGATATGAATACCCCTCACGGGACATTTCATCAGCTCCGCAAATGCTCATTCCCGCCAGATGACCGCTGCCCCTGACTGTGAACCTGACCCTGCCGCCAATATCGGAAATGTCAAAAGCCGCACTATCAAGGGACAATATCTCTGCCAGCCGAGCCCCGCTCATTTCAATGCCGCATATCCTGAGGGAAAGCACCGTCCCCGCCTCCGAGCAGGATAATATCTCAATGCCGCCGTACTCCTCCGCCTCCCCATATTCGGCGGAAATTCTAGCCCCCAGCTCAGCATAGGAAAAATCCCGCAAGCTCTCGGAGCAATCGGAGGGAACGCTTACCAGATATGGATAAGCCGTCCCCCACACATTCTCCGCAGATTCCGTAGCACCCGCCGATGAAACGTGAAAAACCGCCGCCGCAGGGGCGCCGCCGTACATAATGATCTCCCCATAGGTAGCGTCGGCAGCCGACTTTACCAAGGAATAAGCCCTGTCGAAATCCTCACCGTAAACTGCCCTCGCCTCGGCTTCGGTCAGAACGGTCTGATATTTTTCCCCATCGTCGGAAATGTGCGCCCCGTTCTCAGCCTCGCCCGTCAGGATACGCCTTGCGGCATAGGTGCGGGCAGCGCATACCTGAGCCTTGAGCGCCTCTCCGTCGGGGATGAAGGGAACCTCTTCAAGCACAGCAAAAACCGCATATTCCTCGGCAGAAAGCTCGGTGATCTCCCCCGTGGAGGAGCAAAGGAGCCTGAGCCTGTCTTCCTTGGAAAGAATAAGCGCATGGGAAGCCTGAAGCTCCCCGGGAGCTTCAAGCTCATTGGGAGCTTGAAGTCCCGCGGGTGACTCGGTCCTGAAGCCTGCCGCAGCCGCAGCCGCAGGCACAGCGCATATAACCGCCGCCCAAAGCAATACCGATTTAAAAAAGCTGTTCATAAAATTGACCGTCCTTTCTGAAATTTGTTTTTCTTGAAATTTTAAAATGTAAAATAATTCAGGATTTATTAATTTCGGATAAAAATATACTTGACAATCAGATGAAAATATAGTACAATATAAATATATTGTATCAGGCGTTCTCCATAAATGTATATGCAAAATATCGGACAAAGATTCCGCAGGGGACGCAAACAGCAGGGATCTGTTTTAGGCAAAATCCACAGCAAAAGGCGATTCAAAAATCCCCGAAGGGTATCTGCGAAAGGATTGAACGAATTATGGGCAGAATGAAACAGATAAGCGCGGAGAAGATGCGTAAAAATGGCGCAAAGGCGAATAAAAGCGGACTGATAACGAAAAAGGCGTCAATGGGAGTGTATCTCATAGTGCTTTTGCTGGCAGTGGCAGCACGGACCATGCAGCTGTACAGCAATACAGATTTCAATACAGGGCTGTATATCGACTCCTCTCCGATGAAGAATTACACCATGATAGTTCTGCTTATAGGCTTTGTGCTGCTTGCAGCCGTCCTGATAGGGGGCAGCGCCAAGGATAAGGTCATAGATTCGTGTATCCTGATAAACCCCATGCGTCTGCGGTATGACAGGCTGAAAAAGAAGATCCCCTCCGCAGCGGGCTTCAGTGCCCTTCTCATGGCTCTACTGATAGTAGCGGAGATAATTTTTGATTTTGTGCAGCTGGTAACTTCAAATAAGGAGATAGTGAAAACCCTCACTCCCGATGAAGCAGAGGATTACAGTATGCTCACAGGCTACAGCTGGGGAATGTTCTTCTATCATTTTCTGATGCTCCTTGTGCTGCTGAATTTCATATTCATGGCAGTGAATATCTTCAAGGGCGATGGCATATCCCCGGGCAACTGCGCCGCATTTTCCCTCTATGCGATGTGGAAGATAATAGATATGATGTCAATAATATCCGATCATGTAGCAGTGAGCAGATATTCCGAATATATATACGAGATCTTTTCCTACATGACAGCAGTGCTGTTCTTTATGAATACAGCCCGATTCTTCAACGGAATGGAAAAGAAAAGCACCCGATTCTGGATGTGCATGACAGGCTATGCAGCGTCAATTTTTGCAGCGGTATCGGTAATTCCCAGATACATACTGCTTATCATTCCCACAGACTATGATGCGAGACTGTCCATGAGTATCCCCAAGATATCGGATATCGGCATCGTGTTTATGACCATCACAATAATCGCCGTATTCTGGAGCACATATGTATACCGTGTAATGCCCAGACTGAATATCGGCAAGCGCCGTTGGAGCAGAGCACCCATGAATAAGCAGTATCTTGAGATCGAGAATATTGATGTCAAGCCTGTTGATAAATTATGATCAAAACAAAAATCGGGGCGGCGGGGTAATAGACCCTGTCCGCCCTTTTTTAAGGAAAAAACTATGAAGCTAAGCAAAATGACCCTGCTGTGTGCCGCAGTGAGCATACTTGCAGGAGGCTGCGGGATAGATTCGTCCATCGACAGTCTCCTGTCGCCGCCAATGATATCCGAGGAGCAGCAGGAAATATATTCAGCCCTCACGGAAGCGGCAGGGGAGGATATAAGCCTTGTCTATCCCCGTTCGGGAGCCTATCGTTCGGCATTTGTATTCCCCGATCTTGACATGGACGGGGAAAATGAGGCAGTGGTGTTTTACGAGAGCCTCGGCGGAAAGGACAGCAGCGTACGGGTGAATATCCTTGATAAGGAGGACGGGAAATGGCGCTCGGTCTACGATCATGCAGGAGCGGGAACCTCAGTTGAGCAGGTGTTTTTCACCGATCTCGGAGGAACGGGCATGCTTCGCATGGCAATAGGCTACGGCTATATGACCCCCACTGAAAAAACGCTGAAAATATACAGTCTCGAGGAAGGCGTCCTGAAAACGGAATACACAGGCAGCTATTATAAGACCCTGACCCTTGATCTTGACAATAACGGCGGACTGGATATCGTCATGGTAAACTGCAATAACGAAAATCATCTTGCGTCATTGTCCCTCGTTACCGACCGAGGAAAGGGAGCGGAGTGCGTAAGCACAGTTGATATGGATCCCGCCACAGTGGATATCCCATCGGTCATCGGCGGCTATATCGGAAACGGCACCCCCGCCGTATTTGCGGATGGACTTCTGGGCAGCGGAAATCTCTCCACGGAAATAATCTACTGTGTAAACGGGGAGCTTAGAAATCCCGCAAGGATAGACGGCTCGGAGCTGCCCGTAAGAACGGTGCGTGCGCAGGGGCTTTACTGTCGGGATATCGACGGCGACGGAATAATCGAAATACCCGAAAGGGAAGCCTTTCCGGGGTATAAGGACCGTCAGGATGCCCAGTATATCACCGACTGGAACGTGTTTGAAAATTACAGCGTGGTGAAGAAATATTCCTCTCTGACCGACCCCTATTCGGGCTATGCCTTCATGCTTCCCGTAAGATGGGAGGGACTTGTGACCGTGAAAAACGACGGAACAACGGGAGAAAAGGTCTTTTATAAATATAACGGCAGCCTTGCGGAGAGCCGCCTTGAGCTTATGAGGATAATGGTGTGCAGCAGGGAGGATTCGGAGAAATATCTTCTGATGGGCTATACAGCGGTTGCAGGCACAGACAGCGCCGTATATATGGTGCGATTCGGCGATACTGAGGATAATCTTCTTCTGACCACCGCCGAAGTTTCCAATAATTTTTATTTATATTAAAGGTGTGAAAAGCTAAATGTCAAAACAGCAGTCCGAATGTAAATTCAAATCAAAAATAGGCGGTCAGGCGCTTATTGAAGGAATAATGATGCGAGGAATCGACCTGTCCGCAATGGCGTGCCGTCTTCCCGACGGAACCATCGACGTGGAAACATGGCGTATCAGGAACGGTAAAAGCGCCCCGTGGTATCTGAAAACGCCATTTATCAGAGGCTGCTTTAATTTTGCAATATCCCTTGTTGACGGCATGAAATGCACCATGAAATCCGCCGAAAAGCAGATGACCGACGAGGACGAGGAGGAAGAGGAGCTGTCCCCCTTTGAGCAGTGGCTCAGCAATACAAAGGCATATAAGAAGCTGGAAGCGAAGCTTGAGGGAGAAGACGGCAAATCGGTGATGAACACCATAATGATCGTGGTATGCGTAATCGTAATGGCAATAAGCATCTGCGCATTCAAATTTTTCCCCGCCCTGCTTTCGGGGCTGCTTGGAATAATAGGTGCGCCCGACTGGAGCAAGACAATAGCGGAGGGCGTGCTGAAAATAGTGCTGCTTGTGGGCTATATGTGGCTTATCTCCCACATGAAGGAAATACACAAGACCTTCAAATATCACGGCGCAGAGCATAAGACCATCGCCTGCTATGAAGCGGGACTTGAGCTTACGGTGGAAAATGTAAGGAAGCAGACCCGATTCCATCCCCGCTGCGGAACCAGCTTTATATTCCTTGTGGTGCTGCTTAGCATAGCCATCGGAATGTTTCTGCCATGGAAAAACATATTTGTCCGCTTCGGACTTCAGCTTCTGATGCTGCCTGTAGAAGCGTCGATCGGGTATGAGCTGATAAAGCTTGCAGGAAGATGCGACAATCTTTTCACGAGAATAATATCAGCGCCCGGGCTGTGGCTCCAGCGCATAACCACCTGCGAGCCTGACGACCCGCAGATAGAGGTAGCCATAGCCGCCCTGACCCCCTGCATCCCCGCCGACAAATCCGACGACAAATGGTAATGCGGGGGGCGGGGCAGCCCCGCGGCAAGGTCGCGCTGCTTAATAGAATGGGTCGTTGAATTTTGTCACCGCGCCGATTGATTTGCGAAATCTTCGCAAATCAATAGTGTGTGTGACGACACTCTGAAAGAGTGTCAGCCATGTATAAATAGATTGTTATGAACGATTTAAGAATATAAAAACGGCAAAGGCAAAAAGAGCGATCTCGGATTCGGCAGAATAATTATAGCACATTTGATCTAAAATGTCAATTGACAAATTGAACAAACTTTTCGCAAAAAAACATAAAGGAGAGAACAAATGACCATACAAGAGTTGAACAACAGGCTTGACAGCATATTAAAGGAGGTTCCCGACAAAGAATTTGACAAAATATGTCTTTTGGAAGACCTTTGCGGCGTGACCCGTGAAATGCTTGCCACCCATCCCGAAAAGGAGCTGACGGAAGCCGCCGCAAACAGTGCAGTAAAGGGCGCAAGGCGGCGGGCAGCGGGCTATCCTCTCCAGTATATTCTGGGGAAATGGGAGTTTTATGGCAGAGACTTCAAGGTGGGGGAGGGCGTGCTTATCCCCCGACCCGACACCGAAACGCTCATAGACGAGATATTGTCAAGGCTTGAAAAAAGCGACCCTCACGGCATACTTGACCTGTGCAGCGGAAGCGGCTGTATCGCCGTAACTCTTGCAAAGGAGTTGTCGGGGAGCAGAGTGTATGCAGTGGAGCTGTCCTCCGAGGCATTTCCCTATCTGGTTGAGAATGTCCGGGCAAACGGCGCCGACGTAAAGCTTCTCAAGGGGGACGTGATGAACGGAGCGCTGCTTGAAAATTTTCGTGATACGGAAGGGGAATATCTGCCCATAGACTGTATCGTCTCGAATCCCCCTTACCTTACCGACAAGGAAATGGACGAGCTTCAGAAGGAAGTGACCTTCGAGCCTGAAATGGCGCTGTACGGCGGAAGTGACGGGCTGAAATTCTATCGTGTGATCGCCTGCCTGTGGAAGGAGCTTCTGAAAAAGGACGGACTGATGATATTTGAAACAGGCACCGAGCAGGCGGATGAGGTAAAAAAGATACTTGCAGAAAGCGGGTTCACAGACACATTCACCGCCAATGATGCCACAGGCGGCGTAAGAGTCGTGGGCGGATATCTGAGAGACTGAGAAAAAATAATCAATAAAAATATCGGAGCAGTACCGCCAAAACGCAGTGCTGCTCCGAAGCTTTATAATTAACTGATCGCCGAATCCGCAGGCTCTCTCATATTGTCGGGATCTCTTGGCATATTCATCTTGCCGTGACCTCTTGACAAATCCATATCGCCGGGGTCACGGGGCATATCTGAATTATTGAAGCCGCCCTGAGGATCGCCACAATTGCCTCTGCCGCTGCCCATGCCTCTTTCGCTGTAAATGAGACTGCTCAAAGTGACCGAGGAGGACTGACCGCCCGCCTCCACAGAATAGGTGCTGCCGACTTTGAGCGATGGACAGCTAAAAAGCCGGGACTTTCCCAAAAAATAGGAAGTCCCGGCAAAAATATTCTGTATCAATTACATAAAAAGAATCATTCCATCTTGTCGATAAAAGCAAATCTGGGCTTGATATTGCCGTGATCGTTCACGTCCTCAAGGAACATGGAGAGGGGACGTACCCAAACCCTGGGCTTGTCGTATATCTGCATATAAACGACCTGCTTTTCCATAGTCTCATGGTCGTATGCCACATTCAGAACAACATAATCGCCGCCCTTGAAATGCTTGTAATGACCGCCGATAACGATCTCTCTGCCTGCGGGGATACCTGCGGAGGAAGTGCCCTTCACTTCGGGCTTCTTAGCCTCTGCGACAGGAGCGGGAGCCTCAGCCTTGGGAGCGGGAGCGGGCTTCGGAGCAGGAGCGGGTATCTCCTCACGAACAGGAGCAGAAACGGGGATATTTGCGTCAACCAGAACCACCGAGTGATTCTTGGGAACAGTAACGCTTACACGGCCATTAGAGGAAGTAAAATGCTTTCCGCTCAAACGGTCGGCAAGGCTGACATTCGACTGAATATCAAAGGTGTAATCGCCGTCGCTGATGTTAAGACCGATATAAACCGCCTGACCGTCCTTTTCACGCATAAACAGGAATGTCTGATTGCGAAGATCAAGCTTCTTGTATGAGCCCGACTGAACAGCAGGGAACTCGTTTCTGATAGCGCCCAGAGCGGAAATGTGAGCAAGGAGCTTGTCGTCTCTGCCGGGGATATCATCAAGCTCCAGACAAGGACGGATAGCCATGTCAGCGTCAGCACCTCTGCCTTTTTCGCCCTTGATGCCGAACTCACTGCCGTAATAAATGGAGGGGACGCCGTACATGGTGTAAAGGAGAGTGTAGCAGCAGTAGATCCTCTCGTAATCCGAAAGAACGCTTCCGAGCCTTGCTACATCGTGATTGTCCACAAAATTATACATATAAGTATCGCCGTACTGACCCATCTGATACTCGATGGAGTGAGCGATCTCAAAATAATTGCGGTCGTTGTGAGAGGAATAAATTCCCTTGTAGCACTGATAATTGGTGACGCAGTCAAACATTTCGGGATTAGCCCATCTTCGGTAATCCCCGTGAATTATCTCGCCCATGAGCCAGAAATCGGGCTTGAGAGAACGTGTAAAGGAATGTATCCGCTTGATGAAATCGGGGTCGAGACAATCCGCAGCGTCAAAGCGGATGCCGTCAATATCCCATTTCTCGATCCACATCTTCACGGCATTCAGCAGGTAATCAACCACCTCGCCGTTTTTGAGATTGAGCTTGACAAGATCATAGCAGTTGTTCCAGCCCTCGTACCAGAAGCCGTCATTATAGGAAGAATTTCCGCCGAAATTCAGACCGCAGAACCAGCCGCAGTAACGTGAGCGCTCCCTGTTCTGCTTCACGTCAAGGAAAGCGTGATGCTCTCTGCCAACGTGATTGAAAACACCGTCAAGAATGATTCTGATGCCGTTTTTGTGAAGCGCCTCGCAGACCTCGGTAAAATCCTCGTTTGTGCCGAGACGAGCGTCAATTTTAGTGTAATCGGAGGTGTCATAGCCGTGAGCGGCAGACTCGAAAATGGGGCCTAAATAAACGGCATTGATGTTCATGGACTTGAGATGAGGGATCCACTCAATGATCTTTTTAATGCGGTGAACAGGCTCGCCGTTAAGCTCAGCCCTTGTTCTTTCGCAGCCGCAGAAGCCCATGGGATAAATGTGATACACAGAGGATTTTTTGATCCACTCGGGGGAATTTGACATGAAATAACAATCCTTTCTGAATCGAAAATAGGAAAAGCGCAGCCCGCACCTTTGCCTCGTACAATTGCGAATATCCCCGAAAAAAACAGTTCTCGGCGGACATAATGGCAATGTTTTATATTATTCTATCATAAAAAAGGGCAAAAATCAAGTCAGATTTGTAACATTTGACATAAATCGCCGTAAAATATTCCCTGAAAATTTTAGTGAATTGGTTGAAAGAAGAGAAATTTTGTGTTATAATATGTGCAGAATATAAGAAATTTGGAGGAAATAAATGGAAATTACAGAGACAGCAGCCGAAACAACACAGTCCGTCCCCGCTGAAAATAATCCCGCCCCCGCCGAAACCTCACCCGCATGGGCAATGCTCCTTACGGGACTGGCGGCCATGATACTTATATATATGGTAGCCGTTTTTCTCCCGAAGATAGCCGCCGCCGTCGATAAGCTCCTCGGCAGGGAAAATAAGGACACCCCGCCCCCGAATGAAGAGGAATACAAGGTTCGGGATATCTATGAGGGAGAGGACGGGGAGGAGAAATAATATTGAAAAAATCTCAAAAAGCCCTTGACAAAGGAAAAATAATGTGATATAATATTTCTTGCCGCATGGAACGGGCAGACAAGCGATATTATTCCGAAAGGATTAAATATCCGCCCTGACAGCGAGTTTAAAGGAAAAGGCAGGTGCCGTAAATGTACGCAATTATCGAAACAGGCGGAAAGCAGTATCAGGTCAAGGAGGGCGATGAGATCTTCATCGAGAAGCTCGAGGCAAACGCTGATGATACCGTGACCTTTGATAAGGTTATCGCTCTTAACAACGACAGCGCTCTCACAGTAGGTGCTCCCTACGTAGCAGGTGCAGCAGTTGAGGCAAAGGTTATCAAGAATGGCAAGGCAAAGAAGATCACTGTTTTCACTTATAAGCCTAAGAAGGGCTCTTCTCACAAGAAGCAGGGTCACAGACAGCCCTATACTAAGGTAAGAATCGACGCTATCAAGGCATGATAAAGGCTGTTTTTTATACTGAAAACGGTCGGCTTTGTGGTTTTTCACTGTCGGGTCACGCAGGATATGGGACTGCGGGCAATGATGTTGCCTGTTCAGCGGTATCGTCTGCAGCCGAGCTTACCTGCAATACCATAACCGAATTTTTCGGTGATGATGCAGATGTGAGCGTTTCGGAAAATACACTGACTCTAAGGCTGAAAAACGAGGGCTGCGAAAATTCACGGAGGCTCATGGAGTCATTCAAGGCTCATCTGGGCTTTATATCCGAGGAATTTCCCCGCAGCATTCAAATCATTATCAAGTGAAATCTTCATCAAATCGAAAGGGAGGATACCGCAATGATCAGAATTTCCATGCAGTTTTTTGCTCATAAAAAAGGTATGGGTTCCACTAAGAACGGACGTGATTCCGAGTCCAAGAGACTTGGCGTTAAGAGAGCTGACGGTCAGTTTGTAACTTCCGGCAACATCATCGTTCGTCAGAGAGGCACTCATATTCATCCCGGTGCAGGCGTTGGAATCGGCTCCGACGATACTATTTTCGCAGTTATCGACGGTGTTGTAAAGTTCGAGCGTGTTGGCAAGGATCGCAAGAAGGTAAGCGTTTACGCTGCTGAATAATTTTGCACATAATGCATGAGCCGTTTTTACCGAAAAAGTAAAAACGGCTTTTTTGTACATATGAAAGGAAAAATAATATGAAGCTGCCGAAGGTCACATACAATTCTCCCGTTATCCTGACGTTTACATTGCTGTCGCTTATAGCGGTCATTCTGGGAATGATAACCCATGACGGCTCAACAATTCTGCTTTTCTCGGTTTACAGGGACTCGCTTACAAATCCGCTTTTTTATCTCAGACTGTTCACCCACGTTCTGGGACACGCCGACCTTGCCCATTTTATGGGGAATTTCACCATCATACTGCTTGTGGGACCAATGCTTGAGGAGAAGTACGGCGGCAAAAGACTTCTGCTGATGATAGCCTTCACCGCTCTTATCACAGGACTTATAAACGTCATATTCTTCCCCGCAACAGCCCTTCTGGGGGCAAGCGGAGTTGCCTTCATGATGATTTTGCTCAGCTCATTTGCAAACAGCAGAAGCGGCGAGATACCACTCACCCTTATTTTCGTGGCGGTGCTTTATCTCGGCACAGAGATAATCAACGGCATTTTTGCGCAGGATAACATCTCCCAGATGGCGCATATAATCGGCGGAGGCTGCGGCTGTCTCTTCGGCTGGGCTATCGGCAAGGGATATCTCAAGGATTGAATATTTTTAAAAATGTAATGCTTCAGCCCTGCACAAATTAAAATTGCAGAGCTGAAGCATTTTTATTATATATTGACCTTTGCATATATGAAAGTATCTTTCCGGATGGGCTGCCCGTTCTCATCTGTCCAAAAATAAACATTCTGCTTTAAATGTGCCTCTCTCTCAAATCCAAGGGATTCGAGCAGCTTCCATGAGCTGATATTTTCGGGGTCACATTCGGCAAAAATTCTGTGAACGCCATTCTGAAATGAGAGCCTGAGCATAGCATTGCAGCTCTCCTTTGCATAGCCCTTTTCCCAGAAATGGCGATAAAAAACTAATCCCGGTTCAAGTGAATTGAAATCTCTTTTGCCGAGATAAATGTTGCCTATCATTTTATGAGTTTCCTTTAACTCAACTGCGATCATCTCGTCCGTTCCGATGCGCCAGTTCAGATTATCCCTTGCTTCATCAAGGCTCATCCGACAGATATTCATACAGATCGTAAAGATCGTCGGCGGTGTACCTGCGGAGGATAAGTCTTTCAGTTTCCGTTATCATATTTATGACCATACTTTTGTGAGAGTTTTGTTTTTCGGACGGCAGTCAGAAAAACAAAACTCGGTTTGAAAATCTTTGATTTTCAAACATGCCTCCTGCGGCTGATTTGAATTATTTCTCCGAGCAGAATTTTACTTCCTTGCCCTCAAGTATCATATTAGTCGTCCTCACAGCGCACATTTTTCCGCACATGGAGCAGGTGTGGCGGTCGGCGGGAGGAGTGCTTTCAAAGTATGCACGAGCCTTGTCGGGGTCGGCTGCGATCCTGAACATTTCTTCCCAGTCCACCTTGTGACGTGCCTCCGCCATTTTGTTGTCAAGATCTCTTGCATGGGGAACCCCCTTGGCAATGTCTGCGGCATGAGCGGCAATTTTGCTCGCCATAATGCCCTCCTTAACGTCATTTACATCAGGCAGACGCAGGTGCTCTGCGGGAGTTACATAGCAGAGGAAATCCGCTCCGCTGGCAGCTGCGATTGCTCCTCCGATTGCGCTTGTGATGTGGTCGTAGCCCGGGAAAATATCCGTTACCAGAGGACCTAAAACATAGAAGGGAGCGTTGTGGCATATCCGCTTCTGGAGAGTCATGTTGGCGGCGATCTCGTTCATTGCCATGTGTCCGGGACCTTCGACCATAACCTGAACGTCCTTTTCCCATGCCCTGAGAGTGAGATTTCCCAGCTCGATAAGCTCGCTTATCTGTCCTGCATCGGTGGCGTCGTCAATGCAGCCCGGACGGAGAGCGTCGCCCAGACTAATGGTAACATCGTATTCACGAAGAATATCAAGCACATCATCGTAATATTCAAAGAAGGGATTTTCATTGCCCGTCATAGCCATCCATGCAAAGAGGAGAGAGCCGCCTCGGGAAACGATATTCATCTTCCTTCCCTCACGCCTGAACGCCTCCACAGCCCGCCTGTTAATGCCCGCATGAATGGTCATAAAGTCAACGCCCTCCTTGGCGTGAGCCTCAACCACCCTGAGAAAATCCTTGGCGGTGATATCGAGAAGATCCTTTTCCAGATAGCCGATAGCGTCGTACATGGGCACGGTGCCGATCATTGCAGGGGACATTTCAATGAGCTTGGTGCGGAATGTGTTTGTTTTGCCGAAGTTGGAAAGGTCCATGATCGCCTCAGCGCCGAAGCCTATGGACATTTTCACCTTTTCAAGCTCTCTTTCGTAATCGGCGCAGTCTCCCGAAATGCCCAGATTAACGTTAATTTTGGTGCGAAGCCCTGCGCCGATACCCTCGGGGGACAGGGCTTTGTGATTTATATTTGCGGGAATAGCCACCGAGCCGTCCCCGACCTTTTTTCTGATATCCTCGGGAGCGGCATATTCTTTTTTGGCAACTATTTCCATTTCGGGAGTAATAATTCCCTTTTTGGCAGCTTCCATCTGGGTCTTGTAATTTCTCATAATAATTCTCCTAACTAAAAAAGCCTTGGTAAATATATCCTCATTTCGGGGAGAATATACATACAAGGCGGAAAATTCTTTGTATGCTCCCTCCCACGGTATTGACCGACAGGTTCAAAGGGTGCTTCTCAACCGCTTTCGCAGTGCCCCTGCATATAATCATTATAACATCTGCGCATGATATAGTCAAGGGGGAAAATAAAAATAATCGGCGGTTGACGGTTCTGTGATTTTGTGGTATAATATTCCCAGAAAACCGAAAGGGAGCGGGAATATGACTGCGGAGGAAAAGAAAAGACTTGCGGAATTTCAGCGGGATATCAAAAAAATGCAGAAGGATCATCGTCGGACCTTTGCGGAATTTGAGGAGAAAAAGAGCCTGCTCCGACGCATCGGAGACAGGCTGAAAGCGTTATTTATTCCACGATCACGGTAAAGGGGCCGTCATTTAGCAGGGATACCTTCATATCGGCGCCGAAGATACCCCGCTCGGTGTGAACGTATTTTTCAAGCTCTTTGCAGAAAAAATCATAGAGCGGTTCTGCCGTTTCGGGACGTGCTGCATTTATAAAGCTTGGTCTGTTTCCATGAGTGCAGTCGGCGTAAAGGGTGAATTGGGATATGCACAGCACCTGACCGCCCACATCCTTGAGTGAGAGATTTATCTTATCATTTTCATCGGAAAAGATCCTGAGCCCTGAAATCTTTTTTGCGATGCGGACGCAGTCTGCCTCGGTATCTCCGCTTGTAAAGCCTGCGAGGATAAGAAAGCCCCTGCCGATGCTGCCCACCGTTTTTCCGTCAACACTCACGGAAGCCTCCGTGACACGCTGGATAACTGTTCTCATAAAAATATCCTTTCAAAAAAATTTCGGGAGACTGCTGTCTCCCGATTTTTGTTATCAATACTTGCTCTGAACGTTCTCGAAATCATCATCGAGATAGATGTGAGGGGGCTTGCTTCCCGAGGGCTTGCTGTCCATATCGGAGAAATCCACAGGAACAAAGCTGTCATCAGGATTGATGTCGGAGGCAGGCTCTTCAAAAGCTCCGCTGTCATTTCCGTTTACATAATAATCGAAAACATTGGAATAATCGGAAGAGCTGCCGCTGTCTGCGTCTGTATCGGGGTAGGTATCGGAGTAAGAGTCAGAATAGGAATAGGACTGCTCCTCACTGCGGTAATCGCCGCTGGGGTCATCGTTGATCTTAAAGTGGGAGAGAAGACCTCTGAGAATGCCAGACTGACCGGAAAGCTCCTCTGAGGTAGCTGCGGATTCCTCGGCGGTGGCAGTATTGCTCTGAACAACTGCGGCGATCTGCTCAACGCCTACGCTGACTCTTTTGATCTCGTCAGCCTGTTCGTTGGAGGCGTCGGATATGGTTGCAACCTCTGTAACGATAATACCTGAATTGGTGATGATCTCGTCCAGAGTGCCTGCAGTCTCCTGTGCGATGGCTGCGCCCTTTTTAACGCTTTCGATGGAATTTTCAATAAGAGAGGTGGTCTGCTTGGCAGCCTCTGCGCTCTTTGCTGCGAGATTTCTTACCTCGTCTGCAACAACAGCGAAGCCCTTTCCTGCGGCGCCTGCTCTTGCTGCCTCAACAGCTGCGTTGAGGGCGAGAATATTTGTCTGGAAGGCGATATCGTCGATGACCTTGATGATCTTGGAGATCTCGGCGGAGCTGTTGTTGATCTCGTCCATTGCGGAGAGCATCTGCTTCATTTCCTTGCCGCATTCCCTGATCTTGTCGCCCGTGTCGTTTACCACCTGCATTGCCTTGCCTGCGGAGGCTGCGGTATTTTGAACTCTGTCGGAGATGGTATGGATCTGACTTGTGAGCTGCTCGATGGAGGCAGCCTGCTCGGTTGCGCCCTGCGAAAGGGTCTGAGCGCCGTCTGCAACCTGCTGGGAGCCGCTTGAAACCTGATCGGAGGCGTTGTTAATATTGCGGAAGGTCTGCCTCAGAGAAATGGTGATGTCGTTGTACTTGCGGCTGATAAGCCCGAAATCGCCCTTCCATGTAGATGGGAGCCTGTAGTTCAGATTACCTGCTGCAACCTCGTCAAGACCCTTGTTTATCTCGTTGATAACATTGTTTAAGTGAATTACAGTGTCCTCAAGGGTGTTGTACAGCTCGTCAAACTCGGTCTTTTCCTCAAGCTTATCGGTGAAGGTGTGAACGTCGCCGTCGGAAATGTTTTCAAGCCGCTTTTCCACCTTGCTTATCTGATTGGTTATGTATCTGCCGAATACTGAGGAGATCACCCAGAACACAGCAAGTCCTGCGGCAGTCAGAAGAAGCTGAAGCACAAGATTTTTTATTATCATTGCGCAGCCGACGATCGTAAACACTACCACAACAGCTGTGGTAACATATACAAGAGTCATTTTTCCTGCGGCAGTGGCAGTCCATTTCCGATCCTTTTTCATTAGGATTACTTCCTTTCAGTTTCTATATATTATTGCATAATTTTTCCTGATGAAAAAAATATATCTTATGTTATTATAGCACGGCATCAGAAAAAAATCAATAGCAAATTTTTAATTTACCGTGCAATTCTTATTTTTCAGTGAACTGCATGGTAATGCCCCGATTATTTCGGGCAAAATGCTGTCTTCTCAGTCTTCCTGCTTTACGGGCATGATCTTTTTCAGTGCGGCGGTCTGCTCTGTAAGCATACGTCCCGAGGCGGCATATTCCTCATAAGCGTTTTTGCTAAGATGAACAAAGCCCGTTATCTTGTCAAGATCATCCCTGACTGCCATGACAGCCTGAGACTGCTCGCTGTTCAGAGCGCTCATTTCCTCGGTATCGGTTAAAATACCGCCGAGACTGTCTTCAAGCTTACATACGGAGGAGCCTGCATTTTCCATGCCCTCTGCCGCTGAGCTGAATGATCTTCCGCAGCTCTCCTTTATCCTTTCGGCTTCGGAGGATACCTCCTCCGACCTGATGGCAAGGCTCCTTGCTTCGTCTGCGGAGGCTGCAAGGCTTGCTCCCGACAATTCACCCTTCGAGACATTCATAGCGGTGCTGACCGCCAGAAGATTTGCCTTTGAGGCGATTTCCGCCGCTGCCGCTGCCAGTGCGTTCAGCTCATCGAGGCTTGACCTCAGCTCAGACATAAAGCCGTCTGTCTCCGTGAGCCTTTGCGAACAGTCACGGACAATGGACTGACATTCGCCACCGCCGTTTCTTATCCTTTCGGAGATATCCGAGCTGCGGGAGATAAGCTCTCCCATATTCTGTGAGCATTCGGAAAGTGCCTCTGCGGCTGAGCTCTGCTCCTCTGCGGCAGCTGAAAGCTCCTCCGCATTATCGGAAACTCTCAGTGCTTCTGCGGAAACAAATTCCGATGCACGGTTTATCTGAGCGCTTATAAATCTTAGCCTTGCTTTCATTTTCCTCACCGCCGACAGGGCTTCCGAATGTTCCTCGGGGAAAATTCCGTCCGAGGCTGCGTCGGGATCGCCGTCGGCAAGGGTGTTTATGCTGTTCACAAGGGTCTGTATGACCCCTTCGGATTCGGAAAGCTTCTCGGATAAAAACTGAACGCAGTCATATTCCGATTCTGTTTCGTATTTGTCGTTTTGGGGAGCTTCCTCCTGCTCGGGGACGGGCTTTGGTAATTTTCTGAGCGTTACGTCTATGTACAGCCCGAAAAACAGGATCATGGAAATTCCCAGAAGAGCTATCCCCGAAATGAGCCGCTTTGAATCCGAGCGGATACCCTCAAGCCTGCGTGCGCCGCCGCTGTCCGAGGACAGCTGCTGCGATACTCTTTCGGCGTATTCTGCGGCAGTTCTGAGCTTTGGTCTGTATTCCTTGAAATAGATGCTGCCCGCTCTGGGAAGATCTCCTTCTGCGATAAGCTCCGAAATGGAGTCAAGCTCCTCCGTGGCTTCGGTAACGGCTCTTATGCTTTCGGAGCTGTTCAGATATTTATTATCCGCACAGCCCTCTTCAATGCCGCAGAGCTTTTCTCTTGCGGCGAATATATATTCCTCTGCGGCGGCAGTATCCCTGACGGCAAAGGCTGAAAGCAGCTCGGCGTCTGCGCTTCGGATATTGCGGGCGGTTTCCGAGGCGGAGGCTATTTCCGCAGCTCTTGTTTCCGATAAAAGGGTGTAGCTGTCCCACGATCTGCCTGCAAATGCGCAGGATATCGCCGCTGTCGCTCCAAGCACTGCGGAGGCTGCGATAAAGGCTGTGAGAAGCTTTATGCTCAGACCCTGATTATTCATACTCTTTCCACCTTGTTAAAGCGGGTTAGCTGCGGGAAAGCTCCCGCAGGCTCCCGATGTATCAGTCGTCGACAGTTTCTGCCTCCTCAGCTTCGGAAACAGTTGCCTTGACGATTATTTTCGGCGTTGCGATGCCGTCTCCGCCGTTGAACCAGACCTTATCATAGGAGGAGATTATGAAGCCCACAGACATTTTGTGGTCGCCCTCCTGCATATCAAAATCAATAAGGTCGATCTGTGCGGTGATATCCTCTCTTGTAATGGAGCTTATCTGTTCCTCGTCGCCCACCACGAACAGGGTCATTCCCGAGGAAACGGACTCAAATTCATACTGAGCGGGACGGTTCACAAACTGAATATCCTTGCCCTTGATGGCTATCGCCTTCTTTTTGATGCCCTCGCTGGGACAGGTAACGGTGACGGTATCTATCTGAGTGAGATTTTCATAGCCGTCGGGGAGGAAATTCTCCGCCTTGAATTCAAATACGCTGCCCACATCCACCTCTCTCATATTGATGGTGCCGATGTTAAGGCTCTTGAGCTCCTTGATCTTGTCATTGGGAGCTGCGATATCTATCTCGCCTACCGAGAATACCAGCTGTTCCCTGAAATAATCCAGATCGAACTTTTCGGGAGCATTGATGATATTAACCTCGAGAGGAAGGGTCTGGCGGACGAATACGGGTATCTGGATGGCAAAGGCGCTCTTGTCAAAGCTCAGAAGCTTGCTGTCGTCGGAAATAACGGCGTTATTATTATAAAGAACAAGCTCATCCGTTGTAAATTCATAGGTGGAATCAAGCTCCTTCTCGGGAGATACCCTTGCGCACACCTTTGTGATGGAATTTACCATATCCTGGGGACCTGTGACCATAACGGAGGAGGGGTTCACCACAGGATCTCCGCTCATATACCCCGGGGCGATGCGGACATTTTCCAGAAGGGGAGTGATGGACAGCTCCTTGGTGATTATCTTGTCAAAGGACACCGAAACGGTCTCAGGCTCGATGCTCACCACCTCAAACTCGGTCTTTTTGGCACATTCTATTTTCATGGACAGATTGTAATTTTTCGGGAGCATGACGTTGGAAACATCCACCGAGGCTGTCAGGTCCTCCGCCTTTATTTCGCCTATCTGGCTGCGGTTTCCCTTGAGCTTCACGGTAACTGTTTCGTCCGAGGAGCTCATAACGCTCAGCTGATTTGCCTCTGCGTAGGTGTTTTCCAGGGATATCTCCACAGGAACGTTGTAATATACGCTTTCCATGGTGGGATAAACGCTGATGGACACCACCGCCCATATTGCGGCTGCGGACAGAATGGAGAATATCTTCAGCGGTCCGTCCTCCTTTATCAGACGGATAAATGCGTCCTTCCGCTTCTGAGGATCCTTGAGAGTCTTGCAGAGACTGCAGGCGGAATCCTTTATATATTCCCACGAATCGTGAACGAAGATATTTATTTTTGAATCCTTTTTCGGATCCTTGTCGGGCTTTTTGCTGCCCGGCGAAATGTTGTGCTTATCGGTTTGAAACATCAGGAATCCTCCTTTCCGCTGTTATCCGATTTTTTTGCTGCAGGCTTGTCGCTGCCCGCAGATTCATCATGAGCGGAGGCAGCGCCTGCCTGCTCTTCCTGCTTTTTCTCTGCTTCTTTCTTGGCTTTTTCGCTGATGAGCCTTTCCTCAAGGAGCATTTTCAGATCGTCGCAGGATACTTCACGCCTGAGATTGCCGTTTTCCGCTACGGAGATGACGCCCGTTTCCTCGGAAACGACTATTATGATAGCATCGGAATTTTCGCTCATTCCTATGGCTGCCTTATGTCTTGTTCCCAGAGACTTGTTCACAAGCTCGGGCTTGGCTGCGCTGGGGAGGGTGCAGCCTGCCGAAAGGAGACGTCCGTCTCTGATAATGGCGGCTCCGTCATGGAGAGGGGCGTTTTTGAAAAATAAATTTCCCAGAAGCTGGCAGGTAATATCGGAATTGAGAGTGATCCCGTTACGAACCTGCTCGCCCAGCTTTTCGGTGCGCTCGATAACGATAAGAGCGCCTGTGGACGAGGCTGAAAGCTCCCTGCAGGCTTCGCATATCTCATTGATGGGCACTTCCCATTTCTCATAGGCTTCAGAATCCTCGCCGAAACGCAATTTGGCAAGGCTTGACCGTCCCATTTTCTCAAGGGAACGCCTCAGCTCGGGCTGGAACAGTATCACAAGGGCGATAAGTCCAACGTTGAAGGCATTTTCAAAAATAAATGTCAGCGCCTTCATATGAGCGATCTTTGCAACCAGATACGCTCCCACAAGCACTGCAAGTCCCTTGAAAAGACCTCCCGCCCTGTTTTCAAGCATGAATTTGATTATCTGATATATAATGTAGGCAAGCAGGGCTATATCGAGAATGTCAAAAATGCTTGGGGGAAATATTGTCATAAGCGAATATTTTATTTCATATAACAGATCCATATGCCAAGTCCTTTCCGAGAAAATACATACATATAAATTATTATATCATATTTATTTTCTTATTTCAAGCATTTTATTTTACGTTCTTACTCCTGCGAGATATTTTTTCATTTCTGCGATATAGTCCTCCGCAATATCGCTGTGACGGCTGTATTTTTTTGAGATGTAGCCTATTTCCATAACGGCGTTGGGATTGTTCTCGTCCTCTCTGAAGGGAACGGCAAGGAAATCCGAGCCGTTCAGCTCTTCACAGATTATTCCCGAGCAGAGGGTGTAGCCGTTCAGACCCACCATGAGATTGAGCTGTGTGGCACGGTCGTTGCTTGTTATGCTTCGGGGATAATCATTTTCGCTCAGTATTTCCTCCGCTAAGAATGAGGAGCTGCCGCTGCCCTGCTCAAAGGTCAGGCGGGGATAATCATGGAGCTGCTCCATGGAAATAGAAGTTTCTCCCGCAAGGGGGTGGTTTTTATGAATGTAAACGTATGCCCGACAGTTTATCAGCGGGTGAAATTCAAGCTCGTTATCACGAAGAAGCTTATTTATGAGCTTTCGGTTATAGTCGCTTCTGTACAGTATCCCCAGCTCGCTTCTGAGGCTTCCCACGTCGGATATGACCTCAAGGGTCCTGGTTTCCCTGATGGCAAAATCAAAATCAAGGGTGTCGTATTTCTTCACCGTTTCAACAAATGCCTTTACCGCAAAGGAATAATGCTGTGCGGATACGCCGAATTTACGCCTGATATTCTTTCCCGAGGAGTATTTTTCGCTGAGAAGCTCATACTGCTGATAAAGCTGCCTTGCCCGTACAAGAAAATCCGCCCCCTCTCCCGTGGGGATAACTCCCTTGCCTGTCCTTAAAAATATTGTTATGCCGATCTCGTTTTCAAGCTCCTTCACCGAGCTTGTGAGGGAGGGCTGGGAGATATATAACTGCTCCGAGGCTTTGTTCATTGAGCCTGAGTCGGCTATGGCTATGACGTATTTAAGCTGCTGTAAGGTCATTTTATATCGCTCCTTATTTGTGCGTTCTGTAAAAATAATTATACTATATTAATTATTCCCGTGTCAATATTAGATATAAATAAAATCTATATATCTATATAGAAAACATGGATTTTACTTATATGAAAAAGTGTGTTATACTAAAGACACAAAAGAAAAAGGAGGCGGTCATGTGATAGAAATAAGGGATATCAGCAAAAAATTCCGGACTGCTTCGGGAGAGTTTACCGCTCTGTCTCATGTGAGCCTCACAATTAACGACGGCGAGATTTTCGGGATAATCGGTCTTTCGGGAGCGGGAAAAAGCACGCTTGTCCGCTGTATGAATTACCTTGAAAGACCCGACGAGGGCAGCGTTATCATTGACGGTGAGGAGCTTGGCGGGCTTTCCCGCAAGGAGCTGCTCATCAGGCGGCGGAGCATTGGAATGATATTTCAGGGCTTTAATCTCTTAGAGCAGAGGACGGTTCTCAAAAACGTTCTCTTTCCCCTTGAGATCGCAAAAACTCCGAAAAAGGAGGCTCTGAAAAGGGCAAGGGAGCTTCTGGGACTTGTGGGGCTTTCGGATAAGGAAAATTCCTACCCATCGAGGCTTTCGGGAGGTCAGAAGCAGAGAGTTGCCATTGCAAGGGCGCTGGCTTCGCAGACGAAATACCTCCTCTGCGACGAGGCAACAAGCGCACTGGACCCGGATACCACCCGCTCGGTCCTCGAGCTTCTGAAAAAGATAAACAGGGAGCTTGGGGTCACTATTGTGGTCATCACCCATGAGATGAGAGTGATCGAAAGCATATGCGACAGGGCTGCTGTTCTTGACGGAGGCAGCGTCTGCTAGACGGCTTCGGTGAGAGAGCTTTTTGCGGCGCCAAGCTCTGACATTGCAAAAAAGCTTATACTTCCCTCCGTGAGCACTGTCAGCGAGATAAAGGGCGGCAGGCGGATCCGGATAATATTTGACGGGGAAAATTCCTACAAGCCCGTTATTGCAAATCTTATCCTTGCCTGCGGTGCGGCGGTGAATATTCTGAGGGCTGAGACTGAGGATATCGGCGGTACTGCTGCGGGATATATGATTATCGGGCTTCCCGAGGACATAGTTCTGTCGGAGCGTGTTATAAAATATCTTGATGATAATAATATTAGATACAATGAAGCATAGAGAGGAGAGATGCAAATGTCAGACCTGCTTATTAAGCTTTGGGAGTCGGGCACCATTGTCAAGGGAATATGGGAAACTGTTTACATGACCTTTATTTCCGCTTTCTTTGCATATCTCATCGGGCTTCCGCTGGGCGTTCTGCTGAATGTTACCGCCAAGGACGGCATTCGTCCCATACCGTGGCTGTACGGTATTCTCAGCGGCATTGTGAATATTTTCAGAAGCATTCCTTTTATTATCCTGATGGTGGCAATGCTCCCTGCGGCTAAGCTCATTACGGGCACAAGCCTCGGAAACAAAGCCATGATCGTCACTCTCGTGATAGCTGCTGCGCCCTATGTGGCGAGAATGTCCGAATCCTCCTTCAAGGAGGTTAGCGGCGGAGTTATCGAGGCGGCAAGGTCAATGGGCGCTTCGGATATGCGGATAATCCTTCGGGTGCTTATTCCCGAGGCAAAGCCCTCCCTTATCGTCGGCAGCGTTATCTCGCTGGTCACTATCCTCGGATATTCCGCAATGGCGGGCACTATCGGCGGCGGAGGGCTTGGAATGATCGCCGTCAGCTTCGGATATCAGCGGTTCAATGACGATATCATCTGGGTGTGCGTTCTGCTCACCATTATCATTGTTCAGATAATTCAGGAAACGGGTATGTTCATTGCCCGCAAAACCGATAAAAGATCGTGACAGGAGTATTTTTATGAGATCATATTTCTTTTATCTTCTCAGAGAGAATTTCAGATTCGGGCGAATGTGCCGATGTTGATAATATCAATATCACATATCGCATGAAATTTTATTTGAGAAAGGAATTTATTACCATGAAAAATTTTAGAAAAGCTTTTGCATTTATTGCCACTCTCGCTCTTACCGCAGCTATCACAGGCTGCTCTTCCGCAAAATCTGCTCCCGAGGCAACTGCTGTCGAGACAGCTGCCGCCGCAGCTTCGGAGAAGATAATTGTGGGAGCTTCATCCACGCCCCACGGCGAGATACTTGAGCAGATAAAGGATGATCTTGCTGCAGAGGGCTATGAGCTTGAGATCGTGCTGTTTGACGATTACGTTCTGCCCAACACCTCACTGCAGGAAGGCTCGCTTGACGCAAATTATTTCCAGCACACCCCCTATCTTGAAAGCTTCAACGCTTCAAACGGAACGGATATCGTTTCGGCGGCTTCCATTCATTACGAGCCCTTCGGTCTGTACGGAAACGGCGTTTCATCTCCTGCCGAGGCTAAGGAGGGTGCGACCATAATCATTCCCGCAGATGACAGCAATGAGACAAGAGCGCTGCTGCTGCTTGCTCAGGAGGGACTTATCACCCTCCCCGAGGGCGCAAATGCCGCAGACGGAGTTACTACTCTTGATATTGCCGACAATAAGGGGTATAATATTATCACTGTGCAGGCGGATACCGTTGCGGCTCAGTTCGGAAACAGCGATGAAGGCACCCTCGCTGTTATCAACGGTAACTACGCTCTTGCGGCAGGGCTTGATATTAATAATGCCATCGCCATCGAGGACGCTTCGGGCAGCGCTGCTCAGACCTATGCCAACATCGTTGCGGTGAGAAATGGCGATGAAAACAGCCCCAAGATCACTGCTCTTGTCAATGCCCTCAAAACCGACAAGGTGAAGAAGTTCATTGAGGATAATTACAACGGCGCTGTTGTGGCAATATTCTGAAAAGTAAAATAAATTTTTCAGCCTCTCCCGTTTTTTTGGGGGAGAGGCTGCTCTCGGGGCGAGGCGAATTCAGCGGGCATTTGAATAGTTCCTTTTTTGAGATAGTCTGATCTGTTCTGCTCCTCTGCAATTTATTTGCGGGGGAGCTTTTTTAAATATTTTTTAAATGGACTTGACAAATAAGAACAATTGTGCTATAATATTGGTTAGGCAACGTTTGTTTTACTGATTTTGGGCTTTGTTTTTTTCTGTTTTCGGCATTTTTTGGTAAAAAATGCCGAAATTATTTTTTCTCACGGCTATTATTTTTACATGTTATACAAATCCTTATAATTTCTATTGACATAGTAGGAATTGCGTGGTATAATATGTCTATCCTGATACACAGGAAGATTATGGAGAGAATAGTTATGAACAGATTCTTTTTAAGGCTCCTGAGAGCCAATTTCCGATTCGGACGATGTATGTAAAGCTTCTTAAAGAGTTTTCATCATCAATATTATTAAAATCGGAAAGAGGTTATAATCATGAAAACAAATACTAAATCATTTTTACATAAGGCTTTTATTGCGGCTTCCGCTCTTGCTATAGGCGCTGCGGGCTTTACGGGCTGCTCTTCGGTCAAGGCGGAGGATGCGGGAGAGGATGAGGTCATCACTCTCACAAATGTATCCTATGACCCCACAAGAGAGCTTTACGAGGCTTACAATAAGGTTTTTGCCGAGCATTACAAGGAGCTTACGGGCAGGGATGTTGAGATAACTCAGTCCCACGGCGGCTCGGGCAAGCAGGCTCTTGAGGTGGCTAACGGTCTTGAGGCGGATGTGGTTACTCTCGCTCTCGAATATGACGTTAACGCTGTCAGGGACGCAGGTCTTATCGAGGACGGATGGGTAAGCGAATTTCCAAATGACAGCGCTCCCTACACCTCAACCATTGTTTTCCTTGTGAGAAAGGGCAATCCTAAGGAGATCAAGGACTGGGATGATCTTATCAAGGAGGGTGTGGGCGTTATCACTCCCAATCCCAAGACCTCGGGCGGCGCCCGCTGGAATTATCTTGCGGCGTGGGCTTATGCCGACAAGCTTTACGGCGGCGATGAGGCTCAGGTCAAGGATTTTATTAAGAAGCTTTATCAGAACGTTTTAGTTCTTGATTCGGGCGCAAGAGGCGCTACCACCTCATTCGTTGAGAACGGTCAGGGCGATGTTCTTCTTGCGTGGGAGAATGAAGCGTATCTTTCTATCAAGGATTATCCTGATGATTACGAGATAATCACTCCAAGCGTCAGCATTCTCGCTCAGCCCTCTGTTGCCATTGTTGACAAGGTGGTTGACAAGAGAGGAACAAGAGACGCTGCCACAGAATATCTGAATTTCCTTTATTCCGATGAGGCTCAGCGCATTGCGGGCGACAATTATTACAGACCTTCAAATGAGGCTATCTTAAAGGAATATGCCGATACCTTCGATCTGAATGTTAATCTTGTTACCATTCAGCAGTTCGGCGGCTGGGATGAGGCTCAGACAAAGCATTTTGCTGACGGCGGCGTATTCGACGAGATCTACGAGGCAAAATAATCGGTTTTAAAGCGGGGCGCAGGCACAGTTATGAAAAGTAAAAACAAAAGGATAATTCCCGGCTTCGGCTTGTCAATGGGCGTTACGCTTGCCATTCTCAGCGTTATCGTTCTGATTCCGCTGGCGTCTCTGGTGATCTTTACGGCGCAGATGAGCCTTGGGGATATTATAAAGACCATCACAAGAGACAGGGTGCTTGCAAGCTTTGAGGTAAGCTTTCTCACTGCGCTTATCGCCTCGCTTATAAATGCGGTCATGGGCGTGATACTGGCGTGGGTGCTGGTAAGATATGATTTTCCCCTGAAGCGCCTTCTTGACGGAATGATAGAGCTTCCCTTCGCTTTGCCTACGGCGGTGGCGGGCATTGCTCTTACATCAATGACGGCGGACACGGGGTTTATAGGCAGCTTTTTCGCAAGGTTCGGGATCAGAATAGCTTACACCCGTATCGGAATTACGGTGGCTCTGGTTTTTATCGGTATCCCCTTTGTGGTGAGGGCGGTGCAGCCTGTTCTGGAAAAGCTTGACCCCTCTATCGAGGAGGCGGCTGCTACTCTCGGCGAAGGCAGGTGCAGGACATTTTTCAGGGTCGTTTTTCCCGAGATAATGCCTGCGGTTTTTACAGGCTTCGGTCTTGCTTTCGGAAGATGCCTCGGTGAATACGGCAGCGTGGTTTTCATTGCGGGCAATCAGCCCTTTGAAACGGAAATTACTCCCCTTATCATCATGTCGGAGCTTCAGGAATACGATTATGCCAGCGCTACGGCTATTGCTCTTGTTATGCTGGCGGCTTCCTTCCTGATACTGTTCCTTGTTAATTTTATCCAGATTCGGAATGCGAAAATCCTTAAAGGAGGCGGCTCGGGTGCGTAAGAGTTCGGGGCTTGTGAAATGGCTGCTTATCGGCATAAGCTTTCTCTTTATTTTCATTATGCTGGTGCTGCCGCTGGTTACGGTCATCACCGAGGCGCTGAGGCAGGGCTTCGGGGCTTACAAAGATGCTATTGCGGACAAATATACCGTCAAGGCTATGCTGCTCACCCTTGAGGCTACTCTTGCCGCTACTGCGGTCAACACCATCTTCGGGCTGTTTGCCGCCTGGCTTATCACCAAATTTCATTTCAGAGGAAAAAAGCTTTTAGGTTCGCTTATTGATCTGCCCGTTACCGTTTCACCGATCATTGCGGGACTTATCTTCGTTCTCACCTTCGGCAGGCAGAGCCCGATTTATCCCCTGCTTGAGAGCCTTGATATCAAGATAGTTTTTGCTGTTCCCGGAATTATTCTGGCAACTGTTTTTGTTACATTTCCATTTATTTCGAGAGAGCTTATCCCCGTTCTTGAGGCGGAGGGCACCGATGAAGAAGAGGCTGCCGCTCTGATGGGCGCTAAGGGATGGACGATTTTTTCAAAAATAACCTTTCCGCATATTAAATGGGCGTTCCTTTACGGCATTGTTCTTTGTGCGGCGAGAGCTATGGGCGAGTTCGGTGCGGTTTCCGTTCTGTCGGGTCATCTCAGGGGCAAGACCAACACCCTGCCCCTTCATGTGGAGATACTGTTCAACGAATTTAAATATGTTCCCGCTTTTGCGGTCTCGTCCATTCTGGTGATGATGGCGGTGGCTATTCTCATTATCAGAAGCGTTGTGGAGTACATAGGAAAGAGAGAGTCGGAGAATGTACATTGAACTTAAAAATATCAACAAAAGCTTCGGCAGCTTCAAGGCTTCCGATAATGTGAGCTTCGGCATCGAAAAGGGTAAGCTTGTGGGGCTTTTAGGTCCCAGCGGAAGCGGCAAGACCACAATTCTCCGTATGATCGCGGGGCTTGAAAATCCCGACAGCGGCGAAATTATCATTGATGGCAAGGTGATGAACGATGTTCACCCCAGCAAGCGAGGAATAGGCTTTGTGTTTCAGAGCTATGCGCTTTTTCGGTACATGACGGTTTATGACAACATAGCTTTCGGGCTGAAGGTCATGAAAAAGGACAAGGAGGAAATTCGTGAAAGAGTTTCCGAGCTTGTTAAGCTTATCGGTCTTGAGGGACTGGAAAAACGCTTTCCAAGTCAGCTTTCGGGCGGTCAGCGGCAGAGGGTCGCATTTGCAAGGGCTTTGGCTCCGAACCCTGAGCTGCTGCTCCTTGACGAGCCCTTCGCTGCCATTGACGCAAAGGTAAGGCAGGAGCTTCGCAGCTGGCTCAAGGATATGATAAGTCGGCTGGGTGTCACGAGCATTTTCGTTACTCACGACCAGGACGAGGCTATTGAGGTTGCAGACGAGATAATCATTACCAACAAGGGCAGGATAGAGCAGACGGGCACTCCCGAGGAAATTTACGGCAGACCCGAGACTCCTTTTACGGCTTCTTTTTTCGGTCAGCCTGCAATTTTCTCCGATTACAGCGGCTTCCACACCTTTGACAGGGTGGAAAATGCCGAAAATGCTGTTGTTCGTCCCGAGTTTGTGAAGATATTCAAGAAAAACGAGCCTGTTAAATTCAAAAGCTCCGTTTCCGAGGGCATTGTGGAGCGGACGGCTTTCAGAGGCAGCAGCGTGGAGATCTCAGTCAGAGTCGGAGATATTCTTCTCACAGCACGCAGAGGCTTTGACGAGGCGGCTGTTTCGGTTGGCGAAAAGGTTTATGTTTTTATTTACCGAATGTTCGTGACGGCGGGAGACAATGCTTTCCTTCTGGAAAACAAGGCTCTTGCGGAGGAATCCGTATTTATCTGATATTTTTCTTTTAGTCGGTGATGTTTTATGAATTTTAATACTGCTCTGCTTCATCAGAGCTTCGGCGGTGACAAATCAAGCGGTGCGACCCTTGCGCCCATTTGTCAGTCAAGCGCTTTCGCTCACGAATCTGCCGAAAAGCTGGAAGCAATTTTTAACAGCAAGGCTCCCGGATATGCTTACACAAGAATAAGCAATCCGACCGTGGATTCCTTTGAACGGCGCATTGCCGCTCTGGAAAAGGGAATCGGCGCTGTTGCCTGTTCATCGGGCATGGCGGCGGTCACAATGTCCCTTCTTAACATTTTACAGTCGGGGGACGAGGTCATTGCAGGCTCTGCTCTTTTCGGCGGGACGATAGATCTGTTCGGCGATCTTGAAGCCTTTGGCATTAAAACGGTTTTTACTGAGGAGGTCACGGCGGAAAGCGTTTCAAGGCTTGCAACGGATAAGACAAGGGCGGTCTTTACCGAGCTTATCGGCAATCCCAAGCTTAATGTTACGGACGTGAGGGCGGTCTCGGAGGCTGCTCACAAAATAGGCGTTCCCCTTATCGTTGACAGCACTACTGCAACGCCCTATCTGATAAATCCTTTCGATCACGGTGCGGATATCGTTGTTCATTCATCTTCAAAATACATAAACGGCAGCGGAAATGCCATCAGCGGCGTGATTATTGACAGCGGAAATTTTAAATGGGACTGCTCACGTTACAGGGGCTTTGAGGAATACAAAAAATTCGGCAGACTTGCATATATTGCAAAGCTCAGAAACGGTATCTGGAGAAATATGGGAGCCTGTTTGGCGCCTATGAATGCATTTCTCAATTCCATCGGGCTGGAGACGCTGGGTCTCAGAATGGAGCGCCTTTGCGATAATTCCAAAATGCTTGCGGAATTTTTTGAGGCGGACGGCAGGGTAAAGGTCAATTATCCTGCGCTGCGGTCAAGTCCCTATTATGAGCTTGTTGATTCGCAGCTAAAGGGAATGGGCGGTGCTATCATTACCATTCGGGCAGGCAGCAGGGAAAAGGCGTTTAAGCTCATAAATTCTCTGAAATATGCTTCTATTGCAACCAATATCGGTGATGTGAGAACTCTTGTTATCCATCCCGCAAGCACCATATACACCCACAGCACAGAAGAACAGCGGGTCAATGCGGGAGTTTTTGATGACACCATTAGGATAAGCGTGGGCATTGAGGATATTGACGATCTTATTGCCGATTTTAAAAATGCAATTGATAAATCTGAAAACGGGGGTAACTAACATGGCAGTTGATTATGCTACACTTAAAAAGGGCGGCTTTATGAGGCAGAAGCAGAAAAATAATTTTTCACTTAGGCTTCGTGTGGTGGGCGGAAATGTTACCGCTTCACAGCTTGCCAAAATTGCGGAGGTCGCTGAAAAATTCGGCGATGGTCATGTACATTTTACCTCTCGTCAGAGCGTGGAGATCCCCTTTATCAAGCTGGATGACATTGACGAAGTGAAGGCTGCACTTGCAGAAGGCGGCGTTGAGTCCGGAGTGTGCGGTCCCAGAGTAAGAACTGTTACCGCCTGTCAGGGAGAGGCTATTTGTCCCTCGGGCTGCATTGATACCTACGCTCTTGCTAAGGAGCTTGACAGCAGATATTTTGCAAGAGAGCTTCCTCACAAATTCAAATTCGGTATTACGGGCTGTCAGAACAACTGCCTTAAAGCCGAGGAAAACGATCTTGGCATCAAGGGCGGTATTAAAGTTAAATGGCGTGAAAGTGACTGCATTAACTGCGGCGTCTGCGAAAAAGCCTGCCGCTCGGGGGCTATTGAAATAAGGGACGGTAAAATTTCTGTTGATGAGGCTAAGTGCAATTTCTGCGGCAGGTGCGTGAAGGCTTGTCCTACTGAGGCTTGGGACGCTGTTCACGGTTATATCGTTTCCTTCGGCGGACTTTTCGGCAACAGCATAAGCAAGGGCGAGGTTGTTATCCCTTTTATCGAGGACAAGGAAAAGCTTCTGAAAATTTGCGACGCTGCTATCGAATTTTTTGCCGAAAATGCTAATGCGGGAGAGAGATTCAAATTCACTCTCGATCGTGTAGGCAGAGACAAATTCAATGAAAGAATCATGGAGGTTTACAATGGCTGATTTTAATATTGACGATAATGTGGATATCACCGATGTTGTCTGCCCCACCACCTTTGTTAAGGCTAAGGTCGCTCTTGAGGAGCTTGATGACGGTCAGATACTTGCGGTGAAAATGAATGACGGCGAGCCCGTTCAGAACGTTCCCAGAAGCATTAAGGAGGAGGGGCACAAGATCCTCAAGCTCATTGACAACGAGGACGGCACCTATACTCTGATCGTTCAGAAGGTCGGTGACTGATTATGGCTCTGAGAGTAAATTCCGAAAGCTTTGAGGCTGAGGTGCTGGGTTCCGAGGGGATCGTTATTGCGGATTTTTATTCCGACAGCTGCGTTCCCTGCAAAAGGCTTTCTCCCGTTCTTTCCCAGATCGAGGAGGAACTGGCTGACAAGCTGAAGCTCGTTAAGATAAACATCAATTTTGACGCTGAGCTTGCGGAAAAATATGAGGTCATGTCCGTTCCCACACTTGTTTTTTTCAGAAACGGTGAGGAAATATCCCGTCTGGGTGGCGCTTTAAAAAAATCCGAAATTATTTCGGAAATTGATAAATTGTGAGGGACACCTCACGGTGATTTCGTTGTCAGGCTTTGAAAGAGCCGTTTCATTTTGCAGCTCGGTAATTTATTTTGTCGGGCATATAAATTTGAATTATAAGGAGATAATAGCTATGAAGATCACAGTTGCCGGTGAGAAAAAAGAGGTTAAGGACGGTCTTACCGTTGCCCAGCTTGTTATTGATGAAAAGGTGGAAACACCCGAGTATGTCACAGTTACCATAAACGATGAATTTGTGGAGAGCGGCGCTTTTGAAAGCACTGTTCTGAGTGACGGCGACAGCGTTGAATTTCTGTATTTTATGGGCGGCGGATGCCTTTGATATGAGGGACGGAGGAAAAGAAAATGGCTTTTACTAACGAACAGCTTGAAAGATATTCACGTCACATCATCCTCAAGGAGGTGGGCGCTAAGGGGCAGAAAAAGCTCCTTAATGCAAAAGTCCTTATTATCGGTGCGGGCGGTCTTGGCGCTCCTGCGGCTATGTATCTGGCGGCGGCAGGTGTTGGCACTATCGGCATTGCCGATGCGGACGAGGTTGATCTTTCCAATCTTCAGAGGCAGATAATCCACTCCACTGCGGATATCGGCAAGCCCAAGGTGCAGTCCGCAAAGGAGACTATGGAGGCTATTAACCCCGATGTTACGGTGAAAACCTATCACACCTTTGTTACAAGCGAGAATATTTCCGAGCTTATTGCGGACTATGATTTCATTATTGACGGCACCGATAATTTCCCTGCAAAGTTCCTCATTAACGACGCCTGCGTTATGGCGAAAAAGCCTTTTTCTCATGCGGGCATTATCAGATTCAAGGGTCAGCTGATGACTTATGTTCCCGGACAGGGGCCCTGCTATCGCTGTGTTTTCAAGAATCCCCCTCCCAAGGATGCTGTTCCTACCTGCAAGCAGGCGGGCGTTATCGGTGCTATGGGCGGCGTTATCGGCAGCTTGCAGGCTATGGAGGCTGTTAAGTACATCATCGGTCAGGGGCAGCTTCTGACGGGATATCTTCTCACCTATGACGCTCTGACTATGGAATTCCGCAAGGTAAAGCTTCCCTCGGACACCTCAAAATGCGCTGTCTGCGGCGAGCACCCCACCATCACCGAGCTTATTGATTACGAGCAGCATGAGTGTGACGGAGTTCATCTTACAAACGAGGAATGATTTTTTATGATAACTCTGAAAAAATCGGATTTTGAGAAAATTTTAAAGCACGCCGAAAGCGTTCTTCCAGAGGAGGCCTGCGGGCTTATTGCGGGGGAGATAACCGACAGCGGAAAGATCATTAAAAAGGTTTATATCCTGACCAATACCGATCACTCAAACGAGCATTTCTCCCTTGACCCCAAGGAACAGCTGGCGGCTGTCAAGGATATGCGGGCAAACGGGCTTACCCCTCTGGGAAACTGGCATTCTCATCCCGAATCCCCCTCACGTCCCTCCGAGGAGGACAAGCGCCTTGCCTATGACAGCAAGGCAAGCTATCTTATCCTTTCTCTCATGGACAGGGAAAAGCCCGTTCTTAACTCATTCAGGATAAGCGGTGACACCGCAGAAAACGAAGGACTTACCATTGATGAAGATCTATGATACCGTTATTATCGGCAGCGGCGCTGCGGGGCTTTCTGCGGCAATATATGCAGGTCGGGCTGCTCTTGATTATATTGTGATAGAGAAAAATTACATGGGTACGGGGCAGATCGCCGAAAGCGAGAGGGTGGATAATTACCCGGGGCTTTACGGCGAAAGCGGCTTTGATCTGGGAGAGAAATTCCGCAGTCATGCAGAGGCACTTGGCACTTCATTTATTGAGGGCGAAGTCGTTTCGATCACTCCCGAGAATGGGATATACAAGCTCTCTCTTGAGGATGGCAGCTTTTATCTGACCAAAACCGTTATTTATGCTGCGGGGGCTTCTCATCGCAAGCTTGGCATCAAGGGCGAGGCTGAATTTGCGGGTAAGGGCGTTTCCTACTGCGCTGTCTGCGACGGGGCGTTTTACAGAAACAAGACTGCTGCTGTTATCGGCGGAGGGGACACTGCGCTGGGTGAGGCTGTATTCCTCTCAAAAATTGCCGAAAAGGTTTATCTTATCCATCGAAGGGATACCTTCCGAGGAAACAAAACTCTTTCCGAACAGGTAAAAACGACGGAAAATATTGAAATTATTTATAATGCTGTTCCTGTGGAGATCATGGGAGGAAAAAGCGTTGAGAGCCTGCGTATCTCACAAAGCGGCGAGGAACGGGTAATTCCCGTGAACGGTGTTTTTGCGGCGATAGGAAATACTCCCGACAGCGCTCTTCTTAATGGCATTGCAGAGCTTGATAAAAACGGCTATGTTATTGCGGGGGAGGACTGCGTTACCTCAGCAAAGGGAATGTTTGTTGGTGGCGATGTCCGCACAAAGCCTTTAAGACAGGTGGTTACGGCTGCGGCGGACGGCGCAAACTGCGTTTATTCCGCTGAAAAATATCTTAGCGAAATGGGGGAGTGATCCCGTGAAAACCGAAAAAATTAAAACCGATCTGCTGATAATCGGCGGCGGTGCGGCAGGCTGCTATGCGGCTCTGACTGCTGCCGAAAATTCAGATCTGAAAATTCTCATCTGCGAAAAGGCTCACATTAAGCGGAGCGGCTGTCTGGCGGCGGGTGTTAATGCGCTGAACGCATATATCACCGAGGGCAGGACTCCGAGGGATTATGTGGAATACGCCAGAAAGGACGCTGACGGAATTGTCCGTGACGATCTGCTCCTTACAATGTCCGAGCGGCTCAACAAGGTCACAGAAAAGCTGGAGGAGCTGGGTCTTGTCATTTTAAAGGATGAAAACGGAAAATATGCCGCCAGAGGAAACAGAAATATCAAGATAAACGGCGAGAATATCAAGCCTATTCTTGCGGCGGCTGTTGAAAAGCTTCCCAATGTGACGGTTCTTAACAGAGTCAATGTGATAGATTTTTCCGTTTCGGACAACAGGATAAAGGGTGCTTTTGCCATTGGCATCGAGAATGACACATTTTATTCCATTGAAGCAAATGCGGTCATAATTGCCACAGGGGGAGCGGCGGGTCTTTACAAGCCAAACAATCCCGGTTTTTCACGGCATAAAATGTGGTATCCTCCCTTTAACACGGGCGCCGGCTATGCTATGGGCATAAGGCACGGTGCGGAGATGACCACCCTTGAAATGCGGTTCATCGCTCTTCGCTGCAAGGACACCATTGCTCCCACAGGCACTCTTGCTCAGGGTGCGGGGGCAAAGCAGATAAATTCTTTGGGAGAAATTTACGAGACAAAATACGGTCTTACCACCTCCGAGAGAGTTTACGGAACGGTGATGGAAAACATGGAGGGCAGGGGTCCCTGCTATCTGAAAACCGAGGGTATCTCTCCCGAGACGGAGGATTCCTTGCTTAAAGCATATCTGAACATGGCTCCCTCTCAGACCCTTAAATGGATGGAGAGCGGCAGGCGGGTTTCCGAGCAGAATGTGGAGATCGAGGGCACCGAGCCTTACATAACGGGCGGTCACACCGCAAGCGGCTACTGGGTGGATACTAACCGTGCCACCACCATTAAGGGATTATATGCTGCGGGAGATGTTTCGGGGGGCTGTCCTCAGAAATATGTTACGGGCGCTCTTGCTGAGGGCGAGATCGCTGCACTTTCGGCAGCGGGATTTATTTCGGATAATTCTGCGGCTTATATTGACGAGGATGAAATAAACGCTCATATTTCCGAGATTGAGAAATTTATGGGCGAGGATAATTCCGTTTTTTCCGCAGAGCAGCTTGAGGAAGCTATGCAGACGGTGATGGATTCCTATGCGGGAGGCATTAAGACCAATTACCGATTTAACGGTAATCAGCTTGACATGGCGGACAGGCGTATTTCCGAGCTTGAGAGGCTTTCAGATAAGCTTCATGCGGAGGATTTTCAGGAGCTTATGTATATTTATGAGCTGAGAGAGCGGCTGACCGTTTGCAGAAGCGTTATTGCACATCTGAGAGCGAGACATGAAACTCGCTGGCATTCTTTTGCCGAGAATCTCGACTATCCCCATAAGGATAATATAAATTACAGAAAATACGTTAATTCCCGAATGGAAAACGGCGAAATTAAGATCATCCTGAGAAAGCTTACCGAGGAGGGACAACGGCTTTATGAGCATAGCGATAAATAAAAGCAAATGTGTCGGCTGCGGAAAATGCCATGAGGTCTGCCCGGGTACTCTCATTAAGATAGGCACGGACAAAAAGGCTTATATCAAATATCCTAAGGACTGCTGGGGCTGTACCTCTTGCCTGAAGGAATGTCCCGTTCATGCCATAAGCCTTTTCTTAGGCGCTGATATGGGCGGCAGGGGAACGGCTCTTCACACCGAAAAATCGGACGGTCTTTTGCGGTGGATATTTGAAAGCCCCGACGGCGGCGTTTCACACATTGATGTGGACCCGAAGGAATCAAATAAATATTAGGAGTGAATACTGTGAGCGAACTTACACATCTTGACGAGCTTGAAGCGGAAGCTATTTACATAATCAGAGAGGTTGCGGCGGAGTGCGAGAAGCCTGTTATGCTCTATTCCATAGGCAAGGACAGCTCTGTTATGCTCCATCTTGCAATGAAGGCGTTTTATCCCGAAAAGCCTCCATTTCCCTTTCTCCATGTTAACACCACATGGAAATTCAAGGAGATGATCGAATTTCGTGACAAGACTGCAAAGAAGCTCGGCATTGAAATGCTGGAATATATCAACGAGGACGGCGTGAAGCAGGGGATAAATCCCTTTGACCATGGCTCTGCCTACACCGATATAATGAAAACTCAGGCTCTAAAGCAGGCGCTTAATAAATACGGCTTCACTGCCGCATTCGGCGGAGGAAGGCGTGACGAGGAGAAATCCCGTGCAAAGGAGAGGATATTCTCATTCAGAAATGCCGCTCATGCGTGGGACCCCAAAAATCAGCGCCCCGAAATGTGGAAGCTTTACAATGCTAAAATAAACAAGGGCGAGAGCATAAGAGTATTTCCCATTTCCAACTGGACGGAAAAGGATATCTGGCAGTACATAAAGCGTGAAAATATTGATATCGTTCCTCTTTATTTTGCCAAGGAGCGCCCTGTTGTGGAGCGTGACGGCAATCTTATCATGGTGGACGATGACCGTCTGCCGCTGAAGGACGGAGAGGTCCCGCAGATGAAGTCTGTGCGTTTCAGGACCTTGGGCTGCTATCCCCTTACGGGCGGCATTGAGTCCAAAGCGGACACTCTCGATGAGATAATCGAGGAAACTCTCAGCGCCGTTTCGTCCGAGCGAACCTCGAGAGTTATTGACAATGAAGCGGCGGGAAGCATGGAGCGCCGCAAAAGGGAGGGCTATTTTTAATGAAAGGGCTTCTTAAATTCATAACCTGCGGCAGCGTGGATGACGGAAAATCAACGCTTATCGGTCATATCCTCTATGATTCCAAGCTGCTTTATGCCGATCAGGAAAAGGCTTTGGAGCTGGACAGCAGGGTCGGCAGCAGAAACGGCAAGATAGACTATTCGCTGCTTCTTGACGGTCTTATGGCGGAGCGTGAGCAGGGCATAACTATTGACGTTGCATACAGATATTTCACCACCGACCGCCGCAGCTTTATCGTTGCGGACACCCCGGGGCATGAGGAATATACCCGCAACATGGCGGTGGGCGCTTCCTTTGCAGATCTTGCGGTCATTCTTGTGGACGCATCTCAGGGCGTGCTTGTGCAGACAAGGCGCCATGCGAGGATCTGCAGTCTCATGGGCATAAAATATTTCGTTTTCGCTGTTAACAAGATGGATCTTGTGGGCTACAGCGAGGAGAGATTCAATGAGATCACAAAGCAGATAAACGAGCTTTCAGATGAGCTTTCTCTTCCGAATATTCAGATAATTCCCTTATCTGCCACCGAGGGCGATAATGTTACCAAAAGGTCGGATAATATCGGCTGGTACAAGGGTCCTGCCCTGCTTGAGCATCTTGAAAATATCGACATTTCCGACCATGATGAACAGGGCTTTTATATGCCCGTTCAGAGGGTTTGCCGACCCGATCATACCTTCAGAGGCTTTCAGGGACAGATCGAATCGGGCAGCATAAGCGTGGGAGACGAAATTATTGCTCTTCCCAGCGGTGAGAAGGCGGCTGTCAAGGGTATTCTTGTGACCGACAGGGAAGCTCGGACTGCTTTCAAGGGACAGCCTGTTACGATTTCCCTTGACAGAGAGGTTGACGTTTCCCGAGGCTGCGTTCTTATTAAGGGCGCTGACATAGGCGTTTTCAAGAAGCTGAGGGCTTCCATTCTCTGGATGGACGACGAGGAGCTTGTTATCGGCAAGGATTATCTTGTGAAGCTGGGCACAAAGACTATCCCCGGAATACTTTCGGGAGTTGAATATGCCGTTGATGTGAACACGGGCGAGCATATCAAGACCGACAGGCTTGCAAAGAACGGCATTGCTCTCTGCGAAATTATCCTCACCGAGGCTATCCCTGCGGATAAATTCACGTCCCACAAGACCATGGGAGAGCTTATCCTTATTGACCGTGTTACAAACATGACCTCCGCCTGCGGAGTTGTGGAGGAGCTATGCGAAAGAGGCGGCACCGCTGCTGACAGGGCTTCCTTTAAATTCGGCGAGCTGACCGCAAGAGGCGATATTTTCGAGGAATTTTTCTATGACACAAGCAGTCTGAACGTTCTGAAATATCTCCCCGTCAAGGCGACCTACACTGTGGGAGATGAGATACCCACTTCGGGTGAAAGCTATAATTATCCCGACAGCTTTGATATTATCGTTCTGAGAGACCGTATCGCTGTCAGAGTCCGTGACAGGAAAATTACGGAAATTATCCCCGCCGATGATTATTCCTACGGCGGATATCCTGTGGTAAACGGCAGAGGCTTCGGCGTTAAGGCATATTCGGAGGGCGATGTCAGGACGTTCCTTAATGAGTATTACGAAAGCGCCGAGGAGGACAAGAGCGCCTTCTTTGAAAAATGGGTGCGCTTTGACGAATACAGAAGGGTCATTCTGAAATCAGATAAATAATCATTTTGCGGAAAGGAAGATCGGAGCCATGCTTGTTACTACAAAAGGAAGATATGCCCTGCAGGTCATGATCGACCTTGCAGAGCATTACAGCGGAAAATGTATTCCCGTCAGGGATATTGCAGGGAGGCAGGAGCTTTCTATCAAATATCTCGAGCAGATATTGCCTGTTCTTTCAAGGGTGAACCTTGTTTCGGGCGTTCATGGGAAAAACGGCGGCTATCGGCTGAACAGACCTCCCGAAAAATACAAGGTGGGGGAGATACTTCGGGCTGCCGAGGGCGATCTTCTCCCCATTTCCTCAATGGGTGAAAATTCCTCCGACCCCGAAAGCAGGACCATGAAAATGTGGAATGATTTTTACAAGCTCACCAATGATTATTTTGACAGCATTACCATTGCCGACCTGATTCAAAATGATGATAATTATGATTATGTGATATAAAAAACGGGAACGTCTGTAAAATGGCGTTCCCGTATTTTTTATCAGTACCATAAATTAAAGCAGTCAAATCTCCAGCCGTCCTCTGTCCGCTGCATATGGAAATTTCTTTCGGAAAACCATACAAAATAGGGGTCATCCTCATGTCCGTGAATTATTTCCGCCTTAAAAAGCACCTCGTCCTCCTTTAAATAAATGGGGAAAAATTCCATATCCATAAAGGTCAGATCAACGCCGCCTCCCGCAGAAACGGGAATAATATTTCCGTTTTCATCAAAGTAAAGCTGAGCTGTTTTTTCATAAATGCGGTCATAGGTGAATGCCTTTGTGAGATCGGTGATAAATTCGTCGGCGGTATGCTCCCTCGCATATTGCTCCGATATCTCCCTTTCGGTGCCGAAGTATATATTTTCTAGCCTGTATGCCAGATCAAAGGTTTTTTGCTGCTCCTCGTCAAGAAAATCGGGGGATTTATGCAGATAATAGCTTGTTCCGTTTGTATTCGGGTCGCTTATGTCCCCGTTTTCAAAGAAGCTGTCGGGAAATTCTTTGGTGAATGGCTTGGAATGAATAAAAAATTCACTTGTTATTTCCGAATACTCTTCCTCATCTTCTGCTTTCATGCTGCACACGGCGGTGTATCTTCCGACAGGAGTGTTCTGAATGTCGATGATATCCACGGGAACAGAATATTCAGCTGATTCTCCTGCCATCAGCTCCATATTCATCTCAATAACCGAGCTTCCGTTTATTATTTCTGCGGGGACAGGAGAATCATTTTCGTTGTAAAAAAGCTGTATTTCCGAGACATATCCGGATTCCCGGGTGTTATTATAAAAATTCAGGCTGAGCGGATAATTCTCATACGGATCTCCAACGTTTGGGCTTACATAAAATTTCAATCCCTCTTTGTGTGTCGGACTGTTCCATTCATCGCTGTTTTGCATATAGACAGTTTCCGTGGAGGGAAATGCCGTAAAAAGTGCGTCGCCGTCTGCTTCGGAAAAGCTGTCGGCATTTACATACATTGAGCGGAGTGTAAGCCCTGCGTTATTAACGGCGTTTATGATTCCTTCGGTTCCGTTACAGCCCCGGAAGGAGATATGCTCAAGCTTCTGAAACTGCCCGATAAAACCTATATCATGCTCTCCCACATTATAGATGGAAAGGGAGGTTATATCCGAATATTCCTCGAGGCTGTCCGCCGAAGCAAGGTTATCCATATCTATTGTCAGGTGCTTCTGATTCGGGGTATAGTCAATTCCCGACGGCTTTGCTTCGGTTTGGTATGTGATCTCTGAAATAACGGATTCGGTCGGCTCCGACTCAATATAATCTGTTTCCACCATGTCCTTGTCCGTGCCGCAGCCGCAGAGAAAAACGGCAGCGGCGGCAATGATAAGCTTTTTCACAGCAAGCTCCCCTTTTTATTATTTTGGAGAAAATTTCCCTCACTAATAAAACGAATCAGCACACGGAAATGTTACATATTTATCTTATTTTTTCACGCTCTGATAATAATCCATCATAGCCTTGGCGTCCTCGGTCTGGGTGCCTGCGCTCTCGCAGATAAATGTGGGGGACCAGTCTCTTTCGGCGATAAGCTCCATAAGCGGCTCATAGTCGGGACCGAAGCCCCGATTATCGCCAAAGGTCAGGTGCATTTTCTCGCCGCCCTTTTCGGTGAACATTATCTTGGAAAAATGGCTGTGGAATATCCTTGCTCTGTCGATTCCGAGACCGTTTTCCAGCTTGTCGAGCATTGCGGCATAGTCCTGCTTTGTCTTTATCCCGCCGAAGGTGCGGGCATTTAAGTGACCGAAATCAACTGTTGGAATGAAGCTGTCGTCAATCTTGCATATCTCGATGACCTCCTCAAGAGTGCCCAGCTGATTCACCTTTCCCATGGTTTCGGGACAGCAGATGATATCCTCAAGTCCTTCCGAAATAAGCGCCTGCCTTGCTTTTTTCATGGTGTCCTTTGCAAGCTCCAGAGCCTCCTCACGGGATATCTTTGCGCAGGAGCCGCTGTGGATCACTATCCTTTCAGCCCCCATTGCCTTTGCCGCCTTTGCGGAGGCGAGTATGTAATTTATGGAACCCAGTCTCTTCTCCTCGTCTGTTCCCGAAAGGGAGATGAAATAGGGGGCATGGAGGGAAAGGGTCATGCCCGCATTTTTAAATGCTTCTCCGATTTCCCTTGCGGAGTCCTCGGAAACTCTCACTCCCTGTCCGCACTGATATTCAAAATGGGTAAGCCCGAATTTTTGAAGATACAGGGGGAGCTGTGTGGATTTTTTATAGCCCATTGCCTTGAAGCTTTCTGCGCTTCCTGCGGGACCGAATGTTGCGCTCATATTATCATTCCTTTCATTTTATTCAAATTTAAATTCACAATCGGGAAGTGCGCTTCTGAGTGCTTCCCTGTCCTTTTCGGATATTCCTGCGCCGTCAAGCTCGCAGCATTTGAGCATACGAAGATTCATGATAGGCGAGGGGTCGGAGACTGCATTTCCCGTTAAAAAAATGTATTCCAGATTTTCTGTTTTGTAAAGCGGGGATATATCGGTTATGTTATTGTCAAAGGCGGATAAGGAGTAAAGCTCTGTCAGCTCTGAAAGGGGAGAAAGGTCGGAAATGCTGTTGCCGTAAATGCAGAGCATTGACAGGGAGGTCATTCCCGAAAGGGGGGAAATGTCCGAGATATTGTTGTTGTTTGCATCAAAAAAGCTGATTTTTTTAAGCTCCGACAGGGGTGTCAGATCGGATATCTCATTGCCCTGAACGGCAAGATATTCAAGCTTTGACAGTCCGCCCAGCGGGGATATATCCGAAATATTATTATGTCCTGCCGCAAAGCTTTCAAGCTCTGTCAGCCCTGTCATGGGTGACAGGTCGGAAATACTGCAATATCTGACAGAAAGAGTTTTGAGCTCTTTAAGCTCTGCAATGGGCGACAGGTCTGAGATGTTATTATCGTCAAGTATCAGATTTTCAAGCCCTTTAAATCCGGAAAGCTCCTTTATATCCTCGTCGGAAAGACCCATGCCGTCAAGATCAAGCTCCTTTGTATCCGAGGGATATTCCTGCCCGCCGATACAAACCATTTCTATGGATTCGGCTGATGTAACAGTCTGAGTCTCGGACATTGCTTCAATAATTCGCTGATGGGTGATTCCCGAGGGCGAGGGTTCCTCCTGCTTTTGTGAGCAGCCGCTCAGAAGCAGGAGAAAAATAAGTACAAGCAGAGTTTTTTTCATAATATCACCATTACAAATATTCTTTCGGCAAAAATGGCTTTTCTGCCGCTCGTTTTATTTTGAAAAAAACGGTTTTCTCGGGTTCGATAGGTGGGACAAGAATGGATTTTATCCCGAAAAGCTTCGCTCCCAATATATCTGTAAACAGCTGATCTCCGATGGTGCATATTTCGCATTTTGGAACGCCAAGCTTATCCATTGCCTTTTTATATCCCACAGGCAATGGCTTTGCGCCCTCGGGAATAAAATCAAGCCCTAAAAGCTCTGCAAATGGCGTTACTCTCGGAACGTGATTGTTAGAGACTATCATCATTTTAATGTTATTTTCACGCATAAGATCAAGCCATTCAAAAAGCCCTTCCAGTGGGGTGGGATTATCATGAGTTGTCATGGTGTTGTCAATGTCGAGGATAAGTGCGGTAACGCCCATTTCCCGCAGTATTTCGGGGGTCACGCTCAGTATGCTCTTGTATGCTCTTGTGGGTGTAAACAGCATAAACACGCTCCTTTAATGAAAAAAGCGGCGGCAGTAAAATGGCTGCCGCCGCTATGATACTAAACTAAGTTTAGTATGAACAAAGCGATACTATTAATATTTTAACGATTAATACTTACGCTTACGAGCAGCTTCGGACTTCTTCTTGCGCTTTACAGAAGGCTTTTCGTAGTGCTCTCTTTTACGAACTTCAGCGATAACGCCGTCCTTAGCACAGCTTCTCTTAAAACGCTTAAGAGCAGTCTCTAAAGTCTCGTTCTTTCCAACGTGAATTTCAGCCAATTTTGTTCCCTCCCTTTGCCCTATGGCAGAGGATTATATACGATATAACTATAACATTATACAATATATCTCATTCATTGTCAAGTGTTTGCGAGAAAAATCAAAAACGAATTTTTGTTAAAAAAATTGTGCATTATTACAAATAGCTTATTTTGCAACGATATTGACAATTCTGCCCTTGACATAAATTTCCTTGACGATGCTCTTGCCCTCGATAAATGCCTTAACATCGGGGTGAGCCTTTGCCTTAGCAAGAGCGGACTCTTGCTCCTCGTCAACGCCTACATCAATTTTTCCTCTGAGCTTGCCGTTTACCTGAACAGCGATCTCGATGGTATCCACCTCAAGCTCCTTTTCGTCATAAACGGGCCATGATTCGTAAGCGATGGTCTTGTCATGACCGAGCCTGTTCCACATCTCCTCGCAGACGTGGGGAGTGATGGGAGAAAGCAGCTTGATGATTCCCTCTGCAAATTCCTTGGGGCATTTTCCTGCCTTGTAAGCAGCGTTCATGAAAATCATCAGCTGGCTGATGGCAGTGTTGAATGCCAGTGCCTCAAAATCATCTGTGACCTTTTTAACGGTCTGATGATAGATCCTTGTGAGAGCGCCGTCATTGTCCTCGGTGAGGTTTGCAGGCTCGGTGAAGAAATTCCATACTCTTGTGATGAATTTCTTTGCACCCTCAACGCCTGCGCTGCTCCAGGGCTTTGATACCTCCAGAGGACCCATGAACATCTCGTAAAGTCTAAGAGTATCAGCGCCGTAATCTCTTACGATGTCGCTGGGATTAACAACATATTCGGGATATCTCTTGCCCATCTTTATGCCGTTCTCGCCAAGGATCATTCCCTGATGAACGAGCTTTTTGAAGGGCTCCTTTGTGGGAGCAAGACCCTTGTCATAGAGATATCTGTTCCATATTCTGGAATACATAAGATGACCCACAGCGTGCTCGGGACCGCCGATGTAGAGATCAACAGGCATCCAGTGCTTTAAAAGCTCGGGGTCTGCAAACATATTCTCATTGTCAGGGTCGATATATCTGAAATAATACCAGCTTGAGCCTGCGGAGCCCGGCATTGTGGAGGTTTCTCTTGTGCCCTTAACGCCGTTTCTGTCATACTTTTTCCATTCCTCCGCATTTTCCAGAGGAGCCCTGCCGTTTTTGCCCTTGTAATCCTCAAGCTCGGGAAGAATGAGAGGAAGCTCCTCATCATCAAGAACGTGGATCTCGCCGTTTTCGGTGTGAACAACGGGAACAGGCTCGCCCCAGTAACGCTGACGTGCAAATATCCATTCTCTGAAATGGTAATTAGTGGTTCTCTTTGCAACGCCCATTTTTTCAAGCTTTTGGGTAATGGCTTCCTTTGCCTCTTCAACGGTAAGACCCGTAAATTCCTCGGAATTTACAAGCTTGTAGCCCTTGCCCAGATATTCGCCCTTTTCAAATGCCTTTTCGGATACATCCACATGGCCAAGCTTTTCATCGCCGTCGATTACCTGTATCATATCAATGTTATGAGCAACTGCATATTCAAAGTCACGCTGATCGTGAGAGGGAACAGCCATAACTGCGCCTGTGCCGTAGCTTGCAAGAACGAAGTCACCGATAAACATTCTGACTTCCTTGCCGTTTACGGGATTTATGCAGGTAACGCCCTTCAGCTCGCAGCCGGATTTGGTCTTGTTAAGCTCGGTGCGGTCCATGTCGTTTTTCTTTAAGGTCTCGTCAATATATGCCTGAACCTCTTCCTTGTTGGTTATCCTCGGCATAAGCTCCTTAACAATGTCGCCGTCGGGGGCAAGAACCATAAAGGTGATTCCGTAAATCGTTTCGATGCAGGTGGTGTAAATGCTGAAATCGCCGCCGCCCACAATATCAAACTTTACCTCAACGCCTGTGGATTTGCCTATCCAGTTGCGCTGCATAGCCTTTGTGGATTCGGGCCAGTCTACTTCATCAAGTCCCTCAAGGAGCTTTTCTGCAAAGGCGGGCTGATCTATGACCCACTGCTTCATGTTCTTTCTTACAACAGGATATCCGCCTCGCTCGGATTTGCCGTCAATGACCTCATCATTGGAAAGAACGGTACCCAGCTCCTCGCACCAGTTTACGGGCATATCCACATATTTAGCATAGCCGTCCAGATAGAGCTGCTTGAATATCCACTGAGTCCACTTGTAGAACTTAGGGTCGGAGGTCGCTATCATTTTGGACCAGTCATAATCAAAGCCCAGCTCCTTGAGCTGCTTTGAAAATGTCTTGATATTTTCCTGAGTAAAGCCGTTGGGGTGATTGCCTGTCGTTACCGCATACTGCTCCGCAGGTAGACCGAAGGAGTCGTAGCCCATGGGGTGAAGGACATTGTAGCCCTGCATTCTTTTCATACGGGAAACAATATCTGTAGCGGTGTACCCCTCGGGATGTCCCGCATGAAGACCCACGCCCGAAGGATAGGGGAACATATCCAGAGCATAGAATTTAGGCTTAGAGAAATCCCATACATCGGTCTTGAAGGTCTCGTTCTCCTCCCAGTATTTCTGCCATTTTGCTTCAATGGCGGCGAAATCGTATCTTTCCAAAATAATCATTCCTTTGCAAAAGAAAAAATTTATATCATATAAAAATTGATATCATGAAAATCAGTTTATTTATTTACGGTAAATTCCTTCACGCTCTTATCAAGCAAAGTAAAGTAGATGATGACACCGTTTGCAATGATTCCTGTGAACAGAATAAGCTGAGTGATGGTGATCACGACAGACAATCCATATTCAGCAAATTCGCTGCTCAGAGAATTTACCTGAGCGATGGAAATAATGGTCATTATCACTCTTAAAACAGATAGAAAGGCTGTGTAAACTCTAGAGCTGTTGCTGCCATTCATAAACTGAATGATAAAAACAATGCGTAAAACAGTTACCAGAATGTTTCTGAGTGAGAGTGAAAACAGTGTCTCGATAACATCAAGAACAATTGCGGCAATGCCAATGATCTTAGCTTTTTTTCTTCCCAGCGCAACGAGCTGCATCTGTTCCTGCTGAAAAGAATTATAGGTATCTCCGAATGAATTGTTCTGAGAGCTGTTCTGACTGTAAGCAGCGCCGTAAGAGGGGACAGAGCTCTGAGCCGCGTCATTGTTAACGGCAGAATATGTACCCGAGCGCTCCTGAAAATTGCTTTGTGATGATGAAAAATGCCCCGTCTTAGCGGCAGCCCCTCCCATATCCTCAAACATGGGCTTCTGCTCAGCGGGCTTTTCAAGGGAAACAGGCTTTTTATCCTCCTGCTTTGCGGGAGAGCCAAAATCTGTGCCGTCAAGATTGCTTATCTCAGGTATATCCATATCGGAAAAATCCTCGGGACCTCCCATAGCAAAGGAAGGTCTGGGATTATCTTCAAGAAGTCCCTCCGAAGCGTCGGGCATATCGTCATAGCTTTCTCCAGTATCGGGAAGCTCAAGACCCTCCATTTTAAGCTCATCCATAGTAAATACCCCTTTCAGTTTTTGTCTGTTTGTTTGCTTTTGCAGTAGAATTTTACGCTTTTATCGAATAAGGTCAGCCAGATAAGTGCCAGGTTTATTCCAAAAGGAATAATACTCATAACAACCCCAAAAAGAATGACCTGTAAACCCGCTTTTGAGGCACCGATAAACGAGGGAATAAGTATCATCAGGGTCAGCAATGTGCTAAGACAAAAAATAACTCCCAAAGCGATCCTTGCACCGTTTTTTCCCTTGATAAACATAACTCCCACAGCAATAAGCAGAATCATAGCAGCCATGCCGCCGATCCAATAAGCAATGCCGCCCGAAAAGTCTAAAACAGTTTTAAAGGTGTTTATTCCGCATATAACGAGGTAAATGATCCCAACGACCTTTGCTTTTAGCCTGCCCTTTCGGAAAAGTGAAAACTCCTCGCCGCTCATTTCATTTTCGGGGCTGACTTCTGATTCTTCTGAGCTGTAAAGCGATGAATAATCCGAATTGTTCCCCATAAAAATGTTCCCCTATAAATTCAGCTTAAACAGTCCACTGAGAAATGTCCACGTCCTCGCCGTCTCTCCAGAGACGCTCAAGGTTGTAAAAATCCCTCTGCTCCTTGCTGAAAACGTGAACAACGATATCTCCGTAATCGAGAATTATCCAGTTGGAGCCGTTGTTTCCCTGAACTCTCTCGGGAGAAATGCCGTTCTCCTGCATTTTGTATTCTGTTTCATCGGCAAGAGCCTTTGTCTGGGTGGTGGAGGTGCCGTCTGCAATAACGAAATAGTCCGCAAGAATGGTCAGATCGCCCACCTTGATGACCTTGATATCCTCCGCCTTTTTGCTGTCAAGAGCCTTGACGATAATTTCCAGCTTCTGTTCCTTAGTAAATTTATCGGGCATAAAAAACCGCCTTTCATCTGAAAAGTTCAGCGTAATAGTTGTAAGCCTGTGAGGTGCTTTCGGGGATAAGCGAGCCTTTTGAAATAACATCGCTTACAGAAAAGCACAGCGCCTCAAGCATAGCCTTCTTTAAATCGTCGAAGGCAAGCTTTCTCATTTTACCCACGTCCTTGTAGGAGCGGTCATCGGAAATGAGATCGGCAAGATAAATTATCTCTTCCGTCAGGGACATACCCGCCCTTGCGGCAGTATGAAATCTCACCGCCATAAGGATATCCTCATCGGCAATGTGAAGAACGTGTTCGCAGTACCATGAGCCAGCCGCCGCATGATAAAGAGCAGGAATTTTCTCCTCCACAGCGCTCAGGGGAACGATGCAGCTTTTACCCATTTTAAGCTGCTCCTCGGTGGGAATTTCCTTGCATATATCGTGAATAAGCCCCGCAAGAAAGCATTTTTCCCTGTCCCCGCCGAATTTATCCGCAAGCTTTAAAGCAGCGTCCGCCACATTCAGGCTGTGGGAATATCTCTTTTTCGAGAGCCTGATTTTCAGAATATCCTTGATCTCATCGGTATCCGCTCCGCATATTTCAACAGCCATTTTAAGAATCACCCTGCCTGTAAATAGACTTAGACATAATATATTTTACTACATTTCCGTCCACATAGCAAGATATATCTTGATTATTAACAATTTTTTTACGAATTTCTGTGGATGAAATATCAAAAGGCTCCGTCTCAATGACAGTGACCCTGCCGCCCGCCGCTCTTACAGCTTCGGAATAGCCCTCTATCCTTCGTGATTCCTCGGAAGAACGGGAAACAGCGGCAATGTGAGCCATTCTGATAATATCGTGAAACCTGTTCCATGTGGGAAGAGTTTCAAGGGAATCGCTGCCCATCATTAAAATAAGTTTGTTCTCGGGATATATCTCCCGCAGATGCTCAAGGGTGTCCGCAGTGTAGCTTAGAGTGGCTTTTTTTATCTCAAAATCTGAGACTTCGCAGTGGGGAAGAGCCTTAAAAGCCAGCCTGCACATTTGGAGCCTGTCCTCGCAGCCCGCCCTGTTTTCCATGTCAAGCCCCGCCTTAAAAGGATTAACAAAAGCGGGCATAATTATTACCCTGTCGGGAGCGAGACTGCTTCGGAGCAGTGCTTTCACCGCATTCACATGACCCAGATGAACAGGGTCGAAGCTGCCGCCGAAAAGCGCCGTCGTCACTTTTTCTTATCTGCCTTTGGCAGCTCTATCTTAGGCTCCTGAGGATTTCTCTTGAAAAGCACCAGCTTGTTGCCGATGGTCTGGACCACCTCGGATCTTGTAGCCTCGGCAATTTCCGAAGCAGCCTCGGCAGCGGAAAGCATAGCGGTTTCCAGAACCTTTAATTTAACGATCTCTCTCGCCTTGAGAGCGTCGTTCACCTGAGTGATAAGATTTTCGTTAATGCCGCCCTTGCCCACCTGAAAAATGGTGTCCTCCTTTGCGGCGATACCTCTTAAATAAGCCCTTTGTTTGCTTGTAAGCATTATTTCTTCTCTCCTTTGATAACTTCCTCAAACTTCTTTAAAGCCACGCTCCTGTGGCTCACACTGTTCTTCTCCTCCGCAGAAATTTCCGCAAAGCTTTTGTCGCCGAACATAAAAATAGGGTCATAGCCGAAACCGTTTGTGCCCCGCTTTTCATAGCCTATCTTGCCCTCGCAGGCACCCTTGACAATGTGCTTTCCGCCCGTTTCGTCAATGTAGCATATGCAGCAGATAAATCTTGCGGTCCTCTTTTCATCGGGAACGCCCTCAAGCTCGGAAAGGACCCTTGCGCATCGCTTTCCTTCCTCTGCATATCTTGCGGAATATATGCCCGGAGCGCCGTTTAATGCATCCACCTCAAGACCGCTGTCATCGGCAATAACAGGCAGCTTCATCATTTCATAAATAGCCTTTGCCTTGAGATAAGCGTTTTCCTCAAAGGTGGTTCCGGTTTCCTCAACCTCGATGTCAGCACCCGCCTCGCTCTGGGAAATGACCTCAAAGCCCGCAGGCTCAAGGATCTCACGGAACTCACGAAGCTTATTTTTATTGTTTGAAGCAAGAATTATCTTCATAATCATTCATCGTCCTTTTTCTTTTTTCCGAATGTGATCTCCTTGAACAGGAAGCCGAATTTGCCGTCCTTCAGGCTCTTCTTTTCCGCAGGCTTTTCCTCCTCGGAGATATCGGGATCATCATCTGTTTCCTCAGCAATATCCTCGGGAGCTTCCTCCTCAGCAATGCTTTCCTCAAGCACTTCTTCCGAATCGGGAATATCCTCCGGAATATTTTCCTCCCGAACAGCATCCTCTTCGGTAATATCCTCGGGAATTACCTCCTCAGCAGCGGGATACTCGGAAATAATATCATTATCATCCGAAAGCTCCTCCTCGCCGCCCGTAAGCCTCTCATAATTTCCGCTGAAATCCGTTTCGGAAACGAACAAAGCCTCCGCATAATCGTGAGCGGAGAAATCCATCAGATCGTCAACCTTCTCGCCCACGCCCACCAGCTTAACGGGAATGCCCAGCTCTCGGTGTATGGTAATGATAATGCCGCCCTTGGCAGTGCCGTCAAGCTTTGTGAGCACAATACCCGTAATATCCGCAGTTTCGGAGAAAAGCTTAGCCTGATTTACCGCATTCTGACCCGTAGTGGCATCAAGAACGAGAAGAGTCTCAAGGGAGCAGCCCTCAGCCTGCTGACGGCATATCCTTGTGATCTTTTTCAGCTCGTCCATAAGATTTTTCTTGTTGTGGAGCCTGCCCGCAGTGTCGCAGATAACAACGTCCGCACCCCTCGCCTTTGCAGCGGTGATAGCGTCAAAAACCACAGCCGCAGGGTCGGAGCCTTCGGCGTGCTTGACTATCTCGGCGCCCGCTCTCTCGACCCAGACCTGAAGCTGATCTATGGCAGCCGCACGGAAGGTATCAGCCGCCGCCACAACGACCTTTTTGCCCTCGGAAACGAATCTTGCGGCAAGCTTGCCGATGGTGGTGGTCTTGCCCGCACCGTTCACTCCGATAACGAGAATGACCGCAGGCTTGCTTGAGATGTCGAGCCGCTGATCCTCGCCGAGCATTTCGGCAATTATCCTTTTCAGCTCGTCCTTTATAAGCGCAGGCTCCTTAATGCCCTTTTCCTTAACAGCCTTTCTCAGCTCAGCGCAGATATCCATGGAGGTCTGAACGCCGATGTCGCACATAATGAGAGTTTCCTCAAGCTCCTCAAAAAAGTCCTCATCAATTTTAGTGAAGGAATTAAGCAGAGAATTGACCTTCCCCATCATAGAGTCCCTTGTTTTTCTGATACCCTCGGCAATTTTTTCAAAAAAGCCCATATGCGTCAGCCTCCCGTAAATTATAGAAAAATGACCTGATAAATATATTATAGAATAAACACTCGAAATAATGTTTAATAATTTATTAAATATAAAGTTATTTTAATTTTGCAAAATACTGACCGCACTGATTCAGATGAAGGAGCTGATGCCTTGTCAGCGGCATAAGAATGAGCCCTGCACAGTCCTTTGACAGCCAGTAATCGGCAAGCCATTCCGAATCGGGATGATGAATAAGCCCGCCCGATGAAAAAAGCATTTCTCTTGCTTCATCGGGGAATCGTCTTTTCACGTCAGCATCAGTCATTCGGGAAATTATCTCACGAGTGCGCCTGCCCACAGCATTTCTGTAATCAAGCAGCGCATTGAGAGACACTCTCGAAGCAAATTCCAAAATCTCATCATCGGTCATGGCATTGCCCGTATCAAAAACGGGAGAGCCGATTTTTTCGGCAGTATCCGCAGAAAAGACCTGTCCGCCGCCGTCAATAAGTATTCCCGCCGTAATATCCTCGATTCGGGAAATATGCCAAAGCTCCCATAAAGCGGAGCCGCAGTTCTGCCCGTTTATTCCATTCATCAGCCTGTCAAATTCGGTATCACCGCAGCCGTAAACAGCACTGCTGTGAAGCTGTGAATGAAGCTTATTGAAAAGCTCTCTTGCCTCGGAAAATTTTCCCTTTTTACGGATGATCCCGCTCAGCTCCTTGTGGAGTGAGCCAAGGTCGTTCCCGAAATATTTCATTCCTCATTCTCCTCGTCGGCAGGGGGCTGCTCCATTTTCAGAAGCCTTGAAATGCCCTTTTCCTGCATGGTAACGCCGTACATAACGTCAGCCTCTTCCATAGTTCCCCGACGGTGAGTAACGGTGATAAACTGAGTGGTGTCGGTAAAATTATGAAGATATTTGGCATATCTGGTAACGTTCATGTCATCAAGCGCCGCCTCGATCTCGTCAAGAATACAGAAGGGAGCGGGACGAAGCCGCAAAATAGCGAAATAAATTGCAATAGCCACAAATGCCTGCTCGCCGCCCGAAAGCAGTGAAAGGCTCTTGATGACCTTTCCGGGGGGAGCCACATTTATCTCGATTCCCGACTCAAGAACATCCTCGGGGTCGGTAAGAGCCAGCTCAGCCTTGCCTCCGCCGAAAAGCTCGGTAAATATCTGTTTGAAATTGCTGTTGATAATGTCAAAGCTCTCGGAGAATTTCTTTTTCATAGTCTCGGTCAGCTCGTCAATAAGCTTTTCAAGCTCACGTTTGGAGCTGTTCACATCGGAAAGCTGACCCGACATAAATTCGTATCTCTCGGAGACCTCCTTGTATTCCTCGATAGCCGCCAGATTTACCGTACCGAGGGACCTTATCTTCTGCTTAACGGAGCCGAGTCTCATGTTTATCTCATTTATATCCGCACCTTTAAGCGCAATACCCTCTGCCTCGGAGGGATAAAGCTCATATTGCTCCGCCATATCCGAAACTATCTTGTCATAGGAGAGCTGAGAAGTTCTCTGACGCTCCTCCAGACGGGTCTTTTCCGCACCGAATTTTTCCTTCTGGGCATTAGCGTCCTTTATCTGACTTCGTATCTCGCCCGAACGCTTTTCCATCTCCAGATTTTTTTGCTGCGCCTCGTAAATCTGAGCTTTTTTCTCGGCAGTGCGGTCGCCCGCACCCTTTAGTGAAGTCTCCCTCTCACGGATAAGCTCCTCTCTTTCGGCAATGAGCTTTTTCTGTTCTTCGATTGCAAGAGCGGATTTTACAGAGCTGTCGCCAATGCTTCTGCTCTGCTCCTCGAGAGCTGCAAGGCTTTCCTTAGCGGCTTCCCTGTCCTTTTCAAGCTCAGCCCTGCGGATTTTCAAAGCGGACATTTCCGAAGAAATATTGTCTCTTTCCGCCTTGAGCTTTTCAAGGAGAGCGCCGTCCCTGCCGGATTTGTCCTCGCCGTCAGCAATGAGCCTGTCAACGGATTCCAGCTCAGCGGCAGTTTTTTCGGCAGAATTTTCGGCGTCTTCATAACGCTTTTTAAGCCGTCCCAGAAGCTCCTCGGCATTTTTTCTGCCCGATTCGCTCTGCCTTGCCACCTGCTCAATGCGCTTTATCTCCGCTTCGAAGCGTATCCTGTCCTGCTCAATAATGCGAAGCTCGTCATTAGCCGCCTCAAGGTCAATTCTCATTTTATCGACCTCGGCTTTAAGTACGGAAGCTTTTGCTTTCATATCCGAAAGCCTGCCGTTATCTTCAGAAAGCTCTGTATTTAAACGTTCTATCTCATTTTTTCGTGTAAGAACGCCCGATGAACGGTTAGCGGAACCGCCCGTGAATGAGCCTCCCGCATTGACCACCTGACCGTCAAGCGTAACGATCTTAAACCGATAACCGAATTTTTTAGCAATGCTTCCTGCGCAGTCGATGTCCTCGGCAATAACCGTCCTTCCCAGCAGCGAATTAACGATACCCATAAATTTAGCATCGTATGTAACAACATCGCAGCCTAAAGCAATAAAGCCGCTGCAGCCTTCAAGCCCGTTTTCGCTGAGCCTGTTGCCCTTTACTGAAGTGATGGGAAGAAAGGTAGCACGACCCGCATTCATATCCTTGAGCATACGGATGCTGCGCTTAGCGGCTTCCTCGTCCTCTGTGACAATGTTCTGCAAAGCGCCGCCGAGAGCAGTCTCCACAGCCACGCTGTATTCCGAGGGAACATTTAATATCTGAGCAACAGAGCCGATGATACCGCTTATCCTGCCGCTTTTTCCCGCTTTAAGAGCCTGCTTTACCGCATGACCGAAGCCCTCCATGCTGTTTTCCAGATCATTAAGGAGCCTTATCCTGTTTTCCTTGTCCCTTACACCGAGAGTAAGCTCGGAAAGCTCCTTATCGGCGGCTTTCAGCTTATCGGATTTTGCGGAAAAGAGCCTGTTTAAGCCGCTGATGCGGTTTTCCTGCTCTGCTTTTTTTTCATCCAGCAGCGCAAGCCCGTCAGTGACCTCCTTACGCTCCTTGTCTAAATCCCTGCCGCTTTCCTCAATAGATCCAAGCTGCTTTAAAGCGGCAGCCTCCTGCTCCTTTATCTCGATCAGGGAGTTGCTGAGAGAGCTTGAAGTCACTTTCAGCTCAGACTGTCTGATGTAAAGCCTGTTAAGCTCGGCAGCATGACCCGAAAATTCCTTTTCAAAGCCCTCCTGCCTGCTCGCAGCCTCATTGAGCCTGTCCGCAGCCGAGTTAAAATCCCTGTCCGCCTGCTCAATGTCTCTGCCGATCTGATCTATAAGCTTGATTTTTTCCTCGGTGAGCCGCCTGTTTTCGCTGTCTGAGAGCTTAGCAGTCTCCATCTGCTTTTCGAGATTTTCAATATTCTCATTAAAATGAACGATCTCATTTTTGTAAACGGCAATGTCCGCATGAAGCCCCGTATTAGCCTTTTCATCATCGAGAATAGCATTTCTGAGCTGTTCAATGCGGATATTACCCTTTGATATCTCGCTGTAAACGACCCTGTATTCCTCCTCAAGGCGTTCAATGTCCGCCTCGCAGGAGGAATATTCCGAGGTGTTGATAAGCAGCTTGTCTGAAAGCTCGGAAAGCCTTTCACGAAGAGCGGAAAGCTCGTGGACCCAAACGGTAATTTCCAGAGCCTTTTTCTCATCGGAAAGCTCAATAAACTGCGCCGCTTTTTCGGACTGTTTCCGAAGGGGCTCCACACGGCTCTCCAGCTCGGAAATAATGTCCGTAAGCCTCAGAATATTTTCCTCCGCCTGAGAAAGCCGCCTCTGAGCTTCCGCCTTTCTGAAACGGAATTTAGAAATACCCGCCGCTTCCTCGAAAATGCTTCTTCTCTCGCCCGATTTGGAGGAAACTATCTCCGCAACACGACCCTGCCCGATAATTGAATAGCCGTCCCTGCCGAGACCCGTGTCCATAAAAAGCTCGGAAACGTCCTTGAGACGCACCTGAGCGCCATTAATAAGATATTCGCTCTCACCGCTTCTGTAAAGCTTTCTTGTCACAGTGACCTCGGGAGCGTCGATATTAAGAATACCCTTGTCGTTCACAATGCAAAGAGTGACCGCAGCGAAGCCCATGGGCTTGCGGAGCTGAGTACCCGCAAAAATAACGTCCTCCATTTTGGAGCCTCTGAGGGTCTTAGAGGACTGCTCGCCCAACACCCATCGAACAGCGTCGCCGATGTTGGATTTTCCGCTTCCGTTTGGACCCACAACAGCCGTAATGCCCTTGCCGAAATCCAGCTTTATCTTATCGGGAAAGGACTTGAAGCCCTGTAATTCAAGTGATTTTAAATACATTCTGCACGTCCTTGTTTATGGAAATTTCATTTGGTGAAAGACTTGTGTTTTGGGATACTATTATTTTAATCCCTTTCGATTCAAAAAACAGCCTGTTGGATCTTTTGTGTCCGTAAACTGCACCGTAAAGCTTCGGAGGAGCCTCTATTTCAATAGTCTTATTTCTGTCCTCCCCGGACATATGAGACATATAGTATTTCAAAATGACATCTTTAACGATATCCGAACGAACGATATCCGCAAAAGCAGGGTGATAAAATCCCGCAATGGTTCTTTTCTCCACACCGTCCTCAGCATGAAGCCCCATTCGGATAACATTTATCCCCGCCGATGTAAGCCCGCAGTATGTGACGCCGCAGATATTCACCGCCTTTTCAAATGGGTAGAGAACATATTCGCCGCTTTTGTAAAGCTCGGCAAGACGGGTGCCCTCAAGTACGCAGACGGGATATATCCTTGCAGTTTTGGGAGCTATCTTAATAAACTCCGTCATAGTGTGATATTCGTCTGTTTCGGTGCTGCCGTATAGCCCAACCATCATCTGCAGACCCAGCTCGAAGCCGTAATCCTTTATCATTTCCGATGCCCGAATAACATCAGCAGAGGAGTGCCCTCTGTTGTTCATTTCAAGCACCCTGTCCGACATGGACTGCGCCCCCAGCTCGATTGCCGTAACGCCGAATTTTTTCAGCAGCATAAGAATTTCCTCGTCAATGCAGTCGGGACGAGTAGAAATTCTTATACCGCGAAAGCCGTCCTTATCGGGGGTTTTCAGATATTTTGAAGCCCTTTGGAGCAGCTCCGTCATATAATCCCTGTCAATAGCGGTAAAGCTGCCGCCGAAGAAAGCTATCTCGGTATCAGCCCTGTCCGAAGGGTCTGTTATCCTCTCAAAAGCCCCTTTGATAATGTCCTCCGCCTCGTCGGGGGAGGGCGCATGAGAAGTTGAGCTTATTATCTTCTGATCGCAGAAGGAGCAGGAATTGGGGCAGCCCAGATGAGGGATAAAAATAGAAATATTCCCGTGACCCATCTTTAAACCTCGCAGCCCATAAGCCGCAATGCTTCCTTAGCCGCCTGCTGTTCGGCCTGTTTTTTGCTGTGACCCTCGCCGTGACCGATAACGTTGGTGTTCAGGCAGACCTCAACCACAAAATGCCTGTCATGATCGGGACCCGACTGACTTCTGAGAACGTACTCCACCTTTTCCTCGGGATTTCTCTGAATAATTTCCTGCAGAATGGTCTTGTAATCCTGAAGCTTTTTAACGGAGCTTCTGTCAAGGTCCTTGGGGATAAAGCCCAGCACATATTCCCTTGCCGCCTCCATGCCGCCATCGAGGAAAACAGCAGCAATGACCGCCTCGAAAGCGTCGGAAACGATAGAGGGACGGTTTCTTCCCCCCGTGTTTTCCTCGCCCTTGCCGAGGAGAATAAATTCGCCTAAAGAAATCTGCTTTGAAAATTCAAAAAGCGCCTTTTCGCAAACGAGAGAAGCTCTTATTTTGGTAAGCTCGCCCTCGGGGAGATGCTTGAAATGCTTGAAAAGATGCTCGGAAATAACGATGGAAAGCACGCTGTCACCGAGAAATTCAAGCCTCTCATTTGAATTTCTTCCCTTTTTGCATTCATTGGCATAGGAGGAATGAGAAAGCGCCTCGTGGAGAAGATTTTTGTTATTGAAGCAGTAGCCGATCTTTTCTTCAAAGGCAGAAAGCCTTTCGTTCAGTTCCTTGTCTGACATTTTTAACATATCCTTTCTAAATTATAGCACATACGTTTCAATATGTCAATAGACAATTTGTTAATTTTTGGTCTTGCAGCTTTCAAGGGCACGGGATATCTCACCGATAACATCTCCGTCAACGCAAGCTTTAGCCTGCCTGATGGCATTGTAGAAAGCCTTTGCATCGGAGCTGCCGTGAGCCTTGATAACAGGCTTGGAAATGCCCATGAGAACAGCGCCGCCGACCTCCTTGTAATCGAGCTTTTTCTTGAAAGCCTTCACCTTTTTCATAATAAGGAGAGCGGCGATTTTGCCTGTCAGACCGTCGGTGAGCATACCTTTAAGCTCGCCCGCAAAGAAAGAGCCCATGCCCTCATAAAGCTTTAAGGCAATATTACCCGTAAAACCGTCGGAAACTGCCACCTGACAAACGCCCTTGGGCATTTCTCTCGCCTCAAGATTGCCGTAGAAATCCACGGGAGCATTGGAGAGGAGCCTGTAAGCCTCCTTGTCAAGCTCTCTGCCCTTGGTATCCTCGGTGCCCACGTTTAAAAGCCCCACCTTGGGAGACTTGATTCCCATGACCTTTTCCATGTAGCAGCTGCCCATAATACCGAACTGCATGAGCATTTCCGCACGACATTCCACATTAGCGCCGCCGTCCATAAGAATGAGATGACCCTGTGCCGTGGGGAGGATGGGAGCCAGAGCGGGACGCTTAACGCCCTTTAACCTCTTTGCAATAAAGGTCGCACCCACAACCAGAGCGCCCGTGCTGCCCGCACTTACAAAAGCGTCGCCCTTGTCATCGGCGAGAGCCTGCAGACCAACCGCCATTGAGCAGTCCTTGCGGCTCTTGATGATCTCGGTAGGCTCCTCATGAATGTCAATGACCGATTCGGTATGTATAATTGAAATTTTATCGAGACTTATGCCGTTTTTTTCGGCAGTCTCCTTAATAATTTTTTCATTTCCCGTGAGAGTAATTTCAACGCCAAGCTCCTTAACAGCCCGAGCCGCACCCTTGATGACCTCAAGAGGCGCATTGTCTCCGCCGAATGCGTCAACGATAATATTCATATAGCTACTTCCTTTCAGTAGAATCAACGATTTTTTCAAACTTGAAAACAATATTATTCACAGTATCACTTCTTATTTTTAAGTCGCAGCACTGTTGAAATGATATTGCACACAGCCACAATTCCCCAGATAACAGCCAGAGCGTAATTGCCGCCGATAATATTCAAAACGCAGTTAGCGGCAGAGAGAATAAAAATAACAATAGTGAGAAAAAATGAAACCTTGTCACTCATCACATCATCTCCCTCAAATAACCGTCAAAAGCCTCTAAAGCCCTGTCAGCCACAGCCTGATAGCGTTCTTGCTTGTCCTTTATCCGCACGCCGATGTCGGGGAGAATACCCATGTTTGCGCCCATGGGCTGAAAATTCTCCACGCTCTCGTCGGAGATATATCTTGAAAGAGCGCCGATCATAGTCTCACGGGGGAGAATGAGCGGCTCCTTTCCCTCCATTCGTCTAACAGCGTTAAGTCCCGCCATAATACCCGAAGCAGCGGATTCCATGTAGCCCTCAACGCCCGTTATCTGCCCCGCAAAATATATCTCAGGACGGCTCCTCATTGAAAAATCCCCGTTTAAAAGCCTCGGCGAATCAATAAAGGAATTTCTGTGCATAACGCCATAGCGGACAAATTCAGCGTTCCGAAGACCGGGTATCATAGAGAAAACTCTTTTCTGCTCGGGGAATCTGAGATTCGTCTGAAATCCCACAATGTTAAAAAGCGAACCCTCCGCATTTTCCCGTCTCAGCTGAACCACAGCGTAGGGTCTTATCCCCGTCCTGCTGTCGGTAAGTCCAACAGGCTTCATAGCGCCGTATCTGGCAGCGTCCTCGCCTCTTTTGGCAAGCACCTCAATGGGCATACAGCCCTCATAAACGGTGAAATCGTCCTTTGCATTTTCGGGTCTGTCAAAATCGTGAACGGGAGCAGATTCCGCATTTACAAGCTCGTGATGAAAATCAAGATATTCATCTTTAGTAAAAGGACAGTTGATGTAATCATCGCCGCCCCTGCCGTATCTTGCGGCAAAGAAAGCCTTGTCCATGTCAATAGAATCGAAGGTAACAATGGGGGCGGCAGCGTCAAAGAAGCTGAGCCTATTACCGCAAAGCCCGCCAATGCTGTCCGCCAGCCTGCCCGCAGTAAGAGGACCGCTTGCAATAACACAGTACCCCTCGGGAATATCCTCCTGCTCCGCCGAAATAACGTTAATGTTCGGGTGGGAGCGAATTTTTTCCGTAACGCAGTCGGAGAATTTCTCCCTGTCAACAGCAAGAGCGCCTCCCGCCGCCACAGCATTTTCCTCAGCGCATGGAACGGTGAGAGAGCCGAGTCTTTTCATTTCCTCTTTAAGAAGCCCCGCAGCGGAATTTATCCGTGAGGCTTTCAGAGAATTGGAGCAGACAAGCTCCGCAAAGCCCTTGTATTTGTGAGCGGGGGAGAATTTTAACGGTTTCATCTCAATAAGCGTGACCATAGCGCCGCTGTTCGCCGCAGCCCATGCCGCCTCGCAGCCTGCAAGCCCCGCACCGATAACCGTAAGCTTTTTATCCATAAATAAACGTCCTTAAAATGGGTAATTACTTTTCCTTTTTGATAGCGACCTCGTAGCCGCAGCCCTCCTTGAGACAGAACATCTTTCCGCCCTTTTTGAAAAGAGTAGTGCCATCGTTGCACTTGGGGCACTTGTCGGAAACGGGTGTGTCCCAAGTCATAAATGAGCAGTTTGGATTATCCTCGCAGCCGAAATATTTCTTGCCCTTCTTTGATTTTTTCGCAAGAATTTTCTTGCCGCAGAGAGGACAAATACCGCCTGTGGGCTTGATGATCTTCTTGGTGTTAGTACATTCGGGGAAGCCCGTGCAGGCAAGGAATCTGCCGAATCTGCCTATCTTGATGACCATAGGCTTGCCGCAAACCTCGCAGACCTCGTCAGTCTCCTCATCGGGAACTTTAACTCTCTTGCCCTCCATAGCGGTCTCCGCCTTGGAAAGTGTCTCTGAGAAATCACCGTAAAAATCCCTGAGAGTTTCCACCCAATCCTTTTCGCCTATTTCGATCTTGTCCAGGCTGCTTTCCATCTGAGCGGTGAATTTGGTGTCAACGATCTGCTTGAAATTGGATTTTAAAAGCTCGGTAGTGACCTCTCCCAATCCCGTAGGCTTGAGCTGCTTGCCGTCTCTCTCAACATAGAAGCGGTTTATAATGGTGGAAATGGTGGAAGCATAGGTTGAAGGTCTGCCGATGCCGTTTTCTTCCATTGCCTTGATGAATGAGCCTTCTGTGTATCTTGCGGGGGGCTGAGTGAAATGCTGCTTGCCCTCGATATTTTTAAGCTTTAAAACATCTCCCTCGTTTATCTCGGGGAGAACCTTGTTTTCCTCATCGTCCTTTGATTCCTCATAAAGAACGGTAAATCCGTCAAATTTAACGGAATATCCCGTCGCCTTGAAAGCGCAGCCGTTGGCGTCAATGTCAACTGAAACGGTGTCCAGCAGAGCATTAGCCATCTGGCTTGCAATAAATCTCTCCCAGATAAGCTTGTAGAGCTTGTACTGCTCGGGAGTAAGGCTGCCTTTTACTCTGTCGGGAGTAAGCTCGGGAGTAGAGGGACGGATAGCCTCGTGAGCGTCCTGAGCGCCCGCCTTAGTCTTGTAGACCTTTGGAGAAGCGGGAAGATAGCTCTTGCCGTAGGTGTCCTCAATATATTTGTAAGCCGCGCCTCTTGCCTCGTCGGAAACTCTCAGGCTGTCGGTTCTCATGTAGGTGATAAGACCCACAGCGCCCAGACCGTCGATCTCAACGCCCTCGTAAAGCTGCTGAGCGGCTCTCATGGTTTTGGAAGTCTGGAATCCCAGCTTTTTGGCAGCCTCCTGCTGCATGGTAGAGGTGGTAAAGGGAGCGGCGGGAGATTTTCTTCTGACGGATTTTTTAACACCCGAAACGGTGAAAGCAGCGCCCTCCAGCCTTTTGAGAACAGCGTCAGTCTCGCTCTGGGAATGAAGCTCGGTCTTAGCACCGTCCATACCCACAAAGGCAGCGTCAAACTGCTTCTTTGAAGAAGGAGCGGTCATTTTCGCCTCAATGGACCAGTATTCCTCGGGCTTGAAAGCGTTTATTTCCTTTTCCCTGTCAACGATCATCTTAACGGCGGCAGACTGAACACGTCCCGCAGAAAGACCTCTTCTCACCTTTTTCCAGAGAAACGGCGACAGCTTGTAGCCCACGATCCTGTCAAGGATACGTCTTGCCTGCTGAGCGTTAACGAGATCGAGATCAATCGAACGGGGATGAGCCATGCCGTTCTGAACGCCCGTCTTGGTAATTTCATTGAAAGTAACTCTGACAGGAGCGTCCATAGGGATGTCGAGAAGCTGAGCGAGATGCCATGAAATAGCCTCTCCCTCACGGTCGGGGTCTCCTGCGAGATAAACCTTGTCAGCTTTTTTCGCAGCCTTTTTGAGGGAAGCGATGACCTCCTCCTTGTCCTTCATGGGAACGTAAACAGGTTCAAAATCATGCTCCACATCCACGCTGAGCTTTGATTTGGGCAGGTCCCTCACATGACCCATAGAAGCGGCAACCTCGAAGCCCGCACCCAGATATTTCTGAACGGTTTTCGCCTTGGAAGGCGACTCCACGATAACGAGATTTGACATAAGATCTTTCCTTTCCTTTGCCTTATTAAGGGGCAAAGCCATATATATTTTCAGTCCGAAAGACTGTAATTTCCGTTTTGGGACGAAAGCGTGCCCATAATTTCAAGCTCAGTAAGAGCGGTAAGTATATCGTCAATATCCAGATCAAGAGCTTCGGAAAGCTCGTCCGCCCGCATGGCAGCGCCCTTTGAAAGCTCCGTAAGAATATTTTTCTGAACAGGGTCGGAAAAGCCTTCAAGCTCTTCGGGGGATAATTTTTTCGGCGCAATAATTTCAGAAGCAGGATCCTTTTCGGAGGGCTCCGCCGATTTTGCGGGAGCAGCCTTCTTTGTGGCATCATTCTTTTTTGATTTACGGTTATCCGATTCAGCCGCATTTTCGGTGATCGCTCTGATCCGTTCAAGCTGAGCGGCGGTGTTTTCGTTTGCGACTATTATATGCGGAGGATTAATGCAGTATTCTCCGTAAATATCTCTTGCGCCCATGAGAGGAACAGCGCCCTCCCTGATTAGCGTAACATTGCCTCTGTACCTGTCGTCAAACAGATCGTGAGGGGGAACCGCAAAAACGGGTTTGCCCTGATTTACCGCATGAGCGGCGCTGTTGAGAGAACCGCTCTGAGCGCCCGCCTCAATTACGGCAACGCCCATGGAAAGCCCCGCAAGGATACGGTTTCGCTGAAGAAAATTAGCGGGATATGGCTGAGTCCCGGGGAGAAATTCGGAAATAACAGCACCGTTTTCCTCAATTAATTCCCGATAGGGGATATTATTTCTGGGATAGGGATAATCAAGCCCCGAGCCTATCACCGCAAAGGTTCTGCCGCCGTTTTTCAGACATTCGAGATGAGCGCAGATGTCAATACCCTCCGCAAAGCCGCTGATAATATCAAAGCCATGCTTTGCAAGAGTCCTGACAATAGCGCCTGCGGTTTTCCTGCTGTAGTCGGAGGGCTTTCTTGTGCCCACAACGCCGATATTGAGCCTGTCGGAAAGCCCTGAAATGTCGCCTCTGTAAAATAGCACCGTCGGGGGATTGTAAATCTCTTTAAGACCTTCGGGGAAGTCCTCCTCGTCGGCGGTGGTGATCCTGATACCCTTTTTATCGCAAAGCTCCATGATACGTTCCGCATGGGAAAGATCGGTGCTGCCCGCAGCCGCAGCCGCCTCGGGAGGCAGACTGTTTCTCACAGAAAAGTCCTCGGTAACGGCAGTGTAAAGGCTCTCGGCATTTTCAAAGCGCTCGTAAAGCTCGCAGAGAGTTCTGGAAGCCGCCCCGAAGGTAATGACAGCCCACAGTCTGTATAGCCTGCGGTAATAAGCGCCATCGTCCATGTTCATGTTCATGACCATCCCTTTCTGAGAGTTTTGTGGTTTTAGAAGAAAATCGAGGCGGCAGCCGAAGAAACAAAACTCGGAGTTTGAAGATCAAACTTATTCCTCCCTGCGTTTAGAAAGCTCCCACATTATAATTCCCGCAGCCATAGCGGCATTGAGGGAATTGATAGTACCATGCATTTTAATGGTAAGCAAAACGTCCGCAAGAGCAGCGTCCTCAGGGGATAAACCGCTGCCCTCGTTTCCGATAATGACTGCCCCTCCCCCTGAAAAATCACATTCGGTAAGCGAAAAGGCATTATCCGAAATGACCGCCGCAAAAAGGGGGATACCTTTAAGCTTGATCTCCTCCGCCGCATGAATTATATCATCTGAAATAATAGGCACTCTCATAACGCTGCCCATGGCGGAGCGGACAGTTTTCGGATTATAAATATCGCAGCATGAGCAGGTAATAACGCAGTCAATGCCGCAGGCGTCGGCAGTTCTGAGCATAGTGCCCATGTTTCCGGGGTCCTGGATATTGTCAAGGATAAGCACCCTGCTGCCGGGAGCGAGCCTCCTGTAAATATCATTTTTGGAGGTGTCGGGCATAGAGCAGACCGCAAAAATACCCTGAGGCATTTTCGTCTCGGAAAGCTCTCTTGAAAGCTCCTCGGAAATGATGTTGAAAATCTTCGGGGGATATTTTTCAAAAAGAAGCTCCAGAGCTTCGCCGTATTTTTCCAAAGCGGCTTCGGTGAAAAAAACACTGTGCAGCTCTATAGCCTCAGCGGCTGCGTCGGAGACCAGCCTTGCGCCCTCGATGGTAAATTTATTTTCCTTTCGTCTTGCTTTTTTGTCCTCGGAAAGCTTGCGGTAAAGCTTTATTTTCTCATTATCGGAGGAAAAAATGCGGTTAAGATCGGTCATAGCAGCCACTATAAGCCTCCTTATTTAAAAAAGCTGTACCACAACGGACAACGCCTTTGTGATACAGCCTGTTTGCCTTAAATTAAAGAGCAGCCTTAGCCTTTTCAGTAAGAGCTGTAAAACCTGCTGCGTCGCTGATAGCGATCTCGGAGAGCATCTTTCTGTTGAGAGTGATGCCAGCCTTCTTGAGACCGTTCATAAATGTAGAATAGTTCATGCCGTTCATCTTGCAGGCAGCGGAGATTCTTGTGATCCAGAGCTTTCTGAAATCACGCTTCTTGAGACGTCTGCCGATGTAAGCATAGTTGCCTGATTTCATAACGGCTTCCTTAGCCATCTTGAAATGCTTGCTCTTAGCGCCCCAGTAACCCTTGGCGAGCTTTAAAGTTTTATTTCTTCTCTTTCGAGTAGCCATTGCTCCCTTAACACGAGCCATATTATTATACCTCCAAATGTAATTTTAATCTGATGAAAAAAAGAGCCAGCCTATTACTTGTAGGGCATAAGCTCTCTGAGTGTAGCAGCATTAGCGGAACCTGCAACGCCCATGTTACGAGCAATTCTCTTGCGCTTGTGATCCTTCTGAGTGAGTCTGTGTCTCTTGTTGGTCTTCTGATACTTAACAAGACCGGTCTTGGTGAGCTTGAAACGCTTCTTAGCTCCGGAATGAGTCTTCTGCTTTGGCATGGAAATATCCTCCCTTTTATTTTTACAGTTATTTTGAAAAAACGCGGTTACTTTGAAGCCTTGGGGGAAACGAACATAACGAGAGCTCTTCCCTCCATTTTAGCAGGCTTTTCAACAACACCTGCCTCAGCGCAGGCGTCCTTGAATTTTTCAAGCAGCTCTTCTCCAAGCTGAGGATGAGCAATGGCACGCTTGCGGAAACGAACGGAAACCTTGATCTTATCTCCGCCCTTTAAGAACTTGACAGCCTGAGCAGCCTTTGTTTCAAAATCGTGGGTGTCGATGGTGGAGAACATTCTGATCTCCTTTATCTCAACGACCTTCTGATTTTTTCTTGCTTCCTTTTCACGCTTAGCCTGTTCGAACAAATACTTTCCGTAGTCCATGATCTTGCACACGGGCGGAGTGGCCTGCGGTGCGATCTTTACAAGATCGAGATCCTTTTCCGCTGCCAGCTTCTGAGCGTCCCTTGAGGACATAAGACCCAGCTGAGCGCCGTCGGGACCTATTACTCTGATCTCCTTGTCACGGATTTCTTCATTGATCTGAAGCTCCTTGCTATCCTTGTTAGCTATGGCGAGCACCCCCAAAAAATCAAATTAACTATAAATGAATGTGAAATAAAAAACGGCAGAACCAAAGCTCCGCCGTAAATTTCCATAAATACCCCGTATCATAACGGGAATGAAAATTATTGACCGCTGCGTGCATAAAAAGCATCAGGGTGAGAGCGGAAAGCTCTGCTTTATTTTTTGTACTTATGTATTATACCATATCATATCCTGCTTGTCAACAGCAAAACAAAATTATGTAGCATATCACAAAAAAATAGAAAATTAAGCAACATTATTTATTGATATTCAACAAACAAAGCACCCTCCGAGAATATCTCATCGGGTGCTTTGATGCTTTTAATTTAAGTGAAAATTACTTTCTGCGGCTGCAAACAGCACCTGCAGCTGCGCAGGCAGCGATCACAGCAAATACGGAAGCAGCAGTATTTCCTGTTGTGGAGGAAGTAGTGTTGCTGTCGGCAGCGGGAGCCTCAGCGGGTGCCTCAGCAGGAGCTTCAGCGGGTGCCTCAGCAGGAGCCTCAGCGGGTGTCTCTGCAGGGGTCTCAGCGGGAGCTTCCTCAGCAGTATCAGCGGGAGCTTCTGCGGGAGCAGAGGAAACCATGAGAGCCATTTCGTTGCCGTCGCCGTCAAGAACTCTGATGTTGTCAACGTACATAAAGTAAGGAACCTCAGTACCCCATCTCATAAGCTGAGCATTGGAGCCTTCTGTGCCGCTAACAAGCTTCTTGGAGGGGAGAAGGAACTTTCTTTCGATAGTGATAGGCTCGGAAACGGGATTCTCATATTCGCCGCCCTCAAAATCGGTCTGATCCCAGGCAGGAGTATCGTCAGCGCCTGCTGTACCGAGGCATCCGCCGATCCAGCCGGGAGCAGTAACGCCATCCTTGGAAGCGAAGGTGATGTCCATCTCGATCTTGCTGATATCGGAAAGGTTGTCTGTACCAACGATCTCGTTCATGTTGAAGAGGATCTTGGGAAGGAGAGAGCAGTCCTGAACATCAACTTTAAGCTGCATGGAGCCGTTGAATTCCTCAACGGAAAGCACGGAAAGGTCTCCGCCGTCATCAGTTTTAACGGTTACAAAGGAGAAATTGCCGTCCTCAAAGTCAATTACCTCTGCGGAAGCACCTGCTGCAAAAGCGGAAATAGCTGCGGCAGAGAGACATAAAGCTGCACCTGTACGGAATACTTTTTTCATAGTAATCATTCACCTTTCTAAGAAATTCGGCATGAAAAAACCACGCCTGTTTTTTATATTGCTTCTAACAAAATGATACCATTAATCAATAATCATAACAAGTAAATTATTGCGGAAAGCGCATAAAATCATGCTAATTATTGCTATATCACACCAAACCCATAATGCTCTCAAACTTCACAAATCCGACCGCCCTGTGAGGAAGCCTTTCGGCAAGAAACCTGTACATTCTGATTATGGGAACATTGCAGCTGCTGTTAATATCAAAGGACGCAGCCATATCCTCTGTATTTATCTTATCATTGAAGGTGTGTTCCTCACCGTCGGCGGTTTTTATTTTAAGAGCAATTCGCATTTTGCTGAACCGTCCCGCATATTCGGTGTAAGTGCCGTAGCTTATCTCGGTGATGTCATTATAGAAAATATCCTTCTCATATTTCACATAACGAAAATGCAGCTTTTCATTATCCGCAGACAAAAAGCCGTTTATTGCACTTAAAAATCCCGAGACAGCGGGGATAAGTATCAGCAGAACAAAAAGAGCTATAAGTTCTCCGACCGAGTGCATAGGAAATATAATAAACGGACCAATAAGGCTTAATATAACAGCAGTAATCAAGCCTATCCCCTCATAGCTCACAGGGTGGTGATTTATCCTGACTTTTAACCTGTTCACAGCGTCACCCCTTTTGTCATGCTGCGGTTCGGAAAATCAGCTGTCTGAATCGGGAGTGTTCAGGTTTTCGTAAGCCTTCTGCTCGAAATAATCGTCAAGAACGTCCTTGGAAATGGAATATCCCGCGGAGGTCTGAACGTACTCCTTTATCTCTTTCTTGGTAATAGCAGCTCTGATCTCATCAACGGTCATGTTAAGATACGCCGCAGCCTCTGTCTCAGTGAAATAATTCTTTGAAGCGGAGTTCTGAACGGTAATATTTGAGGGAGAGGCATAGCTTGAAGTAAAGGTCTGAGCCTCCACAGCAGCGGTGAGCTTTTTCACCGAGCCTGAAACGGTAGTTCCCGCAATAATAATGCTCACGCCCAGAATAACGGAGGACAGGAGAACAGCTCCTGCGGGCAGGGGCTTAGGAGCGGGACGGGTGCCTTTTCTTTGTTCCATGATAATGACCATTCCTTTCGGAGCAATGAGAGCGAAGGGGAAATTGACATCCCCTTCGCATAATCAAAGCCTTAAATAATGATTCCCGATGGGAAAAAACGCCGTTACAGAATAATATTTTCGGGAGAAAGCTCCGTCCTTACCGCCGTACCCAGCTCAAACGAATAAAGATAGGCTTCTGCAACAGGCTTTCCGAGAATAAGGGAAAGAGCCTTTGCATAAAGGTAAAGCTGCATGCTGTACCGCTCTTTAAGCACCTCGGGAGTAACGTTCCTGTCGGTCTTGTAATCCACAAGGATAAGCTTGTCATCCTCCTCAAAGAGCAGGTCGGCAACGCCCTGAAGCATTCCCTCAGTATTATTATAAACCCTCAGACCCGAATTGTCAAGAATTTCTTCATCAATACACAGATCGGCAATTTTCACTAAGAATTTTCTTTCCTTCATCACATTTCCCGAGCGGACTATCCTGCCGCAAAGCTCGGAGTCAAGGAATTTGCCGATAACCTCGGGGTCGGCGCAGGACGCCTGTAATTCGGTAAGATAGCCCTTTCTGCAAAGTCTTTCCGCTTCTGCGGGGATAGCAGTGAGCCTATCCTCGGGGGACAAAGCGGCGAGAGCGGCAATATTTCCGTACTGCATGAAGCCATGAACAGCAGTTCCCCTGTCTGCGGCGGAAATTCCCGCAGGCTGCTTTTTGGACTGTTTTTTGGGAGCTTCCTCCGCAAAGAAATGCTGCGGCTTGAAATCATGCTTCTTTGCGATCTCACTGACGGTGAGCTTGGAGGCGGTAACGGACAGGGTATCGTCATAATCGTAAGAAATATTCCTTCTGAATATCACAGCTCTTTCCTCGCTGGGCTCGGCAATTTTGCGGGTGCTGTCCGCATCTGTGCTGTCGGGAGCGGCAGTGCCCTTTGAGACAACAGCCTCGCAGCTTCCGCAGGTCAGAACGCCGTTATTATCGCCAAAAAGGCTCAGAGCGATATCCAGCCATTCAGCCATAGTCATAGCCGCAGAAACGGCAGCGGTGCAGTCGGGGATGTTATTATTGAAGCTGATAAGCTCAGCAAGCTGCTTCCGCTTCATTCCCACGGTAGATTTGTCACGTTTGCTCATAGGCTCATTCTCATGCCTTCTGGTAATGAAAAGCTTGCATTTAGCACGGGTGAGAGCAACGTAAAGGAGCATCATCTCCTCGTCCCGCTGGCTCATTCTGAGAATATCGGAAAGGACATTTCTCGGGAAGGATTCAAATCGTGAATAGCTCTGAGGCTCGAAAATCCTGAAGCCTGTGCTGCAGCCTCCCGGGACAGAGGCGAATACAGACTGCTTGTAGCAATCGGACAGATTAAATTTAACATGGGTCTGGCAGAGGAAAACGAAGGGATATTCCAGTCCCTTGGACTTGTGGATGGTTTTTATCTCAACGGATTCGCTGATAGATCTTGCAGTGGAGGCGGATTCAAAATCCTTGCCGTTTCTGAGCATAACGTCCACCGCTCTCAGGAAGCTGTTCAGGCTGCCCGAACCGTTTTCGCCGAATTTCTCCGCAAGAATGGGAAGGAGCCTAAGATTAGCCTTCTTTTTCAGGCTGTCGCTGTAAACGGATACCACCGCCATGAAATCGGTCTTGCTGTAAATTAAACCGATAAGCTCTGAAACGGTGTGGCAGGCGGCGTGATCTCTCAGTCTGCCGAAGGTTCTGATAAAGCCTGCGCATTTTTCCTTCAGCGCCTCGGGAACGTTCTTCTTGCCCTGAGAAGCAAGTAGGATATCATTGTAGACCGAGGACAGGTGATCTGTCCTGAGACGGGCGATATCCTCTGCGGTGAACATGAACATGGGCGACATAAGCACCGAGGTCATGGGAATATCCAGAGTAACATTGTCAATGCATCTGAGGAGATTTATAAGAATGGATATCTCTCTTGAGCCGAGATAGCTTTCCGCCGCAGAGCCCTGAGCGCTGATGCCAAGCTCCTCAAGGCAGCCGATGAAAATTCCTGCCTTTTTGGTGTTTCTCATAAGAATACATATGTCCGAGGGACGGACCGCTCTTTCCTCGCCGTTTTCGGTGATCTTTTCCTTTTCAAGCAGCTGCTTGATACGGATCGCTGCGCATCTTGCCTCAATGATATCGAGAGAGGTAACGGTTTCTTCATCATCGCTGTCATCCGAAGCGTCGGTCTTAGCCGCAGAGTCGGCAGTGTCCTTCCTTCCTGCGTCATCGGCAGCGGTGTTCTGATTATCGGAGCTGTCGGGATCGTCGGATCTTTTATTTATCTCAGAAGAGCAGGGCAGCTCGATAAGCTCGGTGGGACCGTAAATATCACCGATACCTGCGCCCTCGGCAAGTTCTGCGTTTTTGTCATAAACAACGCCGCCGTTTTCCTCTGACATGACCGCTCTGAAAACTGCATTGACAAATTCAACTACTCCGTGAGAGCTTCGGAAATTCCTGTTCAGATATATCTTCGCCCGTTTTTCGCTTCCGCCCTTTACATAATCCGAGCTTGCCTTGAGGTTATCCAGAAACAGTGTGGGGTCGGAGCAGCGGAATCTGTAAATTGACTGCTTCACATCGCCCACCGCAAAGAAATTGGAGCCGGGGGCGTCGGCAGTGCCGCCCTTTGAGAGCATACGGAAAATAAGCTCCTGAACCGCCGTTGAATCCTGAAATTCGTCTATCATAACAATGCGGAAATAATCGGAAAGCTCTTCTGCAAGAGCGGTCTTTGAAACGGAACCGTCGGGAGCCTTTTTGCAGAGAAGCTCTACAGCGAGCTGCTCGGCGTCGGAGAAGGTAAGCGCATTTTTCTCGCTCTTGAGCTTAGCTTCCTCCAGAAGGATATCCTTGATAAGCTCAAAAAGCAGGCTGCACATTTTTTCGTGAAGAGAGTAATCTCTTAAAATGCTGGGGAGCGAAAAGCTGTTTGTAAGCTTGGTGATCGCCGCTTTTGTGGCGCTCTGGCAGGCTTTCATGCGGGAGAAAACAGCACCGTTTGCGTTTATGGTTTTATCAACGCTCTTGGTTTCATCCTGAGGAATATATTTAAGCTTGAATTTGTTAAATCTTGGGGAGGTGTAGGGCATTGCAGCCTTCAAAAGGGAAAAGACTCTGAACTTATTTGAATTAAGAATGTTTATGTAATGCGTAATTAGCCGGATCTCGCTGTTCAGATCGGAGATAAGCTTATTGAGCTTATCCTTGGTTTCCCTTGTATCCTTGAAATCATCCTTGGGAGCAGCGCCGGGCTTGCACCAGTTTGAGGGGATATTGTTCAGCATATTGCTGTACTCGGCGATCATGTCGTTTGCCGCCCTGATATGCATATCAAACTGCTTTAAAAGCCTTGCATTGGCATTTTCAACATAACGTCCCACAAGTGGGTCTGACATCAGCTTGTCCTTTGCCTTTTTTATATCATCGGCAGACGATGCAAAATCAATGACCGTTTTTAGCTCATCCGCTCCATCACGGTACATTTTAATGATCTTATCCATAATGTCGGCGGGGAAGGGCAGTGCAAGAAATTTTTCTCTCAGGTGAGAAATAATTTCCAGAAGCTTATCCTCCGACTGTGAATCGGGGCAGAAAAGGCGGGTCAGCTCTGCCATATCATCTGCCCGCATAGAGAAACGGCTGCCGATAACATTTTTTGCAGCCTGAGCCTCAACGGAATCCGCCTCGGAGCTGTCAAGAACCCTGAAGCCGGGGTCCACATCCAGCAGAGCGGCGTTCTGCCTGATAAGATCGAAGCAGAAGGAGTGAATTGTGGAGATCTTTGCCGAGGGGATAAGGGACTGCTGAGTAATGAGCCAGTCATTGCCGGGGTCGGCTTCGGCAGCCTCGGCAAGCTTTGCGCAAAGTCTCTGCTTCATCTGAGCGGCAGCGTCATTTGTAAAAGTTACCACAACAATCCTGTCGGCGGAAACACGGTCAGTGCTGTCGGAAAGCATTCTCAGGAGCTTTTCCACCAGAACGGCGGTCTTGCCGCTTCCGGCCGCAGCGGAAACCACAGCCGCCTTTCCGCTGACTTCGATAGCGTTGGTTTGTTCGGGAGTCCAGTTAGTCGCCATATTATCAAGGTCCTTTCCGTTCATCATTCATTATCCGCATTGCGGTCAGACTGTGAGTTATCGGTATCGCCGTCGGAAATATCCGTATTCTGAGCTTCTGCGGCTTTTTCAAGCGCCTCAGCAAAAAGTGAGGTGTCCCTGACCTTGGGCTCGGAATAATTTCCGCATATTTCGGAATAATCGCAGAAGGAGCAGGGGAGAGAGCAGTTTTGCTTCTTGTTCTCGAGAGGAGATGCGGAGATAACGCCGTTTTCAACAGCTTCCGCAAAGCTTTTCAGAAGGATATCCGCCTTTGCGATATCCGAACTAAGCTCTTCGGGGGTAAATACATTGCTGTATTTTTTGCCTCCCACATCGACGCTTCCCTTTTTGGGGTCAAATTCAGCGGGAATGTAAAGCTCATTGTCGCTTTCAAGCTGGTCAAGATTTTTCTGCATAGCCTTCAGAACATTTTCGGTGCCGAGGATCTCACCGCTTTGCCTGAAAGCGTCTCTTTCGATAATAATGGGGTCGTTTTTCATGCCCTTTTTGGGTTCGGAGGGCTTGGGAGCCTTCATGTGAGCGTAAACCGCACCTGCGGGATTGAAAATGCTGTCCTTCTCGCCGTCCTTTCGGGTGATCGCCCAGAGATAGAAGAACATCTGCATATTAATACCCAGATCAAGCTGCTCTCTCACAAATTCCTTAGCGCCTGTCTTGTAGTCGATGATACGAAGATATATCTTTCCGCCGTCATTATGGTCAATAAAAATGTCTGCACGGTCGGCGGTTCCCGAGAAGCTGACCTCAAAGCCGTCCTCGGTCTTGACCTCAATGGGCTTGACGGAATTTTCGGCAAGCTTTTTGCATAGCTCGGCATATTTATCATTATCGGCGGAGGAGAATTTCTCTTTAGAAACGGCATTTCCCTCCTTGGGAGCCTTGCCCAGAGGAAGCTCGCAGGCAGCGGGAACGAAGTCGGAAAGCTTCATTTCCTCCTGCATATTGAGAATGACCCTGACCACCAGCCTGATGATTATCTCCATGTAGAAATCGAAGCCGGGGCTTTTGGCGAAGCCTCCCTCCAGATCGCTGTCGATGTAGCTTTTAACAGAGGTTTTCAGCTCTTCAAGAATCATGTCCTCGGAGAGGGCAATAAACTCCTCTTTGGAAAATTTTGTAAAAATATCCTGCATACATTTGTGAATGGCATTACCCCTTATCATAGGATTCAGATCCTTTTTCTGAAGAGGATAAATTTCCAGACCCTTTTTGCAGAAGAACATGAACGGGCATTTGCTGAAATCCTCGAAGCGTGACGGAGAGATATCCGCCTTGCCCTTGTAAAGCTTTTTGATTACCTCTCTGTCGCTTATGCTGTGACCGCTTCCTGTGTTTATGGAATCAATGTATTCAAATCTGCCCTTATAAACGGGGTCAGCCGAAAGCTCCGATCTTACCGTGGCAAAATCCTCGTTGTAAGCGTCAAAACCCTCCGTGGCGGCAGCATAGGCAGCCTCCTTAGTGCGGCAGAAGAACAGCATATCAAGCTCATCGGTGTTGATCTTATTAACATTTTCAAGTATGCCGCAGATCTCGGAAATAAGCGCCGAGGGGTACATGGGAGAGCCGTTTGAGGCTGCGGAGGAATAGGAAACGTAAAGCCTGTCCGAGGGGCTGCACAAAGCCTTGAAGGCATTGAAGCGTTCCTCCTCGATGCGGTTTTTGATATCGCCCGAAAGGTCGTGATCGCAGCTTCTGAAAAATTCTCTTTCTCTTTCCGAGAAGGTCACGCTTTCTCCCGTAACAAACGGGAAAACGCCGTCATTTGCGTGCATTACGAAAACTATCTTAGGATTAGAAAGGCGAGCAAGATCGGACTGCTGCGCCGCAACGCAGTCAAGTGTCTCGGGAGGAACGGAGAGGGTTATCCCCGCAGCGCTCAGAGTGAAGATATCACGAAATGCGGAAAGGGAAATTTTTTCGGGGAGAGCCCTTTCAAGCCCCGAAAGAATGGAGTCAAGCTCGGATAAAAGACGTTCGTTCTCACGTTTTTCAAGCTTTTCGTCAAGCATGGCGCTGCCGCTTGCCATTTCATCCTCATCGGGGGAGGAAACGGTGAAATTCAGAAGATTGTTCTCGGCAGGAATTGAAGCCATGAAACGTCGGATCGCACCGCATATCTCAGTGCCCGTCTTGTCAAGGCAGTCGCTTCTCAGGGTGCGAATGGGCTTTAAAAGCTCGTCCTTGATCTTATCCATTTTCTCGTCGGGGAAGGGCTTTTCCCACATTTCCCCGTCAATGTCCCAGATGTAGCAGTAATTTTCCAGCTTTAAAAGCTCTTTATTCGGCTCAAGGGAGTAAATGAAAACCTTTTTGCCGTCCTTTTCATATTCACGGGGAGGATTTGCAAGACCCGTTTTTGCATATCTGAAAAGAGCCTCTGTGGATATCCTTTTTGATGCGGCAAGCTCCAAGGCATTATTTATCATTATCATCAGCCGCTTGTGGGCAGCAGACTGCTTCTTGTCGGAATAATAGGGAATGGAATATCTTTCAAAGCAGGGCGCAAGAATGGATATATCCTCATTCATGGAGCGGTCGAGAACGGCAATATCCCTGTAGCGAAGCTCCTTGTTTTCGGAGATCAGCCGCTTTATCTCGGAGCATATGTAATCACATTCGCCGTAAATATCGGGAGCGGCGATAACGGTAACAGCATCTCCCGAAGCCGCATTTTTAGCCCTTGGCAGCCGCATCAGCTTATTGGAAAGCGCAGAAAGCCCCGCCGAATTATATCTCATACACTGATTAAAGCTTTCGGTCACGGATTTAACGCCGCATTTTTCCGCAAGATACATAAGCCTTGCAGCAGTCCTGTTAACGGCAGTGAAGGGAGAAAAGCCCTCGTCGGCGGGATCATCGGTGGTGAGGCAAACGGTGAGATCGGCGCAGTGAGGGAGCATTGCCCTGATAAGCTCGTACTGATCTCCCGTAAAGCTCTTGAATTCGTCCATGTAAATGCTCATGCCCCTGAAATAACCGTTATCCGCAGCATTTTCCGCAGCAATACGGGAATCGAGCATGGGATCTCTGAGCCCCGTATCACTGAGAGCCGACGCATATCTTGCGTAGATAACAGAAACGTCCGTGAGCTTTTCCTTGATATTATCGGGAGCCTTTTCGGCAAGAGCCGCCATTATCTCGGGGGTAATGCCGCTGTGGATAAGCTCGCTTATCATGGTAAGAGCAGTGGCGGTGAACTGGGGACGGGCAGCCTGTTTTTTGTAATAAAGGAGAGCGTCCTCGGCAGCCGCCTGTTTTATCACCTTGTACATAATTGCAGTTTTAACGGTGGAATCGGCAGGGTCGCCCTCGGGAGCGCCTGTGCAGCTGAAAATATCTCTCACAAGCCTTGAGAAGGACCAGACCTCTGTATTACCCCTGTTGAAAAGAGCGCAGCCCATGGCATTGTAGAGCAGTCTTTCATATTCAAAGGTGAACTGATCGGGAACGACAACGCAAATTTTTCTGTTATCGCCCGAATCCCGGATAAGCTCCGCCTCCTTGCGGATAGCTTTCATCATAGCGGAGGATTTGCCCGTGCCTGTGGTTCCGCAGAATAATCTGAGCATGATAATGACCGTCCTTTTTAAATTTATTTCAATTTATATGATATCACATGACCTGTGTAAAAATCGTAACAGAAAAAAATCAGCCTCTGTGCGCCCTTTTCCGCACATTACCAATGTTGATCCCGAAGGAATCGAAAATATCCCTTGCATAGCTCTGCTTCAATGGCATACCCCGACCAATGCGGTAAAGGCGTTTACCGCTGTTCTCGTCCACAGCGGCAACAATGCTTACGGGAATACTCCTGCAGTCGGGGTCTGCTGCGATATCGCCGAACATCATTGCAAGCTCGGTAATGTGAGTTGCAAAAATACCCCTCACCCCGATTATGCAGAAAATCCTGATAAGCTCGGAGGCGATCTCGGCACATTCCTTTGGAGTGGTGCTCTGAATGGATTCGTTCATCAGAAGCAGGCTGTTTTCGGTGATATGGTCGCTGATAGTTTTCAGATCTCTTATTTCGGTGGTGAATCGGCTTGCATTAATGCCCGTCTCCTCCTCCTTTGGGAAATGGGTGAAAATGAAGTCGCAGAGGCTTGCCTTATACCCCTCCGCAGGAACATAAAAGCCCGTCTGCGCCATAAGAAAGCACAGTCCCGCACCTCGCAGGAAGGTGGTCTTGCCGCCGTTGTTTGCACCTGTGAGAACAAAAAAGCGTCCGCTGTCGTCCATGGAAAGGCTGTTTCTGACCACAAGCTCATCGCCCCTTGCATCGGAGTTTGCCGCAGCCGCCTTGAAATAGAAGCAGGGGTCAAAAAGGTTTGTAAGCTCGGCGGTGCGGGGCTTGTCCGTAAATTCGGGACGGCACATTTTAAGTCCCCTTGCGGCGCAGGTGTCGGCAATTTTGGCAATGCCGTCAAATATCTCAAGCTGGTCGGAAAGCATGGAAAGCCTTGAAAATGACAGCCTGTCATAGACTTTCAGAGCGCCTTCAAGCCTTCTCATGTATGAGGACGTAAGCTTTTCCAGAGCATCAAAAAGCGCCTTGTCAGCCTCGCTTAAATAACCGTCCTCATTTGGCAGACCCGAGCGCAGCTTTCCCGAGACAACCGTATCGGAAAAAGCATTATTCTTGTAAAAAAGCCTGTCAAAAACATTTGGCTTTTCCCCCGCAGGCTTGTCGGAATAGCTTACTATCCCTGCGGAAACGGGGCGCATTTCGGCATTGAAATTTATGGCAACAGTTACCGAGCGAATTTTCTTTGAGAAAGCGTCCTTAAGCTCGGTGATATCCTGCTTCATTTTGGCAAATTCCTCGCTCTTGCAGCGTCCGCCGATTATCTCAAAAAAGCTTTTGAACGCCTCGGAGCGGATACCGCTTCCAAGCTCTCTTGAAAGCTCGTCCAGCTCCTCCATGCAGGCAATATAGGAATCGAGCATTTCTATCCTGTCGCCCAGAGCAGTGAAGCTGTCGGGGGAGCCGTTTCCGCCCCGGTTTTTCTCTTCGGTCTCCAGAAGCTTTTTAGCCGCATTGTGAAGCGACGGAGACAGCTTCGGATTGTTCATAACGTCTTCGAGAGCGTCAAGGCGGTAGTTTATAACATCAAGGTCGGTGCACATTTCACGAAAAAGCTTCTGCACATTCTGAGGATTTCTTCGGCATATCATTGAAGCAAGAGTATCGGTCATCAGATCGTTCATAAATGTGCAGGGAAATTTATCGGAAAGCTCTATCCTGCGGCGGTTCAGCGCCTCTCTTTTTTCGGCGGTGGGATAGAGCAGGTCGGGAATGTCGGGGAGGGGGGCAGTCTTTTCCATAACTTAAAATTCCTCTTTCTCTAAAGGTTTTACATAAAGGGTGCGGTTGTTTGTGAATATGACCATTCCGGGCTTTGCGCCTGCGGGCTTTTTAACGAATTTAGCGGGAACATAATCCACAGGCACCTGAGCGGAGCTTTTGGCGCTGCTGTGAGCGGCGGCAAGCCTTGCGGCATATAAAACTGTGGTATCGGGAACCTCTTTTCCCTCCGCCCTGATAATAACATGAGAGCCTGTGATGTTCTTTGTGTGAAGCCAGATATCGGTTTTTTCGGCGGTTTTCAGAGTGAGGATGTCATTCTGCTTATTGTTTCGTCCCACAAGAACGGTGAAGCCGTCGGGAGATGTAAATTCAAGGGGCGGAGCGGGCTTCGGAGGCTTCTGCTTACCCTTCTGCGCCCTGATATAGCCCTGCTCGGCAAGTTCGGCTCTCAGCTCGTTCACATCATTTTCGGTAACAGCTCTCGAAAGTGCATCGGAAACGCTGGCAATGTACAAAAGCTCCTCCTCGCCCTTTTCAATAAGAACCCTGAGACGCTTTTCCGCATTGTCCGCCTTGCGGTAGCCTGCGTAATACTTCTGCATATTCTGCGTGGGGGTGAGCATGGGGTCAAGCTCAACGGTTATCTCACTGCCATTTTCATCATAGAAATTCACGCAGGTAAATTTATCCATTCCCTTTTTCAGATTGTAAAGATTAGCGGAAATAAGATCGCCCTTGAGCTTTAAATCCTCTCTTTCTTCGGATTCTTTAAGCTCGAGCTTCTGATTTTCCGTTCTTCGGAGTATCCTGTCATAGGTGTTTGAGAGAAGCCTGAAAAGATCCTGATAACGCTGCTTCATTCTTGCCGCCAGATCACGTTCGGAGTAGAATCTGTCCAGCGTTTCGCAGGCAGAATTGCAGGGGATCGTTTTCATAAGATCTCCGTACTGCATTATTTCCGTAAAGCAGAAATCCTTGAGAGTGCCGTCATTTTCCGAAACGATGGTATATTTTTTCCCGCCGCCGAAAAACTCATTCCGTGTGCGTATAATTTCATCAATTATTTTCTTAACGGTCGCATCATCAAAATCCTCGGAGGTAATATCCCTGCCGTCGCAGGCTCCCCATATCCACTCTCTTGCAAGGATGGGCGAAATGCCCTCGAATACGGAAATAAGGCATTTTGCGGCAGATTTTCCCACGCAGGCTTTAATCCGCTCACGCATATCCTTTTCATCTGCAATGAGGAAATTGAGCCTGTTCTCTCTCGGAGGGACGGTGTAGGTCATAGCGGGGAGAACCAGTCTTTCACGGCTCATGGCGTCGTCCACACGCTTTAAGCTGTCAATAATTTTGCCATTCTGATCTATCACGATAAGATTTGAATATTTTCCCATAATCTCGCAAGCAAGGGTAATTATAACCACATCGCCCAGCTCATTCACCGTTTCAAAATCAAGGAATAAAATTCTCTCAAGCCCGTCCTGACGGATATCCAGCAGCTTGCCGCAGCCCAGACGCTTTCTGAGCAGCATACAGAACATAGGCGGTACCTTTGGATTTTCGATCTGCTGGGAGGTGATGTGTATCCGTGCGGAAGCGGCATTCACGCATATAAGCAGCTTTGAGCTGCCCGTCCTTGTGCGTATTCCAAGGACAATTTCCTCCTTTGAGGGCTGATAAATTTTTTCTATCCTGCCTCCCACAAGAGGCATAAGCTCCTGCTTAACAGCCAGGAGAAATGCACCGTCAAGCGCCATTTGTATCAGATCCTTTCCTGTAAATAAGCACCTCAAACTCCGCATCTGTCTCAAGGGAGCTAAGAGCGTTCACCCGCTCATGCCCCTCAACACCCGTCTTGTAATAATAGGGAGTCATGGAGAAAAGGCTTTTTATATCATCATTATTGTCAATGAAAATTTTTCGGGAAATTTTCCTGCTTTGAGTAAATTCAAGTCCATCAATTTTATAATCGGCGGTCTCGTTTTTGTAGGGCTTGTCGTAAATGGCTTCCTTCAGGCTGAAAAGGTGATTTTCACCCGGGATAGCCATGATAAGAACGCCGCCCTTTTTCAGAACTCTCAGATATTCCTCCTTGCAAAATGGAGCGAACATGGTCACAAGAATATCGGCAGAACCGTCCTCCATGGGAATATGAAAAACGCTTGCCGCCGCCGTTTCGCAGCATATGTCCCCCTTGAAGCGCCTTGCGGTTTTCGCACAGGCAAATTTGGAAATATCAACGGCGCACAGCCTGATATTATCCGTTTTTTCTTTTGCGGAGCGGTAAATTTCTTCGGTGTAATAGCCCTCTCCGCAGCCTGCGTCAAGGATAAGCCCGCCGGAAAAATATTCGGTCACAGCCCCGCTCATTTCCTCTGCCAGATGGGAATAATAACCTTTAGACAAAAAATCCGCCCTTGCGTTCACCATCATTTTGTTGTCTCCGGGGAGCTTTGCGTTCATGTCCTTTGAGAGCAGGAGATTCACATAGCCCTTTGCGGAAATGTCAAAGGAATGTCCCTTCTCGCATTTATAGGAATGTTCTCCCCGCTCAAAGCCCGAACGGCATACGGGACAGATAAATCCGCTCATAAAAATATCGTTCCTTTCAGTTTTTTGAACGTCTGCTTTTTTTTACAAATCCGCTGTTTTTCACAAGCCCGTCATTATTTTCATGAATTTCTTCGGCAGGCTTATCAGTGTCATTGCAGGCGTTCTCGCTGCCTATCACAGCATAAAGAAGATGTGCGTTCGGAAAATAAACCGCCACCGCTTCTCTGCCTATGTAATCCTCGGGTTCTAAAGGCTCATCGGAATAATATAAAATATTTCCCACCGCTTCGGTCTTGCTTACGGCAATTGTGAGAGCGCTGCAATATTTTCCGTCGGGACGGCGTTTGCTGCCCTCAGGCGACCTGCTTTCAACAGAAACTATCTTACCCTTGCCGAAATAGAAATTCTGCCATTTCCTAAGCTCATTTTTTCCCGAAACGATACATTCGGCAGAGACAGCAACAAAGCAGAGCAGAAGGAATATATTGGCTTCTCCGGATCTTATGCCGATAAAAAAGGAACATCCGAGTATCACAGCAAGTATCAATACCAAAATGCAGTGAAAAATATTATACGACCATGCCTGCTTTCGCATTTTCTTCTGCATTTTATAAATCCCGTCAAGCTCCTGAGGCTTTATGTCATTGTAATAATCCTGCCTGAGATTTATAAGCTTGTAATCCCCCATGTTTTCACCTCAAAGAATATATCCCGCAGGGTCGGTGCAGCTTTTCGCCTCGGTCACGGTTATGTGGGGAAATTCTTTTGATAAAAGCTCCTTCATAATGCCGCAGAAAATTCTTTCGGTGTGAAAATGTCCGCAGTCGATTATTGTGAAGCCGTCGTTTGCCGAATCAATAAATGCGTCATGCTTGAAATCTCCCGAAATAAGAGCGTCCGCACCTTTTTTCTGAGCGAGCCTTACAAAGCTGCCCCCCGAGCCCGAGCTAACGGCGATTTTCCGAATCTCTCTGCCCCCGTCCGAAAATCTCACCGCAGAGCAGCCGAGAGCGTTCTTAGCCCTTTTCGCCGTTTCCTCTGGGGACAGGGGAGCGCTCAGCTCATAAATTCTTCCCACCGAAAGTCCCTCGCCCGTTTCCTCAAGAGGGAGCGATCCTTCGGATAATCCCAGAGGCGAAGAAAGCAGCTCATAAAGCCCCTTATTCATTCCGAGAGGGGACATATCAAAGGGGGTGTGAGTGCATATGGCAGAAATATTTCCCGAAATCATTCTGCCCACGGGAGAGCCTGACATTACCGCTTTAAGGGGCGTGAAAATAACGGGGTGATGGCTTATTATCAGCTCCGCATTTTCCGAAGCAGCCTCGTCTATGACCCTGTTTGTAATATCGAGAGCGGTGATTATTTTATGCACCTGCATATTCGGGTCGCCAACAAGAAATCCGCTGTTGTCCCAGCTTTCCTGCGTACCGAATGGAATTATCCTGTCTATAAAATCATAAATATCCCGAACAGCTGCCATATTTTAAAGCTCCTTTCCTGTTATGCCTGCCGACCCGAGCCTGCCGCAGCAGCAGCGGTGCAGAGAAGATTATATCTCACAATATCCCTGTATTCGGGCTTTGCCATGTAATAAACATACTGCTCCGCAAGGTCGGGAAAAATATTTCCCCTGCCCTCCAGCTTGAAATTCACAAAGCCCATGGGAGCGTATTTCGTATAAATATCCTTTGGGGAAATGTGGAGGGTAGAATTTCTTCGGATAAAGGCGTTGTTGTTCATGTGGGGGCATTTCCATTCCTCTATCTTTGCTGTCCCCAGACGAATTTTTTCAAGCTCTGCGGGATTGCAGTGCTCCAGCTGATATTTGCCGATAAATCGGTAATGCTCACCTCTTCGTGGGCAGCCGGGAACGCATACCGCATTGCAGAGAAGCTCGCATTTTTCCTTATGGGGAAGCTTTTCCAGAACCTCGAAATTATTGTTGAAATTATAGTCAAGCACCACAAGGCTGTAGTCCTTATGAAGCTCCGCATCAAGCTCGTTCAGATCGGTTATCTGCTTGCAGGTGGAGCTTGTAATTTTCATATTGGGGTGAGTTTTTCTGATATGCTCCTCAAGCAGCGGAGAGAAAACAATGACCTCGTTAATGCCGTTGTCGGCAATATCCAGCACCCTGTTGCAAACGGGGTCGGCAAGCTCCTTTTCGGTTATGAGGGGATTCGTGAAGGTGAGACGGCAGGGAACGCCCAGAGCATTGAAGCGTCCCAGAAACTGCGGCACCGCTCTTTCGGCAGTGCTCATATCCATATAGCCCGCAACCACACGTCCGCCATTCCACACAAGGGGGAAGCAGTCGAAAACGCTGGCGATCTCCACACCCTCGTAAAACATCTGCGGAGCCTTTTTAATCATACCGATAAGGGTCATATTCATGCTGCCCGAAAATCTGTCCATAAAATTCGGAATGTGAAATCTGATTTTCATATCATTTTCCCTCCCCGTTCGTTTTTTCGCATATTTCCCGAAGCTCACGGGAAATTTTCATAAGCTCTGCGGCTCTTTCGGGGAATTTATTTTTCATACCCTCCGCTGCATCGGAGAGCCTTTCCGACTGGAGCAGAATGTATTCCCTGTCCTCCGTAACGGACGGGTCAAGCCTGCCCGAATATTCCTTGGCGGGTGATAATTTCCGTTTATTTCCCGTATATCGGCAGCGCATTACCGAATAAATAAATCTGCCCTCTCTGACGCCCTTTTCGCAGTCTGTTTCAAATCCGTTTTCAGAAAGAAATCTTCTGAGCTCCGCCGCCTTTGACATGGGCTGGAGGATAAACGCAGCACCGCATGATTTTGCCCTTTCATCGGCAGCGATTATCCTTGAGATAAGCTCGCCGCCCATTCCTGCGATAACGATATCCGTCACACCCTCAAGGGGAACATTTTTCAGTCCGTCCGACAGGTAAAAATCCGCCTTGTCGGAAATACCTTCCTTCATAAAAATGCTTTTTGCGGCTTCAAGGGGCATTTCGTTTATATCCGCTGCAGCGGCTCTGCGGCATTTCCCCGAAAGAATAAGATGAGCGGGAAGATAGCCGTGGTCTGTGCCGATATCGCAGATAAAATCCCCCGAAACAAGCTCAGCGCACACAAGAAGTCTTTTATCCTTTAAAATCATTTATATAAAACCGTCTTTCATAATTATAAAAATAGGGAAACGGCAATTTATACCAAAACCATAATTCAACAGGTGTTTGGTATTAAAGCCGCTTCCCGTTCTGCCGCAGGGCTTACGCCTTCTTGGAGAAATGCTCGTTGAGCTTAGCCACAAGAGCGTTGACATCGGTTCCGTGAACTGCGCAGGCGTCTGCGATGGACTCTCCCCTTGAAGCGGGGCAGCCGAGGCAGTGCATTCCTATCTCGAAGAAATAGGGAGCGGTGTCCATGTCAGCGTCAAGGATATCTCCGATAATGGATTCGGGTGTAACAGTGTAGCTCATTGTAAATAAACGACCTTTCATAAAAATTTATGTAAATATATTATAACTCATTTCGATGAAATTTGCAATAGTTTTCCTTGAAATATCGGAAGTAATGTGATATAATAATTTTAAAATATTTTTACAAGGAGCCTTTGTGATGAATTTTTCCTACAAGCTGAAGCGGTTTTTCAGGAATATCGCTCTGGAAAACCTTATGACCTATATTGCTGCCTCCATGGCGATAATATTCGTGGGGGATCTTTTTACGGAGGGGATGCTGTCCTCATTCCTGTCCTTTAACAGAGCAGCTATCCTTGAGGGACAGGTCTGGAGAGTCATAACCTTTCTTATGATACCTCAGACGGGAAGCCCCATCTGGATAGTGTTCTCGGTATATTTTTATTACTTCATCGGCAAGGCGGTGGAGAATGAATGGGGCAGCCATAATCTCACCATGTATTTTCTGGCGGGAGCGGCGCTGCTGATAATATCGGGCTTTGTAACGGGATATACTGACGCATCCTATCTGTATTTTTCGCTTTTCCTTGTTTTTGCGCATTTAAATCCCCATCATCAGTTTCTGATGTTTATGGTCATCCCTATCGAGGCAAAATGGATGGCTTTGATCGATGCGATATTCATGATCTGGGAATTTGTGGGAGCTTTTCAGTATTATCTCTATCTGCCCAAGTTCGCCCTTGGACTGCAGCTTTCGGTGGTCATTGCATTTTTAGTGTATCTGATATTTTTCGGAAAGGATCATTTCGGGCATTTTGTTAATCGTTACAAGCACAGGGATTTCTATCGTGAAATGAAGCAGAGCAGGATAAAAATGTCAGGAAAAGAAAGAGACGAGGACGATGAAAAATAACAAGACAGCTCTGGGAGAGGAATTTTTTCACCGCAGCTGCGATATAGTGGCAGAGGAGCTTGTGGGAAAGCTCATTGTCCGTAAAACGGAGGACGGGGAGCTTGTTCTCAGGATAACCGAGACGGAAAGCTACGGCGGCGAGGAGGACACCGCCTGCCATGCCTCAAAGGGGCGTACTTCCCGAACGGAGCTTTTGTACAGAGAAGCGGGGACGATCTATGTATATCTCTGCTACGGGATGCACTGGCTTTTTAATATCATAACGGGAGAAAAAGAACAGCCTCAGGGCGTTCTGATACGAGCCTGCGAGAAATATGACGGTCCTGCAAAGCTCACGAAATATTTAAAGATAGACAAGAGCTTGAACGGCAGCTCGATTATCGGGGATCCTGCCATATATATTGCCGACGACGGCTTTCGTCCCGGTATCGAGAGGCGCAGGCGTGTGGGGATTGATTACGCAGCCGAAAAGGATATAAATGCTCTCAGAAGATATGCCGACAAGCGAACAAAGGATATTCTTGATAAGAAAAAACAGAGGACAGCCGCAGAAAAATAACTGCGGCTGTCCTTGCTTATATCAGTTCTGTTCGGGCTTGACCGTTTCCATCAGCTCAAGGATCTCCTCTTTTGACGGCATGGCGGGAACAGCGCCCTGCTTTGTGGAGCACAGCGCTCCGCAGGCATTTGAAAACATTGCCATATCCATGATATCCTCGCCGTCAAGCTCCTCGGGGGCTTTGTCAAGCTCTGCCAGCTTGTAGAGAAATGCTCCGAAAAAGCTGTCTCCCGAGCCTAAGGTGTCCACCGATTTTACCTTGTATGCGGGATATCTCTCAATTCCCTTGGGTGTGGCAATGATGCAGCCCTTGGCTCCCTGGGTGATGCAGATTATTCTGACGCCCGATTCAAGAAGCTTTGCCACTGCGGGAATGAGCGCTCCGCAGTCGGTGATGAGCTGAAGCTCATTTTCGGATACCTTGATGATGTCCGCATATTTTGCGGCGCTGCGCATGGCTCTTATACCCGCCTCCTTTGATTCCCAGAGAAGAGGCCTCCAGTTGGGGTCATAGGAAATGAGCTTGCCCTGCATTTTTGCATATTCAACGGAATTTATGGTAGCCGTTCTTGATGGCTCTGCGGAAATTGAAAGAGAGCCGAAATGAAATATTTTGCAGCTGTCGATAAGCTCTCTGTTTACCTCGCCGTAGCGCAGATTCAGGTCGGCGGCTGTCTGAGGATTACGGTAAAAAACAAAATCCCTGTCGCCGTCCTCGTCGTTTTTTACAAATGCAAGGGTGGTGGAATAATTGGGGTCGAGAATAAGTCCTCTTATGTCCACCTTATGCTCGTTCAGAACCTTTTTAAGATAAAAGCCGAACATATCCCTGCCGATTTTCCCGATAAATCCCGTTGACCCGCCCAGCTTTGAAGCCATGCAGACAACGTTTGCGGGAGCGCCTCCCGCATTCTGCTTGTATAAGGTCTCTCCGTTTATTTCCGAGCAGGTGAAATCCACCAGAAGCTCGCCGATCGCTGTAATATCAGCCATATGCCTTGTCTCCGTTTCTTTTTTCATGTAAACTCATACCACAATTATATCATTGCAAAATGAAGATAAATGGCGAAATATGATTACATATGTATAAAATAATTATGAACGGCAGCGGATCTTTATTTTTCCTTGTAATAAAGCATACAATGACAGAAGCCCTCAAAATCGGGATCCTTTATCTGCTCCCTGAACTCCTTGCAAATGCATTTGTTATCCTCGCTTTTCTCCATGCGGCAGGGACAGTAGCCGCCCTTTTTGTCAAGTCCTTCCTTTATGGCTCTGACAATTTCTGTATCGGGATTGAGAGTAACTTTCATATTTTTTGTTTCCTTCCTTTTTAATCTGCAATAACGCAGCACTGTTAATTTGGCAGGCTGAGCCTGCAGCCGCTCGTTCTATAATTTTTTGAGGACAAGAAGCAGACGGCTCGGTAACGGTAGAAATAATATGCACCGCAAATGGAATATATCGATAAGTATATTTGTAACGTTACCGAGCCGACAGTCGGATGTCCGAATAAATTACAGCACGTCTCGCCGCAGGTCGTCACCCGTAATTCCGGTTGTCAATCAGATCATATTTTTTATAAATTATATCACCCTTTTTAAAATAAATCAAGAGCATGGAAAAGTATGAAATGCAAAGCCTGCATAATTTTAACATGAGCGGTAAAAATAGTATCTGAACAAAAATAATGCCGTATAAAAACGGCGGAAAAAATTTCGGAAAGCGGGTTTATAGAATTGAAAAAAAAGGAGACGCTTTATCCCGACGGATACTGCTTTGAAAACGTCCCACTTGCGGCGGCGCTCGAGGACAATATCAGAAACATAAAAAATATTCTTGGAAACACAAGCGATCTGCTAATCAGTCCCATAACCATCTGCGGAGTAAAGGCGGCGGTGATATGCTTTGAGGGAATGGTGTCGGGACTAAGCATTTCCCAGATGCTCATAAAGCCGCTGATGAGGATATCCATTGAGAACTGCACCGAAAAAAAGCTTTTCGAGCATATCAGAGACAACATGATACTATCCGTGGACACCGCCGTTTCCGAGGAATACGGAGATATTATCCGCAGGCTTATGAGCGGCTTTGCGGTCATATTTGTTGACAAAACGGACAAGGCTGTCTGCTGCGGTATCCAGGGCTATGACAAAAGGGGTGTTGACGAGCCCTCCTCCGAGGGAAATATCCGAGGCTCCCATGAGGGCTTTGTGGAAACGGTCAGGACAAATATGTCCCTTGTCCGCCGCAGAATGAAAACGCCATTGCTTCGCTTCGAGCTGTTTCCCGTTTCAAAAAAGAGCAACACGGACGTTATCGTCTGCTATATGACGGACAGAGTTCCTCCCGCCCTTGTGAAAAGCATAAAAAAGCGGCTGAAGGAGCTTCCGCTTGAAACCATTCTCGGCAGCGGATATGTGGAGCCCTTTCTTGACAGCGGCAGACCCTCGGTGTTTTCGGGCATGAGCATTACCGAGCGACCCGATGTGATGTGCGCAAAGCTCCTTGAGGGACGTGTGGGGGTAATGATAGAGGGAACACCCTTTGCAATCGTTATCCCAGCAATGTTCACCGAGCATTTCCAGACGCTGGATGATTATAATTTCCGTCCCTTTTATGCGGTGTTTTTAAGATATATCAGATATATCGCCTTTTTCCTGGCAGTTTTTTTCCCGGGAATATATGTGGCGGCGGCGCTTTTTCATCCCGAGATGTTCAACAGCAGACTGCTTTTAAATCTGGCTGCGGCACAGGAATCGGCTCCCTTGAATCTTATGTGGGAGGCGCTTATCACTCTCATATTCTACGAGATAATCAGGGAGGCGGGAGTGAGGCTTCCCCAAAGCGTCGGGGGAGCGGTATCCATCGTGGGAGGGCTTATTATAGGCGATGCGGCGGTGTCTGCGGGAGTTATTTCAAATCCCATGCTACTTGTCTGCGCAATTTCCGTGACCGCTTCCTTTGTTATCCCGAGCCTTGACCAGCAGGTTACGCTTTTCAGGCTGGCGGCGGTCATTATCGGCGGATATGCGGGGCTTTTCGGCATAGCTTTGCTTTCGGCTCTTATGCTTGCAAATATCTGCGCCGCCGAAAATTACGGTCTGCCGATTATGGCGCCATTGTCTCCATTTTCGCCCAAGGCAATGGGAGATGTGGCTGTCCGTCTGGGATTCAAAAGGCTTGGAAAACGGGATTTTACTATTGAGCAGTTAAACGGCGCCGATATCGGCAGAGCGGCGCAAAAGGAGCTTCAGAGCGGGGAGGGAGCAGACGAGTGAAAACGGATTATATTGGCAGGGGACAGGCGGCTGTAAGCCTTGCACTTTTCGGGGTGCTTTTCTGCGTGCTTAACAGGGAATGGATATCCGTGGGGATAGGCCTTGCGGATACTGCCGTATCGGCGCTGATACTTGCCGCAGCTGTTATTCCCCTTGCCTGTTTGTCGGGAAAATATGAGGGCAGCGTTCCGAAATTATGCACAGAGCGGCTGGGCTATTTCGGGCGGGTCATAAATATCCTTTTTCTTGTGTATTTCATCGCCGCCTCGGGAGCTGTTCTCGGGGAATACGGCAGATTTGTTTCGGAGAGATATTTCCCCGGAGCAGGCTCCGCAGTGTGCATTATTATGCTGGGGCTTATCTGCATTTATATTTCTCACACGGGAGCGGAGACGGTCTGCAGAATGAGCACTGTGCTTCTCTTTATGCTCGCACTGACCTCGGCGGTGTTCCTTTTCGGGGCATGGAAAGATATTTGCGGGTTTGACTTTTCATCTGTATCTGCTCCGAAGCTTTCCCTTTCAAGAGGCTTTCGGGGACTTTTCCCCATGGGTGCCGCAGGCTGCGCCTGTCTCTGCGTTATGAGCGGGGGACTTGAAAAACGCACCCGCTGCGGTGCATACGGGGGGATTGCGGCAATGTTCGGCGCTGCTGCGGCAATTACGGCGGCGGTGTGGTTTACTCTGGGAGACTATGTTCATTCCTCGGAATATCCGCTCACCGACAGCGTTATCTATGCCGCAAGGGAGGGAACGTTCCGGAATGACGGGCTGTTTTTCTCCCTTTGGACGGTGATCGCCGCAGCGGTCATATCGCTCCTTGCCGCCTGCGGAGGTCATTCCCTGAAATGCGCCGTTCCGAAAATAAAGAGCGAGGGGATTATAAGCGGGGTTGGAGCGGTATTGTGCGCATTGTGGGGAACCTGTTCGGAAATTTCCTTATGCAGGACGCTTTTTGAAAATCCTCTTCCACCGCTGATACTCATATCTGCGGTGCCTCTCATTCTTTTAATAATAGGGAAAGGAAAAAGCAGATGAAAAGATATTTATATTCGGCATTGATTTTAATAAGCTGTCTTTTGCTTGCCGCCTGCTCTGCGGTGCAGGTGAATGAAAGAATGTTCGTGGGGCTGATGGGCATCGAAGAGGATGACGGGCTTTATTATCTGACATTGCAGGCATACAGTACCGCCCATACGGACAAGGACGCTCCCGTTCCCGAATATCAGGTATATTCGGGAACGGGACGGAGCTTTTATGAGGCTGCGGACATGATAATGCGGGAGAGCGGCAGGCAGCTTTTTTTCGGTCATTGTGAGGCGATATTTGCGGACGGTGATATCATTTCTGACAAGGACAAGCTCAGAATGTTCGCAGGGGAGCGGATATCCGTAGGCTGTCCCGTGATATATTCGGAAAAGCCCCGCTCAGAGGTTGACAGGCGGGACGAAAATGATGAGCTTATTGGTGCTGACGTGATATTATCAGCCCTTGACAGATATGCCGCAGAGGGGCTTTACCGCAAGGCGACCCTGCGTGACATAACCGCCGCCGCAGAAAGGGGAAATACCGTTTTGCTGCCATTTTCCGAAAGGGGGATAGCAGGCTCGGCGGCGATTGATATGAATGGGAATGTTTCTGTTCTGGGACTTCCCGAAACGGCTGCTCTGAATCTGCTTTTGGGAGAAAGGGGCGTGAAAATGAGCATTCTCGGTGGCAGCATGAGTGTCGGCGCAGAGGACGTGAGCGTTTATTTCAGGCAGGGAGAAGCGATCGGGGAATACAGCATTTCCGTAAGAGCAAAGGGCGTTCTTGACGAAACGGGAGTTTCCCGTGAGCTTTCCGAATACAGACGGGAAGCGGAAAATATAATCTCCCGCTCCGCAGAGGAGATCTGCCGCAAAGCCTTTGAGGAGGGCTTTCTTTCCGCAGTTTTGCCGAAGGAATATTCCCTTTCGGAGGGTTATGAGAATGTATCCTTTTCGGCTGAAACGGAAATAGAGCTTACCTCGGAAAATATTTCTTGACAGCGCCTTTTTCTTGTATTATAATCAAAGTATAATAATGTGAGGGGGCATCATGAAAATTATTATCTCCTGCCCGATGGAAGAGGATATTACACTGTTCTTGAACGCATTTACGATTCCGCTCAGCTTGAAAAGGTGGGCGGTGATCTGTATTACTGCTTTAAGGAATATTATTTTGACGGCGGAAATTATTTCACTATTGACAGGATAAGCGAAAGGCTTATCCCATGCGAAATGCCCCTTTCGGATGGAATAAAAACCGTTATCGGAAAATAAAATCTATTTTAAAATTGCCTGCTCGGGAGAAAAAATCCTTTGCAGGCAAATTTTTTTAAGAAATCTGCCGAATTGTATTGAAATCATTCCTCCAATATGCTATAATATAGTAAATTTGACTATTCATTCGGACAGACTCGAAGGATATCAATTTGCAATTTACATAACGAAAGGAATTTTTTCTGATGAAAAAGCTTATGCTTGGAAATGAGGCGTTTGCAAGAGGTCTTTACGAGGCGGGAGTAACGGTAGTATCAAGCTACCCCGGAACCCCCTCCACCGAGATCACCGAATACGCAGCTAAATACGACGATATCTATGCCGAGTGGGCGCCCAACGAAAAGGTTGCTGCCGAGACTGCGATCGGCGCTTCAATTGCGGGAGCACGCTCATTCTGCGGAATGAAGCACGTTGGACTTAACGTTGCCGCTGACCCCCTGTTTACCTTCTCCTATTCGGGAGTAAACGGCGGAATGGTAATTGCCGTTGCCGACGACCCGGGAATGCATTCCTCCCAGAACGAGCAGGATTCCCGTCATTATGCCATTGCCGCAAAGGTTCCTATGCTTGAGCCTTCGGATTCCGCTGAATGTCGTGATTTTGTCAAGGCAGCCTATGACATTTCCGAGGAATTTGACACTCCCGTTATCGTGAGAATGTGCACAAGAGTTGCTCATTCACAGTCTGCCGTTGAGCTTTTCGACAGGGAAGAGCACCCCTTGAAGGATTATGTAAAAGCTCCTCAGAAATATGTTATGATGCCGGCATATGCCCGTCCCAGACACGTTGTTGTTGAGGAGCGCACAGCAAAGCTCGTTACATATTCGGAGGACTGTCAATTAAATAAGGTCATCGAAAATAACACCGATATCGGCATCATCACAAGCGGAATATCCTACCAGTACGCAAGGGAGGCTATGGGCGGCAAGGCTTCCTATTTAAAGCTCGGAATGGTAAATCCTCTTCCCGTAAAGCTTATCGAGGATTTCTGCGCAAAGCATAAGACCGTTTACGTTATCGAGGAGCTTGACGATATTATCGAAACTCACTGCAAAAAGCTTGGTCTTAAGGTTATCGGCAAGGAGCTTTTCGGATTTATCGGAGAATTTTCTCAGGCTGTTGTGGCAGAGAAGCTTCTCGGCACAAAGAACGAGGTCATGACCTTCCCCGAGAATGTTCCCGTCCGTCCTCCCGTTATGTGTGCAGGATGTCCTCACAGAGGCCTTTTCTACTGCCTGTCAAAGAACAAGATCACCGTTTCGGGAGATATCGGCTGCTATACTCTGGGCGCTTCCGCACCTCTTAACGCTATGGACACCACCATCTGCATGGGTGCGTCCGTTTCCGCTCTCCACGGCTTCAACAAGGCAAGGGGAGAGGAAGCCGAGAAGAAAACCGTTGCCGTTATCGGTGATTCCACATTCATGCACAGCGGTATTACGGGACTTGTGAATATCGCTTATAATGCCACAAATTCCACCGTTATCATTCTCGACAACTCCATTACGGGTATGACGGGACATCAGCAGAATCCCACTACGGGCAAGAATCTCAAGGGAGATCCTGCGGCAGCTGTTAATCTTGAGGAGCTTTGTCATGCGGTGGGCATTAAGAGAGTTGTGGTGGTTGACCCCTACGATCTGGCTCAGACCGAGGCTGCCATCAAGGAGGAGCTTGCTGCTCCCGAGCCTTCCGTTATCATTTCCCGCCGTCCATGCGCTCTGCTTAAATATGTCAAGCACGAGGCTCCTCTCAAGGTGGACGAGAGCAAGTGCGTCGGCTGCAAAATGTGCCTGAAGCTCGGCTGTCCTGCGATATCCGTTAGAGACGGCAAGTGCGTTATAGATCATACTCAGTGCGTTGGCTGCGGTATCTGCACAGAGGTATGCAAGCCCAAGGCTATTATAAAGTAAAAAGATAATTTTGGGGTAAATGATATGGATATTATGGACAGGGAAGCTGACGAAGAGGAATCTGCCCTGCTGATAATCGGCAAGGCGATCCTCGGCGCACTGCTCGGAGCTATTCCCGCAATGTTTCTGTGGGTGGTGCTGGGCAAGGTGGGGTATCTTGCGGCAATAAGCGGATTTTTTATGATGCTGGGCGAGCTTGTCGCCTGCGATCACTTTACCCGCAAAAGCAGGGATATGAATATTCAGACAGCTGTTGTGATATGCGGCATTGTAATGATAATTGACGTTTATCTCTGCGAAAGATTCGTCTGGTCGTGGGAGCTGTGCGATGTTCTGAATGAATACGGCGGGGATGGATATTCTGTGGGAATACTTGACTGCTTTAAGAATTTTAATGATCTGACTGCGGCTTTTGAGGTGCAGGAGGATTTCACTGCTTCTCTTGTGAAAAGCTATCTGTTCGCCGTTTTAGGTGCGGTTGCAGGCGTTATGAAGCTTGCTGATAAATAATTTTTAGGAGATTTATTTTATGGAAACAAGATCAATTATGATTGTCGGAGTGGGAGGGCAGGGCTCCCTTCTCGCTTCAAGACTGCTGGGAAACGTATTGCTTGCAAAGGGCTTTGACGTTAAGGTGTCCGAGGTACATGGAATGTCCCAGCGAGGCGGCTCGGTTGTTACATATGTAAAATACGGCGACGAGGTATGCTCTCCCGTTATAGAAAAGGGCGAGGCGGACGTTATCATTTCCTTTGAGATGCTCGAGTCCGCAAGATGGCTGCCCTATCTCAAAAAGGGCGGAAAGCTCATCACCTCCACCCAGCAGCTCGACCCCATGCCCGTTATTACGGGAGCGGCACAGTATCCCGAGGATATTGCCGCTAAGATAAAGAAAATGGGCGTTGAGGTAACTGCCGTTGACGCTCTCGGTCTTGCGGAGCAGGCAGGAAATGCCAAGGCTTCAAATGTTGTGCTCATGGGCGTGGTTTCCGCTCAGACCGAGTTTGAGGAGGCTCTCTGGCAGAATGCCATCGAACAGTGCGTTCCCCCGAAATTTTTGGAGCTTAATAAGAAGGCTTTTGAGCTTGGCAGAAATGCGTAAGCCAAAGAGAGTGTTATTTTGCGTAAAGCCTATTCTATATTTGCAGCTGCGCTGTGTTTAACTCTGCTTTCAGGCTGTACAAACGGTTCGGAAAATGTTTCCGAAGTTTCTTCGGCTTCTGAGGCTTCCGTGAGTAATATTTCTGTGACGGAAGGCTCTGAGTCTGAGGTCACAGAAGAAGTAACGGAAAATTCAGAATCAACCGAGGAAATTGTTACAGAAGAATTTTCTGAGGAAAGCGATGTTCTCGTAACAGAAGGTGATATGGGAGGAGTCGTTGTTGTTCCTCAGGAGACTGTTCCCGAAAACGGAAAGGTGTATGATTTTGACTCGGATAATCCGCCTGATGCTCCCGAATTTTCTATGAGCCTTGAGGGACTCAGAAAATATGAATCTGAAACAATATGTCGTGTCCGTACAGAGCTTATGGCAATGCTCGAATGCTCAAAAACGGGTGAGATACCGTATCTGAATAGTAACGGCTATGAATATGCGCTCCGCTCGCTTGAAAATATTAAGGCGGAAAGCTGGGTTGTTGTTGATGAGAAATACGAAGATAATAGATATGAGGTTACGGTAACGCTGGATATATCAGAAAGCTCTGTTGATGAAATTCCCGTTGGTACGGCTGATTATGTGTTTATCTATCAGCCGGGCGAGGACAGATGCTATCTTCCGCTGAGGAGGGTCGGTGAGCTTGACGAAAGCCGTCTGCTGCCTTATTATGGCGAGCAGGGGGGACATCTTAATTTTTGCAACGATTTTACCGCATATTTCAGCGATCTTTTCCCCGGAAGTGATGTCACAGACTTTTCGTCACCTGATTTTTCTTCAAGAAATAATGAACCGATGTCAGCGATATTTGATGCCCTGATGACTTCAAGACAGTATTATCACATAGAGGATTTTGATTTTTCCTATGAGATCTTTGACACTGCGTTAAAGGAGCTTTACGGTTTTTCGGCTGATTCGCTCAGTACAAAGGAATCGGGGTATTACAATGCCGAAACGGATACTGTTTCTATCCCCGGAAGAGGCACATATTGGTTCTGCGGATATCTTGCCGATGAAAGCTATGACGAAGAAGCAAAGACTTATACCGTTACCATAGATTATTACGAGGATGATTTTCATCTCGTAAAGTCTCAGACCTATCGCTATACCGTCAGAGAAAATGAAAACGGCTCCTACACTATGCTGAAAATGGAACGGCTTTTCAGCACCGATAAACATATTTTAGGCGGATGCGTCTGATATCTGCCGTATAAATATTATTCTATTTTATTAACGGAGGTATTTAAATTGGAAAACTACTGGAACAAGGAAATTGAATGTATGTCCCGTGAGGACATGAAAAAGCTTCAGGACGAGCGTCTTGTGGCACAGGTAAAGCACGTTTATGAAAATGTGCCTTACTACAAAAAGCTGATGGACGAAAAGGGAGTTACTCCCGATGATATCAAGTCCACAGACGATCTTCACAAGCTGCCCTTCCTCACAAAGGCAGACCTGAGAGAGGCATATCCTTATGGACTGCTTGCAAAGCCCCTTTCCGAATGTGTAAGGATCCAGTCTACCAGCGGCACCACAGGCAGACGTGTAGTAGCATTTTACACCCAGCATGACGTTGATCTCTGGGAGGACTGCTGCGCAAGAGCTATCACTGCGGCAGGCGGAACAAATGAGGATGTTTGTCAGGTTGCTTACGGATACGGACTTTTCACAGGCGGTCCCGGTCTTAACGGCGGCTCTCACAAGGTAGGCTGCCTTACTCTTCCCATGTCCTCGGGAAATACCGAGAGACAGATTCAGTTTATGAGAGACTTAGGCTCAACCATTCTCTGCTGCACACCCTCCTATGCTGCATACATAGGCGAGACACTCAAGGAAATGGGTCTTACTCCCGATGATATCAAGCTGAAGGCAGGTATTTTCGGCGCAGAGCCATGGACACAGGAGATGAGACGTGAGATCGAGAAATCTCTCGGAATCAAGGCATATGATATCTACGGTCTGACCGAGACAAGCGGACCGGGCGTTGCATTTGAGTGCAGCGAGCAGTCGGGTATGCACATCAACGAGGATAACTTTATCCCCGAGATAATCGACCCCGACACAGGCGAGGTCCTTCCCGAGGGTTCAAAGGGCGAGCTTGTATTCACAAGCATTACAAAGGAGGCCTTCCCTCTCCTCCGTTACAGGACCCGTGATATCTGCGTCCTCACCCGTGAAAAGTGCTCCTGTGGAAGAACGCTTATCAAGATGACAAAGCCCATGGGCAGAAGCGATGATATGCTCATTATCAGAGGCGTTAATGTATTCCCCTCACAGATCGAGACCGTTCTTATCGAGCAGGGCTATGCTCCCAACTATCAGATCGAGGTTGACAGAGTTAACAACACCGATACTCTCGATGTTTTCGTTGAAATGAACGAGGAGCAGTTCACCGATACCGTTAAGGGTATTCAGGACAAGGAAAAAGCTCTTACCGCCGCTATCAAGCAGATACTCGGAATCAGCCCCAAGGTACATCTTGTATCTCCCAAGACTATTGCACGAAGCGAGGGCAAGGCTGTAAGAGTTATCGACAAGAGAAAGCTTCATGACTGATTTTTTGGCAGAAAGGAATGATATTATGTTAGTTAAGCAGTTATCTGTATTCGTTGAAAACAAGCCCGGCAAGCTCAGCGCAGTTACTCGTCTTTTAGCCGACAACAATGTTGATATCCGTGCATTTTCCGTTGCGGATTCAAGGGATTTCGGAATCCTCCGCCTTATCGTGAATGACCCCGACAAGGCGTCTCAGGTGCTTAAAGAGGCAGAGGTAACTATTTCCGTTACAAACGTTATTGCTGTTTGCATAGGCGACCGTCCCGGCGGACTTGCAGAGGCTGTGGACTGCCTTTACAAGTCAAATATCTCCGTTGAGTATATGTATGCTTTCGTGGAAAAATCGGGAGATAATGCATTTGCTATCCTCAGAGTCGAGAACAATGACAAGGCTCTTGAGGCTCTCACCGAGGGCGGATTTACAATTCTCAAGGCTGATCAGGTTTATTCTATCTGATTATTTCTAAAGAAGATTCGCTCCTCTGTCGGTTAGGCATGGGAGCGAAATATTTATAATTAACAATTTGCAATTGAAAGCATATAATACTAATTCCGCACCAACCTATAGACAGATACGGCAGCTATAATTTCGTCACTCGTCGTCAAGCTCCCTTGCCGGGCGGCAAGCCCGCCTGCAGTCGCTTTCCTAGATTGACGAAATTCTATCTACCGTCCTTGTCTATAGAACGGTGTGGAATTAGTATAAGCCATCTTCATCGTAAAAATTCCCCGGGAAGAACTCAAAATTCTTCCCGGGGAATTTATTCGAATTATTTTAAAAGCTCCTTGAATCTTCTCATAGCCTCAACCGTGTTCTCATAGGTTCCGAAAGCTGTGAGCCTGAACCAGCCTGCGCCGTTTTTGCCGAAGCCCTCTCCGGGAGTGCCCACAACCTGAATGTTATTTAAAAGATAATCGAAAAATTCCCAGCTGCCCATTCCATTGGGGCACTTGAGCCAGATGTAGGGGGAATTTATTCCGCCTGTGAACTTTATTCCAAGCTCGGTGAGTGCGTCTGCCATGACCCTGGCATTCCGCCTGTAATAATCAATGGCTTCGTGGGTCTGCTTCTGTCCCTCGGGGGTGAAAACCGCTTCCGCACCGCGCTGAATGGGATAGGAAACGCCGTTGAATTTGCTGCCCTGCCTGCGTCCCCATATCTGCGCAAGGCTCACATCAGAGCCGTCGGAGGCTTTGACTGTAAGCTCCTCGGGGATTACGGTATATCCGCAGCGGGTGCCCGTAAAGCCGGCGGTCTTTGATAAGGAGCACATCTCAATTGCGCATTTCTTTGCACCCTCCACCGCATAAATGCTTCTGGGAAGCTCGGGGTCTGAGATAAATGCTTCATATGCCGAATCGAAAATTATTACAGCTTCATTCTTTATTGCATAATCCACCCATTCCTTGAGCTGTGCCTTTGTGTAAACAGAGCCTGTTGGATTGTTGGGGGAGCAGAGATAAATTATATCTGCATGGACATTTTCATCAGGCATTGCAGCAAAGCCGTTTTCCTCATTGGAATCGGCATAAATCACATCTCTGCCTGCCATTTTATTTGAATCCACATAAACGGGATATGCGGGGTCTGTTACAAGAATGGTGTTGCCGTCCCCGAAAATATCAACAATATTTCCGCAGTCTGCCTTAGCACCGTCGTTCACACGAATTTCCGAAAGCTCGAGAGAAACGCCGAAGCTTTTGTAATATCCCGCAATGGCTTCTTTCAGAAAATCATAGCCCGAGCCGCTGTCCTCATAGCCTCGGAAGGTCTCCTTAACGCCCATTTCGTCCGCTGCCTTCTTGATAGCCTCGACCACAACGGGAGCAAGGGGCAGCGTAACATCTCCGATTCCCATTCTGATAAGTGGCTTGTCGGGATTTGCCTCGGTAAATGCCTTGAGCCGCTTTGCAATATCTATAAAGAGATAATTTTTCTTCATTGTCAGAAAATTTTCGTTTATCTTAACCATTGGTATCTGTCCTTTCACAAAAAATCAAAGGTCTATCTCGCCTGTGAATACCGTCTCCGCAGCGCCTCTCATAAGGACTGTTCCGTCCGCTTCATAGGTGATGAAAAGGTCGCCGCCTCTGAGCTTGACGGTTATCTCCTCGCCGTGACTGAAATAGCCGTTTTCCACCGAAGCAGCCGCCGCTGCGCAGGCTCCCGTTCCGCACGCCCATGTCTCTCCCGAGCCACGCTCCCAGACTCTCATCTGAATGGTACGTGAGTCAAGGACCTTTATAAATTCCGTGTTTACTCTCTCGGGAAACATCGGGTGATTTTCATATGCGGGACCTATCTTTTCAAGCTCCAGTCCCTCCACATCGTCAACATATGTGACTGCATGGGGATTTCCCATTGATACTGCGGTGATGAAAACCTCTTTTCCCATAACGGTGACAGGCTTATTTATAAAGCTGTCTCCCTCTGCCTTCATGGGAATATCCGAGGGCTTTAAAATTGCTTTTCCCATATTCACAAGAACGGTTTTCACCTTGCCGTTTTCGGGATACAGCGTAAGATATTTTATGCCGCTCTTTGTTTCGAGAGTTATTTCCGTTTTATCCGTAAGTCCGTTGTCATAAACGAATTTTCCGATACAGCGGGTGGCATTGCCGCACATATTTCCCTCGCTGCCGTCGGCATTGAACATCCTCATTCTGAAATCCGCCTTGTCCGAGGGCATTATCAGCACAAGACCGTCTCCGCCTATGCCGAAATGACGGTCGCTCACTATCTGCGATACCCTTTCGGGTTCATTCACCCTTTCCTCAAAGCAGTTTACATAAATATAATCATTGCCTATGCCCTGCATTTTAGTGAACTTCATAAAGAAAGCACTTCCTTAATTGTATTCATATGTCTTGAGAATGTCTGCAGCTACCTCGGTTAGAGTTATCCTCTGGTCCATGGCACGCTTCTGCATCTGCCTGTGGGCTTCCTTTTCGGATATGCGCAGATATTCGATAAGAACGCATTTTGCTCGGTTCACAAGCTTCATCTCGTTGACCATTTCGGAGAGAGTCTGCTTTTCCTCCCGCAGTCCGTCCAGCCTTTCCTTGGTATGAACAGCGTTTCGCAGTGCGTTTATTATAAGCGCTCTCGGGGCTGATTTCGGGAGGATGAGCCCCCCTGTTCTTGCAAGCTTTGAGCATACATCATCATAAAGCTTTGAGGGAACGAAGGTCACTACCTCGGTATCATAGCTTTTTGATAAATATACCGCCGTATCCGCTCCGAAGCGGTCCTCAAAGGGGAGGACGAGAAGGGCGATATCATAGGCGTTTTCCGCAAAAAGCTCCTTCAGGCTGCCGCCGTCGGTTACGGTTATATCCGCAATTTCCGCCTCGGCGCACATGGAGGACAGGCTTGCCCTGATATCCTCTGACGCTGCGGCGATTATGGCTTTTGCTGACGGCATATACAGGCTCTCCTTTCACTGGGACTGCTTTTTTCACAGAGTCCCGATGTATTTCCATTCTAACATATAAAAACAATTTTGTCAATAGTATTTGCAAGAAAAATATAATAAACTTGCAAAATTATGCTTATTTGTCCGTTTGATGATATTTGATTCGGCTAAATCTGAAACAATGCTTTTAAAATCCTGCGAAATTCAGGCGCAGTATTAAAATTGTATTAAAACCGCCGTTTCTGTTGACAAAACTCAGAAAATGTGGTATCATTATCTGTGTAACTGTTTTGTAACCATTTCAGAAATTGCATATATTTAACAGAAAGGCGGAATAAAATGATCTGCAAAAAATGCGGCAGCGAATGCCCCGACGGAAATATATTCTGCGAAGCCTGCGGCGCAGAGCTGGACGCTCCTGTGCTTCCCGAAAATGTTGACGACAAGGGTCGTATGAAAAAGCAGGCTAAGCCCAAAAAGGAAAAAGCTCCAAAGCCCAAAAAGGAGAAGAAGCAGCGCACTGCCGAGGAAAAGGCGGCTCTTGCAAAGAAGCTCAAGGCTGCGGGGATATGCCTTGCGCTTATTGCCGTTATCGTGATAGTTGTTATCATCATGCAGCTTTTAGGCTCAAGCGACGGCTACAACGCCGCTCAGAAGATACCTGTGGGCAGGAACGTGGCATTTGCCGAGTCCGAAACGGGTCTTACCTTTGAGAAGAAAAGTGCAAACGGCATGATCAACAACATGACAAGCTTTGACTACATCTGCATTTCCGATAAAACCACCAAGGTAAGCGGCTCGGAGCAGCCCAGATGGGTAATTCTTCTTACTGTGGGTGAGGACGATATCATCACCGCTGTGGAATATTATGATTTCACTCAGCTCAAGCTCAACTGGAAGGGCAGGAAGATGGCTGAAATGCTTGACCAGAACTCTCTGGATTACGGCATGAGCATCAAGAGCGTGAACAAGAAGCTGGGTCTCAAGCCCTATTACATCAAGCGGACTGTTTCCAATGATTCAACCTATTGCTACAGATATTTCTACACCGACCCCGAGCAGGGCTATGACCGCTCCTACAATTATTATGTTGAGTTTTCCGATGTGGAGATGGCGGTGAAGAATGTTAATTACCGTGAGATAAACTATGCGGCAACCATCCTTGCGGCAGGTGAGCCTTCTCCCGCTGCCGCTGACAGCGATCCTGAGGCGGAATCGGGTGAGGAAGCTCCCGAGGAGGACGCTTCCGAGGAAAATTCTGAGGGATAAATTTTATTTATTCGGTCGGGCGTTATGTCCGACCGATTTTTTTTATTTAAGAATAATTTCGGAAAGCGGATTTCCGTCCATATCCTTAACGGTGAATTTACCGTCCTCGTAAATTACATAGCTGCGGGGATTTCCGCCCTTGGGCAGGGATACGGAGCCTGTGTTTATGATATATATCCCGTCCTTTTCCTCTGCTCGGAAAAGATGGGTGTGACCGCTTATGACAACATCGCCTTTATTTAAAAGCTGCATATTATCGGGGTCGAAAAGATGTCCGTGAGTGCAGAAAACCATTCTGTCCCCGAGCCACAGCGTCATATAATCCGCCATTACGGGGAACGTGAGCACCATCTGGTCAACCTCTGCCTCGCAGTTTCCTCTTACGCAGAGAAGGTCTTTTTTCAAATTGTTCAGCATGGAGATGACCTCCTTTGGCGCATAGCCCTCCGGAAGATCGTTCCGGGGACCGTGATAGAGCAGGTCGCCCAGAAGAATGAGCTTCTTCGGAGATTCTGCTTCAAAGCGCTCAAGGAGCTTTTTGCAGGCGGGGGCTGAACCATGTATATCTGAGGCAAACATCAGCTTCATAAAATTTTTTTCCTTTCCTTTATGCTCGGGGCTTAGACGTTTTCGGGAGAGTTTTTCCGCCCTATCCGCATTTTTCCCGAAAATTCCTTCCGATCACGTTTTCTGCGGCGTGAACAGCCTTGAACTCTGCCGCATAAATTATAATACGGCATCAGCTCAGTCTGGCAGGACGGGCGGCGGAGGAACGCAGACCCTTCGTCCTTGGGGGACCCGTCCCATCGGTACCGGGTGCCGTTTTATATAAATTGTACCCGTCCGTTCCTGCGGACGGGTACTGTATTATTGGGCGGTTATTTCAAGATAGACCTCGTTTTCGCTTATCAGTGCGGAATTTACGTCAATGGTGTATTTGAAATAAAGCACGCCTCCGTCCTCAGTTAGGCGGTTGATTATCTTTGAGGCGGATACTCCCAGAAGCATATCGCCGTATTCGGTGCCGTAATGGCAGTGGTGGCGGCGGTCCTTCTCGATCACAAGGTGAGCATCGGCACTGCCGCTTCTGGTCATGGAGGCAAGGGTATCTCCGATACAGGAAACGGTGGTTGTGGAGCCTGCAAAGCCCGTTGCCTCACTGTCCTCATAGGATATCTCCCAACCATTGGCATTGCCGAGCTTTACGGGCTTATATGTCCCTTGGGTGATAAGCTCCATAACGTCGGGGAGACCGTTTTTGGTGTCCGAGACGCTTTTAACTGTAATGGTCACTTTTTTTGCTTTTGACGGAGCCATTTTTTTCATTCCTTCTTGATAATATTTACTTCTGAATGATATCGTCAATGGATATCTGCGTTACCTCTCCCATCAGGCGGCTGCCGATAAATGCATGGGCGTTTGCTTCGAAAAGCTCCTTGCTGTCGCTGGTATAATAGGAGACCTTTCCGCTTTCGGTGCGCTCTGAGAGCATATTTTTTCCTGCCAGCATATTCATGGTGAATTTAGCTGCCTCTGCTCCCGAGGAGATAAGCCTAACATCCTCTCCCATATATTCAGCAATTGCTTCGTGAAGAATGGGATAATGGGTGCAGCCTAAAATCAGAACATCCACATTTTCCCGCCTGATAGGCTCAAGATACCGCTTTATCATTTCCTTTACCACGATATCATTTTTATCGGTAATGCCGTTTTCCACCATGGGGACAAACATTGTGCAGGCATTTCCGATAACAACGGCGTCCTGCCTGATGTTTCGTATAGCCTTTCCGTAAGCTCCCGAGCGGATGGTTGCCGCTGTTCCGATAACGCCTATCCTGCCGTTTCGGGTGGCGGCGCAGGCTGCCTGTACGGCGGGTATCACAACGCCTGTGAACGGGACATCTCCCGCAAAATCCTTCTGCTTTCCCACCACCGAGGAAACCGTTCCGCAGGCGGCGATTATCATTTTCACGTCAAAGCTCTTGATGAAATTAACGTCCTGACGGGCGTATTCCAGAATAGTCTCCTTGCTCCTTGTGCCGTAGGGAACTCTTGCGGTATCTCCGAAATATATGATATTTTCCGAGGGCATGAGCTTCATAAGCTCAGAAACGCAGGTTAGCCCGCCAAGCCCCGAATCAAATACTCCGATAGCCTTTTCGCTGCTCTGCACCGAGAAATCTGCCATAATATCATCAGTTACCTTTCATCAGTTTCTTTCAAATGCAAGCTTTATCAGTCTGTCAAGAAGCTCGCCGTAGGGGATGCCAAGCTTTTCCATAAGCTTCGGGTACATACTTATTGAGGTAAATCCGGGCATGGTATTCAGCTCGTTGAGATACACCCTTCCGTTGTCCGCAAGGAAGAAATCCACTCTCGAAAGCCCGAAGCAGCCCAGCGCCTTGAATGCCTTTACGGCAGTCTCACGGATCTCCTTGGAAGCTTCAAGGGGGATATCCGCAGGGATATTAAGCCCCGAGGTACCCAGTATGTACTTTGCGTCATAATCATAGAAATCATTGCAGGAGAGTATCTCACCCACGTCCGAGGCGAAGGGGTTGTCCGTTCCGAGAACGGCACATTCCAGCTCCCTGCCCTTGATAAATTCCTCCACGATGACCTTTTTGTCATGGGTAAATGCAAGCTTGACGGCATTTTTTAAGTCCTCGAAGCAGGAAGCCTTGTTAACTCCCACCGAGGAGCCGCTGCAGGCGGGCTTTACAAACAGAGGATAGTCAAGCTCATCTGCTATCTGCTCGCATACTGCGTCAAGATTGCCCAGATCGCTCTGTCTTACGGTTCTGTACCTTGCCATGTTCACGCCGTTTTTCTCTAAGACGGTGTGGGCGTATTCCTTGTCCATGCAGGCGGCGGAGGCAAAACAGCCGCAGCCCACATAGGGTATTCCCGACATATCCAGAAGCCCCTGCAGAGTGCCGTCCTCGCCGAATTTTCCGTGAAGCACGGGGAACACCACGTCAACCTTCACAATTGTAATGCGGTTGTCGGTGATCTTTGCAATGCCTCTGTAAAGGGGGTCGGGGAGAATTGCTGCGGGAACGCAGTCGGGATCGCTTTCCCAGCTGTCCTCCTTGATGCAGGAGATATCTCCCGGATAGAAGAACCACCTTCCCTTTCGGGTTATCCCGATGGGGATAATCTCGTACTTGTCGGGGTCCAGATGGGAGATTACGTTTGAAGCTGAAATAAGCGAGATATCATGCTCATTTGACATTCCGCCGAAGATAACGGCGACTCTTGTTTTTGCCATTCGGCTCATTCCTTTCAGATTAGGACTTATTAGACTGTTTATATAATATTCTGTGATGGGGGAGATTATGACCTTGCCTGACGGGAAAGCTCCCTTATCTGTTCGGAGGTGAAATTGTATTTCTTTCCGCAGAAATGACAGCATACCTCGGAATTTTCTTCTTCCTCAGCCATTTCGTCAAGCTCAGCGCTGCCGATGGAGATAAGCGCTCTTTCCACTCTTTCCCTTGAGCAGTCGCATTTGTAGGAGGCGGTGAGATCGTCCATTACATTGGGCTTTAAGCCCTCAAGTACCTTCATCGCCATTTCCTCGGCTGTAACGCCCGAGGAGAGCATCTGTGTAACGGAGGGAAGAGAATTTACATTTTTCTCTAGGATATCAATGCAGCTCTCGTCCGCAAAGGGAAGAAGCTGGACAAGATATCCTCCTGCCGCCTTAACAGTCAGGTCGGGATTTACGAGAACGCCCAGTCCGCAGACGGTGGGTATCTGTTCGGAGGTCGCAAAATAACTTGCGATATCCTCGGCAATCTCACCCGAAACGATGGGCACCTGACCGCAGTAAGGCTCTTTTAGTCCCAGATCCTTTACCACCGAAAGGGTGCCGTCCTTTCCCACCGCACCCGAAACGTCCAGCTTGCCGAACTTATTGAGAGGTATCTCAACAACGGGATTGCAGACGTAGGATTTTACGTTTCCGAAGCTGTCCGCAACGGCGATAAGCGCTCCTGCGGGACCGTTTCCGTTCATTCTCAGGGTGAGGGTGTCTTTTTCGCCCTTGAGGCCTATTCCCATAAGCGATGCGGCAACAGTGAGCCTGCCTAAGGCTGCGGTAACGACCGCAGAGGTCTTGTGTATTCTTTCAATCTCCGAAACTATGTCCGTTGCGTCAATTGCCGTCGCCACAACGGATGCGTCCTCGGAGATCGTCCTTACGATTTTTGCCATAACAGGGGTTACTCCTTTTTTTTATGGGCACATCGGCTTTTTTGCCACAAATACCAGCTTCTCGCTTTCGGGTCGGGGAGATTCGAGGGAATCATAATCATAGACCGCCTCCACCGTCATTCCCGAGCTAATAAGCTCCTTTTCGATGATATCACGTTCAAAGGCGATCTCCGAAAGCTCGTCTGTGTATCTTTCATATGTGCCGCTCTTGTTTTTTTCAAAAATATCAAGGGAAATATCCACCCGATTATCGGGGGAATTTTCCGCAAATGTGTTCTGCCACACGCAGTAAACATCCTCAAGGTCATAGACATAGGTGCTGTTCCCGAGGATATTCCTGTGCTTATGGGGTGTGTTAATATCAAAAATGAACAGCCCCCCGGGTTCGCAGAACAGCGAGACTCTTTCAAAGGTTTTTCTTATATCCTCAAGGCAGGACAGATGATTTATGCTGTCCAGAGCGCAGAGGGTAACGTCAATTGTGCCGAACATATCAAGCCTTGTCATGTCCTGACAAAGATACTGAATGGGCAGCCCGCTTTCAAATTTCTTGTCCATGGCGCAGGAGAGCATTTCCTCCGAGGCGTCTGTTCCGATAACGTCATAGCCCATTTTCGCAAGCTCCTCGGAAAGGCTTCCCGTTCCGCAGGCAAGGTCTAAAAGTATTCCCTTTTTGCCGCCGTGGAGCTTTATGAGACTGTCGAAATATTCGGCTCTTGCCTTGTAGGAAATATTCTCGGTGAGTCTGTCGTAAAAATACGCAAATGCGCTGTAGCCGCTCAATTCTTACTTGTCCTCCGAGCCTTCGGCGCCTGTGTTCACGCCGAGGATATCATCGGTGGTCACATTCTTCAGACGCTCGAACACGATTCGGTATCCCTCGCCGCTGTACTTGCTGTTAAGGGTGCGGTTCACACGGCTGATGGTGGCGGTGCTTGCGCCTGTTCCCGCAACGATATTGTTATATATCTTCTTCTCGGAAAGCATTTTCGCCACCAGCATTCTCTGGGACAGTGATTTCAGCTCCAGAGAGGTGCAGAGGTCGTCTAAGAATTTTGCACATTCCTCCCTTGTTTCAAGGCTTAGAATTGCGTCGTAAAGAAAGCTGAGGCTCTTTTCGTCTGCTCTGTTTTCATCCATGATATATACATTCCTTTCGGTTAGATTTTTTTCCTTTTTTATTACGGAATCGGTATAATTCTATTTTAGCACTCTAAAATATAAAAGTAAAGAGGAAAATGTATAATTTAATATTTTCATAACAATTTACGCCGACTTTGGCAGGATATGGGGGACGTACTAATTAATTTGCACAAGCCTTTTGTTTGCCGTCCCTCGAAAATAGTCGAATTTTCCGAAATGAAAAATCCGCCCGAAATTTGTATTGACGGCGGGGCGAACTTGGTTTATACTTAATATGTATAGCTGTCTTTACGGCGGCATTTCTTCTTATTTTTGCGTTAAAGGAGTCTTTTTGCATTGGATACGATCGTTTCCGCTTCTATCCTCAGTGCGGATGTCTGCCGCCTGGGAGAGGAGCTTGACAGGATAAAGAAAAGCGGCTGTGACCATGTTCATTTTGACGTAATGGACGGTGTTTTCGTGCCCAATATCAGCTATGGAATACCTGTTCTTGCGGGAGTCCGCAAGTATACGGATATGTTCATCGATGTTCATCTTATGATAACCGACCCCCTGAAATATATCGGCGTTTTTGCAGACAGCGGAGCGGATATGATAAGCTTTCATCTTGAATCCCAGTCCGACCCCGCCGCAGTTATCCGTGAGATTAAGGAAAAGGGAAAAAAGGCGGGCATTGCAATTAAGCCCGCAACTCCCGCAGAAGCTGTTCTTCCCTTTGTAAGCTCTGCCGATATGGTTCTCGTTATGACCGTTGAGCCGGGCTTCGGCGGTCAGGGCTTTATGCATGATATGCTACCCAAAATTAAAGAGCTGAGAGAATATATCAACAGGGAATGTCCCCATGCTCACATTCAGGTGGACGGCGGCATCAACGCCGAGACCGCCGCTCTTGTAAGAGAGGCGGGGGCTGATATTCTCGTTGCAGGCTCATATCTCTTCAAGGGCGATATGGCTGCCGCTGCTCGTTCGATGAGATAATTTTGCGAGCAGGGCGACCGCATTTTTCGGGATTATTATCCTGTCATGCTCGGAGAGCTTTGCGAGAGATGCTTCGTCGGCGGGGAAAAAGCTTGCTTCTTCAAGGCTGCCGAACAGGAGCATATCCTCGGGAAGGCTTGCGATCAGCCTTAAATGATCACAGCCGCCCACAAGGACGCTTTCGGGGCAGCATAGCCCCATATCTGCTATTTTTCGGCACAGCTCTGTTATCACGTCGGCGGAATATGCGGTGATTATCATTTTGCAGAGCCTTTCGTCGCTTCTGTTTCGGGTCATGACAAAAATACACCCTCCCCATTTTGCGGGATATATCTCCACCGAAATGCGTACCCGTTCCCCTTCGGGAAACGCTTTTTCCGCTATTTCGGCGATAAGCGGCAGAGCTGCGGGCATTCCGTTTTGCAGCTCGGTAACAGTCAGTCCTGCACGGCGCAGCTCATTTCCTGTGATAATTGCCTTTGCTGCGGCTGCGCCCGTTCGTTCTATTCGCAAGGCGTTCCCCCCTATTCGTAAAGTCAAAGATTTTTTAAGGATAATATATATGAAAAAGAAAGAACCTCGTATGCTCACCACCTTTGTCCGAAGCGGCAAAGACGGAGAGAGCCGCCGTCCCGAGGATTTCGGAGCCATGGTCAATCTCCTTCTTGTACTTGCGGTGATCTCGGCAATGTCCGTTTATTATTACGGCATGAGGGCGGCTGTGCTGGCGGTCATGTGCGCCGCTGTTTGCTGGGCGCTGGACGTTCTCTGTCTTATTATGCAGAGAAGAACTTTGCATATCCATGACATTTCTCCCATCATTACGGGGCTGACTGTTGCCCTGATGATGCCTGCATCCGTTCCTTATACTGTGGCTGCCGCTGCCTGCGCATTTGCCATATGCATTGCAAAGCACCCCTTCGGCGGTCATGGCAGGGAGATAGTAAGCTGCGCTGCAGCGGGATATATTTTCGCAGAGCTGTGCTTTCCCTCTGCGGTTCTGTCATACCCGAAGCCCATGACGGAGCTTCCCCTCGGGAATATCATCACAGAGGGGCTGTATCCCTCCTTTACCTATTCGTCGGCTCAGGCTACATCCGCTTCATACACGGATATTGAGCTGCTTATCGGCAATTTCACAGGTCCTATGGGCTGCACCTTTACGGTGCTGACGGCGGTGTGTGCGCTTTATCTCATATCCCAAAGGGCTGTGTCGGGAACGGTTTTCTTTACCCAGCTTGCTCTCGTTCTCGGATGGAGCATGGCTCAGGGCGGCATTTTCAGGGTAAAGACCGCTCTTGCGGGCGGTATGCTCCTTTTCGGCTCCGCATTTCTCTCCTCGGATATCAACATCGTTCCGAAAACTGCGCCCGAAAGGGTTTTCTTCGGGGTGATCTCGGGGCTGCTGGTTATTGCGGCGGGGGAGATATCCCGTCTTGAAAATCCCGTTGTATATGCGGCGGTTCTGGCTGCGCCCTTTGCGGGGCTTACAGGCAGGTTCGGCGAGCTTTCCCGCCGTAGAAAAAGGGCGAAAAGCATTTTCGGTAAATACGAAGAGGATATCAACGAGACTATTGCTATGACAGGAGGCGGAGATGGTGGAGAAGACTGAGAAAAAATGGTCGTTTTCTGAAGGAATATTTTCTCACAATCCCGTTTTTGCTGCGGGAATGTCTCTGGCTCCCGCCGTTATTGCCGCAAATACCCTGCGGGGCGCTCTTTGCTATGCGGCGGTGTTTTCGTCGGTCACGCTCATGTCGCTGATGATATCCTCCTTTCTGCCCAAAAAGCTGCCATATGCTCTTCGTATAATATTATATACTTTTATTGCGGCGGCGGTGTATATCCCCTTTTATATTTTTTGGAGCGAAAGGCTTGAGTATGACCTGTCAAAGCTTGGTGTTTTTCTTCCCATGATCGTTTCGGGCGAGTTTATAACCCGTGCGGCGGAGCTGAGATTCTTCCGTATGGAAAAGGGCAGAATGGTCCTTGATGTTATTTCCCACATTATGGGATTTTCTCTGGCGATAATATTTCTTGGGTTTGTGAGAGAGCTTTTCTCAACGGGCGGCATTGACGGCACTCTTTACGGAGTAAGCGTCACTGTCCCTCTGCTGAACGCTCCCTGCGGCGGATTCATTCTCATCGGTCTCATGGGCGCATTTATAAGATTATTCAGGAAGGAGGGCGGCAGATGAACGATGCGGGATTTTTTCAGGGCTTTATTCTCTCCGTCCTGACTTCGGTCATTTCGGAAAATTTCGTCTTTGCCCGAGCCTTCGGCATTACTCCCATGATCGCTGCCGCTAAGAATAACAGGACACTCCCGGGAGTTTGTCTCGGCGTATCCTATTTCACGCTGACTGCCTCCGCCGCTATGTGGGCAGTATCTCAGCTTTTTTCTGCCGAGGGCGGCAGGCAGTTCCTTGTGGCGCTTTATGCTTTTATTGTTGGCGGTATTTATCTGATGACCCTGCTGTGCATTTTTCTGTTTGCAAGGTCAAAATTTTCTAAAATTAAAAAATATGTGCATATCTCTGCGTTTAACAGCGCTGTGATGGGTACAATATTCCTGAGCGCTTCGGGCTGCTCCTCTCTCGGCGAATATCTCCTTTTCGGATTAACGGCGGGAGCGGGCTTCACAGCTGCCTCCTATATGCTCTCGGGAGTTTATCAGAAGCTTTATTCAAAGGATGTTCCGAGAGCGTTCCGAGGCTTCCCTGCGGTTATGATATTCTCGGGGATAATGGCTATGGCGGTGTTCGGCATCGCAGGACACGCTCCCTCTTTTATATAGACAGAAAGGACAAAGGATAATGAAACGAAGAAAGAAAATTTTTAAACCAAAAAGGCATTACAAAATAAAAAGAAGAAATGAGAATACCGTCAAGATAATTGCGGGTGCGGCGGCTGTTGCGGCGCTTATATTTGTGGGCTACAGCGTGGCGGGTCCTATCGGAAGATATATCGCTTCCCGTCCCGACAGGACCGAGTCTCAGCCATGGTCTCCCTCCGATACGGATGTTGTTTCCGAAAGCCTGCCCGATTTATCCGAAGCTGTACAGAGCGGTGCGGATACAGCTGCTTCCGAAAGCAATGCTGTGACGCTGCCTGCTGCGACGCTGCCCGCTGCGACCGAGGCTGTCTCCGAGACGGTTTCCGAAGCTGTTTCGGAAACTGCCGCTCCTGCGCCGCTTGTTAAGGAGGGCGGTGCGGCGTATTATCTCGACCCCGATTTCATGGCGGACGAGGACAGCCTGAATGCCGCTCTTGACGAGCTTGCGGCAGACGGCTGCAGCGCTGTTATTTTCCCCGTTAAGACCGAGGGCGGAATTTTCCATTACGCAACGGAGCTTGATTTTGTTGATACGGTCATTGACGGCAATGATCCTGTGGAATCCGAGCTTTCAGCCGCTCAGATCGTAAGTGCTGCCGAGAGCAGGGGGCTTCGCCCCGTTGCCCTTGTTTCCGTGCTTTATGACAACAACCGCTACGGAGATTACCGTGACGGCTCATACCGCAGCGAGGACGGGGACACATGGCTTGACACATCTCCCGACAAGGGCGGCAAGCCATGGCTTTCTCCCTTTGATGAAACTGCCCGGGAGTATCTCTGCGATATTATTACCGAGCTTGGAACGGCGGGCTTTGACGAAATTATCTGCGATGATTTCATATTCCCCGAGTTCCGTTCCTCGGATATTGATATGCTGGGCGAGGAGGTCTCTCCCTACAGTGACAGGTATCACGCTCTCACAAGCCTTGCGGTTATGATGAACAATGCGGGCAATGATGCGGGCACCGAGGTAATGCTCAGAATTACGGCAAATTCCGTTATCAGGGGCTACAGCGAGCTTTTCTATCCCGAAGAGCTGACAGGCTGCAGGATAATGATAGATTACTCCGAAAACAACATCAGCCGCACCATGGTTGCGGGGGATGAGGAAATTATTCTTGACGACATGGAGATGTATGAGAAGATAACTGCGATTTTCGGAGAGGTCTCCGACCGCTGCGGCGAGCTGCCATCATATCCCATGCTGGACAGGGAATCCATGTCTGCGGACGAGTTTGACCGTGCTGTTAAGGCTCTCACCGCAATGGGCTACGATAAGTATTATGTTTATTGATCGGAAGGCAGTACATAAATGGAGATAAATTACATTAATGCGGTAAGGGAAATTTTCGCAAAAAGAGAAGCGCCGCCCCTTTGCTGCGTTCACAGCTACGGCTGTCAGCAGAATGTGAGCGACGGCGAGAGGCTTCTGGGACAGCTTACTCTTATGGGCTGCGGCGTTACCGAGGATATGAGCTCTGCGGATATTATTATCCTCAACACCTGCGCCGTCAGGGAAAATGCCGAGCTTAAAGTCTACGGCAATATCGGAGAATTAAAGCGGCTCAAGGAGCAGAAGCCCGACATGATAATTGCCGTGGGCGGCTGTATGGGGCAGGAGCCGAAAACCGCAGAAAAAATAAAGAGATCCTATCGCCATGTGGATATTGTTTTCGGCACATTTGCCGCAAAGGAACTGCCGAGGCTGATTTATGAGGCTCTCACTCAAAAGGGCTTTATAGTTGACACCGCCGAGAGAAATACCGAATGCTTTGAGGATATTCCCGCTGTGAGAAGTGAGAAATTCAAGGCGGGCGTTTCAATTATGTACGGCTGCAATAATTTCTGCTCTTACTGCATTGTGCCCTATGTAAGGGGCAGGGAGCGGAGCAGAAGCCCCGAAAAAATTATCGAGGAGATCAAGAGGCTCACTGCCGACGGATGCAGGGAGATCATGCTTTTAGGGCAGAATGTCAATTCATACGGCAGGGGGCTTGAGGAGAAAATTGATTTTCCCGAGCTTCTCAGGCGTATTGATAATATTGACGGGGATTTCAGGGTGAGATTCATGTCCCCCCACCCAAAGGACGCTACAAAGGAATTTTTTGATGTTATTTCGGAGAGCAGGAAGATATGCCGCAGCGTTCATCTGCCCCTCCAGTCGGGCAGCGACCGTATTTTAAAGGAAATGAACAGGCGTTATACTGCTGAGCAATATATGGATATGGTGGATTATGCCCGAAAGGTAATGCCGGGACTGTCTGTTTCGACTGATATTATCGTGGGCTTTCCAAACGAGACATATGAGGATTTTAAGGCTACTCTCGATATTGTAAAAGCTGTGAAGTATGACAATATTTTCTCGTTCATCTACTCCAAGCGGACGGGCACAAGGGCGGCGGAAATTATTGACCGCACCTCCGAGGAGGACAAGGGAAAATGGTTCCGTGAGCTGCTTGCGGTTCAGCGTGAGATCTCCGAGGAGCATTACAAGCGCTTTCTGGGAGCGGAATTTGATGTTCTTTTTGACGGCGTTTACAAGGAGGAATTTATCAGCGGCAAGAGCGGCGAATTTATCATCACTCTTGTGAAGGGTTCTCCCGAGCTTATCGGTACAATGAGAAAGGTCAGAGTTACAAAGACCCATAACTGGGCGGTCGAGGGCGAGCTGATATGAATTTTAACGGCGTTTTTCTTCGGGAAAGCGCCATTTTTTATTCGGAAAAAGGCAGAAAAAACCTTTCGATGATATTTGACAAAATGGACGTTTTGTGGTATAATTAACTATTAACTGTCAAAGGATAGTAATACTAAAACTTATATAGAAAGGTTGTTTTGAAAATGAACGTAATCGAAGCGGCAAGAGCTCTCGGAAAGGCACTTCAGGAGGACCCCAGATATGCGGCTTATGCGGCTGCCAAGCTTGCAAACGACAAGGACGAGGAGCTTCAGAAGAACATTACCGATTTCAACGTTAAGAAGATGGAGCTGAACTCCGAAATGGCTAAGGAAGACAAGAACACCGACACCATCACTGCCCTCAACAACGATCTCAACAGGCTTTATGCCGCTGTTGTCACAAATCCCAAGATGATGGCTTTCGAGGCTGCAAAGGCTGATATGGACGGTATTCTTGACAGCATTAACTATATCGTTACCTGCGCCGCAAACGGCGAGGATCCCATGACCTGCCCCGAGTCAAATCCCGTTTCCTGCACGGGAAGCTGCGCTTCCTGCGGCGGCTGTCACTAAGGGACAGCCATTGCCACTAATAGAGGCAAGAGATTTTAGAGGCAAGAGGCAAGATATCTCCCCGCCATTCGGCGGGGAGAAAAATCAGAAAAGAGGAATGGTCGGAAAATGAACGTTGACCGCAGCACGCTTTCTCCCATGATGCAGCAGTATTTTGACGTTAAGGACAGGTATCCCGGGCATATCGTGTTCTTCCGTCTGGGGGATTTTTATGAAATGTTTTTCGATGATGCGGTGGTGGTTTCCAAGGCTCTGGAGCTTACTCTCACAGGCAGAGACTGCGGACAGGAGGAACGTGCCCCCATGTGCGGCATACCCTACCACAGCGCCGAGATATACATAAAAAAGCTTATCGACTTAGGCTACAGGGTGGCTATCTGCGAGCAGATGGAGGACCCCAAGCTTGTGAAGGGGCTTGTTAAGCGGGACGTTATCAGGATAGTTACCCCGGGAACCCTCACCGAAAGCAATCTTCTTGACGATTCCAAGAATAATTTTATTGCTGCGCTGTATGTTCGTGACGGAGCGGCTTCCGTCTGCTTTGCGGATATCTCCACGGGAACGGCGGAGCTTTTTTCCCACAAGGATAAGCCCCCCGAGGAGCTTGCAGAGGCGCTTATCAATGAGATATCACGTTTTGCTCCCGCCGAGCTTCTTATGAATGATGAGGCTGCGGGATTAAAGCAGGTGATGGATTTTATCCGCACAAGAATGGAGCTTTGCGAAACGGTTCTCACCGAGGACAAGTTCGACAGGGAGCTTCATCTGGGAACGCTCCTTGCTCAGTTTTCTGCTGAGAGCCTTTCGGATATGAATGTGGACGACGGGGATATCTGCTCCGTTTCTGCGCTGTGCGGACTTTTCTATTACATAAGCGACACCCAGCGGGCGGCGGTGGGAAGATTTACCGAGCTTGTGACCTATTCGGACAAGCGGTTTATGGAAATTGATCTTACCGCAAGGCGCAATCTTGAGCTTACCGAAACTCTCCGCAACAAGGAGAAGCGGGGAAGCCTTATCTGGGTCCTTGACCGCACCCGCACATCAATGGGAAAGAGACTTCTGCGTGCTTACATCGAGCAGCCTCTCTTAAAGCCTGCGGCGATCATCGACAGGCTTGACGCTGTGGAGGAGCTTTATAATGACCCTGTTTTGCAGGGTGAGCTGGGAGCGGCTCTTGAGGGTGTTTATGACCTTGAACGCCTTATGACGAGGGTGGTTTACAAGACTGCTAATCCCAGAGATATCAAGGCTCTTGCACGCACTGCCGAGCAGATGCCGCTTATCAAATCACTTCTTAAAAATGCGAGGACAAATCTTCTTAAAGGGCTTGAAAGCAGGATACATGAGCTTAAAGAGATCGCTGCGCTTGTGGATAATGCAATTTCCGATGACCCTCCTCCTGTTGTTAAGGACGGCGGCGTTATCAAGGACGGCTTCAATGCCGAGCTTGACAGGCTGAGAGGTATCATCAAGGGCGGCAAGGGCATTATTGATGAAATTGAAGCGAGAGAAAAGGAAAAAACGGGCATCAAGAATCTGAAAATCGGCTACAACAGGGTCTTCGGATATTACATTGAGGTCACAAAATCCTATTATGATCTTGTCCCTCCCGAATATATCCGCAAGCAGACCCTTGCAAACTGCGAGAGATTCATTACCGACGAGCTGAAAAAGGCTGAGGAGGAAATTGCGGGTGCAAGCGAGAAAACTCTTGTGATGGAGGCGGAGATATTTGCCGAGGTCAGGGATTTTATCGGCTCTAAGCTCACAGAGGTTCAGGAGACGGCGCAGGCTGCCGCTGCTCTTGATGTTCTCTGCTCCTTTGCGGAGGTTTCTATGAGAAACCGCTATGTGAAGCCCGATATTGTCATTGACGGAACTCTCGATATCAAGGGGGGCAGGCACCCTGTTGTTGAACAGATGATAAGCGGGGAGCTGTATGTACCCAATGATGTTTATCTTGACACCGACAGCCGCAGAATGGCTATTATTACAGGTCCCAATATGTCGGGTAAATCTACATTCATGAGGCAGACTGCCCTTATTGTGCTTATGGCGCAGATAGGCTGCTTCGTGCCTGCGGACAGTGCAAGGATATCCATTGTTGACCGCATTTTTACCCGTGTGGGTGCCTCTGACGATCTCACTGCGGGACAGTCCACATTTATGGTGGAGATGAGCGAGGTTGCGGACATTTTAAAGCACGCCACAAAGCAGAGCCTTGTTATTCTTGACGAGGTGGGCAGAGGTACCTCCACCTTTGACGGAATAAGCATTGCTACGGCTGTTGCGGAATACATTGCCAACAAGAAAAAAATCGGCTGCAAGACCCTTTTTGCCACTCATTACCACGAGCTTATCGGGCTTGAGGGCAGGGTCGAGGGCGTTAAGAATTACAGCGTTGCCGTTAAAAAATACGGGGAGAGCATTAAGTTTTTACGCAAGATCGTTGAGGGCGGCGTTGATGACAGCTACGGAATCGAGGTCGCAAAGCTTGCGGGGCTTCCCAAGGGCGTTATCGGCAGGGCTAAGGAGCTGCTTTCCGAGATGGAGGCTGAAAAATATGCCTCGGGCGGAGCTCCCAAAAAGCATGAGGAGGAGCAGCAGATATCCTTCGGCTCAATGAAGGAAGAAATGGTGCTTTCAAGGCTCAAAAAAACCAATCCCGACGAGTATTCGCCGAGAGACGCTATGGCTCTTTTGCAGGAGCTTTGCGATATGCTGAACGAGTGATGATGTTTCGGAGGTGAAAAAATGCCAAGGGTCCATGTGCTTGACAAGGAGCTGGCAGAGCTTATTGCCGCAGGTGAGGTCATTGAACGTCCAAGCTCCGTTATTAAGGAGCTTGTGGAAAATTCCATTGACAGCGGCGCTACTGCCATTACTGTTGAGATTCAGCAGGGGGGTATTTCCTACATAAGAATAACCGACAACGGCTGCGGTATCGCTCACGAGGACGTTCCTGTGGCGTTCCTCCGACACGCTACAAGCAAGCTGAATGTCAAAGACGATCTGACGAAAATTCTTACTCTCGGATTCAGAGGGGAGGCGCTTGCTTCCATATGCGCCGTTGCAAAATGCGAGGTCATTACCAAGACCAAGGACGAGGAATACGGCACCCATTACATCATCGAGGGCACCGAGGAAAAGCTTATTGAGCGCTCGGGCTGCCCCGACGGCACGACTATTATTATCAGGGATATTTTTTACAATGTTCCTGCCCGTCTCAAGTTTTTGAAGCAGGACAAATACGAAGGCAATGCCATTGCTTCCATTGTGAGCAAGATATCCGTTTCCCACCCCGAGATATCCTTCAGATTTATCAGGAACAACAGGCAGGAGCTTTTCACTCCCGGGGACAACAGGCTTTATTCCGCTGTTTATTCCGTTTTCGGAAAGGAATTTGCGGCGTCCATGCTGCCCGTTGATTACAGGCTGGGGGGTATTTCCGTTTCGGGATATACGGTGAAGCCTCTGTGGGGACGGAAAAACCGTTCCATGCAGCATTTTTTCATAAACGGGCGATATGTTAAATCTCTTACCTGCATGAGCGCTCTTGAGGAGGCTTACAAAAATTCCATTATGGAGGGGAAATTTCCCGCCTGTGTGCTGTTTATGGATATCCCTCCTCAGACGGTGGATGTGAATGTTCACCCCGCTAAAACCGAGGTGAGATTTTCCGATGACAAGCTCATTTATGATGCGCTTTATTTTGCGGTCAAAAACGCTGTATTGCAGGATTCAAAGCCTGCGGAGATGAATCTTGAAAGAAAGCCGAAAACAGAAGCGGATTATGCCGTTCCCATGTTTTCCGACCCTCCGAAGCCCGTTCAGACCGAATTAAAGGAGACTTCAAGATCGAAATTCACCGACAAGGTGATACCCGTTTCACATTCGGACAAAGATCAGTCGGAAAGGCTTGAGAATATCCGTGCGGTGAAAAGCGGCGAGGGTCACAGCCATGAGATACGGGTGGAGGAAATTCCCGGAGATTTTGAAAACTCTGCGGGAAAAAGCTCCGAAGAGCAGATGGAAATGGCGGTTGCGGCTGCTGAGGCTGCATGGCTGGGTGCGAAAAACACCGGTATCCACAAGTCTGACGAGGTTTCGGAAAAGCCCGTTCAAAAGGAAGTATTGCCCGTGAAAAGGGATATTTCCGAGCATCTCCAGAGCGGCTACGGGAAAACTGCCGATAATGATGCCATTGAAAATTTAAAGGCGGAGAACGTTAAGCAGGATTTCAAATATATTGACAACAATGCTTTTAAGGAGCATATTGAGACTCCGAAGCCTGCCGAAAAGCCCGAGGAAAAAAAGGAGATATATTTCCGAATTATCGGGGAGGCTTTCAAGAATTACGCCATTGCAGAGGTTGAGGACGGCATACTTCTGGTTGACAAGCACGCCGCCCATGAAAGGATAAGATTTGAGAATCTCAGAAGCGGCAGGGAGCATCTGACCGCTCAGCTGCTGCTTGTTCCCGAGGAGCTGGTTCTGGATTACGGTGAGTATGACGCACTGGTGAAAAATCTGAAGATGTGCGCAGAGCTGGGCTTTGATATTGAGGCGGACAAGGCACCGAGGGTCATTATCAAGGGTATTCCCACTGTGCTTGACGGCAAGGACGCAGGGGAGATAGTCAGCGAGCTGGCGCAGAATTTTGCAGTTCACAAGCAGGACCCCATGCCCGAGATACTTGACGATATGTATCACACCATTGCCTGCCACGGGGCTATAAGGGCAAACGATGACACCGATCCCGAGGAGCTGAAATATCTGGTATCTCAGATACTTTCCGACGAGAGGATAAGATATTGTCCCCATGGCAGACCCGTTATGTTCAAGCTGACAAAAAGAGAGCTTGAAAAGCAGTTCAGGAGAATAGTTTAAATGGATATTATTTCGGAAAAAATTCCCGTTATCGTGGTCTGCGGTCCCACTGCTTCGGGCAAGACGGCGGTGGGCGCAGAGCTTGCACTGCGGCTGGGGGGAGAGGTGGTCTCCGCCGATTCCATGCAGATATACAAAGGACTTTCGATATCCACCGCCAAGCCTACTGCCGAGGAAATGCGGGGCGTTCCCCATCATCTGATGGATTTTTTAGAGCCTGACGAGCCCTTCTCCGTTGCGGATTACGTTAAGCTGGCGAGAGAGTGCATCAGAGACATTCACAGTCGGGGAAAGCTGCCTGTTATTGTGGGCGGAACGGGGCTTTACATCAATTCACTTATTGACAATATTTCCTTTGACCACATCGTTTCCGATGATAATCTCAGAAAGAAGCTTGAGGCTGAGGCAAGGGAAATGGGCAATATTCATATGCATGAAAGGCTCCGCTCTCTTGACCCCCCGGCGGCGGAAAAAATTCACCCCAATAATATCGTCAGGGTGATCCGTGCCATTGAAATGTGCCTGCTCTCGGGCAGGACGGGCGAGCAGAACCGGGAGGAAAGCAGGAAAAACGAATCTCCCTACGCTCCCTGCATGATAGGTCTTACTTGCTTTGACAGGCAGATACTCTATGACAGGATCAACCGCAGGGTCGACAGAATGATCGAGGACGGTCTTGAACGGGAGGTCAGGGAGGTTTACGACAGATACAAGCTCCGCACCGCATTCAATGCCATCGGCTTCAAGGAGATGATCCCCTACTTCGAGGGAGAGTGCTCTTTCGAGGAGGCTTGTGACAAAATAAGGCAGGAATCAAGGCGTTATGCCAAGAGACAGCTTACCTGGTTTCGTCGAGATGTACGAATTGAGTGGGTCGATACGGCAAATTGTGAACAATTTGACGGAATTATATCAAATTGCTTGAATATAGTAGCCAAATCGAAAATTATGTGATATAATTAAAAAGAATATGGAGTAGTCTGCTTTCATATTCGGCTTTTCATTACGGAAAAGACAAAGATCAGATAGATAAATTTATGAAAGGATGATAATGCATGAACAAGGCGCTTAATCTTCAGGATGTTTTCCTTAATCAGGCAAGAAAGGAAAGGATACCCATTACCTGTATCCTTACAAACGGCTTCCAGTTCAAGGGAGTTGTAAAGGGCTTCGACAGCTATGCTGTCATCATTGACGCTGACGGCAAGCAGGAGCTGGTTTACAAGCACGCTATCTCCACCATCGTTCCCGCAAGACCCATTTCCATTCTCGACGCTGAGCAGGACAAGGATCAGGGCGACAAGTGATCTCCCGTGAGGGAAAGGACAGGCGGCAATGGAAAACACCATTATAAAGGTATTGTTCGGGCTGCTCGCCATTCTTGTTTTATGCTCGGTGTTCAGCAGCTTTTACAAAAACGTTACCGAGGAGTATAAGACCCAGACTGCGGTCATTGCTTCCTCGGCGGACAAGGTCTCCTTCAGGGGCGTTTACATCCGTGATGAATCGGTCATCAGAAAAAGCTATGTGGGGGTGCTGAGCTACCCTATCGCTGACGGCAGCAAGGTCGCCAACGGCTCGGTGGTGGCTTATGTTTACGGCAGCGAGGAGGATATTGAGACAAACAGGAAGATCGAAGCTCTTTCCGATGAGATAGATCTCCTCAAGGCTGCTCAGAATCCCGGAACGGTGCTTACGGCTCAGCCCGATTTCATCTCCGCTCTTATCAGCGAGCGGTATCAGGCACTTGCCACTAAGCTTGCCAAGCGTGACGTTTCGGATATCAAAAGCAGGCGGGACGATCTTCTTACCCTGATGAGCATTTATCAGATATCCGTTAAGCAGGAGGAAGGCTACGATGACCGTATCGCCGAGCTTAACAGTCAGATAGACGAGCTTGTCAAAAAGCGCAGGAACAGCACAGCTGAGATTGCTTCTCCCGATTCGGGCTACTTTGTGAGCAGCACCGACGGCTACGAAAGCGTTCTGACCATTGATAAAAGCGGCGAGCTTACCGCCGAGACCATCAAGGACGTTATCGAAAATGAGAAAACCGTCAGGCAGGAAAGAGGCAGAAACGAGATAGGCAAGCTTGTCCGAGGCTATAACTGGAAGATCGCAGGCATCATTGACAATTCCGAGAGCGTTTATAATCCCGGAGATCAGGTGAAGCTGAAATTTGCTTCCACTCCCGATACGGTTAATGCTGTGATAGAGTCGCTGGAGCCTACCGACGACCCTTCCGAATGGACGCTTATCCTTCGCTGCGATGAGATGACCTTCGATCTGGTTCAGAAAAGAGTGGAGAGAGTTGAGATGACTCTCAACGACTTCGAGGGCATCAAGGTCCCCAGAGAGGCTCTCCGATTCAATAAAAACAACGAAAAGGGCTGCTATGTTCTTTGGGGACAGAGAGTGCTTTTCAAAAAGGTCGATCCTATTTTCGAGGGTGAGGATTATCTGCTTTCAAGGCTCACCTCCAACGAGGAATTTGTCTGCGTTTATGATGACATTATCATCAAGGGCGTTGACACTGCGGCTTTCATGGCTAATTCCGACGAGATAGTTACCGAGGAGGAGCCTGAGGAGGAAATTCCCCAGTACACAGGCGCACCCGCTTCTGAAACGGTCATCTCCGAGACATCTGTTTCTGTGGAGATCATTTCGGAGGACGTTACCGAGGCATCCTCCGAGGAAACCGAGCAGACCTTATCCGAAAATCATACGGAGGAGGAGATCAGCTTTGAATAGGGAATTTGAGGATATCTCCGAAAATATCAAGCGGATACGCTTTAACTTAGAGGAAGCCAAGGTCAGGGCAGGACGTGAGCATGATGATATCAAGGTCATGGCTGTCACCAAGACCGTTCCTCCCGAGAGAGTGAATTTCGCTGTTTCTCAGGGCTTTGACCTTTTAGGCGAAAACCGTGTTCAGGAGTATCTGAGCAAAAAGGAGCTTTATGCGGATAATGTCCGGGTGGATATCATCGGGCATCTGCAGAGCAATAAGATCAAATACATCATTGACAGCGTGGCTATGATACAGTCTGTTGACAGCGTTTCTCTGGCGGAGGAAATTTCTGCGAGGGCTATAAAATACGGCAGGGTCATGGATATCCTCTGCGAGGTGAATATCGGCGGGGAGGCTTCAAAAAGCGGCTTCTCTCCCGAGGAGCTTTCCGAGGGAATAGCACATATCTCCCAGCTTCAAGGCGTACGGCTCTGCGGGCTTATGACTATCCCGCCTCCGGGAAACAGCTGCCTGTACTTCGAGAAAATGCAGCGGATCTTCGAGGATATCAAGGCTTCGCCTCCCGCAAACTCCGATTTTAAGCTGCTTTCAATGGGTATGTCAGCTGATTATGCCGACGCTGTGAAATTCGGTACAGGCATGGTAAGGCTCGGCAGCGCACTTTTCGGCGCACGCAATTACAATGTTTGATATAAAAATTTTAATAGATTTTTTTAAAAGAGAAAGGAAGAAATAAACAATGGGATTTTTTGACACGATCAAGGGTGTTATCGGATTCGGTGAGGATCCTGATTACGATAACGAGGGCGATTATGAGGAATATCCTCAGAATAATCCCGCTCCTCAGCAGGATAATTATAGCGCTCCCAGAAATCAGAATTTCCAGTCTCCCGACAACAGGGTGAATATCCAGGTCACTGCTCAGCTTCAGGTGATCCTTGTAAAGCCCGAGAAATTCTCCGACACAAAGGAGATCGCTAATCATCTCAACAGCAAGAAGACCGTTGTTCTGAACCTTGAGGCTACCACTCCCGACGTTACAAGAAGAATAATCGACTTCTTGGGCGGCGTGGCTTACGCTAACGGCGGCAGCATCAAGCCTGTTGCAAACAACACCTTCATCATTACCCCCTACAACGTTGGGTTTCAGGGAGATGAGCTTTCGGCAGAGCTGGAAAGCAACGGAGTTCTGCTCTGATCTGACGGGAGGCTCTGAATACCTACATGGCGCATGACAAAAATGCTTTTATCTCCCGGAACAGGCTTGACGAGGACGGAAGGCTGCTTATTTCCCGAATCGGGGATATGCTTGCTATATGCGAGAAAAGCTTCTCTCCCAGATTCTCGGCTTTTCTGAGCGAGGGAGAGGCTGTGTATGCGGAGAAATTCCTTTCCTTCATGGGTCACGGCGGCTATATGCTGTACGGCGGTTATGAGGGCGCTGCAAGACGTATCCTATGCGTTTATCCCGATTATTTTGAGCCTGATACGGCGGATTTTCCGCTGAGGATCGTCAGATTTGAGGGCAGAGACGCAAAAAGCCTCACTCACAGGGATTATCTCGGAAGTCTGATGGCTTTGGGGATAAACCGCAATCAGACGGGGGATATCATCTGCGATGAAAACGGAGCATATGCGGTTTTATGCCCTGCTGCTGCGGATATGGCGGTAAGCAGTATCTCAAAGATAGGCAGGGTGGGGGTCAGGGCGGACTTCTTTACGGGCGATAGCATCGTTAGGGAGGACAAGTTCAGCGAGATCTCCGCTTCGGTGGCTTCTCTGCGCCTTGACTGCATTGTTGCCGCCGCTGCAAGGGTCAGTCGGGAAAGGGCTGCCGCTCTTATCCGTTCGGGTTCGGTTTCGGTAAATCACGGGGTCACGGAAAGCGTATCCGAAAATGTGGAGGAAGGCTCGGTTCTGTCCGTACGGGGTGCAGGCAGATTTATCATTTCAAATGTGGGCGGTCACACCAAAAAGGACAGGCTCCACATTACTATCAAAAAATACATCTGATACTAAACAACGCTCAGAATTATGGAGGAGAAATTGCCCCATATTATATAGCTGTTTAGTATAAGTTTCCGAGTATTGTCCGCAGAGGCTCGGAGATCAATATTATGCCTGCGGGGAAAAGAGGAGTTTTAAATGATTACTGCAATGGAGATCAACACCAAGCGATTTGAGCAGGCAAAATCAGGCTACAAGCCCGAAGAGGTGGATGAATTTCTTAATAGTCTTGCCGATCAGGTCAGCTCCATGACCAAGGAGAAGGAGGACACCGAAAAGAAGATCGAGGTCCTCGTTGAAAGCATCCGCCGCTATAAGGCTGACGAGGAAGCGCTGAAGGACGCTATGATCGGCGCTCAGAAGCAGGCGAGAGCTGTTATGGAGGACGCAAAGTCCAAGGCTGATGCCATCGTTTCCGAGGCTCAGCAGAAGGCTGAGCAGATCATTTCCGCTGCAAACGTGAAGGCTGACGAGATAATCGGCTCCACCGCCGTCAGAGCACAGAAGGAGGAGGAAAACCTCCGCAGGATGCAGAATGCTGTCACCGAATTTAAATCAAATCTTCTTGCAATGTACAAGTCCCACCTTGAGCTTATCACATCCCTTCCCGAAAGCGATGCCGAGGAAGAGCCCGAGGCAGAAGCAGCGGTGGAGACTGCCCCCGCAGCAGAGGATATGGAAGCTACAAGAGTTATAAACACTGCTTCTGTTCAGTAAAAATATATTCCATTTAAGGAGAGTTAGTGAAATGGCACAGGATTACAATACCACCCTTAATCTTCCCAAGACAGACTTCTCAATGAGAGGTAATCTTCCTCAGAAGGAGCCTGAAATGATTTCCAATTGGGAAAGCGGAAGAATGTATTACAAGATGATCGAGAAGAACAAGGACCTTCCCAAATATGTTCTTCACGACGGCCCTCCATACGCAAACGGCGATATCCACATGGGTACGGCTCTGAATAAGGTGCTCAAGGATATTATCGTTAAGCAGAAGAATATGAGCGGCTGCTGCTCTCCTTATATTCCCGGATGGGACACTCACGGTCTTCCCATTGAGCTTAAGGTTCTCAAGCAGATGGGCGTGGAGAACGGTGCTGTTCCTCCCGTTGAGCTTAGAAAAAAATGCAATGAATATGCTCATTCTCAGGTTGCAAATCAGATGTCTCAGTTTAAGAGACTTGGCGTCTGGGGCGATTTTGACGACCCATATCTCACCTTGAAGCCCGAATTTGAGGCAAGACAGGTTGAGATCTTCGGTGAGATGTTCAGAAAGAATTACATCTACAAGGGTCTCAAGCCAGTTTACTGGTGTCCCGACTGCCAGACCGCTCTTGCGGAGGCTGAGATTGAGTACGCAAACGATCCCTGCCACTCTATTTACGTTAAATTCAAGGTTACTGATGACAAGGGCAAGTTCACCGCAATGGGACTTGATCTTGACAAGACCTATTTCGTTATCTGGACAACCACCACATGGACTCTCCCCGGAAACCTTGCTATCTGCGTCGGTCCCGAGTACGAGTACACCGTTGTCAAGGCTGACGGCGAGAATTACATCATGGCTGCCGAGCTTGCTCCTCTTGCCATGAAGGCAAAGGGCGTTGAGGATTACACCACAGAGGGCTGCTTCAAGGGAAGCGAGCTTGAATATATGAAGACCGCTCACCCCTTTATGAACAGGGAATCCATGATAATCGTGGGCGATCATGTTACACTCGAAAGCGGTACAGGCTGCGTTCACACTGCTCCCGGCTTCGGTGTTGACGACTTTGAGGTATGCAAGAAATATCCCGAGATAGGCATTACCGTTCCTGTTGACTCAAAGGGTATTCTTACCGAGGAGGCAGGCAAGTACAAGGGACTTAAGACCGATGAGGCTAACAAGGTCATTGCAAAGGACCTTGAGGAATCGGGCGCTCTCTTTGCGCTTGAGAAGATCGTCCATCAGTATCCTCACTGCTGGAGATGCAAGAATCCCGTTCTTTTCAGAGCCACAGAGCAGTGGTTCTGCTCTGTAAAGGACTTCAAGGATGACGCTATCAAGGCTATTGAGGACGTTCAGTGGATACCCGAGTGGGGCGAGGACAGGATCAAGGGCATGGTCAGCGACCGCAGCGACTGGTGCATTTCCCGTCAGAGAACATGGGGCGTTCCCATTCCCGTTGTTTACTGCAAGGACTGCGGCAAGCCTGTTGTTACCGAGGAGACTATCAGGGCTATTTCCGATATGTTCCGTGCGGAAGGCTCCGATTCATGGTTTATCAAGGAGCCTAAGGAATTTATTCCCGCTTCCGTAAAGTGCGAGTGCGGCTGCGGCGAATTTGTTAAGGAAACCAACATTTTTGACGTTTGGTTCGACAGCGGCGTTACTCATACCGCTGTTATGAAGGAAAGAGGCTTTGACGTTCCCGTTGATCTGTATCTTGAGGGTGCGGATCAGTACAGAGGCTGGTTCCAGTCATCGCTGCTCACTGCTGCGGCTACCGGTCACAAGGCTCCCTACAAGGCTGTCTGCACTCACGGCTGGGTGGTTGACGGCGAGGGCAGAGCTATGCACAAATCCCTCGGAAACGGCGTTGATCCCAAGGATATCACCGACCAGAACGGTGCGGATATCCTGAGACTGTGGGTAGCTTCCTCCGATTATCATTCCGATATCAGAATTTCCAAAGAGATCTTAAAGCAGCTTGCGGACACCTACAAGAAGATCAGAAACACCGCAAGATATATCCTCGGAAATATCTGCAACGGCGATGGCTTCGACCCCGACAAGGATATGGTAAGCACCGACAAGATGCTTGATATCGACAAGTGGGCGCTTATCCGTCTTGACGCTCTTATCGACAAGGTCAAGGCTGCTTATGACGCATTTGATTTCCATGTTGTTGTTCACAGTATTCACAATTTCTGCGTAACCGATATGTCAAACTTCTATCTTGACATCATCAAGGACAGACTCTACTGCACTCCCGAGGCATCTCCCGAGAGAAGAAGCGCTCAGAGCGCTATGTATATGATCCTGAGCGCTGTTTCCAGAATGATCGCTCCCGTGCTTTCATTCACCGCCGAGGAGATCTGGAAGTACATTCCTCACAGCTCCGCTGACGACAAGGAAAGCATTTTCCTCAATCAGATGCCCGAAAAGACAGGCATTTGCGTGGACGAGGCATTTACCGCAAAGTGGGATATGATCTATAATGTGAGAGCTTCCGTTACTAAGGCTCTTGAGCTGAAGAGAGCCGAGAAGTTCATCGGTGCTTCTCTCGAGGCAAAGGTTACTCTCCATGCAGACAGCGACGAGCTTTTCGCAAAGCTTTCCGCAGTTTCGGGCGAGCTTGCTCAGGTGTTCATCGTTTCAGCAGCCGAGGTCGTTAACAACGGCGACGGCGAATTTAAGTGCGAGGATCCCTCCTTTGAGGGCAAGCTGTCCTTCAGCGTTGAAAAGGCTGCGGGCGGCAAGTGCGAGCGCTGCTGGTGCTACAGCGAGACTGTGGGCATGAACGCCGAGCACCCCACCCTCTGCAAGCGCTGCGCTGAGCAGATCGTTTTCAGAGCATAATGATAATACTTTTCTGGATACTCTCCGCCGCATTTGTGGTCATCGACAGGCTGACCAAGGCGGCGGCTGAGGCAAATATTGAGGGCAGCGAGATAATCCGTGTGCTGACGGCGGGGGAGACGGACATTTTAGCCTTTTCCCTCCACAAAAACACAGGAGCGGCATTCAGCAGCTTTACAGGCAAAACTGCGGCTCTTGCGGCTGTTACTGCTGTGGGACTTGTTCTTATAACCATCTATTTTCACAGGCAGAAGCACAAGCATCCCCTCATGACCGTTTCTTATGCAATGATCGTGGGCGGCGGCATCGGAAATCTCTATGACCGCATTTTTCAAGGGTATGTTACCGATTTTATCAGGCTTTTTCCCTTTAATTTCATTTTCAATTTTGCGGATATCTGCGTGGTCATAGGCGCAATTCTGCTGATAGCCTATTACCTTTTTGTTGACGAGAAATATCTGAAAAAATTCGCTCCCGAGGATACCTCAGAGGTGGAAAATGACAAGTGATAATGTTATCATGCTCACTGCGGGGGAAGAGCACGGCGGAATGAGGATAGACAAGCTCTTGTCCTCCTGCGGCGGTGATATCAGCCGAAGCATGGCGGCGAAGCTCATTGAAAACGGCAGCGTTACCGTCAACGGAAAAACTGTGAGCAAAAGCTGCGTGATCTCTGCGGGTGACGAGATAACTGCCGTTATCCCCGAGCCTGAGGTTCTGGATGTGCTTCCCGAGAATATCCCTCTTGATATTGTTTACGAGGACGACTATCTTTTAGTTGTTAACAAGCCAAAGGGGATGGTCGTTCATCCTGCGGCGGGAAATTATACGGGCACGCTTGTTAATGCACTTATGTATCATTGCGGGGAGAGACTTTCCTCCATAAACGGTGTTATCCGCCCGGGAATAGTCCACCGTATCGACAAGAACACCAGCGGACTGCTTATCGTGGCAAAGACCGACGCTGCCCACACGGGGCTTGCGGCTCAGATAAAGGAGCACAGCTTTACAAGGGAATACCGTGCGGTCATATGCGGACGGCTCCCCGAAGCGGAGGGGACGGTGAGTGCCCCCATTGGCAGGCACCCTGCTGACCGCAAGAAAATGGCTGTTACCGAGCGAAATTCCAAGCCTGCGGTGACTCATTACACTGTTCTCGAGGAATATGAAAAATACTCCTTTATAAGGCTCAGGCTTGAAACGGGGCGCACCCATCAGATAAGGGTCCACATGGCGTATATCGGTCATCCCGTGCTGGGGGACGATGTTTACGGCAAGCCCTTCAAGGGCATTGAGGGGCAGTGTCTCCATGCGGGGAAAATAGGCTTTGTTCACCCTGTTACCTATGAATACATGGAATTTGAAAGCGAGCTGCCGCAGTATTTCCATGACGTTCTCCGAAGGGTGGGAGGACGATGAAGCGAGGCAATATGTTTAAAGATAAATCGAAGATCGTTTTTTTCAGCGACATGGACGGCACTCTTCTGAGCGCCGATAAGACACTTTCAGAGGATAATCTTAACGCTATTCTGCGGCTGCGGGAGGCGGGAGGAAAATTCGTGGTGGCTACAGGCAGAGTTTTGCAGGCAACAAAGCATTATTTTGAGCCTGCGGGCATTGACTGCCCCGTGATCCTCTGCAACGGCGGAATGATATATGACTGCCATGAAAACAAGATCATGTGGTCAAAATATCTTCCCGAGGACAGCTCAAGGGTGATGATCGCAGAGCTTCTCCGCAAATTCCCCGAGGCGTGTGCGGAAATTTGCACTCCCGAGGCAATTTACGATGTTCAGATGAACGAATACGAGCGGCGGCACTGGAAAATCGGCGGATTTACCGCTAAGATCATGGATTCTCTTGAGGATGTTCCCTCGGGGGACTGGTGCAAGGTGCTTTTTGCAATGCCCGAGACTTCGGTGAAGCCTTTTGCCGAATATGCCGCAGGACTTCAGAATGCGGGAGAAGTGGAATTTATCACATCAAGCCCCATATATCACGAAATGCTCCCCAAGGACTGCTCCAAGGGCTCAGCCATGAAGATATTCATGGAGCTTTACGGTGAAGAGGGCAGCGTAACTGCCGCCATGGGGGACTATAACAACGATCTTGAAATGCTGAGACTTGCCGATTTTGCCGCCTGTCCATCAAACGCCATTGATGAAGTCAAGGCGGTGTGCGGCTTTGTAAGCAACTCGGACTGCTCCCACGGAGCGGCTGCCGATGCAATAAACTATATATTAAATTTCCGTTAAGGAAAATTTGAAAGGATGATTTAAAGTCATGGACCAGACGCTTAAAAAGCAGCTTGAGATCACAGCCTGCAAGGTGAGAATGGGTATCATTGAGGGCGTATTTAACGCAAAATCGGGACATCCCGGCGGCTCCCTCTCTGTTGCGGATATGCTTACCTATCTCTATTTCCACAAAATGCACGTTGATCCCAAAAATCCCAAAATGGCTGACAGAGACAGACTTGTTCTCTCCAAGGGCCATACCGCTCCTGCGCTTTACTCCGTGCTTGCACAGAGAGGATTTTTCGAGGTTGACGAGTTAAAGACACTCAGAAAAATAGGCTCCAGACTTCAGGGACACCCCGATATGAAGCATATTCCCGGTGTGGATATGTCCACAGGCTCTCTGGGACAGGGAATCTCCGCTGCCTGCGGAATGGCTCTCTCGGGCAAGATCTCCTGCGACAGCTACAAGGTTTACGCAGTTCTGGGCGACGGCGAGATCGAGGAGGGTCAGGTTTGGGAGGCTGCTATGTTTGCCGCTCACAACAAGCTTGACAATCTGGTTGCCATTGTTGACAACAACGGTCTTCAGATCGACGGTAAGATCACCGAGGTATGCTCTCCCATGCCCATCACCGACAAGTTTGAGGCATTCGGCTGGCACGTTATCACCGTAAACGCTCACGATTTCGATGAAATTGAAAAGGCATTTGACGAGGCTGAGAAGATAAACGGTCAGCCTGTTGTTATCGTTCAGAAGAGCGTTAAGGGCAAGGGCGTTTCCTTTATGGAGAATCAGGTAGGTTGGCACGGCTCCGCTCCCAATGCAGAGCAGTACGAGCAGGCTATGAGCGAGCTTAAAGCTCAGCTTGAGAAACTGGAGGGCTAAGACAATGGCAGATGTAATCAAAAAGGCTACAAGAGAAAGCTATGGCGAGGCTTTGGCTGAGCTCAGCACCGAATATCCCGATCTTATCGTTCTTGACGCTGACCTGGCGGCAGCTACAAAGACAGGCATTTTCAAGAAAGCCTGCCCCGAGAGATTCTTTGACTGCGGTATTGCCGAGGCTAACATGATGGGAATTGCTGCAGGTATCGCATCCACAGGCAAGAAGGTTTTTGCAAGCTCCTTTGCAATGTTTGCGGCAGGCAGAGCCTTTGAAATTGTGAGAAACTCCATCGGCTATCCTCATCTTAATGTTAAGATCGGTGCTACTCACGCAGGTATTTCCGTTGGCGAGGACGGCGCTACTCACCAGTGCAACGAGGATATTGCTCTTATGAGAACTATCCCCGGAATGACTATCATCAATCCTGCGGATGATGTTGAGGCAAAGGCTGCCGTTAAGGCTGCTCTCGACTTTGAGGGACCTGTATATATGCGCTTCGGACGCCTTGCCGTTCCCGTTTTCAACGACAAGGAAACATATAAATTCGAGCTGGGCAAGGGCGTTCAGCTCAGAGACGGCAGTGATGTTACCATCGTGGCAACAGGTCTTATGGTAAATGAGGCTCTTATTGCTGCGGATACACTTGCAGCTGAGGGAATAAATGCAAGAGTTATCAACATTCACACCATAAAGCCTCTTGACAAGGACATCATCTGCAAGGCTGCAAAGGAAACAGGCGTTATCGTTACAGCTGAGGAACACAGCGTTATAGGCGGTCTGGGCTCTGCGGTTGCGGAGACTGTTACAGAGTGCTGCCCCGTTCCTGTTATCAAGGTGGGCGTGAACGATGTGTTCGGTCACTCGGGACCTGCTGTAGAGCTTCTTAAGGAATTCGGTCTTTCCTCTGAGAATATCGTTACAAAGGTCAAGGATGCTGTTAAGCTTAAAAAGTAATTTTATTTAGAAAATAACAAAGCTCCTCTGCACAATGGCAGGGGAGCTTTATACTAAACACCTATTGAATTATGGGAATCTCTCGCCGCAAAATCCATATATGCAAGATTTTGCGGCGATTTCTTCTCCATAATTCTAATGGTGTTTAGTATTAATTTTATATTCCAAAATATCAGACAGTAACAGCTTCGCTGTCAGCAGATTTCTCGGCAGTTTCAATGGAGGTTTCGATACCGTTTACAAGGACATTCGGGTCGTCAAGGTCGATTATCAGGCACTTTTTGCCCTGAATGACAGTGGTTCTTACCTTGTCGGTGCCCTCCTTGCTGATATTAACGGTGATCTCGGGAACGGAAAGCACCGTCTTGTTCTCCACAAGATTTGAAGCCTTGAGAGAGCCGTCGCCTACAGTGGAGGTATAAACTGCGTCAAGCGCCTGCAGCTTTTCGTCGCTTATGCCTGCGTCTGAGAGGATAGTTCTCATGCGGTTTTTGTCGATAACGGGAGGCTCAGTCTCGTTCTTGTTCTGGTCGATGACTTCCTTGATGCTGTCATTCACACGGGTAATAACGGTGTAATCCAGCTCCTCACGGCACACATCGGTGAGAACCGCTCTGAAACGTTCCTTCTCTCCCTGAGGAGTAAAATCGAATTTGCAGTCAAGCACATCCTCGATAATGGAAAGATTGGGCTTTTTGGGCGATCTGGTATAATACATAACGCTGTTCACATCGGGGGAACGGTCGCTGAATACGGGATATAAAAAGCCGTCCTGAGGTGCCTTTGCAATTATCATCTCGGTGTTGGATTTCTTTGCAATGACCTGCTGACTTTCATCGTAGAAAAGTCCGTCGTCGCCTGTGTTAACGGGGCAGAGAGCGGTTATTATAAAATTATACTCGGAATCTCCCTCGCCGATTATCTCGTCATTCTTGTCCTTAACCAGAATACTATATGTACAGTGACCCGAAATGATAGTGTATGCGGAGGCATAATCGGTGTTCTCGACTATCCTGTCAATAAACGCCTTGTCCGCCTCCTCGTTCTCAAGCTTGCCCTTAACAGCGGCATAAAGAACATTCTGTGCGCCGCCCTCCTCATAGGATTCGTTGGGGAAACGGTATTCGTTCAGATTCTTTCCCAGACTTCCGCTGAGAGCCTTTTTGAGCGTTTCCATCACCACAGCGCCCTCGTCGTCGGGCATAAGGGCAAAATTCTTGGATTCGGTATATTTGATATGCTTTTCAGCGTCGCAATAGGCGTAAAGGATACGGTTAAGGGTGAAAAATCCGCAGCCCTCCGCAAAGCTTTTCTTTATTTCTGCCAGCTCTTTTTTATTCATTTTGTTTTTATTCTCCTTTGTAATTTTTCCGCAAAAAAATGCGGCATAGTAAATATTTTACCACAGCCGCAGATTTTTTTCAATTAGCAGATTTTACGAATATCAGTATGTAATTTTCTCCACATACATACTGCCTTTGCATTCTTTTTTCGCCTTGATAAGCGCTCTGTCGGCAGTGATGAAGAAATCCTTGATATTTACCTTGTCTCTGCATACTGTCCATGCTGCTCCCACACTGAAAGACAGAACAGCATTTTTCGATTCGCCGTTCAGGGTGAGCATAGCTGTCTGACAAGCGGCACGGAGCTTATCCACCATATCATAGAGTGCGCTTTCGGTAATATCCTCAAGGAAGATAACAAAATCGTCACTCACATAGCGATAAATGACAGCATTTTCGGGAAAGGTCTTCTTGATAAGCTCTGCAGCAAGAAGAATGGCATTATCGGCAGCTGCCTTGCCGTATTTTTTATTGAATTCCGTAAAGTCATCCAGGTCTGCCACCGCCATAAAGCAGCGGCTGTGACATTCGGAAAGCCTGTGTCTGATGACCGAAAGCGCTGATTCGCTGTCGGGAAGCCCTGCAATGCTGTTGCTTGATCTGTCTGCGGCAAGACGTGCGATAAGCCCCGAGCGCTCGTCAATTTCCTCAATGCGTCCCACCACACGGAAAACAGATCCGTATTCATCGGCAATGCTTGAGAAGATAATGCGGCAGATGGAGTATTCATTCAGCTTCTTGTTCAGAGAACGGACATCTACTACTTCCTTTCCCTGCTTGCGGCAGACATTGAACAAAACCTTGCAGTAATAGATAACATCCTCATCGTAAATGGGACAGCTCTCTCGGCGCAGATAGGACGTATAGGCGGGAATGACGATATTCTCCCTGTCCCTTGCGGGTGAGAAGGTCATGGTATCGTTTACCCAGTCATAGTCAAGGAGGAAGGCGGTGCTTGTTTCCTCAAGAATACGGCTCCGCTCGGTGTTGAGACTCAGCATATGCTCGGTCTTTTTCTGCTCGGTGATGTCATTTATCGAAGCAAGAAAAACAGGATTATCGGATTTGATAAAATCCACGGCTCTTGCTCTTACACAGAACCAGCCCACGCTCTGGTCGAAGCGGTAGCCCCTGACCTCGCAGAAGAAATCCGTTCCCTTTTCAAGACATTCATAAGCCTTTTCAAATATCCGCTTTTCGTCCTCTTCAAAGAGTGTGATGGTAATATTGTCGTAATAGGGGAGATACTGCTCCCTTGTGTAGCCTACGACCTGAAAATATCTTTCATTAAGGTAAAGGGCTTTGACCTTGGTGCCGCAGACCTCGAAAATGCACACTCCGTCATACATACTGTTGAACAGCCTGAAAAACAGATCCGTGCAGCCATCGGCGGGTGTTATGATCTTTGGGTCGGAAATATCGGCAATACGCTTATCCATAACGCAAACGCAGCTCCTGTCCTTGGTGATTTACCAAAAATACTTATTACAACCATTATAACACATAATAAAACAAATTGCAACATTTTTTTAAAAAAATCGCAGTGAATATTATAAATGACGCATTTAATATCTCAGATCAGCATAAGTATATTATTCGTGACAATGCTTATTTTTCATACCAAAGGTCTTTTCCGTCATAAATATCATAAGGCTGAGGAAAAGAGCAATATAAACGGGCATGAGCCTGATGCTTACATGATTGGCGATAAGCCCGAAAACAGGCGGCATAAAGGTGGAGCCCACATAGGCGCTTGCCATCTGGATGCCGATAATAGCCTGAGAATTTTCAGCGCCGAAGTTCGACGGCGTAGCATGGATAATGCTCGGATAAACGGGAGCGCAGCCAAGGCCTATGACCACAAAGCCCGCCTCGGCGATGACCGCAGTTTTAACAGGCAGCAGAACCAGCAATACGCCCGCTGCGGCAATACCTGTTCCCAGACGTATCATATTTCTGTCCCCGAGCCTGTCGGAGATAAAGCCCGAGATAAAGCGCCCCGCAGTTATGCCGATGAAGAAAAGAGAGGCATATGCGGCGGCAGTTTTTTCGGAAAGTCCCTTGGTTTCGGCAAGATAGGTGCTTGTCCAGAGCATAGCGGTGGCTTCGGCGGCGCAATAGGCGAAAAAGCCTGTGAGCAGGCAGGGAACGCCTTTGATCTTCAGTGCTTTTTTGATACCCACAGGTTCGCTGCTCCGACCTTCGTCACTGCCCGTTTTTCTGAAAACGTTCCAGACGGGTAGGGTAACAAGCAGGGCTGCGGCAATGCAGAACTGAATTACCGAAACAATGCGGTAGCCTCCGCTCCAGCTGCCTCGTGAGATGGCAAAGCTCATAATATATGGGCTGATAATGGTTCCCACGCCCCAGAAGCAGTGGAGCCAGCTCATGTGACGGGAGCTGTAGTGGAGAGCCACAAAATTATTGAGCGCCGAATCAATAGCGCCCGCTCCCAGCCCGTATGGGATACCCCACAGGCACAGCTGCCAGAATTCCGTAACAGACGAAAAGCCCAGCATGGCAACTGCCGTTATAAATACGCTCACAGTGGTAACGAGTCCGGTGCCGAAGCGCCTCGTGAGCCTTTCGGACATCAGGCTTGAAAGAATTGTTCCTCCCGAAATGATCATCGAAACGATGCCCATGTAGGAAAGGGGAACATCAAAGGAGAGCCTCAGGGCAGGCCATGCGGAGCCAAGCAGCGAGTCGGGAAGCCCCAGACTGATAAATGCAAGATAAATAAGCGCAAGAAGGAGAGTGTACATTTTCATTGCTCCTTAAATATTCATAATATCATACATTTTATTATTCTACCACTAAAGCGGCAAAGCTTCTTTGCTTTTTTATTATAAAAGTATAAAAACAAAAAATGATGAAAAAAATCGGCGGCGGCGCTAAAGTTTTGGAGTCAATGAGCCGATATTTTATTTAGAGAAGAACTGTTATTCGGAGGTGTCATTTTGTCCGAAAATTTTCATAAAACAAGTCTGATGAGCATGAAATCCAGGATAATGCTATATACCGTTCTGCCCGTGCTTGCAATAATCATAGTTGCGGGTGGAATAATCACACTGTCAGTCCGTCAGGTAATTGACGGGATATCCCGCTCTGAGGCAGCAGGAAGCACAGAGCTTTCATGCAGCCGTGTTGATGATGTTATCTCAAAGTGGGGAGAGATAGCCGCCGAAAGGGCGGGCAGCGAGGATATCTCAAGATTTTTGCAGACCGCTTCGGACAGGGACAGCATTATTGACAATGCATATTACAGCTTTGCTATGGGAGAGCTTGATTCCACAGTTTCAAGCGATCCTGTGCTTTTTGAGCGGACATGGATAGCCTCTGCGCTGTATCAGGGAGTGGCGTTTTCAAATTCCTCTGACGGCTGGGAGGCGGCTCCCGATTTTGAACCCTCGGCATTTCCCTTTATAAATGCGCTGAATGAAAGATCGGGATATTTCATAACCGATCTCTATGAATCGCCCATCTCGGGGAAAACTGCCATTTCGGCGGTTGCGCCCGTTAGGGATTACCGCACAGGCAGGATAATCGGCTTCTTCGGAGCAGACATCAGGCTCAGCGGTCTGAGAACGGTGATCTCGCCCCTGCCCGAAATGGACGGAAATGATATCTGCATTGTCACCTCGGACAATACTATTATTTATTACACCGATGAAAACAAGATGTACCGCAGCTTCCGAAATCTCGGCATTGAAAGAACAGACATTACGGCGGTGGGAGAGAGCTTTTCCGACGGAAAAAAGGAATATGTGGGAGCGACCCGCAGTCCCGACAGCTGCGGATGGATGATCTATGCCTTCAGGGACTTTACCCCCTCCAAGGAGCTTATAGACAATCAGACCATGACCACGGCTGTGACCTTCCTGTGCGTTGCCGCCATGCTGATAGTTACGCTTTCCATCGTGTCCGACAGGGTCGTAAAGCCCATTCAGGATTACACAAGAAAGATAAATTCAATTCAGTTTTCCGAGGAGGACCGCAGCGGAGAGGATTATCTGAGCCCCGAGGGCTGCAGGGAGCTGGAGCATTTCGCGGTGGGCTTTAATTCCCTGCTGAAAAGGAATCATGAGATAATGTCCCAGCTTCGGGAAATGAATATCAAGTCCGAAAAGGAGCGCAGGCTGTATCAGACTGCTCTTCAAAGCTCGTCGGATGTGGTATTCGAGTATGATATCGAGACGGATGTGCTGATAACCTACGGCTCCGTATTCGACCCGTCCATACCCAAGACCACCGCCTACACTCATGAGGGCTTTGTTAACAGGATACTTGAAAACAATGGCTTTACCGCAATGAAGCCCGAGGATACAAAAAGCTTTTTCTCGGGAAATACCGAAAAAGAGGCGGTTATTGCCCGAATCGGTGAGAATGATGAAAAAAGCTGGATATCCTTCAGCGGAACGGTGGTATATTCCGATTCAAAGCCTGTAAAGATAGTCGGAAAGATAAGCAATATCGACGATGTTGTGAATCTCCGTGAGGACGCAAGCCGTGACCGCTTCACAGGGCTTTACAATAAGATCACCACAGAGTCCCTTATTGAGGAAAAGCTTGCCGAGGGCGGCTCTCATGCTCTGTTTATAATTGATATAGATAATTTTAAGAGCATTAACGATATTCTGGGACATGAATACGGCGACAGGGTGATCAAGGAGATAGCCTCAAAGATCAGCGGGCTGTTAAACAGCAGCGATATTGCGGGAAGAATAGGCGGCGACGAATTTATGGCGCTTATCTCGGGAAATGACGCTTCAAAGCGTTCCGAAAAGCTTGCCGCCGCTCTCTGCGACAGTATCAGGCACACCTATTCCGATGAGGAAAACAGAGAGGTTAGCGTTTCCTCAAGTATCGGCGTGGCTATGGCTCCCGAGCATGGAATGAGCTTCAAGGAGCTTTATTCTTCGGCAGATATAGCCATGTATTATTCCAAAAACGGCGGAAAGGACAGATTCACCTTTTACAACGGTCAGGAAAGAAAGGAATACAAGGGCGATCGCAGATAATTGTGAAATTTGAATGAAATTCTGCACGACCCCCTTGCAAGTCATGGGGGTCATGTGGTATAATAATAGTTAGTGTATATTTCTCTCCCGTAAAATCTCACAGGAAAGGAACCTGATATATGAAAGGCGATCTTCATGTACATACCACCCTGTCTGACGGCTCCCTCGGAATGGAGGAGGTCATTGCTCAGGCAAAGCGTATAGGTCTGGATTTTATTTCCATAACCGACCATGATACCATGTCCTCGGTGTCGAGAGCGAAGATACTGGGCGAAAGATACGGCGTTCAGACCATTGCGGGAGTTGAGCTTACCGCATGGGATAAGACCAGAAACAGAAAGGTGCATATCCTCTGCTATGCTCCCCAGAAGCCCGACAGGCTTGAGGGGATATGCCGCAGATGCAGCGAGATAAGGCAGTCCTGCGCCAAGGAAACGGTTGCCAATGTGTTAAAGCTCTATCCCATTACCTCGGAGGATATCACCAAGCATTTAAGCGGTTCCAAGAGCATTTATAAGCAGCATATCCTTCATGCGCTTATTGAATACGGCTATTCCACTCATTTTTACGGCAAGCTCAATGATGAGCTTTTCAATGAGCAGACAGGCTCCTGCATAGTGGAGAGGGAATATCCCGATGTGAACTATGTCCTTGAGCTTATCCATTCCGCAAGGGGAGCGGCGGTGCTTGCTCACCCTATGGTCTACGATTCTGTTGACCTTATCGACGATCTGGCAAAGAACGGCAAGCTTGACGGCATCGAGGTATATCACTATTCCGCAGACGAGGAGCAGCAGGCGATGCTCCTTGCCAAGGCAAACGAATATGATCTTATCGTAACGGGCGGCTCGGATTTCCACGGACTTTACAATATGCGCCCCACACATCTGGGAATGTACACCACCGACAAGGAAAATATTGACCGCATACTGCGGCTTTGCAGCAAGAAATGAAAGGAAGATAAAATATGATAATCGAATATACCCCCAGAGGAGTCTGCTCCAGAAAGATAACAGCCGAGGTGGAAAACGGCGTCGTTAAGAGCGTTGTATTCACAGGCGGCTGCAACGGAAATACTCAGGGACTTGCCCGTCTCGCACAGGGAATGAAGGTGGAGGATGTTATCGCAAGGCTCGAAAACGTTGACTGCGGCGGCAGAGGGACATCATGCCCCGACCAGCTTGCAAAGGCATTAAAGCAGGCATTATGATGATTTCGGAAATGATAAAAGGCACGCTTCCACGAGTGTGTCTTTTAATTTTAGAAGCGGTGAGCGCAGCATTTTTTCTGCTGTTTCTCCTGACGGGTATAACCGCAAAATTTAATACGGGAAATGCCGTCGGAATGGCTCTGAGCGCAGCCATTGCATTTGTGTGCCTCTTTCCCGAAACAGCTGCAGGGCTTGTTATAAAGGCAGCGGAAACAAGAGCGGGCAGGATATTTCTTGCGCTGTTCTTCCTGTCGGCTGCAGCATCGGTAATACTTGCGATTGTCATTTCCGTTTTTATGATTAGGGCAATTGACAGACCTCCCGAGACTCCTGCAAATGTGATAGTTCTCGGGTGCAGAGTCAAGGAAAACGGACCCTCTCTTATGCTTGAAAATCGTATCGAAGCGGCTTATGAATATCTGTCTGAAAATCCCGATGTGATTTGCATAGCCTCGGGAGGACAAGGCAGTGATGAATCCATGAGCGAGGCGGAATGTATAAAAGAAGAGCTTGTTAGCCGAGGAATATCCCCCGACAGGATAATCCTCGAGGACAGATCAAAAAACACCTATGAAAATATCCGCAATTCCCTTGAGATAATTGACAGCCTTGAAACAGAGCGCAGAGCCGTAATAATCACCAGCGAGTTTCATCAGCTGAGAGCCGCCATGATATCAAAAAAGCAGGGGCTTGAGTGTTACAGCAAAAGCTCTCATACCTTCCTCCCGCTGCTGCCTTCCTACTGGATAAGGGAGTGGTTTGCGACGGCGTATGAGTGGGTGAAAAAATAGGCAGAGCGGCTTAATATAACGAATGTCCAATGATTCGCTGTTTATGGTATGGACAAAATTTCAGATTTTCGCTATAATTTCTCTCGGAGGCTGGTACAAATGGATATGGTTCAGACAGGAAAATTTATAGCAATGCTGAGAAAGGAACATGGGCTTACACAGGAGCAGCTGGGCGAAAAAATCGGTGTGACAAATAAAACGGTGTCACGCTGGGAAACGGGAGCATATCTGCCGCCCGCAGATGTGCTGCTCTCAATGAGCGAGCTGTTTGACGTGAGCGTCAACGAGCTTCTGAGCGGAAGGCGGCTTACGGAAAAGGAATATAAAAAGGCGGCAGAGGATAATCTTGCGCAGGCAGTCAGAGCAAGCAGCTTTTCTTTAAAGGATAAGATAGCCTTCTATAAGAAAAAATGGCTGAAGGAACATATGGCTGTGATCATATTGCTTTCGTTATGCATTATCGGAGCATTGGCGGCAGGGGTAATATTAAAAAGCTCCCTGCTTGCATTTGCGGCTGTGGTCATGCTTATACTCTGCCATTGCCTGATAAACAATGCAATGATGGCATATGCGGAGAAGAACGCCTATGACGGCTCGGGCGGGAGATAAGATAAAAATCTAATAATTATGCATTTCCCTTAATACGACAGTTAATTCGGAAAAAACAGTCCATAATAGATAATGTATCCGGAAAAATGCTGTTTAAGGAGATGCTGTCTATAATGTACGATCAGGAGCTGCTGACCAGAAAGGCAAATACCGTTATTAGCAAGGCGTTCATACAAGCGGGGAAATTAGGTCATACCTATGTGGGAAGCGAGCATCTGCTTCTCACCCTCGCCTCGGAATCGGGAAGCACCTCGGCAAGTATTCTTAAATCCTGCGGAGTAACCGAGGAAAAGGTCATGGGGAGGATAATCCGTCTTATCGGCAGGGGAGAACCCTCTGCAGTGGACGGTGATTCCGTCACCCCCGCTGTAATGCGGATAATAAACGCCGCCTGCAGGGGAGCGGGAGCCACCCCCGAAAAGCCCGCAGGAACGGAGCATCTTCTTGCGGCGCTGCTTCGTGAGGAAAACTGCACTGCCGTAAATATCATAAATGATCTGGGAGTGAACACAGGAGCCATACTCAGCACCTGCAAGGGACTTTCGGGGCTTGACGTGAAATATTTCCCGCCCATAACCAAAGCACCGAACCTGATAAAATACGGCAGGGACCTGACTGCCCTTGCCGCCGAGAATAAATGCGACCCTGTTTTCTGCCGAAGCGATGAAATTGCCCGTGTGATACGGATATTATCCCGCAGAACGAAAAATAATCCCTGCCTTGTGGGCGAAGCGGGAGTTGGCAAAACTGCCGTAGCGGAGGGCGTTGCAATGGCGATAGCCTCGGGGAATGTGCCCGATACCCTGAGGGGGAAGCATATTTTTTCGCTGAATCTCACCTCAATGCTTGCAGGAGCGAAATACAGGGGAGATTTTGAGGACAGGATAAAGCTCTGTATCGACGAGGTCATTGAAAACGGCAGCATAATCCTGTTTATCGACGAGCTTCATACCATCGTGGGAGCGGGAGCCGCCGAGGGAGCGATAGACGCCGCAAATATCTTAAAGCCTCAGCTTGCCCGAGGGGAGCTTCGTATAATAGGCGCCACCACCTTTGACGAATACCGCAGGTTTATCGGCAAGGACAGCGCTCTTGAGCGCCGTTTCCAGCAGGTAACGGTCAGCGAGCCGACGCCTGCCCAGGCGGTGGAGATACTTGAGGGCCTTTCCCCCTGCTATGAGGATTTTCACAAGGTGCTGATAACCCGGGAAGCCATAAAAGCAGCGGTAGATATGTCCGTCAGGTATATAAACGATCGGGCGCTGCCCGATAAGGCAATAGACCTTATTGACGAAGCCGCCTCCAAGGTGCATATAAGAAGCGGAAAAAAGAGCCTCAATGACCTTGCAGGTGAGCTTACCGCCATGATCGACAGAAATATGCCCAAAAAGAAAAAGGGACTTTGCGAGACCATGGGCGACCTGAGCGAGAGCCGTCCCATAGTCACCGCAGAGGATATAGCGGAGGTGCTGTCCTCCGCCACAGGGATACCCGCAGGCAGGCTCACCGCCGATGAATCCGCAAGGCTTTTGAACCTTGAGCAGGAGCTTCACAAGCGGATAATCGGTCAGGACGCAGCGGTAAAGGCGGCAGCAGAGGCAATAAGGCGCAGTCGGGCAGGACTCAGAGATCCCCGCAGACCCGTAGGCTCATTTATATTCTCGGGGCCCACGGGCGTGGGAAAGACCGAGCTTGCCAAAGCAATTGCCGAGTGCCTTTTTGACAGCAGAAAGGCGCTTCTCCGCTTTGATATGTCCGAATATATGGAAAAGCACAGCGTGTCAAGGCTTATCGGTTCGCCTCCCGGATACGTGGGCTATGAGGAGGGGGGACAGCTTACGGAAGCAGTCCGCCGCCGCCCCTATTCGGTTATTCTCTTTGATGAGATAGAAAAGGCTCACCCCGACGTGTCAAATATCCTTCTGCAGATACTCGAGGACGGCATACTCACCGACGGCAGAGGCAGACAGGTGAGTTTTTCAAATACGGTCATAATCCTCACCTCCAATGTGGGAGCCGAGAAGATAAACGAAAAAAGCTTTCTGGGCTTTGAGGGAGCGGCGCTTTCCGTCGAGCAGGAGAATAAGCGTATCAGGAGTGAAACGGAAAGGGAGCTTAAAAAGAGCTTTCGTCCCGAGCTGCTGGACAGGATAGACGAGACCATCGTTTTCGGCAGACTGGGAAAAACAGAGCTTGAGGCGCTTGCGGGAAAGCTTCTGGGTGAGCTTCGTGAGCGGGCTGCGGCAATGGAGATATCCGTTGAGATCGCTCCCGAGGCGGTGAAGCTACTTTCCCGAAAGGAGGATAAGACTCTTGGAGCAAGGCTTCTTCGCCATGAAATAACCGAAAGGGTTGAAAATCTTCTCAGCGCGAAGATAATCAGCGGAGAAATAAAAGCGGGAGACAGCGTTGTCCTTACTGCTGACGGGGAAGAGCTGCGCTTTGCGGAAAGTCAGCCTATGAACGGATAAAATAAGCCTGTGAACGGGCAGTATCAGCCGTACCGAAAAGATAATCGGTACGGCTGATTTTTAATTATGAAAAATTTGGGGGAATTGTATTGACATCATCATAGTAAAGTGATATAATTACAGTAAATGGACATTTTTCGATAAAGCGGAAAGGTGGTAATGAAATGCCCCAGCGTTCAAGGAAAATTCTGATAATCTCCGATTTGGAGGATATCGGTCAAAGCATTGAGAAAATACTCGGCCCGGGCTATGAATTTTTCCTTACCCCCGCCGATGAACCTGTTTTCACTATCGGGGGACGAACTCTTCCCGACGTAGTGATACTTGACATTGCTGACTCCACACTGAGAGCGGGTATTGCATGGAATATGCATAAGGACGAGAGAGTTTCTGCTCTTGTTGTGATATGTCTGCTGAATGCCGAGGAAACAGATGAAAAAATGGAGGGGTATGTAAACGATACCTTCTCCATTGTCCGCCGCTCAGAGGATTTCCATGAGGTGGCAGAGAAGATAAAGAGCATATTTGACGAGGTAAGCGGCGTTTCCGAGGATGATAACGGCGAAAAATCCGATGATGAGATTTTTGCCGATGCACAGACCAGCCTTCATAATATGTCCTTCCAGCTGATAAAGTCCATCTCGCTTCTTGCCGAGGTCAAGGATCCCTGCTTTAAGGGACATTCCAGACGTTCCGCCTCCCTTGCCAAGGAGATACTCAAGCGTATGGGCGGCTCTGAGGAAGCGCAGATGAATATCTACTGCGCCGCACTGGTTCACGATATCGGAATGGTAGCTATCCCCGATTATATCGTAGGAAAAAAGACAGCTCTTTCCGATGAAGAGTTCAATGAATTAAGACAGCATACCATAATCGGCTCGAAGATTTTCAAGGGCGTTACACAGATACCCGAAATAAATCAGGGCATCAGATGGCATCACGAGCGCTATGACGGCACAGGCTATCCCGACGGTCTCAGCGGAGAGGATATCCCCCTTGCCGCAAGAATTATTGCCGCTGCCGACGCATACGATTCCATGACCTCGGAAATGGTTTATCGAAGCAGTATGCAGCAGCAGCAGGTAAGAGAGGAATTTATCAAGGGCTCGGGAACTCAGTTTGACCCCGAGATCGCCAAGGTCATCCTTTCCATCATCTATGATGACAAGAACTTTGAGCGCCGCCAGATAACCAAGAATGACTGGAAGATCCTCCTTGTTGATGACGACCCCATGATACTGAAAATGGCGGAATATATCCTAAGCCGCTACAAGCAGTATAAGATATATCAGGCAAGCTCGGGCAGAGCGGCTCTGAAGCTGCTCAAGGAGGAAACGGATATCGACCTTATCCTGCTTGATGTGGAGATGCCGCTTATGGACGGCATCGAGACTCTTATCAGGATTCGTTCCGATGAGCTTACCCGAAGTCTGCCCGTAATATTCGTTACCGCAGACAGCTCGAGAGATACTCTTGCCAAGGCTCTTAAATTCGGCATAAGCGGCTACATAGCAAAGCCCTTCACACCCACCTTCTTTGTTAAGAAGATAAACGAGATACTTAATAAGAATATATGATTTGTGCGGAGCCATCAGGGCTCCGCTTTTTTTTCATATTTTTTACACTGCTCATGCAAAAATTTCGCTTCACTTCATTGACATAAAAAACAAAATATAGTATAATAAATATAAATGCGGCTATTGTAATAAGAGCAGCAAATCGAAGGAAAAGGAAGTGAGCTCATGGAAAGCGGAAGTAACAGCGGTGTGATACCGCGAAGTAACTCTGCCTGCGTTTGCCATGGGAGCAGCTTCACCTGTTTGCTGCAATAAATCAGTAAAATGCGGGCAGAGCAAAAGCGGAATCATACCTCCGAATTTTAATTGAAACGGAGGTCATTAAAATGGAAAAATACGAAGCTGCAGTGCTTGTAAAGCACAGAGCCTTTGTGCAGCTGAAAACCGCACTGCAGGAAATGATGCCCGCAGATATCGCTCAGCTTATGAGCGAGCTTATCGAGGAGCAGGACGAGTTCGGAGAGAAGGAATTTACCCTTATATTCCGTGTGCTTCCCAAGGAGCTGGCAGCGGAAGCGTTCACCTACATGGACAGCGATCTACAGATGGTGCTGATAAACGCCATTTCCGACAGGGAGCTGAGAGCTGTCCTTGACGAGCTTTTCCTTGACGATACGGTGGATATCATCGAGGAAATGCCCGCTAATGTGGTCTCACGAATACTGAAAGCCACAGACCCCGATAAGAGAAAGCAGATAAACGAGCTTCTCAATTACCCCGAGGACAGTGCGGGAAGCATTATGACAACGGAGTTTGTCTATTTCCGCAGAGGGGATACCGTAAAGGAAGCCTTTGAGCGTATCCGCAGAGTCGGAGTTGTGAAGGAAACTGTTTATACCTGCTATGTCACCGATAACCGCCGCCTTGTGGGACGTGTATCCCTTCTCGATCTGGTGGTCGCAGACGAGGAAGCCGCAATCGAGGATATCATGGATTCCACAGTGATAAGCGTAAATACCCACGAAGATCAGGAAGCGGTAGCAAATCTTTTTGCAAAGCACGGCCTTGCCGCACTACCCGTGGTGGATAAGGAAAACAGGATAGTCGGAATCATCACCTTCGACGATGTAATGGACGTCATCCGAGAGGAAAACGCCGAGGATATGGCAATGATGAGCGCCGTAATGCCAAGCGAGGACAGCTATTTCAAAACAAGCGTGTGGAAGCACGCCCGCAGCAGAATAGTCTGGCTGCTGGTGCTAATGCTATCCGCCACCCTCACAGGCGCAATAACGAACCATTTTGAAGCGCAGATCGCAGCAATACCCCTGCTTGTATCCTTCATGCCAATGCTTACGGGAACGGGCGGAAACTGCGGCTCCCAGTCCTCGACTATGGTAATACAGGGCATGGCAATGGAAGAGATACGCCTCAAGGATTTCTTCAAGGTTGTTTTCAAGGAATTCCGCATAGCCATCATATGCAGCGTGATACTTTCGGCAGTAAATTTCGGAAGAATTGTGCTTTTTTATCATGATATAAAAATAGCCGCCGTTGTATCGGTAACGCTTGTGGGAACGGTCATACTGTCAAAGCTTCTCGGCTGTATGCTCCCCATGCTTGCCAAGAAGATACACATCGACCCCGCCATTATGTCAGCGCCGCTGCTCAGCACCCTTGTGGACAGCTGCTCCACGCTGATGTATTTCACAATTGCACTTCATGTTCTTGATTTTTCCGCATAAACGGGAAATCATATATATAAGCGGTTCGGAAAGCCGCTTTTCGAATGGAGAGATTTTATGAGAAAAACCAAAATAGTGTGCACCATGGGTCCCGCCACCGACAACGACGATATTCTCAGAGAAATGATGCTCTCGGGAATGAACGTTGCAAGGTTCAATTTTTCCCATGGAGATTATCCCACCCATCAGCGCAGATATGAACAGCTCTGCCGTATAAGAGAGGAGCTTGGTCTGCCCGTTGCTTCGCTGCTTGATACCAAGGGTCCCGAGATACGTCTCGGTAAATTTGCGGATAAGTCACCCGTTACCCTCTGCGACGGGGATAAATTCATCCTCACCACCGAGGAAAGAGTCTGCGACAAGGAAATTGCATCCATAACCTTTAAAGGGCTTCCTCACGATGTGAAGCAGGGAACGGCTATCCTCATAAATGACGGAGCGGTGGAGCTTCGTGTGGAAAGCGTCAGCGGAAATGAGATACACACCGTTGTTGTTCATGGGGGAGAAATATCCGACAATAAGGGAATAAACGTCCCGGGAGTGGAGCTTTCCATGCCCTATCTTTCCGAAAGGGATATGAACGACCTTGAATTCGGTGCAAAGATCGGCTTTGATTTCATAGCCGCTTCCTTTGTGAGAACAGCCGCAGATGTGGCATATCTGAAAAAATTCATCAAAAGTCTGGGCTGGAGCACTCCCCGTATAATCGCAAAGATCGAGAATATGGACGGCGTGAAGAATATCGACGAGATACTTGAGGTAGCAGACGGCATAATGGTCGCAAGAGGCGATATGGGCGTTGAGATACCCTTCGAGCAGATACCCGCAATTCAGAAGGATCTAATCAGAAAGGGCTATAACGCAGGAAAGCAGGTCATTACTGCAACCCAGATGCTCGAATCCATGATAACCCATATCCGTCCCACCCGTGCGGAGATAACGGACGTGGCGAATGCAATTTATGACGGCACCTCTGCAATTATGCTCAGCGGCGAGACCGCAGCGGGCAAGCATCCCGTTGAAGCCGTCCGAACCATGGCGCTCATTGCCGAGACCACCGAGAATGATATAAATTATGTAAACCGCCTCCGTGCCCGTGCCGAGGATAAGGGCAGGGATATCACCAATGCCATATCCCACGCAGCCTGCACCACCGCCCATGACCTTGGAGCAAAGGCTATCGTTACCGTTACAAAAACGGGAGGAACAGCGAAAATGCTTTCAAAATTCCGTCCCGCCTGCCCCATAATCGGCTGCACGCCCAACGAAACGGTATGCCGCCAGATGAATCTTTCATGGGGCGTTACCCCGCTTATGATGGACGAAAAATCCAGCACCGACGAGCTCCTTGACGGAGCGATAGATGCAGCCGTCAGCCACGGACTTCTTGAAAAAGGCGACGTCACCGTAATCACCGCAGGCATTCCCCTCGGCGTTGCGGGAAATACCAATATGCTCAAGGTTACGGTTGTCGGCAGAGAATCGGGAACTCATATATAAAATCAGAAAGGGATAATAAAAATGAAGCTTAGAATAAAAAATCTTGCCGCAATAGCACTGTCCGCAGTAATGCTCTGCGCCTGCGGAGGAAATTCGGTCAGCAATACAAGTATGGAAGGCGAGCCAGACGGTAATCAGACCGATGCTGCAAATACCGAAGCTGTTAGTTCGGCTGCTGCAAATGCAGAGGAAGGACCCATCTATAACTTTGAAATGCCCGAGGTGGGCGAAAAGATAGCCGTGATCACCGTGAAGGATTTCGGCGAAATAAAGATAAAGCTGTTCCCCGAGCAGGCGCAGAAGGGCGTTGAGAATTTCGTTGAGCTTGCGGAGATGAACTATTACGACGAGCTTATCTTCCACAGAATAATTCCCCATTTCATGAATCAGGGCGGCGACCCCACAGGAACGGGAACAGGCGGAAAATCCATCTGGGGAGATAAATTTGACGGCGGAATCCCTGAGGGACTGTACCATTTCAGCGGCGCTGTAGCATATGCAAACTCAGGCTCCACCGCCACAAACGGCAGCCAGTTCTATATTGTAAATACCGATCCCGGAGAATATGATCTGGGAGGAACAAGACAGGCAGACGGCTCTGTGTATATGTATCAGACATTTGAGGAAGCGGGCTTCAGCCAGCCTAAGAATGTTCAGGAAATGTATAAGGAAAAGGGCGGAACACCCTTCCTTGACGGCAGCTACACCGTATTCGGTCAGGTTTTCGAGGGCATGGACGTGGTAAGAGCCATGGGACAGGTCGAAACAGACGATAATGACAAGCCCCTCAAACAGGTAATGATGGAATCCGTCAGAATAGTGGAATACACAGGCGAATAAGATACTCATAAGCTGTGCGGAGCATTTTCCGCACAGCATAATAAAAAGGGGGTCATAAAAATGAAATACTGCTCAAACTGCCATCGCTTCAGCAAGGACGACGATTTCTGCTCAAACTGCGGCAGCGCCGTCTATGATGACAACAGCGAGAATTCCATTGACTGCTCGCAGATACCCGGACACACCCATGAAAAGCAGACCTTTTCGGGCAGCGGCAGCTATGAGTCAAATCTGGATATCCCTCAGAGCAGACCTGCCGCAGAGCAGAAAAGCAAGAAAAAGGGATCGGGCTGCGTTAGCATTTTCATAATATTTATTATTGTGAGTGTGGTTATAGATATGATCTCCGGCAGCCATGAGGTATTTTTTGAGGTTCTCGAAATGCTTTTTGAATTAATTTCTACATAACTCAAAAATCTGTCTTGACAAAGATCAGACGGTATGCTATAATGTGCATATCAAAATAGGAACAGGAGTGTTAAGATGCGCAGATAATTTCCGATAATTTTTGTAAAATGCAAATTAAATGAGCCGCAGTATGTGGTGTGTTTGCTGTGCAATAATTTCGGGAATATCGGCTTTTTAACTGTCTTGCTCCTTTCGCTTTTGTTCGGAGAAGGATGTGCTTTTGCTGCGCATTTTTCATTGAATGACAAAAGGATATTCCCGATCATGGGCATAATAATGAGAGCAGGCAGCCTGAGGAGCATTTCCCGAGGCTGCTTTTTTGCATTATTGTGCGGCTGAAAGGGGAGATGTGTATGTCAGTTATATTGGTAGATAATTTAAGCTTCGGCTATGACGGAGCGTGTGAAAATATTTTTGAAAATGTGGATATCCGTCTTGATACATCGTGGAGACTGGGTCTGACGGGAAGAAACGGCAGAGGAAAAACCACATTTCTGCGGCTGCTTACAGGAGAACTTGAGTACAGCGGCAGTATAACCGCTTCTGTGGATTTCTATCGTTTTCCGTATCACCCCGAGGACGAAAGTCTGTCGGGAGACGAGATAATACGAAAGATCTGCAAAGGCAGAGATGACTGGGAAATATCCTGCGAGCTGTCAATGATAGGACTGTCGGAGGAGGTCACAGCGAGACCCTTTTGCACCCTATCGGGAGGGGAGCGGACAAAGCTTCTCCTTGCGGCAATGTTTCTTGCGGAAAACCGTTTCCTGCTCATAGACGAACCAACGGATAATCTTGATTCTGAAACGAGAGAAGCGGTGGGAGAATATCTCTCAGCAAAAAACGGATTTATCCTCGTGTCCCACGACAGAGCCCTGCTTGACCGCTGCACCGACCACATCATGAGCATAAACCGAAACAGTATAACGGTCACAAAGGGAAATTACAGCGTCTGGGAGCATGAAAAGGAGCTTTCGGACAGCAGAGAGCTTGAGGAAAACAGGCGGCTAAGAAAGGAGATAGGCAGGCTCACCGATGCAGCAAAGCGCACCTCCGAATGGGCAGACCGTTCCGAGCGGAAAAAGATAGGCTTCGACCCCACTAAAACGGAAAAGTCTCTTACAAGACGAGCATACGAGGGAGCAAAATCCAAAAAGGCAATGGCAAGGGCAAAGGCATTTGAGGACAGGAGTCTTAAAGCGGCGGAGGAAAAATCCAAGCTCTTGAAGGAAATAGAAAAAGCGGATACCATCAGCATCTCCCCTCTTAAATTCCACAGCAATGTAATTCTGGAAGCGGAGGATTTCGGACTCTCCTACGGTGACATGGAGCTTTTTGCGGGCGCAGAGCTTACTCTCAGACAGGGCGAAGCAATAGCTTTATGCGGAAAAAACGGCTGCGGAAAATCAACGCTCCTGCGGTATATCTGCGGGGAGCGGGATGGCGTCACAGCGTCGGGCAGGCTTATTCTCCCCTCTGGGGTAATAATTTCATATGCTCCACAGAACGCAGACCATCTGAAGGGAACTCTTTCGGAATACGCAGAGAAAACGAGTGTGGATCTTACGCTGTTTCTGACTATTCTCCGAAAGCTTGATTTCGGCAGAGAGCAGTTTGCGAAGCGGCTTGAGGACATGAGCGCAGGGCAGCGGAAAAAAGCGCTCCTTGCGGGCAGTCTTGCATCGAAAGCGCATCTGTACGCCTGGGACGAGCCGCTCAATTTCATCGACGTAATATCAAGAAGGCAGATCGAGGAGCTGATAACAAGCTGCCGCCCAACCCTTTTATTTGCGGAGCATGACGAAATGTTCAGAAAAAATGTGGGAGCAGTTGAGATTTGGCTGGACAGATAAATTTGTTTTGATATTTCAAGTACAAAATAACGCCATAGTACCCGAAAGCACTATGGCGTTAATTATTATGATAATCTTTGAAATATCCGAGTCAGAATCAGAGAATATAACCCTGCTCCCTGACCGCATTTTCAACGAGAGAAATGTACTTGTTGCAGATATCCTCGGTCGCAGCCTCCGCCATGATTCTGAGAAGAGGCTCCGTACCGCTGGGACGGACGAGCATACGTCCGTTGTTTCCAAGCTCATCTTCTGCAGCCTTTACAGCTGCAATGACCGCAGGGTCGTTCATAACAGCATTCTTGTCGGTAACTCTCACGTTTTTGAGTATCTGCGGATAAATAGTCAGAGGAGCGCAGAGCTTTGCAAGGGTGGATTTCCTGCTGCACATTACCTGCATGAGCTTGATCGCGGTAATGATTCCGTCACCCGTGTTTGCATACTTGCTGAAAATAATGTGACCCGAATTTTCTCCGCCCAGCTTGTAGCCCTTTTCGTTCATACATTCGTAAACATATTTGTCGCCCACATCGGTCTTTTCATAGGAAATTCCAAGCTCGTCAAATGCCTTGTAAAGTCCGATGTTTGACATTACCGTTGTAACAACTGTATTATGCTCAAGGGTGCCCTTTTCCTTCATGTAGCTGCCGTAAATATAAAGTATCTTGTCGCCGTCAACCACATCGCCGTTTTCGTCCACCGCAAGACAGCGGTCAGCGTCACCGTCAAAGGCAAAGCCTGCGTCAAGCTGATGCTCCTTAACAAGCTTCTGCAGTCCCTCAATGTGAGTGGAGCCGCAGTCGGTGTTGATGTTCAGACCGTCGGGGTCGTTGTTGATAACATAGGTCTTAGCACCCAGAGCGTCAAAAACGCTTTTCGCAATGGAGAATGATGAACCGTTAGCGCAGTCCAGACCGATTCTCTTGCCCTTGAGGGAATAGACCGCAAGGGAAATAAGATAACCTATATAGCGGTTTCTGCCCGCCGAATAATCGCTGGCGCAGCCAATCTTATCCCGCTCCGCAAGGGGAATCTCGGGATATTCGCCGTCAATGTATTTCTCGATCTCAAGAATAACGCTTTCCTCAAGCTTTTCGCCCTTGTTGTTAAAGAGCTTGATGCCGTTGTCATAATAGGGATTGTGGCTTGCGGATATCATAATACCGCAGTCAAAATCGTCAGTGCGGACAACATAGGAAACGCAGGGGGTGGTGGTAACGTGCATAAGGCTCACGTCCGCACCCGAAGCGGTAAGCCCCGCCACAAGGGCATATTCAAACATATATGAGCTTCTGCGGGTGTCCTTGCCGATGACCACCGAGCAGCGGTGATCCTGTCCGTAATAATACCCGAGGAAACGACCTATTTTAAAGGCGTGTTCAACGGTGAGGGTCTTGTTGGCTTCGCCTCGGAAGCCGTCGGTTCCGAAATATTTAGGCATTGTCGATTCTCCGTTCAGATAAATTTATTCGTTTTATTTTATGAAAATAAAATATTTTTAGTGAAAGCACTCACAAATATAATTTTAACATTATAATCTTCTTTTGTCAACTAAAATCAACAAAAAATTTCATCGGAAAGGGTAACAATCGGATTACAGAAAAACCAAAAAACGGTAAAGCAATTGACAGGAAAAATCTGTGATGATATACTTGAATTAACATTAAAAGGGGGAACGGATATGAAAAAAAATCCGATTTTTGTAATATGCCTGACGCTTCTGCTCACCGCCTGCAGGAATGAGAAAAAAGAGCCTGAGGAAACAGATATGATCGAGACAACGGCAGCAGCAGAAACCTCTGCTGTTGTTTCGGAAATAAAATATGAGAGCGATTCCGAACCGCTGCCCGAGACGGAAATAACTAAGCCCCTGCTTATAGACGAAAGGGAGCCTGTTCCCGAGGGTTTGACAGAAGCCCTTGACCTGAAGGAATTTGAGGACGAGGGATATCACCTCGGAAGCTATGCCGTTTCGGGCGGGGATATCCTGCTTGTGTATTTTACCTATGACCCCAACAGGGGCGATGTAAAAAAGCCCCCATATCTTCTGGGCATAGCATTAACGGAAAAAAATCAGCTGTTTCGGATAGACGCACCCTCCTCCGACTGTTATTTTACGCTGTTTGAAACAATAACCGACGGAGAGAGAACTGCCTGCGCCGAATTGAGCAGAATCGGCGGCGAAAAGATATCTCTCATAGAGCTTGACAAGGACGGAAATTACAAAATAACCGAGGGCATGGATCATAACGAAATAGTCTATTCATGGGGAGAAAGAGCCGTCAAAAACACAAACGGCAATATTGAAAATGTCCTTGACGGGAGCCTTCTCTGCGAACGAACAGGTGAGGAGACCGAGGAGGATTCTGTAAAAAGCAAGATCTACCGCTTTGATATGCCCATTGATGAAAACCGTTTTGCATTTATGAAATTCGGCTATGAATGGGTGGAGAGCGTGGGCATTTACGATTTTGAAACCGATGATATCACAATTCTCCCCGACAGCATGGATACTTCCTTTTTAGGTATTCATAATGGCACGATTTACACTGTGGACAGCGTTGACGGAGTGGGGGAGAATGTTTACTGCTATGACCCCGAGACTCTTGAAAGAAAGCATTTCTGCGGCTCGCCCTATGAGATTGGGATGAACGATATGATCTATGAAATGCCCGAAAGCGGAGAATTTATAGCGGCGCTGTATTCTCCATGTTATGAACGAGAGGAAGCCGCAAGGCTTGCACTTCTGAGTCCCGAAACGGGAGAAATAATGGCGGAATACACACTCTCCGATAAGTTTATATCGTACTATCCGCCATTTATTACCGATAATTATGTCTGCATATTTGAGTCTGACAGCGATATTATCTATACTCTGCCCATGCCCAAGGGAAAATTTTTCATTGAGGATAAGGGCGATGTGACCGAGCTTTGCTACACCTATCTCGGAAATACTCAAACCGTAAAATCCTATGACAATACCGTCACATGGAATCCGGATATTTTTACTGTCAGAGAATTTAAAAATGTTTTAGGATCAGATGGAGTGTGTCTCAGCGAAAAATATGAAAATCGGAATTGGTCCTCCACATATTATTATGCCGACATGAAGGGAAGCTTTTTAAATATAGCCGAAAGCTTCGGAAACGATGGAGGAAAGGATGATGCCATCATTGACCTTGACAATGACGGCATAAATGAGCTTATAACAAACTGCGTTTACGGCGGTGACGGGGCGCAGGTATGCTATATCTACAAAATGACGGACGAGGGCGTTATGCGTGCAAGCGGACATGACCTTATCGACAGCAAAATAATGGAAATGCAGACAAGGGCAAACGCTGTTTTTTCAAAATATCTGCCCGAAAAAAATAAAATGCTCTGCGGATATTATGATGAAAACGGTGAGTATGTCAGGACAGAGCTTGATATAGAAACAGATAAGCTTGAGTTTGATATTTTTAATGCCGACGAATAAAATCAAAGAGACATTCATATATATGACTATGCTATGTTTTTATGCAGAAAGGTTGGATATGAATGCCCAGTGTATTTTTAAGCCCGTCCACCCAGGAGTGGAATAAATACGCATCAAGCGGCAATGAGGAGCAGTATATGAATATGCTTGCAGACCTCATGGAGCCGTATATGCTTGCCTCGGGAATAAGCTTCACCCGAAACGACCCCGCCCGTAATGTAAACGGAGCTATTGAAGATTCCAACAACGGCTGGTATGACGTTCATCTTGCGCTTCATTCCAATGCGGGAGGGGGGCAGTATGCGGGAGTTTCGAGGGGTATCGAGATATACTATTCGCCCTATTCCGAATACAGCCGCCGCCTTGCTACCATAATCGCAAACAATATGGAAACGATCTATCCCATACCCTCAAAGGTAACGGCTATCCCCACCACATCACTTGCGGAGGTAACGAGAACAAAGGCGGTAGCAGTTCTTGCGGAGCTTGGATATCACGATAATTTCGAGGACGAGGCATGGCTCAAAAATAATCTTGAGACTATTGCGAGAACCATGGTTCAGTCCCTCTGTGATTATTTCGGAATACCCTTTATCGAGCCATCGCCCATACGGACGGGAACCGTCAGAACTGACGGCTCCAATCTCAATATCAGAAGCTATCCCTCCACCGAATCCTACATAGTCGGCAGGATACCCAACGGGGGACAGGTGAATATCTACGGTGAATCGGGCAACTGGTATGTGGTGAAATATAACGGCATTACAGGCTATGCGGCAATGGATTTTATTACCGTAAACTAATTTTATGCGGCTTTTTCCGTTTTTATGGAGAAGCCGCTTTTTGTGCTTGACTATATCCGCTTGCAGAGGTATAATATATTTAAATAATGCTATCTCAAACGAAAGGATATGAAAAAAATGTCATATAAAAAAGCACTTGTCCTCTCCAGCGGCGGCGTGGACAGCACCACTCTCCTTGCCCTTGCCTGCGAGAAATACGGAAAGGAAAATGTTGTCGCCCTGTCAATTTATTACGGACAGAAGCATAAAAAGGAGCTTGAGGCGGCTGATAAAACAGCAAAATATTACGGCGTGGAGCATATCACCATTGACCTTTCGGTGATATTTAAATATTCCGACTGCTCACTCCTTGCAGGCTCCTCGGCGGAGATACCCCATGAGACCTATGCGGAGCAGCTACTGAAAACAGACGGCTCGCCCGTTTCCACATATGTGCCTTTCAGGAACGGACTGTTTCTTTCGGCGGCGGCAAGCGTGGCATTATCAAAGGAATGCTCTGTGCTGATGTACGGCGCCCATGCGGATGACGCTGCGGGAAATGCATATCCCGACTGCTCCGAAGCCTTTGTGAACGCCATGAACAAGGCTGTTTTTGAAGGCAGTGGAGGACAGCTTGAGATATCCGCCCCCTTTGCGGGAATGAACAAGGCTGCGGTGGTAGCCGAGGGAAAGCGTCTGGGAGTGCCCTATGAGCTTACATGGAGCTGCTATGAGGGCGGAGATGAGCCGTGCAGAGAATGCGGCACCTGCCGTGACAGACGTGCGGCATTCCTTGCAAACGGTATTGATCTGTATTGATAATAAATGCGCCTGCCGAATTATGAAATGCTCCCCTTTTGTTAGACAATGTGGTATAATAAAAATATACCGATATTGAAACTAACGAAAGGGGGCATTTTTATGCCTAAAGGACAGCCAAATAAAAGGTACACGCCGGAATTCAAAATCAAAGTAGTAGA
>JALFVE010000010.1 GCA_022787085.1 Oscillospiraceae bacterium | reverse complement strand
ATACTAATCTTTAATCGTTCTGTAGACAAAGGCGGCAGATAGAACGCTGCCAATCTAGGAAAGCGACCGCAGGCGGGCTGTCGCCCGGCAAGGGAGCTTGACGACGAGTGGCTGCGTTATAGCTGTCGAATTTGTCTATAGGTTGGTTAATGATTAGTATTAATCAGGTGCTGCTGAATATTGTCAGCAACTCCATTAAATTCACTCCCGTAGGCGGTACTATAAGCATAAGAATATCCGAAAAGCCCTGTGCCCTTAACGGATATACGACCTATGAATTCCGAATAAAGGATAACGGCATAGGTATGTCCGATGAATTCCGCAAGCATATTTTCGAATCCTTCTCAAGAGAGCAGACCGCAACCGTAAGCGGTATCCAGGGAACAGGGCTCGGCATGGCAATCACAAAAAATATCGTCGATATGATGGGCGGTACCATAAGTGTAAAAAGCGAGGAAGGAAAAGGAACTGAATTTACTGTTGTTCTTGACTGCAAGCTGTCAGATTGTATTGTAAAATACGAACCCATCCCGGAGCTTCAGGGTGCCCGTGCATTGGTTGCCGACGATGATACCAATACCTGTATGAGCGTCAGCAAAATGTTAAAGCAGATCGGACTCAGGGCAGATTGGACTGTTTCCGGCAAGGAAGCCATTGTCAGAGCAAAGGAAGCCTTTGATGAGGGCGATGAATTCAAGGCATTCATCATTGACTGGCTCATGCCTGATATGAACGGCATTGAAACTGTACGCAGAATACGCAAGGTTATCGGAGACAGTACGCCTATCATTATTCTTACTGCATATGATTGGTCGGATATTGAAACCGAGGCGAGGGAAACAGGCGTTACTGCGTTTGTATCCAAACCGCTGTTTATGTCCGAGCTGCGTGAAGTGCTTACCAAACCTGTACGCACAAAGATTGAAAGAAAGAGGAAAAGACTGTTGATTTCAAAGGAAAGAAAATTCTTCTTGTGGAGGATAACGAGCTTAATCAGGAGATAGCGTCGGAGATTCTTACAGAGGCGGGATTTATTGTTGATGTTGCCGAGGACGGTATCGTTGCTGTAGAAAAAATGGCGTGTGCTGCTTCCGACCGCTATGATCTTATCCTTATGGATATCCAGATGCCCAAGATGAACGGCTTTATGGCAACAAGAGAAATACGTACATTAAGCGATAACAGAAATGCTAATATTCCCATAATCGCCATGACAGCCAATGCCTTTGACGAGGATAAAAAGAGCGCATTTGAAGCGGGCATGAACGGATTTGTTGCAAAGCCTATCAACAAAAAAGAGCTTTTGAATACCTTGTCGGATTTATTAAGATAACTTAGCCTCATTATTCAGAGAAAAAACGAGTATGAGTTTTGTCATAAAGAAGGCTGTCCCGCCAAGGCATGAAATGTCTGTTATGATATTTTTCGACATCAAGTCAATGATTTTTTGATTTGTTTCAAGAAAGACTATTTGCTATCAAAATATATTTATGCCTTAATCATTGGGTATTCTCGGAATATAATCCTTTTCAAACTGCAGTTCTTCATCGCTTATTTCGAAAGGCCAGAAGCTAAGTATAAAGTCGGTTATCCCAAGAAATATAAATGTAAGCACAAACAATGCTGCTCCCGTAATTACGGTAACGATAATGCCCAGAAAGCTTTGCAGCACCGCAATCGCCAGTGGCAGACCGACCAGGACGGTCAGGATCGTTGCCCAGATCGCCCATTCAAATAATGATGCTCCTTCTGCGCTGACAGTAAAGATGGCTCTTCTGATCTTATCCATTCTAATACCTCCTGTTACAACATAATTGGAAATTTGGAAATCATTCTATCTTTGATTTTCCTCCTTCTATATTTAATTATACTCGCCATCTGTGTAAAAATCTTCACAATAAGAGGATAATTTGCTGTTATGTTAATTCGTAAATTGCTGAGAAAAAACTACGGCGCAAAGCATACTCTCATTGGAAAGCTTGATCCCTAAATTCGCTTATGACCATATGATTTCAACTCACACACCCCCACGCGGGGTGCGACGAGGCTCATAGGCGGTGGGGGTGGAGCCGAGTTCATTTCAACTCACACACCCCACGCGGGGTGCGACCGGGCTTCTGCGGCGGTGCTGATAGTTTACAAGATTTCAACTCACACACCCCACGCGGGGTGCGACGAAATGCAAAGGGCAG
>JALFVE010000008.1 GCA_022787085.1 Oscillospiraceae bacterium | reverse complement strand
TTCTACTACTTTGATTTTGAATTCCGGCGTGTACCTTTTATTTGGCTGTCCTTTAGGCATAAAAATGCCCCCTTTCGTTAGTTTCAATATCGGTATATTTTTATTATACCACATTGTCTAACAAAAGGGGAGCATTTCATTCTTATCGGAACGGCGGAGATTTTTTTATTGCCAGTCATGCTCATGGAGCTTTTCGGGATTTGAGACTGCGGCGGGGTCCTTTTCGGTTTCATGGAATATATGCATTGCGGTACCGCTGATGGTGTAGATTATGCAGGCGGGTCCGATAAGGGCTCCGATGAAAAGTGTGACGTAATTCCAGAAGATAAGCACAAGCTCCACTGCCACTACAAACACCAGCAGGATCGTTCTGCCGATATGCTTCATTCCAAGCTTGAAGGAGTTTTTCAGGCTGTTGGGAATGGTGTTTTCATACCGCACGATCAGCGGAAAAACGTATATCAGGGAAAACAGCAGGAAAAATGCGGTGAGAAAGCCCACAATAAGAAAGGGCAGGCTGTTTCCTTCCGTATTGTCCGCTATGAAGAAATCAAGCCGTACTGCTATTGCTGCTGCTATGGAAATAAGTCCAAGGGGAAGCCCCTGCTTCCAGTTTGCCTTGAATCCGGTAATAAAGTCGTTCCGGATATGTCCCTCCGATTCGTCCACAAATTTCATTGCCACAGAAAATGCGGCGGCGGTGCTGCATCCTATGGTCACTATGGGCAGGCTGAACAGCAGCCACAGCAGATTTAACAGCAGCACGTCCGTTAGGCGCTGCATGAATCTATACAGCGGGCTGTCGATACTGAAAAATTTCATGTTTGGTTCTCCTTGAATTACAAATAGGGTACGGAATTAGTCCCCCGTACCCTATTATTTTGAAATATGCTTTATCCCTTTACTGCACCAAGCATGATACCCTTTTCAAAGTATCTCTGCATGAAGGGATATACGAGAAGAATGGGAATGATCGTTACCATTGAAATTGTGTACTGAATTACCTTTGTATTGAGCATACCTGCCACAGCCACGCTGTCTCCCGCTGAACCGCCGTTCATGAGAGCGCCCAGATTCGAGGAGGAGTTCAGATAAACGTAAAGTCTGTGCTGGAGAGTATAAAGCTCGGGGGAGTTTGCATTGTAGATAAGGGAGTCCTGGAAGGAGTTCCAATGTCCTACTGCGCCGAAGATGGTGATCGTCGCAAGGATGGGCTTACTGAGAGGCCAGATGATCTTTTGGAATATTGTCCAGTAGCCTGCGCCGTCCATGAAAGCGCTCTCCTCGATCTCATGGGGAATGGACTCAACATAAGTCTTTACAAGGATTATATTATAGGGGGATACGATTGCGGGTATGATATATACCCAGAAGGTGTTTGTAAGACCCAGCATTGCAAAGTTCAGATATGCGGGGATAAGACCTGCGTTGAAATACATGGTTACTACAAGGAAGCGGTACCAGAATTTTCTGTGCCACATTTCCTGCTTTGTCATCAGATAGCCTGCAAGACCCGATGCGAACACCATGAGGGCGGTTCCTATGATGGTTCTTGCGATTGTTACACCGAAGGAATTCCACAGATCGTTTACATTTCCCATTGAAATATAATTCTGAAGTGTGAGATTCTTGGGTAAGAACGTAATTGCACCCTTTACAACAAGGTCGCCCGAGGAAATGGTGTTGATGAATATGTAGTAGAAAGGAAAGATACAGCTGAGGGTGAACAGACCGAAGAACAGGTAGTTCAGTATATTGAATATTACATCCTGCCATGTGAGCTTGATATGGGTGGTATGCTCCTTAAAGCGCTTTTCTTCCGCTCTTTTTGCTTTGAGTTCCTGAAGAGACATATGGACACCCCTTTCTTATACTATGCTCTCGCCGCGGACTGCCTTGGAGATTCCGTTTGCGGCAAAGAGAAGAATTACGCTGATGAGCGACTTGACCATTCCGATAACCGTTGACAGGGGAATGAGTCCACTGCCGATACCCAGGTTATACACATACAGGTCCAGAACCTCTATGCTTGCGGAGTTCTTTGCGTTGGAGAATACCAGGTACTGCTCCATTCCGTTGGTGAGAACGTTTGCCACTGACATAAGAAGGAGAACCATGTAGGTGGGGATAAGTGAGGGAACAGTTACATACCACATTTTTGCGAAGCGTCCTGCGCCGTCCACCGTTGCCGCTTCATAAAGCGACTGGTCGATTCCGGAAATGGCGGCTATGTAGATGATGGCGCTCCAGCCAAGTCCCTTCCATGTGCCCCATGCTAGCATTTTCAGCCACATATGGGAGCTGTTCATCAGGTAGTTGGTGGTTACGGGGTTGCCCATGCTCTTGAGCAGGGTGTTGATAAATCCGTCTGTGGAGAAGATCGCAAGGGCGATCGCATACACCAGAACCCAGCTGATAAAGTTGGGGATGGTCGTGAAGGTCTGTACGAATCTTCTGAAAGTGGAATTCTTGATCTCGGCAAGGAAGATGGCAAATACCATGGGAAGCCAGCTGGTGGCGATTCCGAGGCCGCTCATTGCAAGGGTATTCTTGATTACTCTTACGATATCCTTTTTGGTGGCGGCATTCTGGAAAAGCTGGGTGAACCACTTGAAGCCTACAAATTTTTCGGGGGAGAGAGTTTCGCCCGCCTTGTAGTCATAGAATGCATAGCGCCAGCCGAAGAGGGGAAGATATGCAAAAAGGAATGAGAGAATAAGAATGGGCAGCATCATCAGGAAGAGCTTGTACTTATCCTCCATGTACATTTCCCCTGCCTCAGCAAAGGAGGGAAGCAGGAAGAACACTGCTATGCAAAGCGCAAGAAGTGCGATTGTAATAAAGATGAACAGTCCGAAATAGGGGATGCTCTCTGAGGGGATGATCTTTTCGGGACGCTCGGTCAGGATTACCTCGCTGAAGGCTTTATTGATTCCGAAAAGGCAGCCTGCCATAAGGAGAGTTCCGCCGCCTGTTATGGCTGCGGCTATCTTCTTCATCTTATTGCTTCCAAGTGACATACAGCCGCCTACGCCGTAGAGAACTGCTGCTATGATGGAAAGGGTGGACGATCTGAACAGGAGGATAAAGGTGGATTCCTCTACCCAGCCCTTTGTGAATGCTCGTCCCAATCCCGATACAAGCGTATCATAGGCGATTCCGCAGGTGAAAAGGGACATATTCTTGTTCACCTTTTCGCATATCCTTGCAGGGTTGAACGAGGGGAAGAAAAGCAGGACGATATCAAGGATAAGGAGTGCTCTTACTCCCCAGAGCAGAATGTCCGCTATTTTTTCACGCGGGGTCCTTTCAATGTGTTTTTTCTTTTTCGTGCCGATCATGTCGGGGGATTTTTCCGACAATGCCGGCGCAGCCGAATTGTTTGCCATACTGCAGCACCTCCGAGATTATTTTATTCTGCTTTTTACTTAATCGTTTTCATAAGCAATCAGATAAAAAGCATTTCAGACTCGAAAGGGAGACACCTTCACCCGCTCTCACAGCCTGCTTTTTAGATTAAATTTATTATAGCAGTTTTTGTGATAATTGTCAAGTCTTTTTTTACATTAAACAGAAATTTTGGATATGATAACAAGTTTTTCTTTCGTTAATCGTTTACAAAAAATTGTATTATTCTGCGGGCGATTTTCGGTTTTTTATCTCGGGTATTTCCAAAAATTATTTTGATTGGGAAAAAATTCACAGCGGGATATTGCATTGGAAACGGAAATAATGTATAATGAATATATATTATTCTGAAAGGAACGTTTCATTTATGAGAAGCTGCGGTGTTCTTATGCATATTTCAAGCCTGCCTTCCCCCTGCGGTGTGGGCACTCTGGGCAGGGAGGCTTATAAATTCGTGGATTTTCTGAAAAAGGCGGGGCAGACCTACTGGCAGATACTTCCTGTGGGTCCTACGGGCTTCGGGGATTCGCCCTATCAGTGCTACAGCGCTTTTGCGGGCAATCCGCTGCTCATCGACCTTGATATGCTCGCTGAGGAGGGGCTTATTTCTCCCGATGACAAGGACATGGAGCTTTTACGCAAAAAAGAAAGCTTTGCGGATTTCGGTCAGCTTTTTTCCTTCAAGAGGCTTATTCTTGCTAAGGCTTACGGCGTTTTCCGTGACAGGGCGGACGCTGCTCAGAGGGCGGCTTTTAATGAGTTCTGCCGAAAAAATGCGTGGTGGCTAGATGATTACGCTTTATTCATGTCCCTTAAATACGCCTTCAAGCAGAAAATGTGGACCCTCTGGGACGACGAATACCGTCTCAGGGACGAAAAGACCCTTGCCGATTATTCGGAGAAGAATCGTGAGGACATTGAGGCATGGAAATTCATGCAGTTCAAGTTCATCAGGCAGTACAAGGCGCTGAAAAAGTACGCTAACAAGCGGGGTATTAAGATATACGGCGATATGCCCATTTATGTTTCCATGGACAGCAGCGATATTTGGGCGGCTCCCCGGATGTTCATGCTGGACGGCGACAGGAGGCCTGTGAAGGTTGCGGGCTGTCCTCCCGATGATTTCTCTCCTACGGGTCAGCTGTGGGGAAATCCTCTCTATGACTGGGATTATATGGATAAGGATGGATACAAATGGTGGATATCCCGTGTGAAATACAGCGCAAAGCTTTTTGACCTTACCCGAATCGACCATTTCAGGGGCTTTGAGAGCTTTTATGCGATTCCTGCGGGGGACGAGACTGCCGAAAACGGCGAATGGCTCAAGGGTCCTTCGATGAAGCTTTTCAGGGCTATCAAGGCGGCGCTGGGCGATGTGGAGCTGGTTGCGGAGGATCTGGGCTTCCTTACCGAGGAGGTCAAGGAGATGCTTCGTGAGGCGGGATATCCGGGCATGAACGTGCTCGAGTTCGGCTTCGGCGGGGATGACAGCGGCTATCTTCCTCATAACTACGTTAAAAACAGTGTTGTTTATATCGGCACTCACGACAATCAGACCGCTCTCGGCTGGTACTCGGGGCTTGACAAGAAGGGAAGAAAACGGGTAAGAAAATATCTGGGACTGTCAAAGGGCGCTTCGGACAGCGAGATCGTATGGGGTCTTATAAGGGCGGCTTATTCATCTGTTTCCGAGCTGTGCGTTATTCAGATGCAGGACCTGCTTTGTCTTGACGACTCCGCAAGAATGAATATTCCTTCCACAATCGGCGGCGGCAACTGGGCTTGGAGGCTTAAAGGCGGCGAATGTACCGCAGAGCTTGCCAAAAGGCTTAAAAAGCTTGCTAAAATTTATTACAGATAAAATTAGGGCTTCTGTGCAGAGAAATGCACAGAAGCCCTTGAATATTTGCCTTGACAGATCAGAAATCAGCCTTGTCTTCGCTGTCGGAAGAAGCTGCTTCTACATCTTCGTCGTCTGCTCCGTCGAGTGCTTCAAGCTCCTCTACGTCGCTGTCGGTCTCTTCCTTATCGGCACAGCCGCAGCAATCGCAGCATTCGTCGTCGTCTCCGAAATAGATCTCATCATCATCGTCAAAGCTGTAATCGTACTGCTCAAGCTCCTCACGCTTCTTTACAGCGTAAACAGCGGCAGCGGCACCTGCAGCGGCTGCGAGCATGGTGAGTATTGCAACGCCTAAACCCTTCATAATTTAAGTCATCTCCTTAAAAATTATATTCCGAGGGAATACTTTTTCCCTGAACGTACTTTTATTATACCACATCGGTTATAAAATTACAATAGCCAAAATAGGTTTTTTGTCAATTCAAAGTAATTTTTAATCCCGTTTTAATTTTCTTCCTTCGGTTCTGCCATGCTGATGGAAAGCTCATCCAGAGTAAAGCTTTTATCGGTGACGGTTTTAAGATAGTTCTGCGCCTTTTTGGGGTCGCCGTTTTGTATCGTTACGGCGGCGGTATTTCCCGGGACATCGACGTAATATTCATCGACCCCGAATTCCTCGTCAAGCAGCTCCTTGGCTTCAAGGCATATTTCGGTGAGCCTGTTGAAGGAATGCTTTACGGTCTGGTACCTCACGCAGGTATGCTCCCCAAGGACGGCGGTATAGCTTTCGGGGGGGGTGGGCTCGGTGATATTTACGAAAAGTATTCCCGCATAGCTGTATACTCCGCCGTAATCCTCGGGATAGACTGTTCCGTATTCCGTTTCAAAGGAGGCGAGAAGCCTTTCATAGGCGTTTTCGGCGGTATCCTCGAAGGGCACATCTCTTTGGGTAAATTCCGTTGTTGTTTCAGTGGTGGTCGTTGTGGTGGATTCGGTGGTTGTCTCTGTTGTTGTCTCTGTTGTGGTTTCAGATGCGGTTTCCTCGGCGGTGGTTTCTGTGGGGACTGCGGCGGTCTCCGTTTCGGCGGGGGCGCTCTGTCCGCAGGCGGCAAGGAACACTGCACTCATCAGGACTATGATATATTTTTTCATTTTATCATTCCTCTTTTTGTTCCTATCTTTTTTGTCGGTTTTTCCCGATATTTATTATGATATCATTTTATCCGCGGTTTGTCAACAGGATTTTTGAGGCGAAAAATTTACAAAATATTCATTGACATTTAGGAACGTTTGTGCTATAATTGTCCTATCGGCTTGGGAGTTTTGGAGATGTTTTTTTATTTGACTTGATGCGGGAGCTGTGTTATAATGTTATCGGGTGGTTTCACTGCTTGATAAATCGGTTTTTTTGAGGTGATTTTAAATGTTACCGTCCATAAAGGATGCTGAAAAAGAATTGCAGACTGCCGGTGAGTTAAATCCCGGACCATGGATAAAACATTCTTTGAATGTTGGCACAGCGGCAAGATATATTGCCGGAAGGATTCCGTCATTATAATGAAGATAAAGCATATATTGTTGGAATTTTACATGATATTGGCAGACGAGTTGGAATAGTCAATATTCCTAAACATGTTTATGAAGGTTACAGATTTTGTTCTGAAAAAGGTTGGGACGAAGCTGCAAAAATTTGTATGACTCATTCCTATGTTCTTTTGAAAGATGAATTTGGATCCGAACCATCTTCAAATGAAGAAAAGATAATTAAAGAATATATTATGAATTGTGATGCTGATGATTACGATAGATTAATTCAGCTGTGTGATGCATTAGCTGCTGACTATGGGTTTGTGATCATTGAAAAAAGATTTGTTGATGTTGCCCGAAGATATGGAATTATGGAACATACCTTAAATAAATGGAATAAAACGTTTGAAATTAAGGATTATTTTGAAAAGGTCATGGGATGTTCTGTCTACGATGTTTTGCCTGATATTGGAAGAACGACATTATTGTCATCTCCCTTATGGATACCACCTGTTAAATAGTTTGTTTTGATATTCCGCTTTATCGGGATTTTCTGAAAAACTATTGGAGCGAAAACAAAATATGCCTCTCTTTCAGAGGGGCATCACCCGCAAATATTTCGTTAAAAGGAGCGCTTTTTTATGATTTCCGAGAGACTTAGAAAACAGATCGAATTTCTTCTTGAGGCTGACAAGATGAAGAGCCTTTACAGGCAGAGCTATATTATCAATGATGAAAGGCGTTCCGATTCCATGCGGGATTTTGAGGGGGACGAGGGTCGTTTCAAACGGCGGGAGAATGACGCTGAACATTCCTTTCATCTGGCGCTCTTTGCCATGACTCTTGCGGAGCACGCCAACATTCCCGTTGACCTTCTGCGGGTGATGAAGATGGTCATTATTCACGATATTGTGGAGATAGACGCGGGGGACACCTACTGCTATGACAACAAGGGCTATGAGTCAAAGCGTGACCGTGAGGTGAGGGCGGCTGAGCGCCTTTTCGGTATTCTCCCCGAGGACCAGGCGGCGGAATATCGTGCGCTTTGGGAGGAATTTGAGGCGAGAGATACTGCCGAAGCCCGATTTGCGGCGGCGCTTGACAGGATGCAGCCCATGCTTCTCAATTACTCCAAAAACGGGCTTAGCTGGCGGGAGCACGGCATTTCATACGGGCAGGTATATGACAGAAACAAGCACATTGCGGAGGGCTCGGAGGAGCTTTGGGAATACATGGAGGCTGTTCTCGAGGACGCTCTCGGCAGGGGAATTTTGAAAAATGACTGATTTGGAAAGGATTTTCGTGATATGAAGTTCAGACCTTGCATTGATATTCATAACGGCAGCGTTAAGCAGATCGTGGGCGGCAGTTTAGCCGACAGCAATTCTTCCGCAAAGGAGAATTTCGTCTCGGAGCTTGGCGGCGATTATTACGCTGAGCTTTACAAAAACAGGGGTTTGATGGGGGGACACGTTATTATTCTGAATCACGCAGGCTCGGAATATTATGAGGCTGACCGCAGGCAGGCTTTTGCGGCGCTGGGCACTTTCCCCGGGGGGCTTCAGATAGGCGGCGGCGTGAATGACGAGAATGCTTATGAATACCTTGAAAAGGGGGCTTCTCATGTTATTGTGACTTCCTTCGTTTTCAAGGACGGAAGCATCAGCTTTGAAAGGCTTGAAAGGCTCAAGGCTGCTGTGGGTGCGGAGCATATCGTTCTCGATCTTTCATGTCGGAAAAGAGATGGGAAATATTTTATTGTGACCGACAGGTGGCAGAAATTTACAGATATGGAGGTCACGGCGGACAATATCAATATGCTTCGGGGCTACTGCGATGAATTCCTCATTCATGCGGTGGACGCTGAGGGCAAGCAGAATGGCATTGAAGAGGGTATTGCTTCGCTTCTCGGCGGAATGGATGATGTTATTTCCACCTATGCGGGGGGGATAGGTTCCTATGAGGATATTGAGCTTCTGAGGCGCCTCGGCTGCGGTCGGGTGGATTTTACTGTGGGAAGTGCGCTGGATATTTTCGGGGGAAGGCTTAGCTTTGAGAGAATCGCAGGGATAAAATAGTTTTTGGAAAAAGTGTTGGAATGGAATTATCCGGTGTTTCAGGGAGAACCTTACGATGATGATAAATATGAAGAAGCTATCGGAAAGCTGTGGGAACGTATTGCGGATTTCAATCCCAAGGTCTACGGCTATGAATGGGACGATGAAACCGCTCCGAAGTTCCAGCTTGCACCGATGGGCTGGAGAGGATACATCGAAGGACGTGCTGTAAGAGCAATTGCTGACAGATAAATTTATAAGCTGTACGAATCGGTAAACAGCTGCAAAGCCGCCTTTCTCACAAACAGGCGGCTTTAATTTATATTGTAATTTCCGAATAATTATGATATAATGATAGTAACAACCCGAGATACGGAGTGGTGATAATGAAAATTGAAACAGAAAGACTTCTACTCAGAGAATTATCTCTTGATGATTTTAATGCATTGTATGAAATATTGTCAGATACGGAAACCATGCAGCATTATCCTAAGCCGTTTGATGAAGAACGTACAAAAGGCTGGATACAATGGAATCTCCGGAACTACAAAGAATATGGATTTGGTTTATGGGCTGTTATTCTGAAAGAAACAGGCGAATTTATAGGCGACTGTGGGCTTACTATACAGAATATTGACGGCGCTCTTCTTCCGGAAATAGGCTACCATATCCATAAAAAATATTGGAGAAGAGGATTTGGCAGTGAAGCGGCAAGGGCGGTCAGGGACTGGGCATTTGAAAATACTGAATATGATTGTTTATATTCCTATATGAAATATACAAATGTTGGTTCTTATTCTACTGCTATTTCTAACGGAATGAAAAAGGTTAAGGAATATCCCGATGAAAAAAATGTTATTTCCTATGCTTATGCTATAACACGCAGGGAGTGGGAAGAATTAAAAAATACGGTGAAATAAACCGATAGGAAATTGTGGAGGTTAATATGAGATTAGACGGTTTTGGAATATTTGTTGAAGATATGGCAAGGATGATTCGTTTTTACAGAGATGTTCTTGGCTTTGAGATCAAAGAGGCAGAAGATACATCGAATGTTTATCTGAAGAAAGATGATACTTTGTTTTTGTTATACGGAAGGAAAGACTTTGAGAAAATGACAAGCCGCAGATACGACTACATCAAAGGCTTTAACGGACATTTTGAAATAGCTCTTTATGTTGATACTTTTGAAGAAGTTGACGCTGCGTTTGCAAGGGCTGTGAAAAATGGAGCTGTCCCTATACTTGAGCCTGAGCTTGAGCCTTGGGGACAGAGAACGTGTTATATTGCCGATCCCGAAGGAAATCTGATCGAGATAGGCTCATGGAATAAACCTTTTGAAACAAAGGATCTGTAAATACAGTAAAGGAGTGCATGACCTATGAAGGCAGTTTTACTCAACGGAAGTCCGCATACGGCAGGCTGTACATATACCGCACTTAACGAGGCAGCTCGGGGATTATCGGAGAATGGCATTGAAGCGGAGATAATCAACATCGGAGATAAGGATATTTACGGCTGCAAAGGGTGTTTTGCCTGTCGGAAAACGGGACATTGTATTCGTGACGATATTGTTGATCAGACAGCTGAAAAGATAATTGAAGCGGACGGCATGATAATTGGTTCACCCGTTTATTTTTCTTCGCCAAATGCAACACTTATCGCATATCTTGACAGGTTGTATGCCGCATACGGAGATAAACTTAGGTTCAAGCCCTGCGGCTGTATTGTTTCCGCCAGAAGAGCAGGGACAACTTCCTCATTGGAGGTGCTGAACAAATATCAGTTTATCGAGCAGATGACAAACAGGACGTTCGCTTATTAACACAACACAAGCAAAGGACTTGCTCCCGATTAACGGTGACAAGTCCTTTGTTTGTAAAATCCCTACTTGCACAGTGTTGCTAATTTAAAGCAGAAGTCACGTATTTACGTTGAATTGGTCACGAAATCTGAGCAATTTTCGGATATGTGTTTTCTCGCCGTCATGAATCAGGGTAGAATTAGGAGCTATATGATCAACAAATGTTGCGTAGCTGATTTTCTGTGAAGGTTTTCCAAAGCCTTCGTATGGCTTACAATAAAAAGAAAGGAGCGTGTGCTTATGAAAGAAAGAATAATCGAGCATACAGTTAATGGTATCAAGGTCACTTCCTACATTCCCAAAAATGTGAGCGAGAGTGTTAAGAGGAACAGGATAAATCAGATTTATGATATTCTCAAGCCTGTTGAAAGGGACGAGGATAGCAAGGAATTTACAGAAAAGTCTGAGGATAAGTCCGAGTCGGATATATCCGCATAAATATATTTGAAA
>JALFVE010000003.1 GCA_022787085.1 Oscillospiraceae bacterium | reverse complement strand
TCTACTACTTTGATTTTGAATTCCGGCGTGTACCTTTTATTTGGCTGTCCTTTAGGCATAAAAATGCCCCCTTTCGTTAGTTTCAATATCGGTATATTTTTATTATACCACATTGTCTAACAAAAGGGGAGCATTTCATTTCTGAACGGACGGTTTTTGTTTATAATAATATTATGCTCTGAGCTTGGAGATCTGGGTCTTGAGCTCCTTGGACATACTGCTGAGAGTCTCGCAGGAGGCTGCGGATTCCTCGGCGGTGGCGGAGTTCATCTGGACTACTCCCGAGATCTGGTCAATTCCCGAGGTTACTTGATGGACAGCTTCGGACTGGGAGGCAGATGCCTGAGAAATTCTTGTGATAAGTTCGTTTGTCTGCTCTGCAAAGTTCTTTACTGCCTTCATGGAGTCTGCGGTGGCTTCTGCTATTCTTGAGCCGTTTTCCACGGCGTTTACTGTGGCTGTAATAAGTGCCTTGGTGCTCTGAGCTGCCTGTGAGCTCTTTTCCGCAAGGTTTCTTACCTCGTCCGCAACTACCGCAAAGCCCTTGCCTGCGTCGCCTGCTCTTGCTGCCTCTACTGCGGCGTTCAAGGCGAGGATATTTGTCTGGAAGGCGATATCTTCAATGGTATTGATTATCTTGCTGATCTCCTGTGACTGATCCTGGATATCATTCATAGCGGAGATCATATTCTTGATCTCTGCGTCCTGAATGGATATCTTTTCGGCGGTTCGGAGTGAAAGCTCGTTGGCGGTATTGGCATTATCCGCTGTATTCGATATCTGAGAGGAGATATCGCTGATGGATGAGGAGAGCTGCTCGATCGCCGCTGCCTGTGTGGTGGTGCCGTTTGCAAGGTTCTGGGAGCCGCTTTCCATCTGCTCCGCTCCGCTCATTACCTCGTCTGCCGAGAGGATAATATTTCGGATTATTCCATGGAGATTTTTGTTGATCTGTGTGAAGGAGGTGTTTATCTTTACAAAATCTCCCATGTATTCAAGTGAAGGGGAGTGGGTAAAATCGCCGTTTGCCATTGAGGAGAGAACATTTGATATGTCAGTGATGTAGCTGCTCAGAGTGTTCTTTGTCTGCTCAAGCCTGCGGGCGAAGAGTCCCATTTCGTCATTTGAGAAGTTGAAGCTGCTGTCGGGTGAGCTGAGATTTCCCTTGCTCATGTCGTCGGCAATGTTATTTACCTCAACAATTGGCTTTTCGATCATATTTCTGATGACTGCGAACAGGATACCTGAGGAGACTGCCATTACTGCAACTCCGATCACGATGACGATTATCAGCATGGTTCTGAACAGGGCATTGGAGCTTGCAGCGGAAAGACCTGCAAAATATGCGCCTGCCAACTCGCCGTTCATATCAAACATTGGCTGGTAGATAACATAATGCTCCTGACCGACGATCACAGCCTTGCCCCTGTATTCCTCTCCATTGTCTATAACGGCTTTTTTGATGCTGTCGGACATATCTGTGCCGATTATCCTGTTTCCGTCCTCGCCGATGATGGTTGTGGCATAGCGGGTGTGTCCTGCGAAGAGGGTAACTTCCGTTTCGGACTGAGCCTTTACGCTATCGAGATAACTGGTCTCGGCGAGATCCATTCCCACTACCATTGCGCCTACAATGGTACTGTTATTATACTTGACAGGGGCTATGTATTCCATAGCAAGTCCTACGCCGCAGTCCTTCACAATACCGCTTTTTACATCTCCTGCAAGAGCTGCGCTCACGTCAAAGGAGGTCACACTGCAGTTTTCTGACTGCCAGAGGATATTTCCTTCGGTATCTGTCAGGATAAGAAAGTCGTGCTCCGTTTCGGATGCGGCTTCCCACGCATTTTCAAGATTGCGGCTGTTTCCCGAAAGAGCAGCTGCGGCAGCTCCCTGATTTACCGAATCGGCGGCTCGTCCCAGTCGTTCCTTTTCCAGATCCAGAGTGTTTTCAAGAATGTGTATTCCGATAACTGCATGCTCGGTCATCAGCTCGTCGGTCTGATTGCCTGCCATTATCAGGGCGGTGGCTATTATTACGATCGTAAGCGTCAGAAGCATACACAACACAGTAGTGATTATTTTGCGGCTTATTTTTGACATGATTAAAAAGTCTCCTTTTTGCTTTTAACTATGTTAGTAATATTTTACAATATTTTTTCACTTATGTCAATATATTATTATAAAATAATACTGCGATTATAAATTTTTTTTCGATATAAAAGAACATTTATAAAAAACACGCCCAATCGTTTCCGAAAAGGGGCGTGCTTTTATTATTAATGTATGCAGGGGAGGCTGATTATTCCTCTTCCTCGGTCTCGGGCATATCCCAGTTGTGGTAGACATTCTGAACGTCGTCGTTATCCTCGAGATGCTCAAGAAGGAGAGTCATCTTTCTGATAGCGTCCTCATCGGTGAGGGTAGTGTAGGTTGATGGGATCTGCATTGCTTCTGCGGAAATAACGTTATAGCCCTTGGCGGTGAGAGCCTCTCTTACAACTCCTACCTCGGAAGGCTCGGTCTCGATCTCGATCTCGTCCTCGTCCATTGTGAAATCGGAGGCGCCGCAGTCAAAGATATCCTCCATTACCTTGTCCTCGTCAAGACCTGTGTTCTCAACGATCACAATGCCTTTTTCGCTGAACATAAAGGAAACGCAGCCTGTGGTTCCCAGATTTCCGCCGAATTTATCAAAATAGTGGCGGATATCGCCTGCGGTGCGGTTTTTATTGTCAGTGAGAGTTTCAACAATTACAGCAACTCCGCTGGGACCGTAGCCCTCGTAAACGTTTGACTCGTAATTTGTCTTGTCGCCGTCGCCCATTGCCTTCTTGATGATCCTGTCGATATTATCATTGGGGACGTTGTTGGATTTTGCCTTTGCGATAAGGTCTCTGAGCTTGGAGTTATTGTTGGGGTCTCCGCCGCCCTCCTTTACGCATACGGCGATCTCACGGCCGATCTTGGTGAAGATCTTTGCCTTTGCGCCGTCGGTGGCTTCCTTTTTCCTTTTGATGTTGTTCCATTTTGAATGACCTGACATAGTAATTCTCCTTATTTTTTATTGATTTTGGTTATGTCTGCCTCTAAAATCTGTCAATGAAAAGCTTATATGCCTTATGACCGCAGATGATGGGGTCTCCGTGACCGCAGAGAATACGGTCGGGGGCGAGGGTGATGATCCTTTCAATGGTTTCTCTTGCTCTTTTCGGGCTTTCGGATATTATGGGGAACATGGGAACGGGTGCGTTCATTATTGCATCTCCCGCATAAAGGTCGTAACCCACGGAGCTTTTGCATAATACTCCGATTGAGCCTTTTGTATGCCCCTGAAGCCCGATTATCACGCCGTCAACGCCGTAGGGATTAAGATCCATGCCCTCCTCGGCGTATATTGTGGGGTCAAAGCGGTTTGTGCGGATATGAAGATTCATTTCAGTCTGCTTTTTCATTAGCCTGCCGATGGGATTTGTTATGTAATAGGGCCTGCAGGTGTTATCCCTTGCAAGCCTCATATCATAGGGGCTTATCATTATGGGTGCATTATACAGCTTTGAAAAATAATCCGCATTCTGGATATGGTCTGAGTGACCGTGGGTAAGGATTATGAGGGTGATGTTATAATTTAAAAGCCATGTTTCGATATGATCCCGATATTCCTCTCTGCCCGTATCAATGAGAATATCTCCCTTTTTCCCTCGGATTACAAAGCAGTTGGTCATTCCGCAGGTTATCATATTTATGTTTTCAAGCATTAACAACAGGATTCACCTCCGTATTCGACCAGATATATTCGAAAAGCTCTGTTATCCGATCATGCTCTCCCAGCAAATGGAGATAGCCGAACAGGGTCTCCAAGGATGTGGCCTTGTGGTATTCCACAGGGTCGGAGTTTTTGGGTATGCTTCCCGAGCCGCATGAGGCATTCCTGCCCCGCTTCATAACTGCTGCCTCGTCCTCTGTCAGCAGCGGCTCGATAAGCATTGCGGCTCTTGCCTGATAATTTGCCTTGACCCGCTCCACCGAGGCGGGGTGAAGCTTTTTTACGGGCATATTTGCGCTGAGCACCAGCTTTTCCCTTACAAGCTGGCTGTAAACCGCATCGCCCAGAAATGCAAGGGTCAGGGGACTGTATTGATTTACCTCTCGTTTTTCTATGTTGATCACTTCCTGTTTAGAAAACAAAATCAAACTCAAAGCCGAAGATATTAACGGTGTCGCCTTCTTCAATGCCCATTTCCTCAAGCTTGTCGATAATTCCTGTGTTCCTGAGCACTCTCTGGAAATACTGGAGCGAAGCGTAATCCTCCATATCAACGGTGCGCATGATATGCTCAAGCCACGGGGCGGTAACGTAGAACACGGCGTCGTCTCCGCGGGTGATCTCGAAACGCTCGCCCATGCCTGCCTGCTCGTCCAACTCTGCGGGGGTGGGGGCTTCAACCTCGTATTCCTTGATGGGGGGCAGCTTTTCAAGCTCCTTATATGCTGCGGCAATAAGCTCCTTGGTTCCCTGAGTGGTTGCGGCGGATATTTCAAAAACGGGGAGTCCCTTGCTCTCGGCAAAGACTCTGAATTCTGCAATCTGCTCGGGAGATGCCATATCGCACTTATTTGCGGCGATTATCTGGGGACGCTCTGCAAGCTCCTCGGAGAAGTTTTTCAGTTCTCGGTTGATTATTTCAAAATCCTCCTTGGGATCACGTCCCTCGCTTCCCGAAACGTCTACAACGTGGATGATGAGCCTGCATCGGTCCACATGGCGGAGAAATTCGTGACCGAGCCCCACGCCTTCGGAGGCACCCTCGATAAGTCCCGGGATATCCGCCATTACAAACGAATGTCCCTCGCTCATTTTTACCACGCCGAGAACGGGGGTGAGGGTGGTGAAGTGGTAATTTGCTATTTTGGGCTTTGCGGCGGAAACCACTGAGATCAGCGTGGATTTGCCAACATTCGGGAATCCTACCAGTCCCACATCTGCAAGGAGCTTCAGCTCGAGGCTCACCTCAAATTCCTCGCCCATGAAGCCGGGCTTTGAGAATTTGGGTATTTGTCGGGTGGGGGTTGCGAATCTTGCATTTCCCTTTCCGCCCTTTCCGCCCTTTGCAAGAACCTTCGGCTCATCGGAGGACATATCTGCCATTACTCTGCCGGTGGCTGCGTCCCTGACAACGGTGCCTCGGGGCACTTTTATTATCAGGTCGGGGGCGTTCTTGCCGGTGCAGTTCCGTGAGGAGCCGTCCTGACCCCTCTGAGCTGCGAATTTCCTTTTGTATCTGAAATCAATGAGGGTGGATAGGCTGTCGTCCACCGCAAAAACTATATCGCCGCCTCTGCCGCCGTCTCCGCCGTCGGGTCCGCCTGCTGCTACATATTTTTCACGATGAAAGGATACTGCGCCGTCTCCGCCGTCTCCTGCCTTGATCTTTATGACCGCTTTATCTACGAACATAGCTTTTTCCTTTCTGTCTGTGGATAATACAATACATACACTTATTATATCACTTTTTTTATGGCTTTGTCAATAAAATTTGTTTAGTTTTTTTGCTGGGGCTGATATTTAGTTAATTTTTTCCTTTTTGCATAAATAAAGCCGCCTGCAATGCCTGCAAGCGGCTTCATTACATGGTCTGCCCGACGGGAATTGAACCCACAGCCTTCAGAGTCGGAGTCTGACGCTCTATCCGATTGAGCTACGGACAGATACCGTATATATTATACAATATCGCCGCATTATTGTCAATAGCTGAGAACCATTTTTTCAAAAAAATGCTCACGAATATGGTCAGAAAAAGAAAAATTGGAGAGATAACGATCCAGACATAAGAGCTCGCCTTGATTCGCCGGATCATCCTCGGAATCTGTCCAGCTCGGTTATCAGCTTTTGCTCGGCAGAGATGATATCCCTTGTTAGCTGTTTGCTTTTCTCGTCGGCATAGTGATATTTGTCAAGGTATTTGTTGAGTGAGTCTATGCCCTTATCGCATCCGTTTGAAATGAGCCTTGCAGCGTCCTTGTCGGTTCCTGTCTGCATGGTGATGCTTGTTTTTGCAGCTGACATGGTCTTTGCCATCGGGTTAGGGGACTTGCCCTTATCCCTCAGTCGGCTCAGCTGCTTTTCAGTCTCTGCCCTGAGACTGATATGCTCCTGCTTGCTTTGCTTCAGAGCAGTTTCCAGCTCGGGATCGGCTGCCTTTGAAATCATATCGTCCAGAGAGGATATGCCCATTTTTATGCCTGCGTCACATTCTCTCAGAAGTTTTAAGGTGTCATGCTCGTTTTCATATGCCATTTTTATGCATCTCCTGTTTTTATTTTTAGTATGTCCGAAAATTAGGCGGATTATTATTCTGTGAGATGTTTAAAGAAATTTGCTAAAAACTATTGCATATTTTTGAAAGATATGGTATAATTTAAATAAATATTTGCAGCGCTCCTAAAAAATATACTGATAAAGGAAGATGAATAATGCTGTTTTTCGGAAATAACAAGACTCAGAGCCCTCCTGCCCCTTCGCCAAAAATTAGCCATCCTGCCGACGCTGACGATTTCTTCAAGGATATGGGCAGAAAGCCCAAAAAGCGTGAGGTGAATGTTAACATTGAGTCTCCGGATATTGTGGGTCTGAGAGAAGAGCCTCTGCCTCCTCCCGGAAGCACTATTAAAAATATTGCTTCTGTGAGCACCGATGAGCTTGTTGACAAGTCCGGTTATGACGACAGCTTTATTCATGGCAATATCAAGGTCGTTAACACCGCTGCTCTTGATGTGGACGAAGCGCTTTCCCGTGATAAGGAGGCAAAAAGTGCCGCCCCATCCGAAAAAGTGATAAATTCGCAGAATCCCGACGATTTTTTCAAGGATATTGACAGAAGGCGCAGCAGGGTCAAGGCTGACATTGCTGTTCCGGAGGTCACGGGGCTGAGAGAAGCGCCTCTTCCCCCTCCCGACAGCTCCATTCGTAATATTGCTGATGTTGACACCGATGGGCTTATTGATAAGACAGGCATTGTTACCGAGGGGCTTGGTAATATTTCCGAGATTGATACCATGTCGATTGACGCTGATATTCTCGGAGTAAAGTGAAATTTAGATAGTATAATATCCCGAAGGGAAGATATGCTTCCTTCGGGATATGTTCTTTTTATTCAAATACCGTTTCGATCACTCTGTCGGACATTGAGGAGGTATATCGCCATCTGTCAATATGATTTATCTCGGGAGGAATGAAATATTCGGGGGGAGCGGGTGGTTCGTCGGAATCGAAAACATCTACGATTATGAGCTTGACCTTCATTTTTTCGGGTATAAGCGCCTTTATGTAAACCCCTGCGTGCTGTCCCGCTCTGACTCCCTCCTTGGGCTCGGCAAGTCCTGCAAGATTTGGCGCAAGCTCCACGAAAATGCCGTAATCCTCCACAGAGCGTACAATTCCCGATACCGTTTCACCGCAGGAAAATCTTGCGGCATTTTCATCCCATGTTCCCAGAAGCTCCTTGTGGGTGAGCCATATCCTGCTGCCGTTTATCCCTTTGACTGCCGCTCTTATAAGCTGTCCTGCCGTAAATCTGTCCGCAGGGTGGGATATTCGTGAAACCGACATGGAATCAATCGGTATGAGAGAGGGCAGACCGCAGCCTATATCCACAAATGCTCCGAACTGCTCAAGATGAGTTACCCTTGCAGGGATGATATCTCCTGTTCTGAGCCCCGTAATGTATCGCTCCAGACATTCCTCCTGTGCCGCTCTTCGGGACAGCATTGCAAATACGCAGCCGTCCTTCAGTTTAGCGGATATTACCTTGAAGCATACGGGCTTGTTAACTCTTGTTATCAGAGCGATATCTCTTGTGGAGCCGTCCTCGATGCCTACCGCTCCCTCGCTTCTTGGGATAACGCCCCGTCCGCATGGCAGGTCAACGATCAGGTTATGTCCGCTGTCGCACACCGCAGCCCTTGCTTCAAGTATTGCTCCGCTTTCTGCTGCTGCAAGGAGCGTCTCAAGACTTTGCAGCTGTGCCTTGTTTTCGGGAGTATTTATAAGCGCACCCTCGGGATAATACTTTGTCATCTTTATAACCTTCCTTTCCAATATGCAGTTTTTACCACAGTTTTATTCTATGCGGAAGGCGGCAAAGAAATAACCTCGGAAAGAGGCGGATTTTCTGAATATATCCACGCCTATGGTCAATAATTTTTTCAGAGAAGCTTGTGAAAGGATAGGCGATGGTTCTGGAGAATACAAATATCAGACTGCTGACAGCTGCGGGCTTTATGGGGCTTATCGGGATATTTCTGCTTTGGCGGCTGATGGTCATAAATATAAACAGCGACAAATTCCTGAAATATGATATGTCTCTTCCCCGTGAGGTCACAGTAGTCAGCTCCTACGGCGAGATATACGACCGAAACGGCAGGAGACTTGTAAACAGGAGCGAAAGCTATCTTGCGGTCATTGACCCCGATAATGCCGACAGGGAAGAGCTTGAGGAGCATATTACCGACAGGGAGAAATATGATGCCTGCATTGATGGAGACGCACTTTTTCTCTGCGGAGTCGATACTCCCGAGCTTGAATGTGCGGCTGTTATTCCCGTTGCCGAGCGTTACGGCAGCGACTGCCTTTGTGCGCATATTATCGGATATACAAGCGACGGGCATGGCGTCTGCGGGCTTGAAAGGGCATATGACTCTGTTCTGAGAGAGCCAAAAAGCTCTGTTACCCTGAGCTACAGCTCAGACGCAAGGGGAGATCTTCTTGAGGGCAGCGGCGTGGGAATGAAGTGGGTATCAAGCTTCAGAACGGGGGTATGCACCTCTATTGACTATTCTGTGCAGAGAGCTGCCGAGGAAGCAATGAAGGACGTTAAGAAGGGTGCTGCTGTGGTCATGGATATTTCCACAGGGGAGCTGTGCGCTGTGGTGAGCAAGCCCTCCTTCGATCCCGCTCATCCCGAATACAGCCTTTCCTCGGAGGATTCACCATTTATTAACCGTGCTTTTTCCGCATACAGCGTGGGCTCAATTTTCAAGCTTGTCACCGCAGGTGCGGCTCTCGAATACGGCATCTCCGAGGAATATGCCTATGACTGCACGGGAAGCATTACAATAAGGCAGGACGAGTTCGGCTGCCATCGCTTCGGCGGACACGGCAGGATGGATATGAGAACGGCGATGGTGGAATCCTGCAATCCGTATTTTATCAGTCTGGGGCAGGAGCTTCCAGCTGAATATTTTCACGATTTTGCCGCAAGGCTGGGCTTCGGAGAGGGGACATACTTTGCTCCGGGAATAACCTCTGCAAAAGGAAATCTCCCGAGCATAAACGACCTGCTTGTTCCCGAGGAAAAGGGGAATTTTTCCTTCGGTCAGGGCAAGCTGACGGCGACTCCGCTCCAGATAACCATGCTTACCGCAGCAATTGCAGGGGACGGCTTATGCCCTGCTCCTGTGCTGATAAACGGAGTTACCGACCGCAGCGCAGACCGCATGGTATCCTCGGACAATGTAAGCTTTACACGGGTGATGGACAGCTCTGTCGCCAAAAAGCTGAAAAGCTTTATGATCTCTACCATGTACAAGGCAAATTCTGCGGCTGTTCCCGAATTTACCACAGGAGGCGGCAAGACCTCCACCGCTCAGACATGGACCTACGATAAAAACGGCAATGAAAAGCTGAACTGCTGGTTTACGGGATTTTTCCCCGCAGACGAGCCTCAGTATGCAGTCACGATAATGATAGAGGAGGGCATTTCGGGAAACGTTACCTGCGGTCCTGTTTTCAAGGAGATCGCAGATTCGGTGAAGATGAACAGATACGGATAAACCTTATTTTTCGGAAACGGCAGGGCTTGCAAAGCAGATATGACCGTTTTCTTTTTCATTGTCCAGGCGCTTGTTTCTGAAATATACTCCGAGATTTACCATTACGATTGCAAGATTCAGAAAATATGCGGCAAGGACGTAATTTACCTGATGAGACATGAGCTTCGCGGTTATTCCCGCAATATATCCCGTTATAATGAGCATTATAAAGGGCAGGCTCATGTTTTTGGCGGAACGTGCCTTTATAGCCTTTATCACATTTAAAGGCCATGAAAATCCGAAGCATACCAGCATAATTGTTTCAAGTACAGAACACATAAAATCTTTCCTCCGTTTTTTTACTTTATTATCATTATACTCTTGACAATCAAGAATGTCTAATATATAATTATATAGAAAACTATAGTTTTAGGACTATATATCTTGCGCTTTCATGATGATCCGATAATCGGGAATTATGATTTTGATAATTTTAAACCTATCAATATTTAAATATCAATAGTTTTTCATCTTTGGTGAAATAACTATTGTATATTTGCAACAAATCCCGTAATGAAAAAAATTCACAAATGAAAGGAAAGCATATGGAGTTTTTACAATTGAAATATTTCTGTGCACTTGCCGATTCACAGCACGTCACAAAAACCGCAGAGCAGCTGCGAATTGCACAGCCCTCTCTGACCCAGACCATCAGGCGGCTGGAAAATGAGCTTGGTGTGAAGCTCTTTATGACAAGCGGAAGAAATATCGTTCTTACGGAATACGGAAAATATCTTAGAAACAAGCTTGAGCCTGTGATGAAGGCATTGAATGAGATCCCCGAGGAGTTGAAGGAGCTTTCGGGAGAGCGGAAAAAGCTTCTGCGGATAAATGTGCTTGCCGCCTCAAATCTGATCACCGACGCAATTATTGCATATCAGAGGCAGCACGAGGATGTGAGATTTCAGATACTACAGCATAACGAGGCTGAAAATTCGGATATCACCGTTTTCACCCGTGAATTTTTCCCCATGCCTCGGAGCGTGAGGGACAGATACTACATATTTTCCGAGGAAATATTTCTTGCCGTCCCGAAAAATTCTCCCTATGCAGGCTATGAAAGCATTTCTCTCAGGGAGATGGCTGACAGGAAATTCATTGCCCTTGCAGGCTCCAAGGGGCTTCGCTCCATTTGTGACAGATTTTGTATGAATGCAGGCTTCAGACCCGATGTTATTTTTGAAAGCGACAGCACATCGGCTGTTAAAAATCTTATCGGCGCAAATATCGGCGTAGGCTTCTGGCCCCATTATACATGGGAAAAGCCAGATGAAGGCACTATGGCGCTGATACCTATTTCCGAGCCGCTGTGCCGCAGGGATATAATTATCAGGCTCCACGGCGATTCGGCGGAGCATGAGGAGGCGGTGCGGTATTTTGAATTTTTAACGGATTTTTTTGATAAGCTTAAAGAATGATTTCACAAATGAACAGATAATCCGATTTTTTTCTTCAAAAATGAAGAAAAAGCCTTCCAATGATATGCTATGATAGATATCAAAGGAGAGTGGTTTCAATGGAAGAAAATAATTATTATGATCAGCTCATACTCTGCGATAAAGCTTTCAGGGCAGCCATAAGCGGCAGTGAGGAGGAATTAAAGAAATATGTCGGTGAGATAAGCGAAAAGCTTAAGGATAATATAAACTCATTGCCGCCTTTTATGAATACATCTATATTTTGTTCGTATTATGCTCCCGTACTCAGGTTGATACACATCATTCTTGCGGTCAGAGGAGATGCCCGCAAGCTCGATTATATCTCAGACTGCTTGGACGATCAGAATAGTTTTGCAACAGCTTCCGTCTCTCTGCGGACAGAAATGCTGCTGATAAGCTGTGTTAAGGGCGATGACGAGATGATAAGCAGGGCTCTGGACATCGAGGGATTTAATAGTTCGTCTTTATCCACTATGATATTTGAAAATCCCTTATATATTCTTTTTATATTCGGCAAAAATGAAATTGGGGGAAAATTTGTTGAGAAGTGCTTGGATGAGCTGTATATATCCGAAAACCGGGCAACAAATTTGTATAGCGTGGGCAATATAGGATTTTTTAATGAGATGATCGCATTTGGAAATGTTTCATACAGCGATGAATTAGCGGAATTTTTATTCGGTCAACTCACAAGGATACCTATATATTTTTTGCAGAATATTGCTTTTTGTCCGAAAATGCTCGATTATATCATCCGTAATAAATACAAGTGCTTTGGTTTTGAGGACAGAACAGAGCCTCCCGGATTAGATGAATTTCTCAGAAATAAAAATCCCTACTACGGTGAGGAGCTTGTTATCATTGTCCTTTATGAGATATTCAAATCATCCGATAAAAAGACCTTCAGACGTTATCTTGAAGCCTGCTCTCCCGTATCCGACATAAAGCTGCAGTCCTTGAAAAATACAGACGTTTATGAAATTGTGAATAATCTGCCCGAGAAGACACTGGATAAGTTGATCGCTCCCGAGGTCAGGGTCAGAATGCTGCAAAATAGTGATTTCAATTTAATTGACAAGGCTGAATGGCTTCTGAAAGGTCACAAAATGTGCTACGATTTGTCGGAATATGTTTGTCAGAAGGATAAGAGTTCGGAGGATGAGGAGGAATTATCTTTTTTTTTAGGTCAGCACATAATGGGGTCATCTGAAGCAGCAAAATTTTTAAAGAAGGTGATAAACGTTCCTCATATTCCCTCGCTCTGTGATTTTATAAGGAATTGTCTTGATCTCAACAGCAAGCTTATTACAAGGCAGCTGATCTCAAAGGGATTTGTTAATTCAGATAATTTTGCCGAAGCGGTTGAATATGCTTCCGAAAAAAAGCTTTATAAGGCTCTGTGCGAGCTGAGCCATATGACGTAGCAGCGATGATACGGCTGTGCGGAGATTTCTGCACAGCCATTTTAGTTTTTTTGATTGACAATAGCATTTTGATGTGATATACTTAATGTGAATAAATGTTTCAGTCCGGGGGTGAGGATATGTCGGAGTCAAAAAAAATTATCGAATTGATACTTTCCGATGAAAAGCTGAAAAACAGCAAAAGCTTTTCATCGGCTGTTTATAAGGACGAGCCGATATTAAAGACCGCTTCGCAGATGAACAGCTATGTTCCCCCAAGGATAATCGAGCTTCAGCAAAATATCCGCAATGCCGCTCTTCATTCCCTGTCTGCAGGCAAAACCTTTTATGAGCAGGCAAGGCTCATGGAGGATTACGAAGACGATTATGATTACAGCGGTGATTTTTTCTGCTATTATCCCACCTATCGTTCTATGAATACAAAGCAGATGAGAGGCTATTTTTCATGGCGAACAAGGGTACGCAGGGGCGATATCCGAAAAACCTCTCTTTCCTTTGCCTTTGTCTATGTTTACGAGCTTCTCCACCTTGTGGGGGTAAGCGATGCGCAGGAGGGCTTTGACAGGCTTTCGGAATTCGGCAGGGTCTATGGAGAGCTTGATCCTCAGATCACCCCCTATATCAGAAGATGGCTCAGAGATCTTGCGGTTTATTATGACCTTGACAAAGAGCTGTTCTGCTCGGTTTTCGATACAAGCGCAGATGAAGCTCTTATCACTCTGATGGATCATAAAAATATTAGCGATGAGGATATGTTCGGTGCTGTCAAAGTCCTTTCCTCATATAATATCGTTAATTCCAAGCTGTATAAAATCTGTCCCGAGGATTGCAAAAAGGTTATTTGCGCCGTTTACCGCACTCTCTGCGAATACAGCGAGAAGCGGAGGAAAAAAAGCCTTTTTGAAAGCTATTTCGGAAATCCCGTTTCCTGCCCATATGAAATGTTCGGTACGGCGGTTTTCTATGACAGGCTTTGCCGAAAAAGCTTCACCTATGCGGTCAATGATGTTCATAAATATGAATGTGTAAATGGAAGATGGAGCTGCGTCAGGTTTCACACTATTGACAGGAAAAGCAAAAAGCTGGGGCGGCTCATTAAAACCATTGACAGCATGATGCGAAAAAGGCTCGGCATATCTCCCAAAATAGATCAGCCCATTGAAACAAAGCTCACCACTCAGATGATCGGCAGGGAAATTGATGCTTTTCTTGAAGAAAAGAAGCGAAATACCCCCAAGAAGATAGATATTGATCTGTCGAAGCTGAATGGGATCCGTCAGGCGGCGGATATCACAAGGGACAAGCTGATAACAGAATCCGAAACCGAGGAGCATACCGCAGAGATGACTCCTGCTGTTAATGAGGAAATTATTGAAGCTGCTCCCGATAACAGTTCTGAAACGGAGCTTCCCCTTGATGAGAACGAATATGAGCTTCTTCGCTGTCTTCTTTACGGCATAAGCATTGATATTCTCAGAAGCAAAAGGGGAGTTATGCTGTCGGTGCTGGCGGATTCCATAAATGAAAAGCTTTTTGATATGTTCGGAGATACGGTCATAGCCTTTGAGGATGACAGTCCAGTAATTATCGAGGACTATGCCGATGAACTGAAAGGAATTGTAAAAAAATGAAAATACCCAAGAGAATAGCCTCTGCCGTTATAAATTCCCTGAAAGGCGGCGTTGTGCCCAGAGTGGGGCTTCCATATATTACCGTAGGCAGGGAAAACGAGATAAATGCTCTTCTTCACGACGTGGATATCATTTCCGATGGGGGAGCGTCCTTCCGCTTTATTGTGGGAAAATACGGAAGCGGAAAGAGCTTTCTGCTCCAGACCATAAGAAATTATGTAATGGATAAGAATTTCGTGGTGGCAGACGCAGATCTGTCTCCCGAGAGACGCCTGCAGGGCACAAAGGGACAGGGGCTTGCTACCTACAAGGAGCTTATCAGCAATATGTCCACAAAAACAAGACCCGAGGGAGGCGCACTCACGCTTATCCTCGACAGATGGATAAGCAGCGTTCAGAACGAGACTGCCGCCGAAAACGGTGTAGATACAAACAGCCCCGAGTTTGCTGCTCTGGTGGAGAAAAAAATATATTCTGTAATAAATTCACTTAACGAAATGGTTCACGGCTTTGACTTTGCAAAGCTGCTGACCCTTTATTACCGTTCCTATATAAACGGTGACGACGATTCCAAGGCGAAGGTGGTAAAGTGGTTCAGAGGTGAATATTCCACCAAAACGGAAGCCAAAAGCGAGCTGGGGGTCAATATAATCATCACCGATGATGACTGGTACGAATACATCAAGCTGTTTGCATATTTTCTCCGTCAGGCGGGCTATAACGGTATGCTTATCCTGATAGATGAGCTTGTGAATATCTACAAGGTGCCCAACAGCATCACAAGGCAGTATAATTACGAAAAAATACTTACGATGTATAACGACACTCTCCAGGGCAAGGCAAAATATCTGGGAATTATCATGTGCGGCACACCTCAGTGTATCGAGGATACAAGACGGGGAGTTTACAGCTATGAAGCACTCCGTTCCCGTCTTGCGGAGGGGCGCTTCGGCAGAGAGGGCGCAAAGGATATGCTTGCTCCCGTTATAAAGCTGGTTCCGCTTACCTATGAGGAAATGCTCGTTCTTATCGAGAAGCTGGCGGATATCCATTCTGTGCTGTTTGATTATACTCAGAAGCTTACTCAGGAGGATATGGTCAATTTCATTAAAATCGAATTCGGCAGGATAGGTGCAGATTCAAATATCACTCCGAGAGAGGTCATTCGTGATTTTATCGAGCTTTTGAATATAATTTATCAGAATCCCGAAATGAATGTTAAAGAGCTTTTATGCTCCGATTCCTTTCAGTTTGCAAAGTCGCAGACTGAGGAAAAAGACAGCACCGAAGAAGAATTTGCCGAATTTGAATTATAAGGATTAGCCATGAATATTTTTGACAGATACGCTCCCTTTGTGCAGGATTTCATTTACAGAAACAACTGGGAAAATCTCAGGGCGATACAGGTGGCTGCGGCGGACGGGATATTTAACACCGAAGAAAATGTTCTTCTTTCCGCCTCTACCGCCTCGGGAAAAACGGAAGCGGCTTTTTTCCCGATTCTAACGTTATTTTCCGAGGACCCGCCCCGCTCGGTGGGAGCAATTTATATCGGTCCTCTGAAAGCACTTATCAACGATCAGTTTATGAGACTGAACGACCTTTGCGCAGAGGGGGAAATTCCCGTATGGCACTGGCATGGAGATGTTTCGCAGTCACATAAGGCGAAGCTTTTGAAAAATCCCTCGGGAATACTTCAGATAACCCCCGAATCGCTGGAGGCACTGCTTATTCATAAGCACGCAGCTATCCCAAGGCTTTTCGGCGATCTGCGCTTTATCGTCATAGATGAGGTCCACTCTCTTATGAGAGGGGACAGGGGAGGACAGACTCTCTGCCTTATTGAAAGGCTTTCCAAAATGGCAGGGGTCAATCCCCGAAGGATAGGCTTGTCAGCAACGATCGGAGATCTTGAAGCCACGGGAGAATTTCTTGCGGCGGGAACAGGCAGGGGAACGGTTATCCCACGAATCGAAGCCAAGGGAATGAAGTGGCGGCTTTCCATGGAGCATTTTTTTGTCAGCGACGTTCAGGCGGCTGATGGGAAAAGCGCTGAAAATGCCCTTCCGGAGCCGGAAGAGCCTACAGATTCTGCTCCTCAGAATTCAGACCCGGGGATAGGCTATATTTTCGAGCATACAAGAGGAAAGAAATGCCTTGTTTTCACAAATTCAAGGGAGGAATGTGAAGCGGTCACGACCACATTGCGGCAATACTGCGAGGCAAAGCACGAGCCTGACAGATTTCTTATCCATCACGGAAATCTTTCAGCCTCCTATCGTGAGACAGCAGAAGCCGTAATGAAGGACGAGGATCAGTTTCAGACCACAGTTACCACAGCAACTCTTGAGCTGGGTATTGACATCGGACGGCTTGAGAGAGCCTTTCAGATAGATGCGCCCTTTACCGTTTCCTCATTTTTACAGCGAATGGGACGGACAGGCAGGCGTGATCTTCCGCCCGAAATGTGGTTTGTTATCCGTGAGGAGCAGCCCGAAGCGAGAGCAATGCTTCCCGAAACGATACCATGGAAGCTGATACAGGGGATTGCGCTCATTCAGCTATATCTTGAGGAGCGGTGGGTCGAGCCGCCAAAGCTTGACAGACTGCCGTACAGCCTGCTGTATCATCAGACCATGAGTACACTTGCTTCCTGCGGCGAGCTTACTCCCGCACAGCTTGCTTCAAAGGTGCTGACACTTAAATATTTTCATCGGATATCTCAGGAGGATTTCAAAGTATTGCTTCGTCATCTTATTGAAAAGGAGCATATCCAGAAAACAGAAAACGGCGGACTTATCGTGGGTCTTGCAGGGGAGCGGATAACCAATTCCTTTAAGTTTTATGCGGTTTTCAAGGAAAATGAGGAATACACCGTCCGCTGCGGCTCCCAGGAGCTGGGGACTATCGTGATGCCCCCTCCCGCAGGAGAAAAGATCGCACTTGCAGGTCATGTGTGGGTGGTTGACGAGGTAGATCACAAAAGACGGCTTGTTTACTGCACACAGGTCAAGGGAAGAGTGCCTGCCTATTTCGGGGATTGTCCGGGAGATATTAATACAAAGGTGCTTCTTCGTATGAAAGAAGTGCTGAGTGAGGAAAAATCATACCCATATCTGATGAAAAACGCCGTTTGCAGGCTTGAACAGGCACGTCACACAGCTGTTAATTCGGGAGTGATAAATGAACCGCTTATCTGTCTGGGAGGGGATATGTGGTGTCTCTTTCCATGGCTTGGAAGCTATGGCTTTCTTGCAATGGAAAGATTTATCAAGATAAAATGCGCACCTATTCTCGGAATAAAGGGCTTGTCGCCTTCCCGACCCTATTTCATTCAGTTCACCATGAAAGCCAAAAAGGAGGATTTTTTCAGAGTCCTTTCGGAAATGGAAAAGCAGCCTCTCGACCCAATGGAGCTTGTTTACCCCAAGGAGATACCGCTGTTTGAGAAATATGATGAATATATCCCCGCAGAGCTTGTTAAAAAGGGCTTTGCATACGGTATTCTGGGAATTGACGAGATGAAAATGAGGATAAGAAGCTGGGAAGATAGAAAATAATTACAAAGGCTGTCCTTTCGGGCAGCTTTTTTGTATTGGCACCTCCCGAATTTGGCGCCAAAAAAGGGAAGCCTCGCAGCCTCCCTTTTTGACTGATCATTTCAGCCTTCGGAATTGTTTTTGAGATAATTATATGCGCAGTGGAAAGCGTATTCTCTTGTAACATAGGCATTTGGATAGAACTTTCCGTCCTTGCCGCAGCTTATGGCACCCATACCATAAGCAAGAGCAGCATATCCGAGGTTTTTATCATTTTCCTTTACATCGGTAAAGGGAGATCTGAATATTCCCGGGTATTTTGCACAGCTGTCCACTCCTGCGACCCTTGTAAATTCCTTTGCAAGCTCCATTCTGGTAAAATAACTGCTGTCTGCAGTCACAGAGCCGTTTGCGGTCATTCTTTCGGAAAGAGGCATGGGTTCATAGCCATAGCCTGAAATTATTTCAAGCAGATTCATAAGCTCGCCGTATGTCATTTTTTCCCCTGGTGAGAATTTGTCTCCCGAATATATCTTTACACCGTGAAGATAGAGAGTCTCGATTTCCTTTTTGTAAGGCGAAGAGGCGATATCGGTGTATGGGCAGCCCTTGATCTCCGCAGCTTTGACAATAGGCTCGCCGTTATAATTGCAGAGCTTGCCGTTAACCGCATTAAGGCTCCAGTTATCCATTGAATAATGAAGATATGTATGGGGAACAGAGGCAAGATCGGTAAATCCATCATATTCAAGCGTCATGTCCTGCTGCTGGCAGACAAGCTTCAAAGCCGTTTCCTTGTTAACGATAAGTCCGTCTCCGAAATCCACGTCCTTGTCGTGATAACTGCTGATAGAAGTTACCTGTCCCGCAGAATTAACGCAGATGGTAATGCAGTTGTTTGTAACCTGTATATTGTTGACATAACGGTTATATCTCATGCAACGGTTTGTGATCTTATTTTTCCCGTCGGTGGAAATGGGAGCTGTATTTTCGGTATCTGCTCTGTACTCGTCGGCAATATCTCCGAAATAGTATTTCAGAGCCTTATTGGCAAGAGAGTTTGCTTTTTTAACATTAATATTTGTCTTTCCCTCGTTGTTATAGGTGTAAAAGCTCATGACCTTTCCCGATTTTGCGTCGGCAGTTATGTTGACGCTTCTGCTTTCCGTTTTGTTGTTTATGCGCATATTGCACTGAATGGAATAGCCGCACTCTGCATTTTCGTCCCTGCTTATTCTGAAATTATCCGCAATGTATTTATCGGTAATTCCCATGAATGGGTCTTTTATCATAAGCTCCCTGAACTGCTCTGAGGTGAGAAAAGTGTTTATTTCTGCCGCCGCAGCAAGCTCATCCTCGGATAACTGAACGCCTGTTGCAGGATTGTCGATTCCTGCACCTGCATCGACATCGTCACACTCCTCCTCCACAAAATCTTCTTCATATACAGATGCTGTGGGAGTTGCATATCTGTCCGTGTCCATATATTTTTCGTAATCGTCATTCATGGAGCTGTGCTCGCCGGTGAGTGCATTGTAATTAAAGCTGTTAAGCGGTGTGTAAACAATATTAGTACGCTTCTTTCCCGTTTCACTGTCATAATATACCCGATACCATGGCTTTATTGAAACTTCCTTGCAGTAAATCTCCTTTATTGCTTCCTGCGAAAGCACATATGCGGGATTTTCAAATTCAGCGTCCTGCCACCATGCACCGTAAAATGATACCACATCTCCCGTCTGCTTGTTCAAAGAAAGATGAAAATTGTTTCCGTTTATGGGGATATTCTCATACTGCCTTTGAAAGCTGACGTTAACCGCCCATGAAGTAATGCTCAGATTCACATCGCTGCTTTTCAGAAAGCCCTTCATAGAGGGATTTACTCTGCAAAGCCAGCTCATAGCCTTGTTAACATAGAAATCGCTGTCATGAGCGGCAAGAGAAGGCTTATTATTAAAATTATAGGTTCGTTGAGGAGAGGAAAATCTCCTGATAATATCTCCTTTCACCTCAACAGTGTATGCTTCATTTCCCGACGGGTCCTTCCATGTGAAGTTATAGCGTGTCACGCCGTTTTCCACGCCCGAAGAATAGGAGAAATTGCTGTATTCCTCGGGAATGTCTATCCTTGATTTTACAAGAGTAAGAGCATCCTTCATTTTATCCTCCTCCGAAGTCTTGGTTTCCTCCGAAGTTTTGTTGTCCTCCGAAACCGATACAGAAACAGCGGCTGAATCAATTGCTGCTTCCTCCGCAGATACAGCACAGGGGAGCAGCTGTGCCGATGTGATAATGACCGCCATGACAGCGGCAAGTCTTCTTTTCATTTAAATTCCGTCCTTTCCTGTTAATAATGCGTTATCATCACGCTTTAATAAGAAAACAATCCATATCAGGAAAAAATTTCATGTCGATGAAATATTTGTAAATATATACAAATAATTGCCTCATATTTAATATAATATCAACAACAAAAAGGCTGCCGAAAAATATAATGCGGCAGCAAAAAAATCATCTCTTTAAAATATGCCTGATATAGGCAAAGGTGTAATCCTCACCGTTTTCGGCAAGCATGGAAAGGAGCATTTCCAAAAGCTTTGCAGTGTCGGGATGGATAAGCCTCACAGCGGTGCCGCGTCTGAAATAATCCAGCGGAGAAGCGTCCGTATATTTATCACCCATGTAAACCTTGCTTGCCGCCACTCTGTCGCAGAACATCTCCGCCACATAGATTAGGGGCATTTTAACCCCTTCCATACGCTTTGTAACGGGATTGTAATCCGTCCAATATTCAAAGTGGTGCTTATTTCTGCCCTTGTGATGCATCCACGCAGTGCTGTAGCCTTTTTTCTCACGTTCAGCTTCATTGGGGCTTCGGTCGCCCTGATACATCATGCAGCTTATCCAGAATTCGGTGGGGCTGAATTTGGAAAGGTCGTGAGTGAGACCCTGCCAGTAAAGCCCTGCCTTAAAGCAGTTTTCCATAACGAGCCTGCGGTGGCGGGAAACGGTTTTAAGGTGCTTTATAACATTTATCGGCAGATTTTTTTCAGTCATATTGACCCTGTCCTTTATTATAAATTCACAGCGTAAGCTGGTCGGGGTCGGCAATATCCTTTGCAAGACAGCCCGCTGCGGGAATGGATTTCATAACATATTTAGACATCTCGGACAGCTTTTCCTCGGGGACGATGTAAGCATTGTCCACCAAAGCACCCGCTTTCAGAGTCATGCACTGAACTCCGATTGTGTCTCTGGTGGTTTTGGGAAGAACCAGCGCAGTGTTGAAAATAACAGCCCGTCCCTTTGTGGAGGTAAGCAGAATATCCGCATTATCCTCAATGAAGAATATTCTGACAAGCCTTGATTTGTCGGAAAATGCCTTTGTGAGCTTTTTTCGGTTGGTCTTAGTTTCAAAAACGCTCAGCGGTACCTTAGCAGCCTTGCCGTTTTCAAAAACAAGGAACATAAAGCCCGAATAATCCGAGGTGGGTATCATGGAGATAACATTTTCATCAGGCTCAAAATCCAGCTTGACGGGAATATAATCTCCCAGCGCTGAAGCCTTTGTGTCCGCAAATTCCGAAGCTCTGCTCTTGTAAACCTGACATTTGTCGGTAAAGAAAAGAAGCTCGGTGCGGTTAGTAGCCTCATAGGAGGCGTCAAGCACATCGCCGTCCTTGAATTTCTGCTCGTTTGACATTCTCAGGGACTGGGGAGTTATCTTCTTGAAATAGCCCTCCTTGCTGATAAACAGATTAACGGGATAATCGGGTACCTCCTCGGCAGGGATATCCTCCTCGTTTTCATCGGGATAGCAGAACTGAGTCCGTCTGGGCTGACCGTATTTCTTGATAACGTCCTTCAGTTCGGAAATGATGATATCATATATCTTCTTGTCGCTGCCAAGAATTTCCTCCATCTCGGCAATGTCCTTCTGGAGCTGATCGGTCTCATTGAGACGGCTGAGAATGTATTCTTTATTAAGATGACGAAGCTTTATCTCCGCAACATATTCAGCCTGAGTTTCGTCAATACCGAAGCCAATCATCAGGTTGGGAATTACCTCGTTGTCGTCCTCGGTCTCACGGACGATTTTAATAGCCTTGTCAATATCAAGCAGAATTTTTTTCAGACCCAGAAGCAGATGGAGCTTTTCCTTTTTCTTGCTCAGGTCGAAATAAACACGGCGCTTAACGCAGTCCTTGCGGAAGGCAGTCCATTCGGTGAGTATCTCATACACGCCCATTACCTTGGGATATCCGCCAACAAGGATATTGAAATTGCAGGAATAAGTGTCCTGAAGGGGAGTGAGCTTATAAAGCCGCTTCATCAGAAGGTCGGGGTCGGTGCCTTTTTTAATATCAATGGCAATTTTCAGACCGTTCAGGTCGGACTCGTCACGGATATAGGATATTTCTCTGATCTTTCCCGATTTGGCAAGCTCGACGATCTTGTCCTTGATCTGTTCAATAGTTGTAGTTGGGGGTATCTCAGTTATCTCAATGCAGTGGGACTGAGCGTCATAGCTGTATTTTGAGCGAACTTTAACGCTTCCTCTGCCTGTGCGGTAGATCTTTTCAAGCTCGGGCTCATCGTATATCATAAATCCGCCGCCGGGGAAATCGGGGCCCTTTAAAACGGAAAAGAGATTAAATTCGGGATTTTTAATAAGTCCGATGGCGGCTTCGCAGATCTCTGTCAGATTAAATGAGCAGACCGAGCTTGCCATTGAAACGGCGATTCCCACATTTGAATTAACAAGGATAGACGGAAATGTGGAGGGGAGCAGGGTAGGCTCCACCGTTTCATTATCGTAGTTCGGAACGAAATCCACAGTGTCCTTGTCAATATCTCTGAAAAGCTCGGCGCAGATGGGAGCAAGCTTTGCTTCGGTGTATCGGGGAGCCGCATAAGCCATATCTCTCGAATACGCCTTGCCGAAATTTCCCTTACTGTCGATGTAGGGGTGGAGCAGAGCCTCGTTTCCCTTTGCAAGACGCACCATAGTCTCATAAATAGCAGCATCGCCGTGGGGATTGAGCTTCATAGTCTGACCAACGATATTTGCGGATTTGGTTTTGTTGCCCGTAAGCAGACCCATTTTGTACATGGTGTAAAGAAGCTTTCTGTGAGAGGGCTTGAAGCCGTCGATCTCGGGGAGGGCTCTTGAAACGATAACGCTCATGGCATAGGGCATATAGTTTTTTTCAAGGGTGTCTGTGATCTTCTCCTCCACGACCACGCCGCTGCCTGCAATATAAGCATTCTGAGCGGGTGGGGTGTTTTTTGGTTCTTTCTTTTTTGCCATAAAACGTCCTGACTCCTTAATCTGTTATTCCTGCTCGGCAGCCTCCGCCTGAGCCGCTTTTATCATAATAGCACATTCAAGCCTCTTCTTTTCGATCTCGCAGGAGAGCTTGTGAGCTGTGAGGATATTTCCCGTATAGATATAATTATTGGCATTGCAGCCGCCGCTGCAGTAGAATTTAGCCCAGCACTTGCGGCAGTCCTCCTTGGTGTAGATGTGAGCCGCAGCGAAATCCTTCTTGATATCGGTGTTAAACTCGCCTGTGTGGATATTTCCCATAAGATACTGAGGGATTCCCACAAACTGATGACAGGGATAAATATCTCCGTCGGAGGTTATGGCAACATATTCATTTCCCGAGCCGCAGCCTCTGAGCCTCTTGATGGCACAGGGACCCTGATCGAGATCCAGCATAAAGTGGAAGAAGTTGAAATGCTTTCCTTTTTTCTCATTGACGAGCATAAGCTGAGCCAGTCTCTCATATTCGGAGAATACAGCGGGCAGATCACGCTCTGTAATGGCATATTTCTCATCGTGATCGCACACAACAGGCTCAACGGATATCTGGTCAAAGCCAAGGTCGTACAGATGGAAAACATCGTTTGAAAAATCAAGATTATATTTAGTAAAGGTGCCTCTTACATAGTAATTCTGAAAATCTCTTTTCTCAGCAAGCTCTTTGAATTTCGGAATGATTCTGTCATAGCAGCCCGAACCGTCCACACGCTTTCTCACACGGTCGTTTATATCCTTTCTGCCGTCAATGGACAGAACCACGTTGGACATTTCCTTGTTGATAAAATCCATCTTTTCCTCGTCAAGGAGCAGTCCGTTTGTGGTTACGGTAAAGCGGAAGCGCTTGTGATATTCAGCTTCCTTTGACCTGCCATAAAGGACAAGCTGCTTAACCACATCCCAGTTCATGAGAGGTTCGCCGCCGAAGAAATCCACCTCCAGATTTTCCCTGTCTCCCGAGTTTTCAAGGAGAAAATCAAGAGCCTTCTTTCCCGTTTCAAAGCTCATGACCTTTCTTCCCATGGCATAATCGCCCTGAGAAGCAAAGCAGTATTCGCAGCGGAGATTGCAGTCCATGGTGACAAGCAGGCACATTGCCTTAATGGGGGAGGCAACGGAATATTTTGCAAATTTCTCGTAATCGTCCTCCGAGAAAAGAATATTTTCATTGTAAAGCTCTCTGACCTCGTCATAACAGGAGATGATCTCGTCCCTGTCGTAAAATCTGAGAAGCTTTTCAATAACATTTTCGGGACATTTTTCTTCAAATGGGGGAGCGATGTTGTCAAGCATATCATAGGTAAGCTCGTCCACAATATGAACTCCGCCGCTGTGAACGTCAAGCACAATATTATATCCGTTAAGCTTATATTTATGTATCATTTTTAATAATCCTTTCGATTTGTAAATATAAGTCAGAGGATAGAGGTTAGAATAAGTCTGACCTCTATCCTCTGTAGACTCTGAGCTAAATTCCTGATTACTTCTCGCACTTCTGGTTTGCAACAGTGCAGGAAGTCTTGCAAGCGGACTGGCAGGAAGCCTGGCACTTGCCGCAGCCGCCCTTGGCAGCAGTCTGCTTGAGGTTAGCCTTGTTGATGGTCTTGATGTGCTTCATCCTTAGTTATCCTCCCCTAAAATAATATAGGTTAATTATAGCATGGTTTTCGTCAGATTTCAATATTTCTCGATTTTTTTGGCATTTTGCACATATCAGAAGAATATAACTGTCTGCAAATTGTTGAACAATATCTTTATCCCTTGAAAACAGGGCGGGTATTGACCCCCTTAAAGCCGCCCAGAGCCGAAGCTGTCACGATAATGATAAGCTTTGTAAATATTCCTGCTGTGGAAAATATCTTAACTGTGAACGCCCCAAGTATAAGTATTCCGCAAAAAACTGCTATCCCGCATAAAAATCCCGAAAGAAGTCCGTTTCTTCTTCGCCTGTTTGCGGTGCAGAAGGAGCAGGCAAAGCAGCCTGCCGCCAGAGCGATACCCGACATTCCCTTTACAGCTCCGTCGGGAAGATCGCAGTAGGCTGCAAAAAAGGAAAGCAGCAGTGCGGCGACAGTAAGTGCGCCAATGCCCGACAGTATCGAAAGCCCTGCAGTTATCAGTCTGTCTGTCCGCTGAACAGCCTTTTTTGATCTTCTCATATGCCCACCCCCGCATTTTTAATATGTATATGCGGGAAGCAGGGGAGTTATGCGTCAAAAATCCTTCCCGAGAAGGGCATAAGGGAAATGTTGAAGCAGTCCGAAGCCGTATCACGGGCAATGAAAACATCGGGCATAACGGGAGTGGTCCCGCTGTAAATATTGCTGTCAGAGTTTATAAGCTCTTTCAGCCTTTCCGAACCGTCCGCAGGGATGGAAACAGTATGCTCCTTGTCCGACAGATTCAGCAGGATGACCGTAGTCTCTTTATCTGTGAAGCGCTTGTATGCAAACACTGATTTTTCGCTTTCATCTGCAAGGATCCATTTGAATCGGGCAGGGTCATACTCGCTGCTGTGAAGAGAAGGACGGCTCAGATAAAGCTTAGACAGATCGGTAATATACCGCCTGAAGGAATCGTGAAGAGGATATTTAAGCAGCTCCCAGTCCTGCTCTCTGCTTTCGTCCCATTCCCTGAACTGAGCAAATTCGCCTCCCATGAAATTCAGCTTTTTGCCGGGGTGAGAGTACATATACATATAAAAAGCCCTTGCCTGCGGGAATTTTACATCGTAATCCCCCCACATTTTCTGGATCACGGTAGCCTTTCCGTGAACGTTCTCGTCGTGAGAAATCGGCAGAAGATAAAGCTCGTTGTAATAATACATCATTGAAAAGGTAATTTTTCCGTGATGATATTTTCTTTCCTCGGGAGGAGTGCGGAAATAATCCAGAGTGTCATTCATCCAGCCCAGGTCCCATTTGTAGTCGAAGCCCAGACCGCCGTACTGAACAGGAGCGGTGATCTTCGGGAATGACGTGGAGTCCTCGGCAATGAGCATGGCAGTGGGATGGAGCCTGTGAAGTCCCTCGTTCATTTTCTTCAGAAATTCCACAGTGCAGCCGTTAACTCCTCGTGCAGGATCACCCTGCCAGTAAATGGCACGGCTGATGGCGTCCATTCTCAGTCCGTCAAAGTGGTAAACGGATAGCCAGTAATTGGCGGAGGACTGCAAAAAGCAGCAGACCTCTCTGCGTGAATGGATAAAGTTATAGGTTCCCCATTCGCTGTTCCCCACCGAACCGTTGGGATATTCATAAAGGCAGGTGCCGTCGTATTTGGCGAGGGCGTAATCATCAATGGCGAAATGAACGGGAACAAAGTCCATTATAACGCCGATGTTATTGTTATGGCACTTGTCGATAAGCTCCATAAGCTGTGCGGGAGTGCCGTAGCGTGATGTGGGAGCAAAAAATCCCGTGTTCTGATAGCCCCATGAGCAGTCGGCAGGATGCTCGCTCAGCGGCATAAATTCTATGTGGGTGTAGCCATGCTCCTTAACATAGGAAATGAGCCTGTCTGCAATTTCCGAGTATGTAAACCATCCGTTTTCCCTGTTGGGGTCGGTCATCCATGAGCCGAGATGTACCTCGTAAATGTTCATGGGACTGTCATAATTCTTTGACCGATTCTGCATCCATTTGATGTCGGTGAATTTATAATCCAGCAGATCGGCAATTACAGATGAAAAAGCAGGACGAAGCTCCATGGAAAAACCATAGGGATCGCAGTGCTCGGTTCTTTTTCCCTGGGAATAAATAACGTATTTATACATCATTCCCTTTCTTGCGTCGGGGGAGTAATAGGAAAAGACCTGACCGTTTTTCTGCATATTTTCCTCCTGCCAGCCGTTCCATTCGCCGATAATGCAGACCTTGGCGGCGGAGGGGGCGAAGGTGCGGAAAACCGTGCCCGTATCATCCGTATGGGCACCGAAAAAATCGTATGCGTCAAAAACATTTCCCATGAAAAACTCATGCATATCCATAATCAAAATACTCCTTTATATTTTTTCGGCTTCCGAAACCTCGTCGGATGCCTTAACAAAAAGCTTCAGCGAATCAATAAGCCTCATTGTATTGTCGCAGCCCATGGCGTTTACAAGCATATCCAGCCTTTTTTTGAGGGCGTCGGTGTCTGAGGAAATGTGCCTGCTGCCGTTCTCGGTAATGCTCACAAGAACCCTCCGCCTGTCGTTTTCGTCCGTCCTGCGGATAATAAACCCTTTTTTCTCAAGAGAGCGCAGGATACCTGCAATTCGTCCTGCCGTCATATCAAGAGCCGATGAAAGCTGACCCGGAAGAAGCTCCGAATTTTCATGATGAATATAGGAAAGCACCTTCATTTCGCCTTGAAGAAAGCTTTCAAGCCCCAGAGCGGATCTTCTGAAATATATATCCTTCAGCTGCTCTGAAAGCATCATGACCAGCTCGTCCTTATAATTTTTTTCCAAAATTCCGCCTCCCTTACGGAGTAATATTTAACAGTGTTAAATAACTTAGTTGAATTATACCATATTATTCTCCAAAAGTCAACATATTATGTTATAAATATACTATATATAAAAATTTTTTTTATGTTAAAAATACGGACAAGAAATGCCCGAAAAAATGCTTGCAATTATTTGCGGAATATAGTATAATAATGTTAAGTTTTGAAAATCGGAAGGTTTTGCCTTTCAAAGAAAGGATTGAATCACATTTATGGAAATGCAGATGGATTGGAGCTATGTAGGCGCGGTTGTAATATCGGGTCTTGTCATAGTTTTCGTTGCCCTTATCCTGCTCATTGCCGCAGTTTGGATAATGGGAAAGATCTTCACCGCCATATCGTCAAAAAATTCGGGGGACGGTACGAAAAAAACGGGAGCCGCTCCTCAGCTTAAAAAGGAGCCAGCTCCCGTGCTGAATGTCATTGAGGAAGATGACAGCGAGGTCATCGCAGTCATTGCCGCAGCAGTTGCAGCAATGAGCGAGGAGCTTGGTCAGCCATTGAAGATACGCAGCATCAGGCGTGCAGGCGGCCCTTCAAGAAGCAGCGCATGGGCAAGAGCCGCTCAGAGCGAAAGCACCCGCGCATTTTAAATAAAGGAAAGGATTGTTCCTATGTTTTCGATTTTTTCAGAAACGATAAAGGATCTTATTGCAAGCTCAGGTCTTGCCGCTCTCCAGTGGCAGAATGTTGTAATGATCCTTATCTCATTCGTGTTCATGTATCTTGCGATAAAGCACAAGTTTGAACCGCTTCTTCTGCTCCCCATCGCATTCGGTATGCTTCTCACAAATCTTCCCTGCACAGGGCTTTATCATCCCGAGCTGTGGGTGCTTGACGAAGCGGGGCATATTGATTTCGGAGCTGTTGTAAGGGACGGCGGGCTTCTTGACCTGCTTTATATCGGAGTTAAGCTGCAGATATATCCCGCACTTATCTTCCTCGGAATCGGCTGTATGACTGATTTTGCTCCTCTTATCGCAAATCCCAAGAGCTTCCTTCTCGGAGCTGCCGCACAGGCAGGAATTTTCCTTACATTTATCGGAGCTGCGGCTCTTGGCTTCAACGCTCAGGAGGCAGGTTCCATCGCAATTATCGGCGGTGCGGACGGTCCTACTGCCATCTATGTTTCAAGCCAGCTTCTAAATGACAAGTGCAGCGTAAGCACAGGAACCATTGCACTTGCGGCATATACTTATATGGCTCTTGTTCCTCTTATCCAGCCCCCCATCATGCGTCTCCTCACCACCGAAAAGGAACGCAAGATCAAAATGGCTCAGCTCAGAACTGTTTCCAAGACAGAGAAGATCATTTTCCCCATTGCCGTTACAATTATAATTGCTCTTCTCGTTCCCTCTGCTGCTCCGCTGGTAGGTATGCTGATGCTCGGTAATCTCTTTAAGGAGAGCGGAGTGGTTGACCGTCTCTGCAAGACCGCTCAGAATGAGCTTATGAACATAATCACCATCTTCCTCGGAATATCCGTGGGAGCTACAACAGTTGCACAGAATGTTATTTCTGTGGATTTCCTCAAGGTTATCGTTCTCGGCGTAATCGCATTCGGCGTGGGAACAGCATCGGGCGTTCTCTTCGGAAAGATCATGTGCCTCGTAACAGGCGGCAAGGTAAATCCCCTTATCGGTTCCGCAGGCGTATCTGCCGTTCCTATGGCTGCAAGACAGTCTCAGAAGGTCGGCGCAGAGGCAGATCCTACAAATTTCCTGCTCATGCACGCTATGGGACCAAACGTTGCAGGCGTAATCGGCTCTGCGGTTGCAGCAGGCGTACTCCTGAGCATTATCCCTCACTGATGATTTTATAAAAAATATTAGCTGCTTTCTGAGATTAAGATCTCGGAAAGCAGCTTTTTTATTTCTGTGTATCGCCGCATAGCTCTCTCTGGGCTGCAATGGTTGCAAGAGTATCCCCAAGCTGAACAAAAGCGGCGGCTGCCACCGCAAGCTGAGCATTATCGGGAATATCTGCGGCAATTGCAGCAGCGGCGGTTATGGACAAAATAAGCTCAGTGGAATTCATGACTATCCCCCCGAAACATTCTATGCAAAGGATAGAAATAACGTGAAAAAGGGCTGCACGGAAAACCATGCAGCCCGAAAATATATCAGCAAAATCAGTTGTTGATAAGCTTGTCCTCGCCGTTCCAGCTGTAAAGCTTGCGGATCTCTTCGCCGACAACCTCGGAGGGATGCTCAGCGTGGAGCTTGCGCATAGCCTTGAAGTGAACCTGTCTGCCTGCGGGAGACATATCGAGGAGGAATTCCTTAGCGAAGGTACCGTCCTGAATGTCGGAAAGAACCTTCTTCATAGCCTTCTTTGTCTCTTCAGTAACGATCTTGGGACCTGTTACATAATCGCCGTACTCAGCAGTGTTGGAGATGGAGTATCTCATGCCTGCAAAGCCGGACTGATAAATAAGGTCAACAATGAGCTTCATCTCGTGGATGCACTCAAAATAAGCGTTTCTGGGATCGTAGCCTGCCTCAACGAGAGTCTCGAAGCCTGCCTGCATGAGAGCGCAAACGCCGCCGCAGAGAACAGCCTGCTCGCCGAAGAGGTCTGTCTCTGTCTCGGTTCTGAATGTAGTCTCAAGAACGCCTGCTCTTGCGCCGCCTATACCGAGAGCGTAAGCAAGACCGATATCCTGAGCGTCGCCTGTAGCATCCTGCTCAACAGCGATAAGGCATGGAACACCCTTGCCTGCCTGATATTCGCTTCTGACAGTATGACCGGGGCCCTTAGGAGCGATCATGATGATATTAACGTCCTTGGGGGGAACGATGCAGCCAAAGTGAATGTTGAAGCCGTGAGCGAAAGCAAGAGTCTTGCCTGCGGTGAGGTAAGGAGCGATATCTGAAGCGTAAACGTCAGCCTGCTTCTCATCGGGGATAAGGATCATAATAACGTCGCCCAACTTTGCAGCTTCGCTTACGGAAACAACCTTGAGACCCTGAGACTCAGCCTTAGCCTTGCTCTTGGAGCCCTCGTAAAGACCTACAACAACGTTAACGCCGCTGTCCTTGAGGTTCAGAGCGTGAGCGTGACCCTGAGAACCGTAACCGATGATAGCAACGGTCTTGCCGTCGAGTCTGCCGAGATCGCAGTCGGACTGATAGAAAATTTTAGCCATTTTAAATTCCTCCTAATAGAATATTATGGATAAATTAAGTATATTTCAAGGCATATAACGAATCCTGAAAAAAGAATGTCGTTTACCATGCCTTAAAAGCATGATTATTTAATTGTAACGCTGCCCTTCTGGATAGCGATAACGCCTGTGCGGACGATCTCCTTGATACCGTAGCCCTCCAGAAGATCGTGCATCCTCTTGAGATGAACAGCGGAATCGGATATCTCAATTGTAAGAGTTGTGGAGGTCATGTCAATGATCTTAGCACCCATAATGTCGCAGATGGTAAGTATCTCGCTTCTCTGAGCGGGGCTTGCGTTTACCTTAATAAGCTGAAGCTCTCTTGCAAGAAGCTCATCGGGAGCAAGGGTGCGGACCTTCATGGTATCAACCAGCTTGTTGAGCTGCTTTTCGATCTGCTGAGCGGTGTGCTCGTCGCCGTCTGCAACGATGGTGATTCTTGAAATAGCGGGGTCATCGGTCTCGCCCACAGCAAGGCTGTCAATATTGAAGCCTCTGCGGGAGAAAAGTCCCGAAACACGGGAAAGAACGCCTGCATGGTTTTCAACAAGAACGGAAATGGTATGCTTCATATATGTATCAATCCTTTCAGAAATTATCACAGAGTGGACTCAAGGCTGTAAACATCGCATACGAGGAGATATGGCTTGTCAGACGACGCAAGCTTTTCGATCTTCTCTTCTGCCTCAGCCATGGTGGATATCCTGTCCGACTCAATGCCGTAGGAGCGGGCAAGCGCAACAAAATCGGGGCTTCCGTCAAGACCGACAGCTATCTGCCTGTCGCCATAGCTTTTAGTCTGAAGCTCTCTTACCATACCGAGATAATTATTGCGCATTACGATTATCTTAACAGCGATCTTTTCCTGCATGATGGTTGCAAGCTCCATCATCTGCATCTGGAAGGAGCCGTCGCCGCAAACTGCAATGACCTCTCTGTCGGGAGCCGCCATCTTTGCGCCGATAGCGCAGGGAACGGAGTAGCCCATGGTACCCATTCCGCCCGAGGTCATGAATCTGCCGCCTGCCTTAATGCCGTAATTATTGCAGCACCAGATCTGGTTCTGACCAACGTCCGCAACGCATACGGTATTTTCGGGCATTCTGTCCGAGAGCCTTCTGAGGAACACCTTGGGATTGATAAAGCCCTCTGTTTCCTCATTTTCGGAAATATCGTTCTTTATTTCGGCAAGCTCCGAAAGCCATTCCGAATGGTCGATCTCGCCGATCTTCTCGGTGATCTCTGAAAGAATGGTTTTGCAGTCGCCGACAAGGGGAATGTCAACGGGAATATTCTTGCCTATTTCGGCAGGGTCGATATCAATGTGAATTATCTGCTTGTTTTCCGCAAGGAAGGTGGGGGATTTAACAGCTCTGTCGCCCACTCTCGCACCGATAATGATCATGGTATCGCACTCGGTAACTGCACGGTTTGCAGATCTAACGCCATGCATACCGAGCATACCGAGATAAAGGGGATGATCGGCAGGGAACAGGCTAAGACCCATCATTGTAGAAACAGCAGGAACCTTTGCCTTTTCGGCAAATTCGATAAGCTCCTTTTCGGCACCGGCAAGGAAAATACCTCCGCCTGCGCAGATAAGAGGCTTTTTAGCATTTTCAACAGCCTCGCAGATCTTCTTGATCTGCATGGGATTGCCCTTAACGGTGGGCTTATATGTACGCATTGAAACGGTTTCGGGATACTCGAAATCAATAAGCGTGTTCTGAATATCAATGGGAACATCTATAAGCACAGGACCCTTTCTTCCTGTTCCTGCAAGATAGAAGGCTTCCTTGAATATCCTCGGGATCGCAGCAGCATCCTTAACGAGATAGCTGTGCTTGACAAAGGGCTGCGCAGCTCCTGTGATGTCCACTTCCTGGAAAACATCGCAGCCGATCTGATCGGTTGAGACCTGTCCGGTAATGCAGATAAGGGGTACGCTGTCTGCATAGGCGGTGGCGATAGCGGTAAGGAGATTTGTGGCACCCGGACCCGAAGTAGCGATACAAACAGCAGGCTTGTTGGTAATTCTTGCATAGCCGCTTGCCTCGTGACCTGCGTTTGCCTCATGTCTGACAAGCACATGATGGATATCAGAACGGTACAGCTCGTCATAAAAAGGACAAATAGCCGCGCCTGGATAGCCAAAGACGACCTTTATGCCCTCCGAACTAAGACATCTAACCATTGCTTCAGCAGCACGAATCATTCCTCTTCACGACCTTTCAGTTGATTTATGCGATCAAATACCGCATATAAACATATTATATTACAAACCTCTTTTTTCGTCAAGCATTATTGGAAATAAAATTTCCTAATCTTATGATTTAACTTTTTGTTCACATAATTCTGAGAATATATGATATAATTATTATTGCAAAGATAAGAAATTCCAAAACAGAAGAGATGAATTATGATAAAAAAGCTGATACTATTTGTATTATCGGCAGCCATGCTTTTCTGCGGCTGCACGCAGGTCAATGAATATGAGGAAGAAGAGGCTGTCATGGCAGACGTGACCGTTACCGAGGCAGCGCCCTATCCTGTTACGGTCGGGGGACTGACCTTCAACAGCTCACCCGAAACGGTAGGCTCTCTCTCTCCCGCAGTGACCGAGATGATATTCGAGCTGGGCTTCGGGGACAGGCTTGTCTGCCGAAGCGAATACTGCAATTATCCCGAGGAAGCGGAGAATATCCCCGCAGCAGGCTCTGCCGCCAACCCCGATATCGACGGGATTATCTCCGCCGCACCCGCCCTGCTCATAACCCAGAGCCCCATTGCAAATAAGGACATTACAAGGCTTTCTCAGGCAGGAATATCGGTGCTGAGCATTCCCGCACCCCGTTCCGCCGATGAGCTTGGGGAGAATTACCGTTCCCTCTCCCTGATATTTTCGGGCAGCTTGGAGGGAGAGACGAGAGCAGAGGAGGCTACAGCCGATCTCAGGGCTGCTCTGAATGACGCAAAAGGCTCCTGCGAAAGCCTCGTGTTTATAATGAATATCACCGCCGACGGCTTTTCCGCCGCCACAGGGGACAGCTTTGCGGGAGATTATGCCGCTCATTTCGGCAGAAATATCGCCGCCGCCAATACATCGCTGACTCTGACTCCCGAGGAGCTTCTTGACGCCGACCCGCAGGTGATACTCCTTGCACACCCGCTTGAATCCTCTGATATTGATCCCGAGCTTTCTTCGCAGCTGTCAGCTTTTGAGCGGGGTCATGTTTTTGTGATAAATCCGTCACTTATCGAGCGCCCGACTACACGTCTTGCGGGGATAACCCGAAAAATATCCGAAACTGTCCGCAATGATACAGGCGGAGCGGATTATGCGGAAATACCCGAAACCTCAGCTGAAACAGTATCCGAAGCCCTTTCGGAAGATGTTAATGAATGATTAATTTGCTATATCGGCATATTGCATATGTTTGAAGCATCCCCTCTGCGAAGAAATGTGCAAATTTTCGCGGAAGGGGATTTTTCTTCATTTTTTTAAAAATATTTTTGTTTGTATTGATAAAAATATCAAAGAATATATAATTATAAATAGTACACCCTGCACATTTCGGGGCATTTGTTTCCAATTCTTTTCAGAATTGATTTTTTTATCCTATAGGAGTAATATGATATACGAAAAATGAAATTCGGAGGTAATATCATGTCAGAAAAAACAATATCCTCACAGCGGAATAACAAGCTTTATTCCCTTGTAATAGTGGGACTTATGGCGGCTCTTGTATATGCGGGAAATTATCTGCAGATAAAGATACCCAACGGCGGACTTGTAACAAGAATACATCTTGGAAATTCCATGTGCCTGCTGGCAGGACTTCTTTTCGGCAGACTTAAAGGCGGACTTGCCTCGGGAATAGGCGCAGCGCTTTTCGACCTGTTTGACCCTGTATATATCGTTTCCGCACCATATACATTCTTTTCAAAATTTGCCATGGGCTTTACCGCAGGGCATCTTAGAAAGCACGGCGTAAGCAATGAAAAGACCTCGGTTATCCTCGCAGCGGTTGCAGGACAGCTTGTATATATTGTTTTGTATCTGCTCAAGACCTTTATCAGCCAGCTGCTTCTGGGCGAGCCTGTATCGGTTGCATTGAAGCTCACAAGCGTGAACGCCCTCACCTCTACTATAAACGGCGTTCTTGCCTGCGTAATTGCTATTCCGCTTTATTTTGCGCTTTCAAAGGCGCTCGCTCATACAGGAATAGCTCCCTTTATCACCGAGAAAGAGGAGAAAAAGGGCTGGCTCAATCCACTCACCGCAGGACTTACCGCCTTTGCCGTTATCGTGACCGCTCTCTACACCATAAGCCTTGCAAACACCTTCAAGCTTGAAAAGAAGCAGGCTGAAAAGGAAGCTGCATATGCGGCTCAGATCGACGATCTGCAGTATCAGATAGACAATTTAAAATCACAGCTTAACATTGAGATCCCCGAGAGAGAAGCTCCCGAGGAAACGGAATAAATCAAAAAAATGCGGCAGACTTTCCGAGATGAAAGCCTGCCGTTTCTCATTTTAATGATATTTTTATATTTCTTGCCGTCATTTTCTCTTTTGCGAATGATATACTAATTTGCTCCTTACCGCTTTCTCTGTCATTATAAATATAGCTGACAAAATTGCCATTATCATTTTCAACGATATCATCGGGCTTTCCGAGATATTTTTCGATGTCACTTACGGGAGTGGAATACTTGACTCCGTTAATTGAAATAAACTCCGAATAAAATCTAATTTCGGATATCTCTTCGTCGGGAGTCGGGTCATCAACATCTCTGCCATAAGAAACGGAGAATAAATCAAACGGCATATCAACTTCATTATACGAATATTCATAATCAAGATCATACCAAAGATTGCCGGACTGATAATTCTGATGGAGTGAATATAGCCCCATACTTGAAAAACCCGAGCCAAGGCTCCGCATTGTAAGCGGATATTCAAGCTGAACATCATTTACATATGAATGGCTCAGAAGCTCCACGGCAGTCCAGCCGCCCTCGGGAGGAGAAATAATGACCTGCTGCTCCTTCGGCACAGGTTCCTTGACTGGAGGAATATCTGCACAGGCGGAAAGTGTCAGAGCCGCCGCCAGCAGGGAAATAAGCAGTTTCATTGGTAATGCCACCTTTCCTTTTTATTTCAGTATAAATCCGAAGCCTGTGACTTTTTTTCCCTCTGTGCCGACAAATATGTAAAGAAAAGCCTTTCCCGTCTCCTTGTCGCAGTAAATATATCTTTTGGTAAACTCATTCAGATCATCAATTACGTCGGGAGTTCCAAGGATACCTTCAACATCTGCTTCGGCTGCTGCGATTTTCAGACCGTTGACCGAAATATTGTCATGGTAAACAGCCATTGCTTTGATCTCTTCATCTGCGGATATCATTTCATCATTATGCTCAAAGTTAATATATGCAAGCGCTTCCAATGAAAAAAAGTCATCAACAAGGTAATGAGTCCTTGTTCCGTCATCATCCTGCCAGCTGTAATCTAAGGTATATCCCGAGCCGAAATCTCTCAGTGTCAGGGGATAACAAAGCTCAATACCCTCAAAATACGTTGCGCTCATAAGCTCAGCCGCAGTCCAGCCGTCCCCGGAGGGTGTGACGATACTCTGCTGCTCGATGGGAACCGGCTCTCTGACAGGCGGTATCTCGGCGCAGGCGGATAAAGCTGTGACCGATAACAGCAGGGGAATAAGCATTTTTATTTTCATATTCCTTTACCCCCTTCCCAAATCATTCGCCCCTGATAGGAGCGGGCTTAACGCCCGAACGGCGGACAAACAGCTATGCGATAAATACGAACACAGCGGAGAATATCACCATTATCAAAGCGCCCTGCACGCAGTTACCTGCCTGACTTCCGTTGACATGAGCCATTCCGAACAGTCTGCACCATGCTTCAAACAGTGCTTCCAGCTTTTCATCCAGATCAATGCCTCTTTGAGATAAAAATGCATTTGACACAGGATAACCGAATACAAGAAAAATTGCGATAGCCGTAAATACAATTGTGGAGCATCTTTTTGACAGCTTATAAAATATTGCCATCACAGCAAAGCCGAACATAGAGCAGAAAAACAGCATGAATGTGCACATCACAAAGAATCTGATCCTTACAACAAATGGATTTTCACCGTAAAATTGGAAAAATTTCCTTGTTCCGTACATTATCTCCAGAAACCAGTAATCAGCCGATTCTTTGCACAAAAGGCTCAGGAGGGGAGATACCACCGAAATAAATGCAGAGCAGGCAGCGGAGCTTGTAAAGAAGGAAGCTGCCGAAGCAATGACTGTAGTTGTGCGTGAAACGCCGTTTGCCGCACCTGTGTTCAGAAACTCATGGCAAAAACATCCGCCGAACAATAAAAGCATAAGTCCCGCAAGAGCGTCCAGCCAAACAGCTCCGCCCTTTGCAAGGGAAAATACGCCGTCAAAGCTGTAATTTATGAAGCCTGTGAACAAGAGCATAAAAACAATGATTGCGATAACGGTAAGTATTGGAAGCAGAATGATCCTGCGCAGCTGATATTTATATGAAGATACAAAACTGTGCTTAGTCATTTAAGGTCAGTCCTTTCATTATGAATTTGTAAGATGAATAAACATTGTCTGGAGGTTCATGGGCTGAACTTCAAGCTCGGGAGGGATATCCGTATTGAAGCGGTTGCCATTTATGTAAGCGGTTTTAAGTCCTCCGAGAATATCCTCGGACATGACCTCTCTGTCCTTGATAAATTCATCCACAAGGCTTGCCTTTCCCGAAACGCTGTAGCCCATGGAGCGTATGGTTTCTGCATCCTCGTCAAGAAGAAGCCTGCCTTCCTTGATAACAACAGCTCTTTCGATCATTCCCGCCGCTTCCTCGATAAGATGAGTTGACATTACAAAGGTTGCGGGGCGGGCGTTGTATTTCTCGATAGCCTGCCTGTAGAACATATCCCTGTGATTTGCGTCCAGTCCCAGAACAGGCTCGTCAAAGAATACCACCTGAGCATTGCAGGCGAGAGCATTTATTATCTTTGCAATGGAGCGGTAGCCTGTGGAGAGCTTCTGGAGCTTTGTCTTGGTGCTCAGCTTGTATTCTTCGCAGAGCTTCAGGGCATATTCCATGTCATACTCGGGGTAAAAGCAGGCTGCGGTCTTGAACATTTCCGAAACTCTGATCGAAGGCGTATAAAGAAGATGCTCGCTCATCATATGGAGCTTTCCCAGAGCCTTGTCGTTTTCTCTGTTAGGCTCGCCGTCAATGAGTATCTCGCCGCTGTCCGCAAATAAGCGATTGCAGATAATGTTCATCAGGGTAGATTTTCCTGCGCCGTTTCTGCCGAGAAGCCCGTAAATACAGTTTTCCTTCAAGGTAAGGCTCACATCGCTTAACGCCTTGTTGCTGCCGAAGCTTTTGGAAACATTCTTTATCTCAATAACGCTCATTTTCCTTCACAACCCTTCTCTATCATGTCGATGATCTCTTTTTTGGTAATGTTCAGCTTTTCAGCCTCACTGAGCAGCGACTTAACGAATTTCTCGAAAAATTCCTGTTTTCTTTCGCTGCGGAGCTTTTCCTCAGCACCCTTGCAAACAAACATACCCAGACCCCTTTTCTTGTAAATTATGCCCTTGTCGACCAAAATATTGACGCCCTTCAGCGCAGTTGCGGGATTGATCTTGTACTTTGCCGAGATTTCTGTGGTGGACGGTATCTGCGATTCCTCGGGAAATGTCCCCGAAATAATATTTTCCTCTATCCATTCCGCCATCTGAACATAGATCGGCTTTTCACCGTCAAGATTTAGATACATTGCAGCACCTCCTTAGATTATTGGTTAATTACTTGTGTAACTAACTATAACACCGATTATGTCCGTTGTCAATAGAAATTTATTCTGTTTGTAGATTTTCACAAATAAGTTCTTGTGTGTTTATTGATATCAAACAAAAAAATATACATATTATATCCCCAAAAAAAATATCCTTCTGAATCCTCGAACAGCATTACAGAAAATAATTTCGCAAATCATAGGATAAATTCTGATTTTTTCTTGACAAACATAATTTTATATGATATAATGTCAAAGTGGATATATCGTACTTTAAAGCAATAAAATCTTTCGGTACATATACATAAAATTTAATTCCCGTAAAATGAAGCGGAAAAAAGGAGTATTATTAGCTATGATGAATATGGATTTCGTCAGAAAGCTGCCCATTCCCAAGGAGATAAAGGAGCAGTTTCCCGTTCCCGAAGAGGTCAAAAAGATAAAGGCTCAGCGTGACGCAGAGATAGCAGACGTTTTCACAGGCAAGTCGGATAAATTCCTGCTTATTATCGGTCCCTGCTCCGCAGACAGGGAGGACAGCGTTCTTGATTATGTCTGCCGCCTTGCAAAGGTCCAAGAGCAGGTCAAGGATAAGATAATCATTATCCCCAGAATTTACACAAATAAGCCACGCACCACAGGTCAGGGCTATAAGGGCATGGTACATCAGCCCGACCCCACCAAGGCAGAGGATATGCTTGAGGGACTTATTTCCATCAGAAAGCTCCATACAAAGGCGCTTACCGAAACAGGTCTTGCCTGCGCCGATGAAATGCTCTATCCCGAGAATCACAGATATCTTTCCGATATTCTTTCCTATGTTGCAGTGGGCGCACGTTCCGTTGAGAATCAGCAGCACCGTCTCACCGCCAGCGGACTTATGGTTCCCGTGGGCATGAAGAACCCTACCAGCGGCGATTATTCGGTTATGCTCAATTCAATTATTGCCGCTCAGTCTCAGCATACATTCCTTTACAGAGGCTGGGAGGCACGCAGCAAGGGCAACCCCCTTACTCATGCGATCCTCAGAGGCTATGTGGATAAGCACGGCAACTCTCATCCCAACTACCATTACGAGGACCTTGTCCGTCTTTATGATATGTACTCTGCAAAGAATCTGGAGAACATGGCAGTTATCATCGACGCAAACCATGCAAACTCCAACAAGCAGTATCTTGAGCAGATCAGGATATGCAACGAAGTCCTCCACAGCTGCCGTCACAATAACGATATCCGCAGCATTGTCAAGGGCTTCATGATCGAAAGCTACATTGAGGACGGCTGCCAGAAGGTTGAAGAAGGAACCTACGGCAAGTCCATCACAGACCCCTGCCTTGGCTGGGAGAAGTCCGAAAAGCTTATTCTGAGCATTGCAGATCAGCTGTAAGCATTGATCTTCCTGCGGTTCGTCCGAAACCTTTCGGGCGGGCCGCTTTTTTAAAACGTTTAATGAATCATATTGACTAATGTGCAACTTTTATTTTGTGAAAAATATAGAAATATGTACAGATTACACAAATCTGCTTGATAACGATGGAAAAATATGATATAATTACTAAAAAACTTGATGATCGCAGGGCGGTGAGACTATGAATGTCGTTAATGAAAGTGAGAAGTATATGGATATTATACACAGTATTTTCAAAAACGATGTTGAGACTGCACATTTCCTCTGGAAATGCACGGAAAAAACCGTTATATACATGGGCGGCAGGCAGATAATCGCTGATGGAGTGACCCATCCGTATGAATATATCAGAGAGAAGGGGCTTATTGACCCTCAGTTCCTTCCCGTGTTCGACGTGTTCCGCACAAGCGTTGAAGAGGGGATAGAGTCGGGAATTAAGCATGGAGAACTTCCTCTGGATGTTAAGATGAGATTTTCCGATGAAGAGGATTTTCGTTTCTGCCATATTTATAATCTCTTTCAGAGAGACGAGAATGACAGGATAACCGCTGTTCTTGTGAATATCCGTCCCTTCACCCAGAAGGAAGAGTTTGACCGTAAGATAGTTGACAGCTTTTCCTCGGATAAGGACCCCGCCATTTACAGTAAAATGATCGCAGAGCTTATAAATAGAAATCCCGATAAAAGGATTGCATTTATTCAGTTTGACGTGGAGCGGTTCAAGCTCATAAATCAGACCTACGGAAATGAAGCAGGGGACGAGCTGATACGCTTTTTCAATGATTCCATGCATATCATCTGCACCCCGGAGCAGCCCTTCTGCCGCCTGACTGCGGACGTTTTCATGGTAGTGACCTGCTTTGAGGATGAGCAGGAGATCATAGACTTTATCCATATTATAGAAAGCAGGCTCAGCGGCTTCAACGGAATGGATTACCGCTTCACCTTCGGAGTATCCGAGGCAACGGACAGGAGCAGGCATACAAGATATTACGGCGATCTTGCCTCTGTTGCAAGGAAATCCATAAAGTGAAATGCCCTTCAGAATATCTGCTTCTATAAGGACTATATGATGAACAACATTCTTCATAAGCAGATAATCGAGGAGGATATGTACAACGCTGTCCTTAACGATGAATTCAAAATGTATCTCCAGCCGAAATACTGCATTTCCACAGGCAGGATAATCGGCGCAGAGGCTCTCGCAAGATGGATCCATCCCCGTAGGGGGGTTATATCTCCTGCGGATTTCGTTCCCGTTTTTGAAAAGAATGGCTTTATTGTTAAGCTTGACCGTATCATCTGGGAAAAAGCGTGCCGCAAGATAAGAGAATGGATGGACAAGGGCGTAAAGCCCGTTCCGATCTCGGTCAATGTTTCCCGGGAGTATCTGAACGGAGATGAGTCCATACAGGTGCTCAAGGAGATGGTGAAAAAATATGATATCCCCATTGAGCTTTTAGAGCTTGAGATAACCGAATCTGTGGACGCACAGGGCGTTGAGAGCGTCGTGAAGAAATTCAAGGAAAACGGCTTTACCATGCTCATGGATGATTTCGGCTCGGGATATTCCTCACTGAATATGCTTAAAACCACGCAGTTTGACGTGCTGAAGATAGACCGAGGCTTCCTTTCCGAGTTTATGGAGTCGGACAGAGGAAGAAAGATCATTTCCCACACCATTTCCATGTCCAATGATATCGGGCTTGATATAATCGCAGAGGGTGTTGAAACCAGAGATCAGGCAGACTTTCTTTTCAGCTGCGGCTGTGACGCAGCACAAGGCTTTTATTACTCAAAGCCTGTTCCCTGCGAAATGTTTGACAAGATATTCATCGGTGAATGATTTTACGTCCGCAGTTTTCTGCGGACGTTGTCTATTCATCGGAAAAAAGTTCCCGAAGGCGGATATCACGGTTTTTGCCTTCAATAAGCCCCTCTGATTTCATAGCCGAAAGCTCCTTCATCATTGCGGAGCGGTCGCAGGCAAGATAATCCGCAAGGTCTGTGTAGGGGATAGGCAGCCTTATATTGTCCGAGCCCTGTATCTCCCTTTCCTGCCTGAAAAAGCCTGTCAGCCTGTCACGAATGGAGCGCTGATGCAGCACAAAGCTGCCCACGCTTATGCTCCTGTCTCCCTGCTCGGACAGCAGACGGATGAATTTCACCGTCCAGTCATGATTAGCGGCGCAGAATCTGAAAAGCTCCTCCCGGTTAAAAAAAATGATCTCCGAGGGGTATTTTGCCGTTATGAAGCTCACCGCATAGCTCGATGGGACGAGCATTGAAGCGGAAAAATATTCACCGCTGCGGAAAAATCGCAGAATACTTCTTTCGCACTGCTCGTTTTCCGCACAAAGATAAGCTGTTCCCTCAAGAACAAAGCAGACCTGATTGCTGTCCTGATCTATATGCAGTATTGTCTCGTTTTTTGAAAATTTCGCAGACCTCGCATTGAAGCGCTTTTTCAGATATATCAGCTCCTGTTTTGTAAATCCTGAATCCATATATAGTGTCCTTTCGCATTTATAATCGTGTATATAGTATATTATATCATAAAATTGTGGTTTATGCAACAGTTTTTTAAAGCATTATATCTTATAATTAAAAATACACAGCATTATGATACAGGAGGATTTTCCAATGAAGGTAATCAAGCGAAACGGGTCAGAGGTCGATTTCGACGTCACAAAGATAGAAACAGCTATTTCAAAGGCAAATAACGCAGGCCGCCGCAAGGAGCTTACCAATGAGCAGATCAAGGAAGCTGCCGAGTATATCTGCTATAAATGTGAAAAAATGAAAAGAGCTGTTTCCGTTGAGGAAATTCAGGATATGGTCGAAAATCAGATCATGGCAAACGGTGCCTTTGAGATCGCAAAGGGCTATGTTAAATATCGCTATACCCGTTCCCTTGTCAGAAAATCCAACACCACCGACGACAGGATACTCTCCCTTATCGAGTGCAATAACGAGGAGGTCCTGCAGGAAAATTCCAATAAGGACCCTATTGTAAACAGCGTTCAGCGTGATTATATGGCAGGCGAGGTGAGCAAGGACCTTACCAAGCGTCTGCTTCTTCCGAAGGATATAGTTGACGCAGACCACGACGGACTTATCCACTTCCACGATTCGGATTATTTTGCTCAGCATATGCATAACTGCGACCTTGTAAATCTGGATGATATGCTCCAGAACGGCACAGTTATCAGCGAAACGCTTATTGAAAAGCCCCACGGCTTCCCCACAGCCTGCAATATCGCCACTCAGATCATTGCTCAGGTGGCTTCAAATCAGTACGGCGGACAGAGCATCAGCCTTACCCATCTTGCTCCCTTCGTTCAGATTTCCCGTGAAAAGATACGCAAAGCCGTTATAAGCGAATCCAAGGCTTTAGGCGGTAGTCTTGATGACGAGATCATTGATAAGGTAGTGGAGGAGCGCCTTCGCAAGGAGATCGCCAGCGGCGTTCAGACCATTCAGTATCAGGTCATCACCCTTATGACCACAAACGGACAGGCACCCTTCCTCACCGTTTTCATGTACCTTGGCGAAGCAAGGAATGAGCGGGAGAAGAAGGACCTTGCAATGATAATCGAGGAAATGCTCCGTCAGAGATATCAGGGCGTCAAGAATGAGTCGGGCGTGTGGATAACTCCTGCATTCCCCAAGCTTATTTACGTCCTTGAGGAGGATAATATCAGAGAGGATTCCGAGTATTTCTATCTCACCCAGCTTGCAGCAAAATGCACCGCCAAGAGAATGGTTCCCGACTATATTTCCGAGAAGAAGATGAAGGAGCTTAAAGAGGGCAACTGCTTCCCCGTAATGGGCTGCAGGAGCTGTCTCAATCCATGGAAGGATGAGAACGGAAATTATAAGTTCTACGGTCGCTTCAATCAGGGTGTTGTGACCTTAAACCTTGTTGATATCGCACTTTCCTCGGGCAAGGATATGGATAAATTCTGGAAGATATTCGATGAGAGACTTGATCTCTGCTATCGTGCCCTCATGTGCCGTCATAACAGGCTCAAGGGAACTCTTTCAGACGCTGCGCCTATCCTCTGGCAGAATGGAGCCATTGCAAGGCTCAAAAAGGGCGAGCCTATTGACAAGCTTCTTTACGGCGGCTATTCCTCTATTTCGCTGGGCTATGCGGGTCTCTGCGAGTGCGTGAGATACATGACGGGCAAATCCCACACAGACCCCACCGCAACAGGCTTTGCACTTAACGTTATGAAATACATGAACGATGCCTGCGAAAAATGGAAGGCTGAAACTAATATCGCATTCAGCATCTACGGCTCTCCTATCGAAAGCACCACATATAAATTCGCAAAATGCCTCCAGCGCCGTTTCGGAATAATTGAGGGCGTTACCGACAAGGGTTATATAACCAACAGCTACCATGTAAATGTTACCGAAGAGATCGACGCATTTACCAAGCTGAAATTCGAGTCGCAGTTTCAGGCACTTTCCACAGGCGGAGCTATCAGCTATGTGGAGGTTCCCAATATGCAGGATAATCTTGAGGCAGTTATCAGAGTGCTTCAGTTTATCTATGATAATATCATGTATGCCGAGCTTAATACCAAGTCCGATTTCTGTCAGTGCTGCGGCTATGACGGCGAGATAAGGATCGTTGAGGATGACGGCAAGCTTGTCTGGGAATGTCCCTCCTGCGGCAACAGAGATCAGGATAAGATGAACGTTGCCCGCCGCACCTGCGGATATATCGGCACACAGTTCTGGAATCAGGGACGTACTCAGGAGATCAGAGAGCGTGTAATGCACCTATAAAATAAGACAGGTCAGCCGTAAAGGATGGTCGGAAAATGTATTACGGGGAAATCAAAAAATTTGACATAGCCAATGGTCCCGGGGTGAGAGTCTCCCTGTTTGTATCGGGCTGCACACATCACTGCAAGGGGTGCTTTAATCCCGATACATGGGACTTCACCTACGGCATCGAATACACCGAAGCAGCAGAGCGTGAGATAATAAAGGCTCTTGAGCCTGATTATATTGACGGACTGACACTTCTTGGCGGAGAGCCAATGGAAAAAGTCAATCAACGCAGGCTGCTGCCTCTTCTGAAAAAGGTAAAAAAGTTCTATCCAAATAAGACCATCTGGTGCTATACAGGCTATACCCTTGAAAACGAGCTGCTGTCGGACAGCCGTGCAAGATGTGAATGTACGGACGAGCTTCTGTCATTCATCGACGTGCTTGTGGACGGTGAATTTATTGAGGAGAAGAAGAATATCTCACTCAGATTCCGAGGAAGCTCCAATCAGCGGCTGATTGACATAAAAAAGACACTCGAAGCAGGGGAGACAATCCTCTGGGCGGACAATCCCTGCTACGAAAAGCATGAGTTTTAAAAAATTCTGACCTGATAGAATTTCATATTCTGTCAGGTCATTTTATTTACATATATTATTGCACAAAAAACCGCCTGATCTTCGGAAATTTCCAAAGATCAGGCGGTTCAATATTATCGTCTTACTATCCTATAAAGCTTGTTTCTTGCTCTGCGTCTGTAAATTGCGGGAAGATAAGTGTTTCTGAATGAGAATACTGCTGTCTGTCCGCTGCTGCCGTTTGTTCCCTGTGCAGTCACGGGAGTACCTGCGCCTGTGTCCTCGCCTATCTCGGGGAGATAAACCACAAATGCATAGGGAGAGAAGCTGTTCGCAGTGAACTGCATACAATCAACTCCGCCAACGTTAACATGAATGGAGGGGAGAATCTCAAGCTGGTTCAGATCGGAAACGTGAACCACGGAAATATGCTCCGAATAGGGGAGAAGCTCGTCGGGAACGGGGATAGTGAGGGTGAGATACTGACCTTCATTGATGGTAGCCCTCGTATTTGTGCCCGCAACATAAATCGAGATATCCATGGGATAGATGAGGAAGCTGTCAATTCCCTCGCCGTAGAAATTGAGCACATTCTGAACAGAGGTCACAGTGTCGGGACTGAGAGTAAATCTCACATCAATATCCGTATTGAATGCACCCTTGCCCGCAAAGGCGGAAATAAGGTCGCTGTTTGACATTCCGAAAGGGGTAGTTCCTGTGATGAAAATCCTGTAATCGCCTGCCTCGGCATTGCTGTTGTCCCCCGAAGAGGAATTATTGCCCGAGGATTCGGGAATTGCGGTAACAGCCATGGAATAGCCTGAATAAATGACCGACCCGTTAACATTCTTATAAGCGGCGATCATGTAGGTGTATTCCCTGCCGCCAATAAGTCCTGTATGAACAAAGCTTGTCTTTGTAACGATTCCCACAGGAGTAAAGGACATACTTGCAATGTTATATGAATATATCACATAACCCTCGGCTCCGTCGGATTTCTTCCAGGAAAGTGAAACCTGTTCTTTGCCTGCCTTAGCCACAACGTCTGTGGGGGCGTTAAGCTCAACTCCGACTGTTGCGGTCTTATATGCTGCGTAATCTCCCTTAACGAGCACTCCGTCTACATACTTATATGCACAGACTGTATATGTAAAGGTGGTGTCATTGGTGAGATTTGTGTGAATTGCAGTGGTCTTTGAAACCTGGTCAAGGAGATACTTAGAACCGTCATAGCCGACCAGATAGATGTTATATCCCTCAGCGCCCTTGACAGCTGTCCACTTTAAGGTTATCTGACCATCACCCGCTGTTACTGTGAAATCTGCGGGAGCAGGGAGATTTATGCCGGACTTGCCCTCCACCTTCTGAGCGTAGGTGTCGGCAGACTCCTCCTTGTTGTTTATCGTAACATAGGGAATGACACGATAATCATAAACAACATCGTTTGCGAGACCTGTATGGGTAAAGGTTGTTTTTCCAACGTTGGCAATGGTTGTCCAGCTGTTTGCGTCAGGGATAGAATACTGAACATAATATCCGTCAGCGCCGTCAACCTTGTCCCACTTGAGGATAATGCAGCCGTCGCCGCCTGTTGCGGTAAGACCCTGAACAGAGCTGAGAACGTAATTTATCATTCCCTTCTGTTCGGAGCTGTATTCACCTGCATAATCCTTTCCGTCAACCTTTCTGACTGCCATGACTCTATACGAATATTCTGTTTTATTATCAACATTGCTGTCCACATAGGAGGACTGGCTTCCTTTGTAGATCTCCCGCTGAGCGCCGTCGGGGTCTGTCCTCAACAGAATATATTCAGAAGCACCCTTGACTGCGGTCCAGCTGATGTTAATGACCTTTCCTGAAGGGGTAACGGTAAGGTTGAGAACATCTCCGACTGTAATGGTCGGAATAAAGGTTGCTGAACGAGCTGAGGGACCCTCAATTTCCGAGTCGTTTACAATAGTATAAGCGGATACCTCGGCATAATATTCCACGTCGTTTTCAAGTTTTCCTGCTGTGTAAGTATATTCGGTACATTTAACACGGTTGATGACAGGTGCGCTGACGCCCAGTTTATAAACAGAAACATAATAACCGTCGGCATAGTTTCCCGAGCCGTCGTCCTTCAGAACGGGATCCCATGTAATGACCGCACTGTTCTCCAGACCCTTGCCAATAATATTTTCGGGGGGCTGGGGAGCTTCGGAGGGTGTGACGGATTTGATTAAGGAAGGATAATTGCAGTTTTCTGCGCTTGATGTTATCCAGAAATAATATTTTACATCATTTGTAAGACCCGATATGGTATATGAATATGTTCCGTCAGAATTTTTTGTGCAATCTGCAAGCGCTTTGATTGTAAATTCTTTGCCTCCGATAATGTCGGCTTTATCGTTGGAATCGGAAGCTTCCTTGCCCCATATGGTGTATCGGGTATTTTTATCTGTGCCGAAGGGCTTGAAAATGATCTCTGCCTTTTCATTGCCGCCTTTGAGCTTTACGAGCTGAACGCTTTCTTTTGATACTTCGACTGTTTTGGAAACAGCTTCTCCGCTTGTCATTCCGTCCGCTCTGGCAATTACTGAAAATACAATATCTTTTCCCCATTCATCGCCTGAGATAGAGCTGATGGATATTTTTTTATTGGTAATATTTTTGGTGCTGTCCAAAAGCTTTTTGTTTGCATAGATCTCATAAGTGATATCAATGTCCGATGTATCGTCGGGTGCGGTCCAGGTAAGAGTCCATACATTCTTATCGGGGGACAGTATCACATCAAGATTGGATGGAGAGTTGAGAACAGCATCTGTTATCTTCTCAACGTTTGAAGGCTTTTCTGTAAATTCTACAGTATTATCCTTCGGGTCTTTATGATATTCAAACTGACTCAGTGCATTATTTGTCTTTGAATCAAAAACATCGTAATATGCAACTGCGACATAGGAGCGTACAGACTCACCCATAAATTGATTATCATCAAATGTTTTAGAATAAGTTCCATCAGGCATTTGTGATGGTAATATTTTTTCTATCGCAGAAAAACCATATTCTCCCTCGTCCTCACAGAACAATATTATGTATGAGGGCATTGAGTATTTGTTCAGATCCATTGAAATATTAACAGTAACAGTTCTGTTGCTCATGGTTGTCGTGAGCTTTGGCGCACCTGCGGTAAGGGTTTTTGCGCTTTGGGACGCATTGGCAAATTGCCTGCTGAATATTTTTTTGTCACTGTATTCGTTATATGCTCTAACTGCATATATTCCTTCAACACCGCCGGTAATGACAGCCGAACATTCACTGCCGGAAGTCACAATGCTTGCTTTCCCTTCGGCTGTGTATTTTTTGTTAAACCGATATATCTTATAATTATCAACGTTTGTGACAGAGTCCCATTTCAGAATTATGCCGCCCACGCCGCTGTAAGCTTTAACAGAAGCGGCATTTACATTTTCGGGAATATAATTATTGTAGACTGTTTTGTCTTTATCCCAGATCACTGTTGTATTCGTATTGCTGACGCTGCCGATTTTTTCTCTGGCGTCGTTAAAATCATCCTCATTGTCAGCAACAACAAAAATCGACGAATCAGGTGCCATTTCAGAAAAATTATTATTGATGACCATGTTAGTTGAATATCCCAGTGTCACGGTAGTCAAATATGGATTTCCTGTAAAAACATTCCTATTAATTTCGAAGGTATCTCCATCTCTGTAATTCGTGTAAAGGTCAGCTTCGCTTATTTTTCCGTTAATATTTTCAAAATCGATTAATTCCTGAGCTGTGATCTCCGCTGATGATGGAGAAAAGGGGATATCAGCCACATTCGCAATTGTTTCCGCACTTGCAGTAATTTCGGCGCTCATTGTAACAAATGCGCAGGCAAGGAGAAGAGACATGGCTCTCTGCCACAGGGGACGGAAGGGAAGAGGGGATTTTTTTACAGATTTTTTACTGATGAAGCTGCTTTCCGATGGCATGGGAACAGGAACGGCAGCGGGATATCTCTTCACTTTTCGAGTCCGCTTTATTCCGAGAAAATTGCCCTCGCTGTCGGAAAGAGCCATATCTACAGCTCTGCAAACCGACATGAAAAGCACCACTGCGCAGGCAGCTATAAGGCAGGGTATGAAAAGGAGGGGATTTTTTCCCTTTTCCCTGAGCTTTTTAACTATTTTTCTCTGAGTATTGAAATCCATGGTAACGCCATCCTTTTTTTCTATCTGAAATATGAAAAATATCTAACAAGCGACAATTATACATATAAATTATATCATAAATTTCCGTAAATGTCCATAGGAAAACAGCTTTTCGTTGAAAAATACCGTAAAAATTTTTAAAAAAATTTGTGCAGTTTTACATTAAAAAAATCGGCTGAGCCGAAGCCCAGCCGATAAAGAAATTCAGTCAGTCAATGATTACTTGATCTCGGAGAAGTACTTGATAGTTCTTACCATCTGAGAAGTGTAGGAGTTCTCATTGTCGTACCAGGAAACAACCTGAACCTGATATGTGTCGTCGTCGATCTTGGAAACCATGGTCTGAGTAGCGTCAAAGAGAGAGCCGAACTTCATACCAACGATATCGGAAGAAACGATCTGCTCATCGTTGTAGCCGAAGGACTCGTTAGCAGCAGCCTTCATAGCAGCGTTGATGCCTTCCTTGGTAACATCCTTAGCCTTAACAACAGCTGTGAGGATAGTTGTGGAGCCTGTAGGAGTGGGAACTCTCTGAGCAGAGCCGATGAGCTTGCCGTTGAGCTCGGGGATAACAAGACCGATAGCCTTTGCAGCACCTGTGGAGTTGGGAACGATGTTAGCAGCGCCTGCTCTTGCTCTTCTGAGGTCGCCCTTTCTGTGAGGACCGTCGAGAATCATCTGATCGCCGGTGTAAGCGTGGATTGTGCTCATGATACCGGAAGCGATGGGAGCATAGTCGTTGAGTGCCTTAGCCATAGGAGCGAGGCAGTTTGTTGTGCAGGATGCAGCAGAGATGATCTGGTCATCAGCTGTAAGAGTCTTGTGGTTTACGTTGTAAACGATGGTCTTGAGGTCGTTGCCTGCGGGTGCGGAGATAACAACCTTCTTAGCGCCTGCGTTGATGTGAGCCATGGACTTCTCCTTGGATACATAGAAGCCTGTGCACTCGAGAACAACGTCAACGCCGATCTCGCCCCAAGGAAGATCCTTAGCGTCCTTTTCAGCATAGATCTTGAGGGTCTTGCCGTCAACAGTGATTGTGCCTGCCTCGTCATCAGCGGTAACAGTGTGGAGGTTCTCGCCGATTCTGCCGCAGTAGCCGCCCTGAGCGGTATCGTACTTGAGAAGGTGAGCGAGCATGGAAGGCTTGGTAAGGTCGTTGATAGCAACTACCTCGTAGCCCTCAGCGCCGAACATCTGGCGGAATGCGAGACGGCCGATTCTGCCGAAACCATTGATTGCAACTTTTACTGACATGATAAAATTCCTCCTAAGAATTATTTATCT
>JALFVE010000002.1 GCA_022787085.1 Oscillospiraceae bacterium | reverse complement strand
ATACGTTTGCACGGGGGTTGTCCCATGAACGGAATACAGCCTCAATAGCGAGCTTAAGCTGCTCGATAGGATCGGAGGGGAAGTCAGTACCCAGCTGGTTCTTGTACTCAGCCTTGAACTGCTCTGCGAGAGCCTTGAGGTCAGCAGCGGTGAGATCAACATCGTACTGAACGCCCTTTTCTTCCTTCATCTTGTCGATAAGCTGCTCGAAATACTTCTTGCCGACTTCCATAACAACGTCGGAGAACATCTGGATAAATCTTCTGTAGGAATCGTAAACGAATCTCTCAAACTCGGGAGTGGGGTTGCCTGCGATCATAGCAGCAACAACCTCGTCGTTAAGACCAAGGTTAAGGATGGTATCCATCATACCGGGCATGGAAGCTCTTGCGCCGGAACGAACGGAAACGAGAAGGGGATTCTTGGGATCGCCGAACTTCTTGCCGTTCTCCTTTTCCATCCAGGCAACGCCTTCCATAGCCTGAGCCATGATCTCGTCGTTGATCTTTCTGCCGTCCTCATAATACTGAGTACAAGCCTCTGTTGTAATTGTAAAGCCCTGAGGAACAGGAAGACCTATCTCGGTCATTTCAGCCAGGTTAGCGCCCTTGCCGCCGAGAAGGTTACGCATAGACATATTACCTTCTTTAAAAGTATAGACCCATTTTTTTGCCATTGGTAGTTACCTCCGTTAATTTTTGAATTTTTTCACCGGCGGGACATAAACCGGTCAGAATCGCCCCGCTGTGAACATAAGTATATTATAACAGAAATCTTTGAATTTTTCTACTGTACAATAGAAGAAAAAATATGGGCATTTTTTGGCTATTTTGACTAAAGTGTAAGCTTTTGATATATTTGGCGGATAATATATGTAAAATGTGCTTGAAAAATTCATTTGGTTGTGGCATAATAGAGGATAGAGATATCAGAGGATAAAAATACCTAATGTATATTTTTATGTGAATATACTATTTGTATTATTATACAAAATTTATAAACAGGAGAAATTATACTATGAGTAATAAGACTTGTGCCATTGTATTAGCAGGCGGTCAGGGCAAGAGAATGAAGTCCGACCTGCCGAAGCCCATGTTCAGAGTCCTTGATATGCCCATGCTCGACTGGGTGACAAGAGCCTGCGAGGAGGCGGGTGTGACGGATATCTGCGTTGTTACGGGCTTTAATAATGAAGTCATCGAAAAGCACCTTGAGGGAAAATATCACACCGTTTTCCAGCCCCAGAGAATGGGAACGGGTCATGCCGTAATGATGGCTCTTGACTGGCTTTCGGAGCGAAAGGACAGCGATGTTCTTATCTTAAACGGGGACGCTCCCTTTATTGACAAGGACACTATTTTAGGCGCACACACCCTCCATTCGGAAAAGGGCAATGCCGTTACCGTTATCACCTCGGAGATAGATAACCCCACAGGCTACGGCAGGATACTCCGCACCGCCGACGGCATAAGCGGCATTGTGGAGGAAAAGGACGCAACCTCCGAGCAGAAGAAGATACGCGAGATAAATTCGGGAGCATACTGGTTCAATGCGGAAAGGCTCATATATGCTCTGGGGGAAATAAAGCCCAACAATTCTCAGGGCGAATATTACCTTACGGACTCTGTATTCGTTCTCATAAGCGCAGGCTTTCGTGCAGATGCATATATTTCTTCAAATTCCGACGCTGTTTTAGGTGCAAATGACAGAAAAGGTCTTTTGCTGTTGAATAATACGGCAAGATTTGCTATAATAGATAAGTTGATGGATGACGGCGTTGAATTTACCTGCACAGACGGGGTAACAATAGGCAGAGACGTTAAAGTCGGCAGAGGCACCTGCATACTTCAGGGAGTTATCCTCAAAGGAAATACCGTTATCGGTGAAAACTGCGTTATAGGTCCGAACTGCATAATCGAAAACTGCGAGGTGGGCAGCGGCACCGTTCTGAACACCGTTCAGGCATATGACAGCGTTATCGAGGATAATGTCAAGATAGGTCCCTTCGTTCAGCTCCGTCCCGGCAGCAGGATATGCACAGGCGTCAAGATAGGCGATTTTGTTGAGGTCAAGAACTCCGTTATCGGCAAGAATACGGCTGTTTCCCATCTTACCTATGTGGGCGACAGCGACGTGGGCAGCGGTGTCAATTTCGGCTGCGGCACAGTCACATCAAACTATGACGGCGAGAAAAAATACCGCACCGTTATCGGAGACGATGCATTCATCGGCTGCAATACGAATCTTATCGCACCCGTTAAAATCGGAAACGGCGCATATACAGGCGCAGGCTCTACTATCACCAAAGACGTTCCCGACGGAGCGCTGGCGGTAGAGAGAGCGGAAACCAAGCTTATCGAGGGCTACGGTGCAAGAAAGCTCAGAGGCAGGATAGAGAAAAATCATAAGGCTTGATTTTTTTCATCCGACCCGTAATATTTGTCCTTTTTAATGGAAAAATTATTATATAAAGCAAAGGAGAAGAAATAATGAATCTTCACGGCAAGGATATCAAGATCTTCACAGCAAACTCCAATCCCAAGGTGGCAGCCGACATTGCAAAGGCACTGGGGCTTCCTCTCGGTCAGTCGGAGGTCGTTACCTTTTCCGACGGCGAGATAAGCGTTTCCATCAAGGAGAGCGTAAGAGGCTCGGACGTATTCGTTGTACAGTCCACAAGCACTCCCGTAAACGATCATATGATGGAGCTTCTCATTATGATCGACGCATTCAAGAGAGCCTCCGCAGGCAGGATCACCGCCGTTATCCCCTACATGGGCTATGCAAGACAGGACAGAAAGGCTAAGGCAAGAGATCCCATTTCCGCAAAGCTTGTTGCAGACCTTCTCACCGTTGCGGGCGCTGACCGTATCCTTTCCATGGACCTCCACTGCGCACAGATACAGGGCTTCTACAATATCCCCGTAGATCACCTTCTCGGCGTGCCTATTCTTGTTCCCTACTTTGTTGAGAAATTCAAGGATATCAGGGATAATACCATTGTCGTATCTCCCGACCTTGGCTCCGTAACAAGAGCAAGAAACTTTGCCGCAAAGTTTGACGCTCCTCTTGCCATCGTTGACAAGCGCCGTCAGAAGGCAAACGTATGCGAGGTAATGAATATCATCGGTGACGTTAAGGACAAGGATGTTATCCTCGTTGACGATATGATAGACACCGCAGGAACTCTCTGCAATGCCGCAAAGGCTATTATCGAAAAGGGCGGAGCAAAGTCCGTTACCGCCTGCGCTACACACGGCGTGCTTTCGGGTCCTGCGATCCAGCGTATTCAGGACAGCGTTATCAAGGAAGTTGTTATCCTCGATACCATCGCTCTCCCCGAGGAGAAGAAGATCGACAAGATCACCGTTCTTCCCGTTGCTCCCGTATTTGCTCAGGCTATCGAGAGAATTTATGCGGACAGACCCATTTCTCCTCTTTTCAACAACTGATTTTAATTTAAATTAAAATACATAGGGCGGAGTATGCATATGCTCCGCCCTAAAGGTGTTTTGGTAAAAGAAAGGACGGTCATAGAAATTGAGCATTTTCGATATTTTCGATCAGTTAAACAAAAACAAGGCACCCGAGCCTTCGGGACCCGTTGAATATATAATCGCAGGGCTTGGAAACCCGGGTGCGGAATATGAAAATACCCGCCATAACGCAGGCTTTATGACCGTTGACACCCTTGCGGAAAAGCATGGCTTTGAGATAAAAAGGCTGAAATTCAAATCCCTCACCGCAGACGTTTCCATAGCGGGAAAGCGCTGCCTTGTGATGAAGCCCTCCACCTTTATGAACAAAAGCGGCGAAGCGATAGTTGAAGCGATGAATTTCTACAAAATCCCCATAGAAAATGTGATAATATGTTATGACGATATAAGTCTTGAGCCGGGCAAGATACGCATACGCAGAAAAGGCTCGGACGGCGGACATAACGGCATAAAGTCCATAATCTATCTCACAGGCTCCCAGGATTTTCCCCGTGTGAAGATAGGCGTGGGACAGAAGCCCACAAAGGAATACGACCTTGCAAGCTGGGTGCTGGGCAATTTCCCCTCGGAGGATATCCCCAAGCTCCATGAAGCGACGGACAATGCCTGTGCCGCCCTCGAACATATCGTAAAGGGCGATATCGACAAGGCTATGAACCTTTTCAACAGCTGATATGAAGAAGAATATTATTTTCGGAACGGCTGTCGGGGCTGCGGCTGTGTTTTCGGCTGTCTGTACCCTGCTTTTTGCCGCAGATATCATGGCTGCGGGAGATAGGGTCACATCCAACGGAATAGCTCTCATAGTATCCGCCGCCGCATTTGCCATAGCGGATGTTATTTCAGCGGTATTCTGCATTTCGGGGAAAATGCCCAATGAAAAATCGGTGATTTATTCCGTCACAAGGCTTTTTATGATCGTATTTGCACTCAATATGAGGGACAAATTCGGCTTGTTTCTCCCCATGGCGATCATTAACATTATCATGTACATAGCTTCGCTTCTCAAGGATTTCAGAAAATTCGCCGCCCGAAGAAGCGGCAATGAGGTATCTAAATGAATAATAACAGCTCCCTTTTCGGGAAAATAAAGCCTGTTCTCGCAGAGCAGAGCGAACTGAGGGACATCTGCGAGACACTTTCAAGGGGATTTTCTCCCTTGGCGGTATCGGGGCTTTCATCTATCCATAAATCACAGCTGGCAATGCTTTTGTCGGACAGTCTTTACGGAGAAAAGTCCGTACCCATGCTCCTTATCGCAGATGATGAGGCAGGAGCGAAAAAGCTCTGCGATGATATAAACGAAATGTACGGCGAGACTCTTGCCTTTGTATATCCCGCAAAGGATATCACCCTTGCGAGGGTTGACAGCGTTTCAAGAGAATACGAGCATCAGCGGCTATGCGTGCTTTCCCGTATCGCAGACGGCTCATGCAGGATAGTCTGCGCCTCGGCAGAGGCTGTAATGCAGAAAACCATTCCTCCGAAGGCGCTTTCGGACAATACAATTATTCTTTCAAGGGAAAATCCCGTTGACCTGCCTGCTCTGACACAAAGGCTTGTGAGAGCGGGCTATACCCGCTGCGATAAGGTGGAAAGCCCCTCACAGTTCTCGATAAGAGGCTCAATTGCGGATATTTTCCCCGTTCAGGAGAAATTCCCCGTCAGAATGGAGCTGTGGGACGATGAGATAGACGCATTTTCCTACTTTGACCCCGAAACACAGCGCCGCACCGACAGCATTGACAGGCTTATTATCCCACCTGCAAGAGAGGTGCTGTTTGACAGCCCCGAGGAGCTTGCAGAGCGTATAAATAAGCTTTCCGCCTCCGTCAGAGGAAAGCGTGCAGATACCGTCAGGGCGAATCTCGCAAAGGATTCGGATGCCGCTATGAACGGGCTTTCCCTTGCAAATATTGACAAATATATTACTCTCGCCTATGAAAAGCCCGCACTGATTTTCGATTATCTCAAAAAGGAAAGCTGCGTTCTTTTCAGCGAATATCACGGCTGCTGCGAGCGTGCAAAGGGCGTTATCTCCCAGCATGGAGAGGATATCAAAATTCTTCTTGAGGAAGGAGAGCTGTGCAGAGGACTTGAGGGCTATCTTGAGGGCTTTGAGATAGTTTCCGAAAGAGCGCAGGAATTTCCCTGCGTACTTATGGATTCGTTTTTACGAACAAACGACCTGCGATGCAGAAAGCTTCTTTCCGTCACCGCCCATCAGACAGCCCCATGGGGCGGAGAGATACGCCAGCTTTCGGAGGATCTGCGTTCGCTAATAAACAGAAATTATTCCGTAGCCGTTCTGGCAGGCTCGGAAAAGACCCTGCCCATAATTGCGGAGGATCTGCGTGAGGACGGTATCCCCTGCGATATTATGACAGAGGGCAGCACCCTCACAAAGGGACGGGTGCTTCTCACCACAGGCTGCCTTTCCTCGGGCTATGATTATCCCGATATCAAGACCGCACTTATCACACAGGCGAGAGCCATGACCTCAAAGCGCAAGCTTCGGAAGAAGAAAAAGGGCGAGGAAATAAAGTCCCTTGCAGACATTACCCCGGGCGATCTGGTAGTTCACGCCCTTCACGGAATAGGACGCTTTGAGGGCATACGAAAGCTGGAGCTTGAGGGTGTTACCAAGGACTATATCACCATAAAATACGCAGGTACGGACGTGCTTTACGTTCCCGTAACCCAAATGGATCTGATTTCCAGATATATAGGTCCCCGTGACGATTCGGGAGTGAAGCTCAACAAGCTTTCCTCAAACGAGTGGCAGAAGACCCGTTCAAGGGTCAAGAAGGCTGTCAAGGACATGGCAGATGAGCTTATTGCCTTGTATGCAAAGCGTGCAAAGACCCCGGGATTTGCATTTTCCGAGGACAACGACTGGCAGCAGGATTTTGAGGCACGCTTTGATTACACCGAAACAGACGACCAGCTCCGCTGCATTGAGGAAATAAAACAGGATATGATGAAGCCCATTCCCATGGACAGGCTTCTCTGCGGAGATGTGGGCTTCGGAAAGACCGAGGTTGCATTCCGTGCGGCATTCAAATGTATGCTTGACGGCAAGCAGTGCGCAATTCTCGTTCCCACAACGGTGCTTGCATGGCAGCACTTCCAGAGTGCAGTGAAGCGGTTTGAGCATTTCCCGTTTAAAATAGAGCTGCTGTCCCGATTCCGCTCCAAAAAGCAGCAGGACGAGATACTCAGACAGCTTAAAGCGGGCACTGTGGATATGGTCATAGGCACTCACAGAATTGTCCAGAAGGACGTTAAATTCAAGGACTTGGGACTTGCCATAATCGACGAGGAGCAGCGCTTCGGAGTGGCTCACAAGGAGCGGTTCAAGGAAGCCTTTACGGGAGTAGATGTGCTGATGCTGTCCGCAACGCCTATCCCCAGGACCCTCAATATGGCAATGAGCGGCATCAGGGACATGAGCGTGATCGAGGAGCCGCCTGTGGACAGATATCCCGTTCAGACCTATGTTATCGAGCATAACATGGGCGTTATAGTTCAGGCGATAACCAAGGAGCTTCGCAGAGGCGGACAGGTCTACTATATCCACAACCGTGTGGAGACTATCGAGGGCGTTGCCGCAAAGCTGGGCGAGCTGATCCCCGACGCAAGGATAGCCGTTGCCCACGGACAGCTCACCGAGGAGCGGCTTTCGGACATCTGGACGGAGCTTGTGGAGCATGAGATAGATATCCTTGTCTGCACAACAATTATCGAAACAGGCGTTGACGTTCCCAATGTGAACACTCTCATTATCGAGGACGCAGATCACTTAGGACTTTCCCAGCTCTATCAGCTCAGAGGACGAGTAGGACGCTCCAACCGCCGTGCCTTTGCGTATTTCACCTTCAGGCGGGGCAAGGTGCTTACTGAGGTGGCAGCAAAAAGGCTTGATGCAATAAGGGAATTTACCCAGTTCGGCAGCGGTTTCAGAGTTGCCATGCGTGACCTTGAAATAAGAGGCGCAGGCTCAATTTTAGGCGGCAGACAGCACGGGCACATGGAGGCTGTGGGCTATGATATGTATCTGAGGCTATTAAATGAAGCCATTGCCGAGGAAACGGGGCAGCCCGTTCCCAGAGCCCCCGAGGAATGTCTCATAGATCTCCAAATCGAGGCGCATATTCCCGATGATTATATCGAGAGTCTGGCAGGCAGGCTTGACGCATACCGCAAGATAGCCGCCGTATCCACAAGGGAGGAGAGCCTTGACCTTCTCGATGAATTTATCGACCGCTACGGCGATCCCCCTGCTGCCATCCAGGGGCTTATCACTGTGGCTCTTACCCGTAATATGGCGGGCAGAGCGGGCATTAAGGAAATAACCCAGCGCAAGGATGTGCTGATGATTTATGTGAAAACCGCTACCATGGAGCAGGTGCAGGCGCTTGTGGCTGAATTTAAGGGCAGGGTGTCGGTGAACGGCTCCTCCGAAAAGCCTTATATTGCCATTAAACTCGCCGTGAAGGACAAGCCCGTGGAGGTCATGCAGCGGGCAGTGGAGATCATGGCAGATCAGGTCTGATATTCGGGGTATCTGCACCACATTTGTATATGTTGCAGGAGCAAAAAGGAGATTTTGTCGATTACTTTGGCACATTGCACAATCAATATGGTAATTTTTTGAAGCGTGGGCAAATAATTTTAATAATTCAAACAAATAATTCATATTGTATTATTGACAAAAGAACTATAATTATTATATAATTAAACTATTAACTTATGCAATTTTTATACTAAACCATAACATTTATGACATATGAAATTTACCTGCGGGAATGGGGGAAAGCTTATGCGAAAGGGAACAGAACAGAGCCTGATCGAAAAAATAATTTTCATTGCCGCATATATTCTGGCTGATATTGCTGCCGTATGCATTGTAACATCGATCGTAAAGCGTGATCCTGCCAGTGCGGTAACTGCCGTTTCTGCGGTTGCCTGCGTGCTTGCCACATCCCTGTTTGTGGGGGCGGTCGCTCTTATCCATAACGCCAGAACTATAAAATTCAAGGAGCTGAAAAACGCCGAAAGGGTGATGCAGCAGCTCAATTCCATGGTGGTGCTGTGGGATACTTCCTTTGGCTATATCCGTGCCAACGACGCATTTATCAGGACAACGGGCTACACCGAGGAGGAGCTTTACGACCCTGAGATACTCAAAAAGGTTCTCCCTTCGGATGCCTTTTCGGAAAATCTTCAGGGAATAATCAACAGCAGGGACGAGGAATTTTTTATTCAGACTAAGACAAACGGTGCGGTCTGCACCGTCTGGAACACCTCTGTTGTTACCACTATTTCCGGCAGGATCAATAACATTACCGTTATGATGTCCATCGGCCCGAATCTTACCGAGGCAAATAAAATGAAGCAGGAGGTAATTGCAGCTTCCAGAAAGCTTCAGGAGTCCGAGAAGAGGTACGCTCTATCTATGGATCTCTCCGAGATCGGACTGCTTCTGAAGGAAAAGGGCAGCAGCCGTCTCTATGCCTCCGATCAGCTCTGCGAGATGCTGGGGATAGCTTCGGCCTCGGGCTATGTGGAGAGCGATATTATCCGTGAGGCTTTCCATCCCAAGGACAGGGTGATCTTTGATACCTTCGCCTCGGGCATGAAAAATGACTCTGAGGATCTTGCCCATGACGAGATACATTCCGTTGATTTCAGGGCAAAGTCAGCCGACGGTGATTATCATTGGTTCAATTTCCGCTACCAGTCTCCCAAAACCGGCGATCTGGACGTGGGCGGAGCAATCATGGATATCACAAGCGACAAGGAAAAGGACCTTGTTATCGAGCGAATGGCTTACATCGACGAGGTCACTCAGCTTTATAACAGAAACAAGTTCATGATGATGGGCAATGAGATCCTTGAATGTACAAGGATCGATAAGAACGTAAATTACTGGGTCATCGTACTGGATATCGACAGCTTCCATATTATCAACGACACCTGCGGCTATACCAACGGAAACCACCTTCTCAAGGAAATAGCGGCTGTGCTGCTGTCAAACCTTACCGAGGGCGGCTTTACCGCAAGGATAGGCGGAGATAATTTCGCACTGCTTATAAAGGCAACCGAGGACGAGGAGCTTCCCATCCGCCTTATCAAGCATATTCAGCTGGATATGGCAAACATTAATGGAATGGGTCTGGAGGCTCAGAATATCACCTGCTCCGCAGGCTACTGCCTGATGTCCGACGGCGGGCTGGGAGATTTCTCTCAGGTGCTTGACCGTGCGGAATTTGCACTCAGCCTTTCAGACGGCACGAGAAGCTCCATTCTCCGCTTCGACAACCACGCTCACGACGCCATCATCGCAGGAAATGCCATTGAAAAGGAGCTTGGCAAGGCTATCGAGAACAACGAGCTTGTGCTTTACTATCAGCCGAAGATCAATCTTCTGGACGGCTCCGTTATGGGCATGGAGGCGCTTATCCGCTGGATAAGACCCGACGGCACCGTTGTTCCGCCCAGCGACTTTATCCCTGTGGCGGAAAGATCAATGCTCATCACTCAGATAAGCCGCTTCGTGCTTTTCGAGGCTTGCCGCCAGAACAAGAGCTGGCAGGATATGGGGCTTGATCCCGTTACCGTTTCCATCAATCTTTCTGCAATCGACTTCTACCAGACTAATGTTACAGATACCATTCAGACCGCTCTCAAAGAATCGGGGCTCGATCCTCAGTATCTTGATGTGGAGCTTACCGAGAGCCTTGCTCTCAAGGATATCGACCATGCGGTTATGCAGATGCAGGAGATCAAGGATCTGGGCGTGAAGCTCTCCATGGACGATTTCGGCACAGGCTATTCCTCCCTCAGCTATATCCAGATGCTGCCGATCACCCTTTTGAAGCTGGACCGCTCCTTTATCATGTATCTTGAGGAGGACGAGATATCCCGTGAGATAGTTTCGGCGGTTATCAGAATAGCAAAATCCAAGAAGATCGAGACGATCGCAGAAGGTATCGAGACTGTGGGACAGGGCGAGATACTCAAGAAATCAGGCTGCGATTATGCACAGGGCTATTTCTTCGGCAAACCCATGCCTGCAGACAGATTTGAGGAATTTCTCCGTTCAAGGCAGACAAAGGCTGTCAAGGTATAACTCAGCTGCTTAATTTTGAAGTTCAATTCGGGAAAGGATGATAAAAATGGCTAAGAAAAGAATCGGTATCCTTACAAGCGGCGGCGACTGCCCCGGTCTTAATGCGACCATCAGAGGCATTGCAAAGGCGTGCTATGAGAAAATGGGCGCTGATAATGTTCAGATAGTTGGTATTCAGAATGGCTATTACGGACTTATCAATAATATAGCCCGAGAGATGGAGCCTTCGGAATTTTCGGGTATTCTTACCCAGGGCGGCACCATTCTCGGAACAAAGCGTCAGCCCTTCAAGATGATCTCCAACATCGGCGAGGATAATATCGACAAGGTCAAGCTGATGAAGGAAACCTACAAGAAGCAGAAGCTGGACTGCCTGCTCACACTTGGCGGAAACGGCACTCATAAGACAGCCAATCTCCTCAGCGAGGAGGGGCTTAACGTTATCGGACTTCCCAAGACCATTGACAATGATATTTTCGGTACTGACGTTACCTTCGGCTTCCACACCGCAGTGGATATCGGTACCGACGTTATCGACAGGCTCCACACCACAGCCGCATCCCACAGCCGTATCCTTATGGTTGAGATAATGGGCAACAAGGCAGGCTGGCTCACCCTATATTCGGGCGTTGCAGGCGGTGCGGACGCTATAATCATCCCCGAGATACCCTATGATATTGACAAGATCTGTCAGGCAATGCAGAAGCGTGCGGACAACGGTCACAGATTCTCAATCGTTGCTGTTGCAGAGGGCGCATACAGCAAGGAAGAGGCAAAGCTCAAGAAGAAGGAGCGTGCAAAGGCACGTCTCGAAGCAGGCATAACCACCGCCACAAGCACCATTGCATCTCAGATACAGAAGGCAACAGGCATTGAGACAAGAGTATGCGTTCCCGGGCATATGCTCAGAGGCGGCAGCCCCTCCGCTTATGACAGAATACTTGCCACAAGATTCGGCGTAAGAGCCGCACAGCTCATTGACGCAGGCAAATACGGCGTTTCCGTCGCAATGATAAATGCAAAGATAGGCGAGAATCCTCTGAGCGAGGTTGCGGGAAAGACAAAGTTTGTTGATCCCGAGGGCAATTATGTCACCACCGCAAAGGATCTTGGCATTTCCTTCGGAGATTGATTTTATATTCAAATAAAAATTATAAGCCGTTTCTGATAGCTTCAGAAACGGCTTTTTTGTTTATCAAAATGGTACCCACAGGCTTTTCGCATAACAGTAAACATGGATGTTACAAGAGATCAGGCATTTTTATCCCGCTCTATGACCGCAAGCTCATCGCAGCGCTCATTTTCGGGGTGTCCCGCATGACCCTTCACCCATCTCAGCTCCACATCATGGATATCAAGCAGCTCAAGGCATTTTTCCCACAGGTCGGAGTTGAGGGCAGGCTTCTTGTCCGCCTTTATCCAGCCCCGCTTTTTCCAGCCTGCCGCCCAGCCCTTTGAAATGCTGTCGCATACATATTTGCTGTCGGTGGTGAGAATAACGTGACATGGGCGTTTAAGTGCGGAAAGGGCTTCTATGACCGCCGTAAGCTCCATACGGTTGTTGGTGGTGTCATGCTCTCCGCCGGAAAGCTCCTTGTAATGCTCTCCCATGCGGAGAATGGCTCCCCAGCCCCCGGGTCCCGGATTTCCCGAGCAGGCGCCGTCTGTGAATATCTCTACTGTCTGCATTTTTACATTATTTTCCATAATTATCAATTACCTTTTCTGCCTCATCCATATCGAAAAAACGATAGCCCTGTCCCACATCTGTCCAGTTCATTGCTTCGTATTTTCCAACTGCTTCGATGTACTCCTCCTCGGAGACTTCATTTCCGTCAATAACGTATGTATCCCCTTCCTCTTCGCTTTCATCGGGTAAATACATATGATGCTCGGAGCTGACCAGATGCGTAAGCTCCCCGTTTTCAAAACGGAAATAATCCGCATAGCCCGAGCCCATTCCGAAATAAAGGCTTGCGATATATCCCCCATCGGCTGCCTGTGCCATTCCCCATGAGCCGAAGCCCGAATATTCATCGCCATACAAAGGATTGCAGAGCTTTATCACCTCTCCGTCCCTAACGGAATATATCGTAACCATGGCTGAATGATAATTTCCGAAAGCCGAAAAAAGCTCTGGAGTTCCGTCATTGTCAATATCGTAAATGTCAAAGGTCGATATTGACGGCTCATATTCCTCATAACCTGTTATTTCGGAAAGCTTTTCTTTGTAGAGGGTTTTGTAATCGGCGGATGTGTCGGGAGCTTCGGCTTCGGTGATCGCTTCTGTTTCGGTCACGGCAGATGTCTCGGCGGTGGTTTCGGAAATGCTTTCCGAAGAAATTTCCGTCTCGGAAACGGTGATCTTCTCGGTCTCGGCTGACTCGGGAGAGACCTTGCCTGTACCGCAGGCGGTGAGCATTACCGCACCGAAGCATAGTGCCGCAAGCCTTTTATTCATCATAAAGACCCTCCGAGCTTTTGCATATCTCGTCATATATGCCATAAATGCGGGGGTGAGATTTCTTAATTCTTGCGGGGCGCATATCCATATCCACAAAGCAGTGGGTGGTCTTACCCGTGGCATGGATAATCCCCCCGGGGTCTGTGACTTCATAGATAACGGAAAATCTCGCTCCTCCGAAATCGGGGATATACGCCTTGACAATGAATACATCTCCGAATTTAAATGGGAGCTTGTACTCACATTCAGCCGATAGAACGGGAGTCATAAGCCCCTCCGCTTCGACCTCCTGAAAGGGCAGTCCCGCCTGTTCGATAAGGTCAACTCTCGCCTCCTCGAACCAGCGGATATAATTGGAATGATGAACAATGCCCATCTTGTCCGTTTCATAGTAATACACCCGTCTTGAATAGGGTTTCAGCTTCATAGCCATGTCCTTTCCGAAATGGGCTGCCGCAAAAAATGCGGCAGCCCGAATAAAAATTATCGTTTATCTTGCCTTGGAAGCATTCTCCTCGATTATCTTTGAAATAACGTCATTAAGAGGAGAAGCGCCCAGATCTCCGTCCTTTCTTGAACGCAGGGAAACGGTCTTGTCCTCCACTTCCTTGTCGCCCACAATGAAGAAATAGGGTATCTTCTCAAGCTGAGCCTGACGGATCTTGTAGCCGATCTTCTCATTTCTGTTGTCAACAGTAACTCTGATGCCCATGCTGTCGAGCTTAGCGGCAATGTCCTCGCCGTATTCCTTAGCACGGTCTGTTACAGGCAGGATACGAACCTGCTCGGGAGAAAGCCACAGAGGAAGAGCTCCGCCGTATTTCTCGATAAGGTATGCAAGAGTTCTCTCGAAGCAGCCCAGGCTTGTTCTGTGGATAATGTAAGGATTCTTCTTGGTGCCGTCCACGTCCACATATTCCATGCCGAAGCGCTGAGCAAGGAGCATATCTATCTGAATGGTAACGAGAGTGTCCTCCTTGCCGTAAACGTTGTGATACTGGATATCAAGCTTGGGACCGTAGAATGCGGCTTCATCAATACCGATGGTGTATTCAACGCCCAGATCGTCAAGGATAGTCTTCATAGCAGCCTGAGCCTCTTCCCACTGCTCGGGAGTGCCCTCATACTTGTTCTTGGGATTTGCGGGGTCCCACTGAGAGAAGCGGAATGTGCAGTCCTCAAGAAGTCCGACGGTGCCGAGGAAATACTTTGCAAGCTCAAGGCAGCCTCTGAACTCATCCTCAAGCTGCTCGGGACGGAGAATGTAATGACCCTCGGAAATTGTGAACTGTCTTACTCTGATAAGACCATGCATCTCACCGCTGTCCTCGTTTCTGAACAGAGTAGAAGTCTCAGTCAGTCTCATAGGCAGGTCACGGTAGGAACGCTGCCTGTTTAAGAATACCTGATACTGGAATGGGCAGGTCATGGGACGGAGAGCAAAGCACTCCTTTTCCTCGTCATTTGGGTCGCCCAGAACGAACATACCGTCAAGATAGTGATCCCAGTGACCCGAGATCTTGTAAAGCTCTCTCTTAGCCATATAGGGAGTTTTAGTAAGCATACAGCCGTGCTTTGCCTCCACATCCTCCACCCATCTCTGCATGAGCTGGATAACCTTTGCGCCCTTGGGGAGCAGAATGGGCAGACCCTGACCGATATAATCAACCGTGGTGAAATACTCAAGCTCTCTTCCCAGCTTGTTGTGGTCACGGCTCTTTGCTTCCTCCACCTTCTTGAGATATTCCTCCAGCTCGGAAGCCTTGGGGAAAGCAGTTCCGTAAATTCTGCAAAGCTGCTTGCCCTTGGAATCGCCTCTCCAGTAAGCGCCTGTGCAGTTGGTGAGCTTGAATGCCTTAACGGGAGCGGTGGACATAAGATGAGGACCTGCGCAAAGGTCGGTGAAATCGCCCTGCTTGTAGAAGCTGATATTCTCGCCCTTGTCGCTGTGCTCCTTGCAAAGCTCCACCTTGTAAGGCTCGCCCATTTCATTGAGCTTTGCCTCAGCCTCTGCGGGAGGAAGCTCGAAACGGGAAAGCTCAATGCCCTCCTTGACGATCTTCTTCATCTCAGCCTCAAATTTAGCAAGGTCATCAGCGGTAAAGGGATGATCGGTGTCAAAATCATAATAGAATCCGTTGTCGATGGAGGGTCCGATGGACAGCTTCGTCTCGGGATATACACGCTTTACAGCCTGCGCAAGAATGTGGGAAGCAGTGTGCCAGAAGGTCTTTTTTCCCTCTTCGGAATCAAAGGTGCAGACCTCAAAGGTGCAGTCCTTTTCGACGGGAGTTCTCAGGTCGCAAACCTCTCCGTCAAGCTTAACGCAGCAGGCAGCCTTGTAAAGACCCATGCCTATTCCCTTGATAATTTCAGCGGCGGAAATTCCGCTTTCGGCTTCTCTTACGGAGCCGTCTTTAAGTGTGAGCTTTATCATGTTTATATTCTCCTTTTTAATAATAATATTTTTGGGATTTATTATGCGGCAATAACCGCCGAAACGGTATGCCGCTCCTTGGAACGGAAAATTCCTTTAATCATCGGAGCAAACACCCCCTTTAAATTTCCTGATTATATTAAATCGCCGGGAACGCCTGTAGATCACGTCCAGAAGCGAAATAACAAGCACCTCGAACAGCTTTCCGAGAATGATAATAACAATAGTCCAAGCAAAAAGATCGGCGGTCTCAAGGTAAATTTTCGACCGATAGAGCATATCACCCATAGTAAAATCGGGCTGACCAATGACCTCGGCAGCGGTACCGCTTTTGAATGCAAGTCCCGCAGCCGTCCTGAAAGCAGCGGTGAGGAATGGCATAACCGATGGGAAATAGAGATATCTCGCCTTTTTTGCGGGACTGAGCCGAAATAGCAATGCCGCTTCGATAAGCCTATTGTCCGTATTTTCAATCCCCTTGCATACAGCGTCATAAATCACAGGAGTGACCATCATTGCGGAAATGAGGAGGGACAGCGCAGAGCTTTTTAAGAAAAACAGCGCAAAAATAATGAAGCTTGCCACAGGCACCGCCTTGACCGCCGATACAGCGGGAGATATCACCGCCCTTGCCCATGAAAATGCAGCAGACAAAACCGCCAGAGCAGTGCCCGTAAAAACGCCCGCAAAGAAACCGCCGCCTATCCTCAGAAAGGAATTGAGGACAGTTTTCAAAAAATCCGCATCAAAGCAAATCCCGAAAAGCCGTTTTACTGCGGCTGCCGGTGTTACGAGAATAATACTTTTGCCAAGTGCCATTGCCGCCGCCTGCCACAAAACCAGCCAGAAAAATATGCCCAAAGCTTTTTGAAGAAAGTCTTTTTTGTCGGACTTATTCATATATCATTTCCGTGTAGAAAGCATCATCATTCGGGAGCGTACCACCGACCGACTTTGGGTCAGCGTCACAGAGGATATTCCAGTAGCCTGTTACGGCGCTTCTCATATCCTCCCTCCTTAAAAGAGTAATATTGCAGTAAGGCAGTGCCTTTTTTGCAGCGGGGGCTTTCACAATATCATAGTATCCTATGAGTTCGGCAGCTTCATCGGTGTTTTCATTTACAAAATCAACAGAAGCCTGATATTCACCGAGGAAATCAGCAAAAGCAGCAGTATTTTCCTCAATAACGCTTTTCTGAGCAATGGTAACGCCCGTTATAAGAGGAGTGTCGCTCACCTTGTCCCATTCCTCGGTAAGGCTCAGAGCAATTTTGATATTCTCATTCTGAAGCTGAGCAGCGGTCACATAAGGCTGGGGCAGAACAGCAATTGCATTGTCGCTTTCCGCCATAACAGCAGCACATTCGGAAGCCTCGGACTTATATTCTATTATAACGTCCGTCTGGGGTTCAAGCCCATTTTGCCTGAGAATATAGTTAAGGACATATTCGGGAGATGTGCCCTTGCCCGTGGAATAAACGGTCTTGCCTTTCAGATCGGCAACCGAGGTTATTTCCTCCCCCGACGTTACCACATAAAGCACACCCAAAGTGTTGACCGCACAGGTCTTTATCTTCCCCTCGGTCTTATTGTAAAGTACAGCAGCAAGATTTGCGGGAACATTAGCAATGTCCGTATTACCGCTGACAATGCCCGCAGCTATCTCATCTGCGGTGCCGTGAATGGTCACATTATACTTGTTGAAGGTCTCGCCCTTTTCGCTGTCGGACATGAGCTTGACCATTCCCATGGTGGTGGGACCCTTCAGCGAAGAAACGGTGTATTCCATGCCGTAAAGGGCAGGGTCATTGACTTCGCCGCCGCTATTATCCTGCGCTTGTGTGCAGGCAGTGAGCAGCAAAGCGGCTGCAAAAAGGGCTGATGATACGGCTCTTTTCATAAAATAAAACTCCTTGCTTATTGATTTTCGGGTTCACCCGCCTTGAGCATCTCAACGAAATGCCTTGCGGCACGTCCGCTTCGTCCGCTTCTGCGCAGAGCGTAAGCCTCCGCCTTGGTAAACAGCTCGTCCTTGTCCATAACAACGCCGTACTGCCCCGCAAGATACTCCACGATTTTCAGATATGTATCCTTGTCTGGCTTGAGGAACGTTACCTTCAAGCCGAAGCGCTCGGAAAGGGAGGCAAGCTCTTCTCTTGTATCCCTTGCATGGATATCGTCGCCGTTTCGGTCGGAGAAGCTTTCCTTCACAAGATGGCGGCGGTTGCTGGTGGCATATATAACGGCATTGGATGCCTTTGAAGCGATCGAACCCTCAAGAACAGCCTTGAGCGCACCGAAATCCGCATCGTCGGAGGAAAATGAAAGGTCATCAATAAAAATAATGAATTTCAGGGGATTGTCCGCAATGCTCTCCATCACGTCGGGCAGCTCGTGGAGCTGGGATTTTTTCAGCTCGATGAGCCTTAACCCCCTGTCGGCAAATTCATTCACCACAGCCTTGACGGTGGAGGATTTTCCCGTGCCCGCATCGCCGTAAAGGAGGCAGTTAGCGGCAGGACGACCCTTTATAAGAGCAAGAGTGTTGTCGATAACCATTTTGCGCTGAGTCTCATAGGCAGGCAGCTGAGAAAGCCGCTGAGGATCGGGAGTCAGAACGGGTGTTATAACGTGATCTCTCAGCATAAAAGCGGTGTATTTGGCGAAAATGCCGTAGCCCATGGTAAAAAGCTTGTCTATTCTGTCAGCATAAATGCTCTGAAAATCCAGATTTGAGTTGTCCCACTCGGGAAGATAACCCATATAGCCCATAGCCGAGCGGACATTTTCTGTTGTGAGCATGGAAATCTCACGGAAAAGTCCCAGCTCCTTGCGGACAGCAGTTTCCATAACGGGCGGAACAGACTCCCGCCTTGCCTTACGGAGAAGATATGTGTTCTCATCCTCGGTGACAGCCTTGATGATGTAGCTTGAAAGGTTTGAGCCGTGCTTGTAAAGGGAATTTACAAACTCTCCCACCGAAGCGGGGGTCTGTTCTTTCAGCATATCCATAAGCCTGCCCATGGTTTTCAGCTTCAGAACACCTCTGAAAACCGCCAGTCCCGAAAGTCTTGTGTAAAGATCTGTTAACTGATTCATCTCTTTAATCTTCTTTCCAAAAAAAATAAAAACGCCCCGAAGCAAAGCCATTGCCTCGGGACGATAAAATGCATAATTACCGTGATCCCACCCGTATTCACGCTTTCCGAAAATGGGGAAAACGCCTCATAAGCCCTGTAACGGAGGCAGCCGCCGCCTATTAAGCGGACTCCGAGAACGGTGCCGATCCTTCCTGCCGCCGCACTCGGTCTCAGCCTGTGCCGAATGCTCTCTGAAAGCCGCATTTTAGAAGAATGGATTTCTCATCAGCGATTTAAAAAAATATTCTATACATATATATGATATCACTAACTGAGCAGTCTGTCAACGGTATTTTTGTACAGCAAAAATACAATTTTATTATGTAATAGTGTTAAATTATATAAAATTCCTTGACAAGAGGAAAAATTTATATTACAATAATATTGTGTCTGCAGTAAAAATTATTATGGCTCGCAGAAGAAAAACTGCGTCCTGTTATAAAAGCTGCTTTTACATTATCGCTTCACGGTAGATCCGCCATGATACAGAGCGGATACATGGAGTTTTTCATATATATTATGAGCCGTCCGTTCCGTTATTATTCGGCGCGCTCAGTTTTCGGAATTCTTAATATTCGCTTATGGTAAAGATATAATTTATTGAATTATTTTAAGCTGTTTACATTCCCCAAACAAAATCGGTCTTATTAATATTTATGAGCTTCACAAACCTCCGAAGCGGTTCTCATATTCTAATTTTTATGAAAAGGAGGTTTTTTTGTTGCAGATCGCTATTTATGTGATCGTCTTCGTTGCTGCAGCGGCAATATCGGGCTTTATCTGCTTTAAAGCGGGAATAAATTACCGCAGATCACAGGCAGAAGCCGCCATCGGCTCTGCCGAAAAGGAAGCGGAGAGAATAATCGAGGCTGCCAAGGAAGAAGCGGACAGCAAGAAGAAGATAGCCCTCGTTGAGGCAAAGGACGAGATCCACAAAAGCCGCACAGAGCTGGAAAAGGAGATCAAGGAGCGCAGGAATGAGCTTTCCCGGCAGGAAAGGCGCATCCAGCAGAAGGAAGAAAATCTTGACAAGAAAAATGACGCACTTGAGAAAAAGGACGATCTTCTCCAGAAAAAGCTGAAAAATGCGGATGAAAAGCTTGAAGAGGCTGACAAGATCAAGCACTCCCAGATGGAGATACTTGAGAAAATATCTCAGTTCACCATGGAGCAGGCAAAGGAGCATCTGCTTTCAATGCTTGAAAATGAGCTTGTACATGAAAAGGCTCTGAAGGTCCAGCAGTATGAGCAGCAGCTCAGGGATGTCTGCGAGGACAAGGCAAGAAATCTTATATCCCTTGCAATTGCGAAATGCGCCGCAGATCAGGTTGCGGAAACAGCGGTGTCGGTAGTCCCCCTCCCCAGCGATGAAATGAAGGGAAGGATAATCGGACGAGAGGGAAGAAATATCAGGACCCTCGAAACACTCACAGGCGTTGAGCTTATTATCGACGATACCCCCGAGGCAATAACCCTTTCCTGCTTCGACCCCGCAAGGCGAGAGGTAGCAAGGATAGCCCTCGAGAAGCTTATAGCTGACGGACGTATCCATCCCGCAAGAATTGAGGAAATGGTGGACAAGGCTAAGAGAGAGGTTGAGCACCGAATCAAGCAGGAGGGTGAGAGAGCAATTCTCGAGACCAATGTTCACGGAATCAACCACGAGCTTGTCCGTCTCATAGGCAGACTCAGATACAGAACATCCTATCGTCAGAATGTTCTCGACCATTCCATAGAGGTTGCACATCTGGCAGGCATCATGGCGTCCGAGCTTGGAGTTGACGCAAATCTTGCAAGGCGTGCAGGTCTGCTTCACGATATCGGAAAGGCTCTGAGCTATGAGATCGAAGGCTCCCATGTCCAGATCGGCGTTGACGTATGCCGCAAATATAAGGAAAGCCCCGATGTAATCCATGCGATCGAGGCACACCACGGCGATGTTGAGACAAAGACCGTCGTTGCTGCACTTGTACAGGCAGCTGACGCAATATCCGCCGCAAGACCGGGCGCACGAAACGAGAATTACGAGAACTATATCAAGCGTCTCCAGAAGCTTGAGGAGATATGCACCTCCTATGAGGGCGTAGAGAAGTCCTTCGCAATTCAGGCGGGCAGAGAGGTCAGGATCATGGTCATCCCCGAGCAGATCAATGATGAAAAGATGGTGCTTGTGGCAAGAGAAATTGCCGCAAAGATCGAAAACGAGATGGATTATCCCGGACAGATCAAGGTTCATCTTATCAGAGAGAGCAGAGTTACCGAGTACGCAAAGTAATATAATAAAAAGCGGCGGCAGTTCAAAAATGAACTGCCGCCGTAATTTTATCCATGAATAAGTCTCGCCGTATCAGCGTCGCAAAGCCCGAGAATAACAATGTTCGTAAATTTCAAACCATCGGAAAGATCATATTCAAAGCCGTTCTCGTCCACCACCAGCGGACGGAGTGGCTGATCGTTGTTGTTTTTCATAACCGTAGCGGTGGTACCGTTTGATAGCTTAACCTTTGAACCTGTGGGGAAGGGAGCGACCTTGTGAAGGAAAGCCCTTACCACTCTTTCGTCAAAATGGCTGTAAGCTCCGCCCCAGATAAACTCGATAGCCTCATTGGGTGGAGCAGGGATACGGTAGGGACGGTTGGAGGTGAGAGCGTCGTAAACGTCCGCCACAGCTAAAATACGGGCGTATTCGTGGATCTCCTCGCCCTTGAGCTTCATGGGATAGCCTGTGCCGTCCCATTTTTCATGATGACCGATAATCCCCATGCAGCAGTCATCGGAAACAAGCTTTCTCGCCTTGAGATGCTCGGCAGCATAAACGGGATGGAGCCTTACCACATTATATTCCTCGTCGGTGAGCCTTCCCTTTTTGTTGATGATCTCAATGGGAACGGACACCTTGCCGATGTCGTGCAAAAGGCCCGCCACGCCCAGCTCGCCCAGCTTTTTTCTGTCATAGCCCATTTCAAGCCCGATGGCAATAGCCATGATAGCCACGCTCAGGCTGTGATGATAGGTGTAATCGTCGTACATCTTGATGTCGGCAATGTTAATGAGGATATCCTTTTTGGAAGCAAGCTCGTCAATAAGCTGCTCGGTGGTGTTGCCGATAGCGTCAATATCGCTCTGAGTAACGCCCTTGCTGCTGTCCATAAAGTTGTCGGCAAGGCTGTGGATATTGCTGATGGCATTTTCCTTTATCTCGCTGTTGATGGAGGAAATAACTCTTGTCTCGCTGTTGCGGCTGTCGATGAAAGCACCTGCCACAACACGGCTCATGCGCATCTGAGTAATATTCATGTCAGTAAGCTTTGCGCCCGCCTTGAGAGTGACCACAGCACCCGCAGAAGCGTCGAAAAAAGTAATATCTCGTGCCATGCACATACCCGGAGAAAGCTCGTTGGTTCTAAGGTAAACCAGAAGGATACCTCCTTAAAAGCATTTTATCAGAATACTGCGGCAGGGTGCCGCATAGGATTTACAGAGGGAAAAAATGCGGAAGCTTACTGCTTGAGCTGAGCGAGGCAGTCGCCGCAGATGCATCTTTCCTTAAAGCGAAGGATATTGTCCTCGCTGCCGCAGAAAACGCAGCTTTCGCCTGCTTTTTTAACGATGATCCTGTCCTCCTCGGAATAGATCTCCACATAATCTCTGTTGCCGATATTCAGATTTCTTCTCATTTCGATAGGAATGACGACTCTACCAAGAGCGTCAAGCTGTCGTGTGATTGCAGAAGATCTCATAACAAAAATCGCTCCTTTTAAAAAAATTATAATGGCGCATAGGCGCAGTTTTTTATATTAATTCTATAACATTATAACAATTATTTGTGTGCATTGCAAGAAGAAATAATTAAATGAATATTAACAAATTTAAAAAGTGGTGAACTAATCATGCTAACACTGATATTTTCGCTGCTGATAATAATATCCGCATTATCAGCAATAATAACGGGAAATACCCGGGATCTGACGGAAGCGGTGCTGAATGAGCCTGTAAATGCGGTAGAGCTGTGCATATATCTCTGCGGCGGGATGTGCTTCTGGGGCGGGATAATGCGGATAGCGGAAAAATCAGAGCTAACCGAAAAGCTTGCAGGGATATTCGCATTGCTGCTTGGGGGACTGTTCAAGGATATAGACAAGCATGGGCGAGCCTTCCGAGCCATCTGCATGAACATCACCGCAAATCTGCTGGGACTGGGAAATGCGGCGACCCCCTTTGGGATAGAAGCCATGAAAGCGCTTGCGGAGGAGGAAAAAGCAGGAGATACCGCCACCCCCTCAATGATAATATTCACCGTAATAAATACGGCATCACTGACGCTCATACCCTCCACCGCCCTGTCCTTGCGGATGAAATACGGCTCAGCAAACCCCTTGGAGATAGTCCCCGCCGTATGGATAACCTCCGCCGCAGCCCTTGGTGTATCTGTAACGGCGGCAGTTTTGCCGCTAATGGGAAAAACGCAAAAAGGAGGCGGACCATGACAGCAGCGTCATTTGTAATTCCCGCAATGATATTACTTATAATCGCATGGGGAATGTATAAGCGTGTGGACGTGTTTTCGGAGTTTGCGAAGGGAGCTGCGGAGAATCTCCGAACCTGTGCAGAGCTGCTGCCCACGCTTATCGCACTGATAACCGCCGTGGGAATGTTCCGTGCCTCGGGAGCGGAGGATCTGCTCATAGGCGCATTTTCGGGCTTTTTTGAAAGGATAGGCTTTCCTGCGGAATGTCTCCCGCTGGCGCTCATACGACCCGTATCGGGCAGCGGAGCGCTGGCGGTATATGAATCACTTCTTGAACAATCGGGACCCGACAGCTTTGCGGGACGTGTGGCAAGCGTAATGCTCGGCTCAACCGAAACGACATTCTACACCCTTGCGGTATATTACGGCGCAGTAGGGATAAAAAAGACCCGTCATACCCTATCCGCCTCGCTGGCAGGAGATATGACAGGATTTATCGTCAGCGTCCTGACGGTCAATATATTTTTCGGGCATATATGAACTTATTGTAAATTTATTTGCTTTGGCGATTTAGCTGTTGACAAGTGGGCTATATTCTGGTATAATAATTAAGCATTGTGTGAGTAATACACGCTGCATGAGCCATTAGCTCAGTCGGCAGAGCATTTGACTTTTAATCAAAGGGTCTGGGGTTCAAATCCCCAATGGCTCACCAGAAACCGTCAGTCTTATAAAAGGCTGACGGTTTTTTGCATATTTTTGTCATAAATAAGCTTCACTCAAACTTATCATAAACCTGAGTGCAGAAGCAATCATCGCACCATTTTGAGCGGCAGCAGCTGCGCATATTGCGAAAATGAGCTTCTGCCCTGTCAAAATCGGCAGGGCAATTAATATCCCTGAGATCGAACATATATTCATATGATGTGTAGCTGCAAGGACTGATAAAGCCGTTTTCGTTGATAAACCAGAAATAGCTGCCGGGATCGCATTCCTCCACAGGAGAAGGGATGTCCCGAGCCGCAGACAAAAAGCGCTCCATGTATTTACCGCTGCCGTGAATGATAAGCCCCTGCTCTGAAAGCCGTTCCTTGATGCCCCTGAATTCATTTGCAAATCGTTCCGACTGAGAGTAAAGCAGGCGGTTGTCCCCGAAAAAATCGGGACGGTCATAGCCGCCGAGACGGTTAAATGTCACCTCGTCCACCCCAAGCCCCGCCAGAAATTGGCAAAAGCTCTCAAAATCGGAAATATTTCTCCGCATAAGAATGGTGTTCACCTTGATTTTCAAGCCGCTGCCCGTCTCACGCCGTATCCTGTCAAGCAGGCGTATCTTATCGCTTACCATGGAAAAATGCCCCGCAAGCTGCCTCACATCATCATTGCACGCCTCGAAGCTGTCAAGGCTGATAACGATCTCGGAAAACAGCCCGCAGATGTCTCTGATAATGCTTTCGCTCAGCAAAGTGCCGTTGGTGGTAGCGCTCACGCAGATACCATTACTTCGAAGCATTCTTGACAAAGGAATAATATCCCCGTATAAAAACGGCTCTCCGCCGATCCAGCTTACAAGAATATTTTTCCCCGTAACCCTTTTGTAATCGCCCAAAGTCCCGGAAAAGCATTGGATAAGTCTCGGGTCAGCGGAATCTCTTTTCCGCATAACATCGCAGCTGTAGGAGCAGAAGCGGCAGCGCATATTGCAGTCCTGAGTTATCCTGTAAACAATAACTCTGTCAAATTTGCGGGGAATATCCATTGAAATCATATAAAGCCCTCCTTAGTATCATATTGCTACAAACTCTGTAACTATATGATAGTATAAAAATGCTACTAAGTCAATATCTTTCAATAACATTCAGAGATATTCACAAAAATAATAGCAATAAAATTGCATAAATGCACAAAAAAATCCCCCCCATAACCGAAACGGTTACGGGGAGAAAAAAATCAGAAAATATTCTTTCCCGATCTCTTCATCAGATCCGGGAAATTTCTGTAGCAACGGTCCATGTCAACGTCACCCGAAATACCTCCGACCTTGCCCTTCCACGAATACTGCCAAATCCCCACATCATCGGGAGAAACGCATTTCGGAAAAACATTTTCTACCCTTGCCACCCAAGCAGTGTATCTTTTCGGGATATCAGCCGTCAGCTTGTCCTTAAAGAACGTGTCATAGCTGTAAATGCCTGCCCAGGCGCCCGCAGCCTCCAGCCTGTCGCAAAACGCCTTGACCATAGCTGTGCAGGTGAATTTTGAAAGTGTTCCCTGCTCTTCAAAATCGCCGTAAACAGGCAGTTCAAATGACTTGCCTTTAATTAATTCAAGCATAAATTCAGCCTCTTTGACCGCCCCGGGAACGTCCTTTGCGTAGCTGTAGTGATAAGCGCCCACATAAAGCCCCGCAGCCTTAGCCTTTGCATAATACTCCTCGAAGCGGCGGTCAGCCTGCTTTGGTGATTTCACGCCAAAGCCCGTCCTGATGATAACGCCGTTAATGCCAGCCGCCTTGACCTTTTTAAAATCAACAGCGCCGTTGTGATGTGAAAGATCAATTATCCTGTAAAAGCTTCTCATTTTCCTCCCTCCTTCAGCTGACTGAGGATCTCCCTGAGCTTGTCGGGAAGCGGGATACCGAAGGCAGCGGCATTTTCCAGCAGACTTATGCCCTCGTTGCCGGTGTAATAAAGGATAATAGCGGTCCTTACCATATCCCCGCCGCCGATAACAAATCTGTCAATAAGATTTGCAACGCCCACCATAGAGAGGATAAGCACCTTTTTAAAGATTCCCCAAAACCCCACCTCCGAGGATAATTTCTTCTGCTTTACAGCCACCGCAACGCCAGTTATGTAATCAATTGTGATGAACGCCAGAAGCGCATACATAATGCCGTCCATGCCGCCGAGAAAACCCGAAACAGCGGTAACGATACTGCCGAAAATGATTTTAAGAATTTCTGTAAATCTGTCCATATTTTAACCCTCCAGTTCTTTTCTGACCTGTTCCCGCCATCTCTCGGGAACATCATCAATAGTCATCTTGCCCGATCTGATCTGAAAAACGAAAATTTTAACCACCGCACATCACCTCCGCAAGCTCAGCAATAGCCGCCGCCAGCTCAGCATTTGAGGGCGGCTCGGGCGGCAAAGGCGCAGGCTCAGTGGGAATAACATGGGAAATATTGCCGTCATCGTCAAAAACAATGTCAAAATCGGGATACAG
>JALFVE010000009.1 GCA_022787085.1 Oscillospiraceae bacterium | reverse complement strand
AAATGTATGACACCTATGGAATTCCACTCGGCAGCGGCGGCGTAAAAAATCCACCCTGCTGCGCAGCAGGGTGGATTTGAACTAATTCTAAACATTCTTTTGTTTTTTCAGATGTCTACTTGACAGGGGGCACTTCACTGTCAGTGAGGATATAACGCTTTTTTTATATCATTTCATATCTTGACCTCACCTGCCGCTTTGCGTAAATATAGCAGATAAAATGAACGATAATGGTAATGATCCATGTAATGGGATAGGAAAGATAAACCGTCTCAATAGTGTGATATTCGGGGATCTGAAAAACGGTGGCAAGCCAGAGAAGCCTCAGTCCGCAGGCTCCCACAATGGAAACTATCATGGGCGGTACCGAATATCCAATACCCCTCAGACCGCCCACAAGAACGTCCATGATACCGCAGAGGACATAGGTTCGGGAAATAATCCCGAGTCTGACCATACCTGCGGCAATAACCTCGGGGCTGTCTGAATAAATTCCCAGCAGCGGCTCACCGAAAATTACCGCCAGATTGCCAAGAGTCAGCCCCACAGCCACAACGCAAAGCTCGCCCCTGAAAAGTATCTTATTCAGCCTGCCGTACTGACCCGCCCCGAAATTCTGGCTCATAAAGGAAATGGTGGACTGATAGAAGGCGTTCATCGCCATATAAACAAAGCCCTCGATATTGGCAGCAGCAGAATTGCCCGCCACCACAACATTGCCGAAAATATTCACCGAAGACTGGATGACCACATTTGAAAGGGCAAACACAATTCCCTGAAAGCCTGCAGGGAGACCGATGCGTATAATAGCCCCCAGCTCCTGCCTGTGAATGCGGAGCTTGTTGAGACACAGCCTGATGGCACCCTGCTCCTTCATCAGGCATCGCACCACCAGAAACGCCGAAAGACATTCTGAAATGACCGTTGCCAGCGCAACACCCGCCGCGTCCATTTTAAAGACCACAACAAACAGGAGATTTAAAAGCACATTAACAACGCCCGCCGCCATCAGATAATAAAGGGGGCGTTTTGTGTCTCCAATGGCACGAAGCAGAGCGCTGCCGAAGTTAAAGACCATAACGGCGGTTATCCCCCCGAAGTATATCCTGAGATAGGAAGCCGCAAGGTCTATTATCTCATCGGGAGTGCTCATAATCAAAAGCATTTCCCTTGCCCCGAAAACGCCGATCACCGTAAGCAGAGCGCCGCTGATCAGACTGAGGGCAATGGAGGTGTGAACGGTGCGGCTGAGCGCATCGTCCCGCTTTGCCCCGTAAAATCTGGCAGCAGCAACGTTAGCGCCCACCGACAGTCCCACGAAAAGATTGGTGAGGAGATTTATCAGAGCGGTGTTGGAGCCCACCGCCGCAAGGGAATTATCCCCCGCAAAGCGGCCGACCACCACAATATCCGCAGCGTTGAAAAGCAGCTGAAGAATACTCGAAAACATGAGCGGCAGAGTAAATGCCAGCATTTTTTTGAGTATAGAACCGCTGCACATATCCATTTCATATTTTTTTGCATTTTCCATAGCCAATGTCTCCGAAAAAATATGTACGGTAAAATCATTATTATAATATGTATGATAGCACTAATTCCGTGCATTGTCAAGGATGGACAAGCTTCTGTGCCGCAGATGATTTCCCTGCATAATATGCGCTGAAGCATTTTTCTGTCCGATAATTTAAAAATTTTTTTCTGTGAAAATAGCATTGATTTAGATAAAATCCCAAAAAAGCGGAAATAATAATAACGGATATTGACTTGTTCACAAAAAAGTTACAGTTTTCTATGACGTTTTGCCGAAATAGCTCTTTACAAATTGTACGTTATGATATATAATTTACATTATGTAGAGTTATTTTTTCATTATTATCGGTCGGAGGTGCTTTTGTGAATACGGATTTCCCCCGTATAATTACCCTGCTTCGCAAGGAACGAAATATCAGCCAGAAGCAGGCAGCCGCCGATCTGGGCGTATCTCAGGCACTTTTGTCCCATTATGAAAAGGGAATAAGAGAATGTGGTCTGGAATTTCTTGTGAAAACAGCCGATTATTATAACGTATCCTGCGATTATCTGTTAGGCCGCTGCGCCGAGCCAATGGGCAAGGCAGACTCCGCCCCGCCTGTCACAGGCAGCGGGGACAGGCTCTCAGCCCCTCAGAGAATGCTAATAGATTCAAACAAGCTGGTCTTCTCCATGCTGAATGCATTGGAGGATGCTTCGCTTGAAAAAAGCGTCAGAGGCTATCTGAGCCTTGCGGTATATCGTATATTCCGGGTGATCTATTCCGCCAATCCCAAGAATGACCGCCGATTCTTCACGGTGGATTCCCCCGCAGCGGACGGCTTTACCCACGCCGCCATGGAGCTTGAAAAGGCAAAAGCGGAGGTTGCGGCAAAAAGCGGAGCCATGCAGAACGTATCCATCACCACAAATTCCATTTCAGCAGAGCATCCCGAATATGCCTCCTCTCTTCTGAATCAGATCAAAGCGTGCGAGGACAGCGTAAGCGGAGTCTCCAAGCCCTCAGAGGACGAAAAATAAACCCTTCGGCATGACGTATTTTTTTGGATTTAAGGGAAATATTATTACTGCCGCCTTCAGCGCTTCGGCTGAGGGCGGTTTTTTGATAAGGAAAAGACAGATTTCCCGCCTGTCAGCGATAATCAGAAGACCGAATTAGCACTCACAATGTGAAATTGCTAATTTTTTTTGCAAAACCCCTTGACAAGTCGGAAAAATGGTGTATAATATAATTAGCACTCAAGAAGAAAGAGTGCTAACAGATAAATATTCAAAGTGCTAAATACAAAAAAGGAAAGGGTGATTCTCCTGTTAGACGACAGAAAGCTTAGAATATTGGCAGCAGTTGTTGACGAATATATACGGACAGGAGAGCCTGTGGGCTCAAAAGCCATCGCCTCCCTTCCCGACATAAGAGTATCACCCGCCACTATCAGAAACGATATGGCAATGCTTGAGCAGCTGGGCTTTTTGGAGCAGCCCCACACCTCGGCAGGCAGGATACCGACCTACAGCGGCTATAAGCTGTATATCGAAACGCTGATGCCGAAAAGGTCCCTTTCCGATGATGAAAAGGCAATGCTCGATAATGCCATCGGCAGCGATTTTTCCTCGGAGGAAGCTCTGATAGACAATGCCACAAGAGCCCTTGCGGAAATAACCGACTGCGCAGCGGTAGTCTCAAACTGCTCCCCCCAGTTTTCGGTAATAGCCAAGGTGGACGCTGTTCCCACAGGAAAGCATATGTATGTGCTTCTGATGATAACCTCATCGGGCAGCATCCAGAATAAGATATGCAGGCTTGAGCTTGATCTTACCCATGAGCAGCTTGCGTTTTTCAATGAATATATGACCAGAAACCTCAGCGGCATGAGCGTTGACAGTCTCTCGGACGAAACGCTTGAAAGGCTTGCAGAGGCAATGGGTGCATATACAGTAACTCTTTCCCCCCTGATGAAGGGGATAAGAGAGCTTGCGAAGGGCTTTATGCAAAGCGACGTCCACGTCAGCGGCGAAAGGAATCTTCTCAAGCGAAGCGATATCGAAGCAGGGGACGTTATCAGGTTCTTTGAGCAGAAAAATGAGTTCTCAAAGCTTCTTGATGACAGCTTCAGCGAGCTGAAGGTGCTGTTCGGAGAGGACGGCGGCTTCGTTATCGGCAATTCCAGCATGATAGTTTCCCCCATTAAAAAGGGCAGCCGGACAGCAGGCTCCCTTGGACTTATCGGTCCGTTAAGGCTTGATTATGCAAGGGTCATACCGTATATCGAGTACATGACCGAAAAGATAAGCCGGATGATCTCGGACGATACCGAGGAGCTTCTCCCCGCTCTGGAAACAAAAAATGACACCGGACAGAAAGGATGATATACAAAATGGCAGAAGAAAAAGAAAATCTGACAGAAGCCGCTGAGGAAACGGCAAAGGAAGCCGAGAATCCCGCCGAGGAAGCAGCACCCGAGGAGCAGACCGCTCCCGAAGAGGAAACAGCAGCTCCCGCAGAGGAGGCTCCCGAGCCCTCAGCCGAAGAAAAGCTTGCGGCAGAGATCGAAAGCCTTAAAAAGGAGCTTGCGGACGAAAAGGAGAAATACCTCCGTCTTGACGCCGAGTATTACAACTATCGCACCCGCTCCTTAAAGGAAAAGCAGGACGCATATGATAACGCTCTTATGAAAACCGTCACAGAGGTGCTGAGCGTTATCGACAATTTCGAAAGAGCAGCCTGTGCGGATTGCTCCGACGAGAATTACAAAAAGGGCGTGGATATGATATTCAGGCAGTATCTTGCGATACTTGAAAAGCTTGGAGTATCCGAGATACCCGCCGAGGGTCAGCCCTTTGACCCGAATCTTCACAATGCGGTAAGCAGCTGTGAGGATGAAAATCTGGGAGAAAACACCGTTGCGGCAGTTCTGCAGAAGGGCTATGCCTTAGGCAAAAAGGTCATCCGCCACGCAATGGTAACAGTAGCAAACCCGTAACGAACCGTTACACAGAAAAATAAAACATTTACTTTTGAAAGGAAGAATTTTTATGTCAAAGATCATTGGTATCGACCTTGGTACAACAAACTCCTGCGTAGCCGTAATGGAGGGCGGCAGCGCAGTCGTAATCGCAAACTCCGAAGGAGCAAGAACCACCCCCTCCGTAGTAGGCTTCACCAAGACAGGTGAAAGACTTGTAGGACAGGTAGCAAAGCGTCAGGCAGTAACCAACGCCGAGAGAACAATCTCCTCCATCAAGAGACACATGGGCTCCGATTATAAGGTAACTATCGGTGACAAGAAGTACACACCCCAGGAAATATCCGCAATGATACTCCAGAAGCTCAAGGCAGATGCAGAGGCATATCTGGGCGAGCCTGTTACCGAAGCCGTAATCACCGTTCCCGCATACTTCACCGACGCACAGCGTCAGGCAACAAAGGACGCAGGACAAATCGCAGGTCTGAATGTCAAGAGAATCATCAACGAGCCTACCGCAGCAGCACTCTCCTACGGCATCGACAAGGAGCAGGACCAGACCGTAATGGTATATGACCTTGGCGGCGGAACCTTCGATGTGTCCATCATCGAAATGGGTGACGGCGTACAGGAGGTTAAGGCAACCGCAGGTAATAACCACCTTGGCGGCGATGACTTCGACCAGAGGATCATCGACTGGATGATAAGCTCCTTCAAGGCATCCGAGGGAATCGACCTTTCAGGCGATAAAATGGCAATGCAGAGACTCAAGGAAGCAGCAGAGAAGTCTAAGATCGAGCTTTCCTCCACACCTTCCTCAATGATAAATCTCCCCTATATCACCGCAGATGCAACAGGCCCCAAGCATATGGAGCTTACTCTTACAAAGGCAAAGTTCGACGAGCTGACACATGATCTGGTTGAGTCCACAATGGGCCCCGTTAAGCAGGCACTTGCAGACGCAGGCCTGAAGCCCTCGGATATCAATAAGGTGCTCATGGTAGGCGGTTCTTCAAGAATCCCCGCAGTACAGGAATCCGTAAAGAAGTTCATGGGAACAGAGCCCTTCAAGGGAATCAACCCCGATGAGTGCGTAGCACTCGGCGCAGCACTCCAGGGCGGCGTGTTCACAGGCGATGTAACAGGCATGGTTCTCCGTGACGTAACACCCCTTTCACTCGGAATCGAGACAATGGGCGGCGTATGCACAAAGATGATCGAGAGAAACAAGGCTATCCCCATCAAGCACACAATGGTATTCTCCACCGCTGCGGATAATCAGACCGCCGTTGATATCAACGTTCTCCAGGGTGAGAGAGAATTTGCAAAGGATAACAAGCAGCTGGGAATGTTCCGTCTTGACGGTATCGCACCCGCTCCCAGAGGAATCCCTCAGATCGAGGTAACATTTGATATTGACTCCAACGGCATCGTTCATGTATCCGCAAAGGATCTTGGCACAGGCAAGGAGCAGAATATCACAATCCAGTCCTCCACCAATATGTCCAAGGAGGATATCGACAAGGCAGTAGAGGAAGCCGAGAGATATGCCGAGGAGGATAAGAAGCGCAAGGAAGAGGTAGATATCAAGAATCAGGCTGAATCCCTGGTATTCCAGAGCGAAAAGGCACTCACCGACTTTGGCGACAAGGTAAGCGATTCCGACAAGGCACCTATTCAGGCAAAGATCGAGGAGCTGAAGAAAGCTATCGAAAGCGGCAATACCGCAGATATGAAGGCAAAGACCGAAGAGCTGCAGAAGGCAGTATATGATCTTTCCTCAAAGGTATATCAGGCAGCAGGCGCAGCGCAGGCTGCACAGGGCGAGGCACCTCAGGGAGACGCATCACAGGGCGGCAATGACGACGGCTTCGTAGATGCCGAGTTCACAGAGTCATAATAACCGATAATTCCCATGACAGCAAAGGGCGGACACTACTCCGCCCTTGTTGTCGGTTTAATATGGTTCCTCTAAGGAAAGGAAGGTCATGCTTATGGCTGACAAGAGAGATTATTACGAGGTGCTGGGGCTTACAAAGGGTGCCTCGGACGATGAGATAAAAAAGGCATATCGAGCAAGTGTAAAGAAATACCACCCCGATCTTCACCCCGATGATAAGGAATGTGAAGAGAAAATGAAGGAGGTCAACGAGGCATATGAATGTCTCTCCGACCCCGATAAAAAGGCAAAATACGACCAGTTCGGCTTTGCGGGAGTGGATCCGAATTTCGGCGCAGGCGGCGGCGGAGGAGGCTTCGGCGGTTTTGGCGGCTTCGGAGATATGGGCGATATCGGAGATATATTCAGCTCCTTCTTCGGCGGCAGCAGCTTCGGCGGCAGGTCATCAAATCCCAATGCACCGAGAAGAGGACAGGATATCCAGACCTATGCAAATATCAGCTTTATGGATGCCTGCAACGGCAAAAAGGTAGATATAAAGATAAACAGAACAGAGAGCTGTCCCGACTGCGGCGGCACCGGCGCAGCAGCAGGCTCTTCGGCGGAGACCTGCTCCGAATGTCGCGGAACAGGCTATGTAAAGACCGCCCAGCGCACGCCTCTTGGCATGATATCCTCACAGCGGCCCTGCTCACGCTGCGGAGGAAAGGGCAGGGTCATCACAGACCCCTGTACAAAATGTCACGGCTCGGGCAGAGTATCAGCGGCTAAAACCGTTACCGTTACCATACCCGCAGGAATCGACGACGGTCAGACCCTGCAGGTGCGTGGACAGGGACACAGCGGAGCCAACGGCGGACCCGCAGGCGATCTTCACGTTACCGTTCAGGTTGAGCGTGACCCCATTTTCGAGAGAGACGGCTACGATATCCGCACAGAGGTGCCCATCACCTTTACACAGGCAGTTCTTGGCGACGAGATCGAGATCCCCTGCATAGACGGCAAGGGCAAGATAACCATTGCCGAAGGCACCCAGTCGGGCACCGTATTCAGAATAAGAGGCAAGGGAGTAAAGCGTCTTAACCGCTCCGACCGAGGCGATCAGTACGTTACTGTAAATGTGGAGGTTCCCAAGAATTTGAGCAAAGCCCAGAAGGAGCTTCTGAAAAAATTCGAGGAAAGCCTGGATGAAAATAAGAATTACAACAAAAGGAAAAGCTTTTTCGATAAGGTAAAGGATATACTTAAAAGCGATATATAAAAATTATCCCTCAGTCAGTCGGCTGAGGGATTTTTATAAAAAAGCGCCTGCCTCCAAAAGGAAGCAGACGCCCGAAATATTGAAAAATAATCAACCCGCATTTAGACCGAAATTAGCGCAAAGAGCAGCCAGACCGCCTGAGAAGCCGCTGCCGATGGCATTAAACTTCCACTCGCCGCCGTTTCTGTAAAGCTCGCCTGCAATAACAGCCGTCTCGATGGAGAAATCCTCGGAAAGATCGTAGCGAATAAGCTCAGTGCCGCTTGCCTTGTCCACAATGCGGATATAAGCATTGGAAACCTGACCGAAGTTCTGATTTCTCTTGTCAGCCTCGTAAATGGTAACGGTGAAATCGATCTTGTCCACACCTGCGGGAACCTTGGAGAGGTCGATAAGTATCTGCTCATCATCGCCCTCGCCCTCACCTGTGGTGTTGTCGCCCATTGTCTGAACAGAGCCGCTGGGGTGCTTCTGATTGCCGTAGAAAATGAAATCGGAATCATTTTCTGCCTTGCCCGAAGCATTCAGCAGGAAAGCGGAAGCGTCAAGGTCAAATTCGCTGCCTCCGTCGTATTTGTTAACGTCCCAGCCGAGACCTACCATGATCTGAGTGAGCCCGGGATTAGTCTTTGTCAGGTCGATCTTCTGACCCTTCTGTAAGCTGATAGCCATATTTATTCCTCCCAAAATTTTTGTCTGAAAAGTGCCTTAAAGGGAAAACCCTTTCCTATATGCTCATTATAGCATATGACGAAAAATGTGTCAAGATTTTTTTAAAAATAATAACGCTGTTTTAATGAGATTTTAATGAAAGCGAGAAATGAAAATTTCTTGACAGATAAATCCCATCATGGTAAAATAAAGTAAAAATCCAAAAAAAGGAAACGGTAAAAATGAGAATATGGTTTAATCATTGGTTCAGCACCGCTTATCATATAATAAATCTGATGAAGGGCGAAGGGGATATGATAATCGGCACAAGCAGCAATCCGCAGAGCGTAGTGGGACTTGCCTGCGACGAATGGTATATCGAACCGCAGCTGCCCGAGGAGGAATATGTAAAATACTGCCTTGACTTCTGCCGTGAGCATAATATAGAAGTATTCGTGCCCCGAAGAGGAATGGCAGCAATTGCCCGAAATGCGGAGAGTTTTGAAAAAATGGGCGTAAAGCTGCTGATGGATACCGACCCCGAAATGCTTGATATCCTGCATGATAAGCTAAAAGCCTATAAATGGTTTGAGAGCTTTGCCCCCGAATATGTGCCCATGTATTACGAAATAAAAAGCATAGAAGCTTTCAGAAAGGCATATCAGACCATAACCGCCGAATATGAGCGAGCCTGCTTTAAATTTGCCGCCGACGAGGGAGCAGTGAGCTTTCGTGTGATAGATAATTTCATGAGCAGCGCCGAGGGACTTTATAAAGCCCCGGGAATGAAGGTAAGCTATGAGAATGCCGAAGCGATATTGTCGGAATACAGCTTTGAAAAGCCCCTGATAATGATGCCCTATCTCACAGGAGTTGAAGTCAGCGCAGACTGCCTTTACAGCGAAAAGGAAAGCGTGATGATCCCCAGATATAAGTCCGCAGGACGACTTTATACGGTAAAATACGAGGAAGAAATAGTATCCTTCTGCGAGGGATTTCTGAAGCGTTCGGGGCTGAAAATGCCCTGTAATATCCAGTTCAAGTATCATAACGGCAAGCCCTACCTGCTGGAGGTAAATACCCGGATGTCGGGAGGAATACAGCTTTCCTGCCTTGCAGCGGAGATAAATATACCACGGCTTGCCCTTGAAAGGCTCATGGGAAAAGAGCCCGAGCCTCGGATAAACCACCGTGAGCGGCAGGTAAGCTATATCGAAAGCCCCGTCCTTGTGGGCGAGAAAGAATTTGCAGGTATAAATATATGAAATATACAGCAGAAAATACAGACCTGATATATTTTAATATAACAGGTGATTCCGAGCTTGTCTCCGCCCAAAGGGAGGGCAATTCCCTGATATTATGCATCTCAGACTGCACCGCCAAAAAAGACGCCCCCGGGAATGAAACGGGAAAAGCCTGCAAAATCCCCCTGCTAAAACTTGTGCTTGAGGAATATCGGATAAAAAGCGCATGGCTCAGAGGGATAACTTCGCTCAATGTCCGTGACAATACCATCAGGCACGGAAAGGACAGGCAGCTGTATAAAAGCGAGCATGAAACGGTCATAGAAAAGCTCTGCGCAGGCGGAGATATAGAACTATTCTCACTGAATACAATCATAGCCGATGAAAATAACAGCACCGAGCTTCACGCCGAAATAAATACCATGGACGCAGAGCGTGCATGGTACGGACTGATATTGACCTCTGCCCGAATGACCGCAGAATGGGATGCTTTCGGAGAAATAATATCGGAAAAGCTCACATTAAGACAAAGAGCGGCACTTCTGAAGGAAAATATCCCCGCCGTATTTCTCGCATTGGGACATAAGGATACCCCCGCCATGGCAAAAATATCGGCAGGACTTGCTCTGGCATATGCCTTGTCGCCCATCGACCTTATCCCCGATTTTATCCCTGTTCTGGGATATCTGGATGATGTGCTGATACTGTCGGGACTGATAGCCATTGCGGTGAAGCTTATCCCCGCAGAAGTCCTGCGGGAATGTAGGATAAGAGCCGCAAAGGAAAGTCTCCGCCCGCAAAAGCGGTGGTATTATTCGCTGCCGATAATAATGATCTGGCTGCTGATAATAGGGCTTATCGTCATAGCAATTATATAGGGAGAAAGCATATGAGCACAAGCAAAAGCTATCTTGAATATATCCTTGACGGACTGTCGGAGCTTGAAGGGATAACCCACAGGCAGATGATGGGAGAATATATCATATAAAGATCGCCGCATATGTATGTGATGACAGATTACTTGTAAAGTCCGTCAGCGCAGCAAAAAAGCTTGCGTTTATGTGGTTTTGTGCCGAGAGATTTCCATAATTCAATGAGTGTTTAGTATCAGGCAGCTTTTTATCTCAATGTATGACGAGCTTCCCGAGAGAAAAAAGAAAAAATAAATAATTCGGCAGCAGGAATGAAGGATCCTGCTGCCGAAATTTTATAAGCTATTCAAATCAGCTCTTAGCCGAAGTGAACATCTCCTGAACCTCTTTTGAAGGCTCCTTGTCAATAAGCGAAACAATGACCGTAAGAAGAACGGAAACGATAAAACCGGGAATAATGGAGTAAAGACCCATAGTCACAGAATCGGGAAGAATATATTCCCAAAGAAGAACAGTGCCCGCACCGCCGATAATGCCCGCAGCAGTACCCTTGAGAGTAAGGCGCTTCCAGTAAAGGGAGAAAATGATAGCAGGACCGAAAGCAGCACCGAAGCCCGCCCATGCATTAGAAACGATGCCCATGATAGAATCGTTGGGATTGAGAGCCAGAATACAAGCAATAATTGAAATAGCAATAACAGTGCCTCTGCTTATCCACATAAGCTTCTTCTCGGAAACCTCCTTCTTGACAATAACGGAGTAGAAGTCATTGACAACTGCAGAAGCAGTAACAAGGAGCTGGCTGTCAGCAGTGCTCATAATGGAAGCAAGAACCGCAGAAAGGAAGATACCGCCCAGGAAGGAGGGGAAGAGCATTTTAACGGTCTTGATGAAAATAAGCTCCTGCTCGGCGCCGCCCAGAGCAATGCCCTGAGAATCGAGGTAAACCCTGCCGAGAATACCGATAAGAACGGCAGCCGTAAGAGAAATAACCACCCAGACAATAGCAATGATCGCCGATTTCTTAACGGTCTTAGTGTCCTTTATCGCCATAAATCTGACAAGGATGTGAGGCATTCCGAAATAGCCCAGCGCCCAAGCAAGATTGCTGATGATGTCCACGCCGCTCATATTGGAGGTAAGGGACATATAACCGCTGCTGTCAGCGCCCTCAGCCACGAGTTTCTGAGTAGCGTCCAGCATCTCGGGGGAGAAATTCTGAGTATTAGAAACCAGAGCAATAGGCAGCGCCACAATAGTCACAAACATGAGGATTCCCTGAATAAAATCCGTCCATGCAACAGCGCTGAATCCGCCCATAAAGGTGTAGGTGATAATGATAAGCGCCGAAATAATAACAGCTGCCTTGGTGTAGACCTCGTTAGCGGGGTCAATGTTGAAAACCACCTGAAAGAGCTTTCCGCCCGAAACAAAAGCGGAAGTGGTGTACACAAGGAAGAAAATGAAGATGACCAGAGCGCAGACCATTCTGATAAGCGGGCTGTCAGCCTTGAAGCGGTTCTGCAGATACTGAGGAATGGTAATGGAATCGCCGCAGACCTCGGTAAATCTTCTGAGGGGCTTTGCCACGAAGGCCCAGTTGAGAATGGTGCCGATAGCCAGACCGATAGCTATCCAGTAATTGCCCATACCTGTAGCATACGCCGCACCGGGGAGACCCATAAGGAGCCAGCCGCTCATATCCGAAGCCTGAGCAGACATAGCAGTGACCCAGCCGCCGAGACTTCTTCCCGCCAGGAAGTAGTCGCTCATTTTTTTAGACTTGTTTGAAAAATAGAAGCCGATGCCCAGCATTCCCGCAAGGTAGAGCAGGAATGCAATGAGAACAGGAACATCGACATTAGCAAAAAAACCCATTTCTCACAATCCTTTCATGATTTATGTTATAAAGATCACATATAAAATAATAATAACATAAATTCCGATAAAGATTGTTAATATTGCGTAAATTATGCAGGAAACAGCGGTCAATTCTGCATTTTGATCTGTTCACCCATAATAAGAGGATACTTTATCGGAGAATCGCCGTCTAAATTCTCCCTGTTCATATCCACAGCAGATATCTGATGATTCTCGTAGGTGGTATAATAGTAAATGCCCTTCTTAGCGCTGCAGCAGGAGGTGTAAAGAGTGATCTCATATTTACCCTCGTCAACCATGCAGCAGCCTCTCTGCTGGTCAACGGAGTTCAGAATGTGGAAAAACTGGCTCACGCTTTCATTTTCGGAGCAGCCCGAAAGGGAGTTCATTCTGGTGAATGCCACCCTCACAAATCTCGACATGGAGGACAGATCTCCCGGGAGTCCCAGACCGCCCATTCCCCTGCTGTAAGCCTCAAGAGGGAGCTTGTCCGAAAAATGGTTTTCAGGCTGCCGTGAGGACAAAGCCATGTAATTATTCAGATTAAACATCTGATAATCAAAGGACGGCTCATTTGTCAGCACCCCCGCAGGATTGTCATAGATTTTCACACCGTCCTCAACCGCCTCAACAGTAATAGCCTCATCCTTGTCCGCAATTATCCAGTGAAGCTTAGCAGCAGGCAGATCGGGAGCATAGCAGTCTCCTGTAATGTTGATTTTTTTCAGAAGCTCTCTTGCCTCTCTGACCGCAGCGCATTGACCCAGTATCCAAGGGATAAACTCAAACTGAGCAATATTGTCATACCCCTCGGCAGGCTCCTTGTAAACAGCGCTGCGAACGAAATTAAGCCCCGCCATGCAAAGACCCTTTTCATTCATGCCGTCGTAAAAAAGAGGGTGTTCGAAAGCCGAGCAGGCCATGCCGATAATAGCATAATGGCTGTCAAGGGCTTTTGCATGACGCATTTTAAAGGGATAATTCCTCGGGACAACAGTAACAGCGTCCCCGTAGGAAAATTCGTAATCCAGAGTTCTTCCGAAATAAAAGCCCTCTGTGCAGTATGTGGCAGCAGTACACATAATTAATTCCTCCAAATTAAAATATGACCGTCAGAGCCAAAAAGCCGCTGACGGTATGTAAACAGAAGTAATATAAAAGCTCATACCGTAACGCTTTCCTTTTGGGCAGCAGCATGAGCCTCATTCATATCCTCAAGACAGCTTCTCAGGAAAACCGACATAGCCACATTAAAATATGGGATCAGCACGATCACAGGAAAAGCGGGCAGACAGGCAATGAACCAGCCCAGAAAGGAAGCATAAAGGCTCATAAGTCCCCAAGCGTTCTTTTTGACCAGCTTTTCGCTGAGCTCAAAAATATCCGACACAACGCTGTCGGGATTTTCCGCCAGAAGATAGCCCACAGGCACGCATCTGAGCCCGGCACAGAAGCACATATAAATAACGCCCACAGCAACCACCGCAACGCCTATGTAAACGAAAATTTTTTCACCTATTCCGCTGCCGTCCGAAAGAAGTCTTTGAGCCAGAACAGCCTCCACCACAGCCGCCGTTCCGAAAATAAGAATATAAGGGAGCCTGCGGATATCCGAGAGCATCCTGAGCTTAACGCAGAGCTTAAACTGTTCAAAGGAGCTGTATCCCGCAAAAACCGAGGAAGCGGGCATGGTATTGCCGCCCGCCGCCTGCCAGAAGAACCATTTTGTACCGTAATAGATGGGAGCGGACAGAATGTAAGCGGAAATCAGGATCACGCAGAGCGAAGCGATAAACATAGGCGGACAAGAGCTGAAAACGGGAAAAAGCGTCTCAGCGGTATGAGCTCCCGTAAGCCTGCCCACAAAAATTATCAGCAAATAGGTAATAAGAAAAACGCCTATATTAAGCATACTGATAAAAGCAGACTCAGCAAAGCAGCTCATCATCCGTTCTCTTGCCTCAGACTTGATCTGAGCCGTCCTCATAGCCTTCCTCATAATCAAACAAAGCCTCTCCTGCGTCATTATAGCCCACGGACTGATATCCGGGGATCTTGCCTGCGATCTCAAAGCAGCCGCCCTGCTGCCACATCTGTGCCGTAACGATGACCTCGTAGCCGTGACCTCTGGGGCAAGCGAACTGCATAGGCTTCATTTTAGGCAGACCGAAGCAGGACATCATGTTCATAAGAATACCCGAATGGGTCATGACTCCCGCCTGAGTGATATCATTTTCCATCATGTCAAGGATAATGGCGTTAAGAGCGGTGTAGCAGCGAACCATCATGTTTCTCAGGCTCTCGCCGTTAGGGGGAGGGTTGTCAAGCCCGCCCTTGAGCCATTTCTTGTAGGTGTCAAGCTCTAAAAGCTCCTCGGCTTTCACTCCCTCGAACACACCGAAATCCATCTCACGGAGATCGTCCACTTCAATGATCTCCCTGTCGGGAAAAAGTATCTCAGCGGACTGCACCGCCCTCTCCAGAGGGCTGGAATACACCCTCTGAACTCTGGGATATTCGTGAGTCTCATAAAGCTCTCTGAGCTCATCCTTGCCGCCCTCGGACAAGGGGAGATCGGTTTTACCGATATATATTCCGTCCTCGTTGGCGGCAGTCCTGCCGTGGCGGAGGATGCTAAGTCTGTAGCTTTTCAAAAGCGCTTCAATCCTTTCCGATATATATAATATTATTATAGCATATTATTTCCATATAATCAAGAAAAAAGAAAAAATATCCAAGTAAAAGGATCAAATATTAAGTAAGAGCCCTAAAAGCATTATCGAAAAAAGAATTTCCGAGCAATATTGCAAAGCGGGATAAATTGTGATATAATACAAATAACATAAGAGCAAGGAGGGCAAAGCTGTATTCATCAGAGCTGAAAAGCGGGGAGGAATACAGCGAGCTCAAGCAGACCATAACCATCAATATAATCAATTTCAATATGTTCGAAGGAACTGGGCATGACCGACGAGCAGATCAAAGCAATATATTTGGGAAGGTAAAAAACAGAATGGGAGTCACCAAAAACATCCAGAGCCGAAGCTCCATAGAAAGGATAATCAAAAATGCATTTCCCGAGAAGGAAATGACCGCCTGTGAGGAGCTGACCGAAGGGCTGTGCAATGCAGCCTACCTGATTGAATATTCCGACGGGAGTAAAAGCATACTGAAAATAGCGCCGCAGAATGACCGTACGCTTCTGAGAAACGAAAAGAGTCTGATGAGCGCCGAGGTAAACGCCATGAAGCTTGCGGAAGGGATAGAGAGGATAAAAACCGCCAAGGTGCAGTATTACGATACAAGCAAAGCTTTCTGTACAGGGGATTATTTCATAATGGAATATCTGGAAGGAGAAAGTCTTGTTTCCCTGCAAAGCAGCCTCAGCGAGGAGGAAAAGTCGGCAATAAACTTCGATATCGGCAGGCTGGTCAGAGAGATCGCAGGGATAAAGGGAACGCATTTCGGGCAGCTGTATAACGGAGCAAAGGAATTTGACAGTCTTTATGAATATGTAGAAACGCTTATCCGAAATAATCTGGCAGACGCAGCGGAAAAGAATATCGACATCGGTGCCGAACCCGAAGAGCTGCTATCCCTGCTGTCCGCCCATAAATCGGCGTTTGAAAAAGTAACGCCCGTGCTTGTGCATTATGACATGTGGGAGGGAAATATCTTTGTAAAGGACAGTCGGGTCTGCGCCCTGATAGATTGGGAAAGAGCCATGTGGGGAGATGTGCTCATGGAGGACCGATTCCGCAGGCACAGCGTAACCGACGGATTTCTGAAGGGCTTCGGACAAACGGAATTTTCCGTAGCGGAGCGCAAAAGGATGCTCTGGTATGATATGATCCTCTATCTTGCCATGATGACCGAGGGCAGCTTCCGAGAATATCCCGATGACAGTCAGTACCGCTGGATAAGACCCATAGCCGAAAGATCATGGGAAGAGTTACGCTCCTTCTGAACGGTATGAGCATATTATAGCACATCTGTTCTAAAATGTCAATAGTCAAACAAAACAAATTTTCGGAAATTTTTCTGTATAAAAAAATCAAAGCCGATACCCGCCAAAAACGGATATCGGCTTAAATAAGTTACAGCGTTATTCCTCGCCCTCAGCAGATTCCTCGGAAACAACCGTCTGAGCCGCAGGAGCGGACACACGGGGCGCAGCAGAAGAGCTGTCCTTAGCCTCCATCTCCTTGATAATATCGGAAATGTCAATGAGCATGGAGCTGCTGTCGCCGCCTGCAACCGCAGGGAGCTTGCCGTCCCACTTGTCAATGTATTCCATAGCGATCATCTGAGGGGTGATCTGTTCGGATTTCAGGCGATAAGCCTCCGCCTCAGCTTCAGCCTTGGCAACAGTCTGCTCAGCCTCAACTTTAATTCTCTGAAGATCCTGCTCCGCCTTGAGAGCATTCTGCTGAGCGGTCTGCTTGGCCTCAATGGCAGCATTGTACTCTGCAGTGAACTCGAAGGAGATAATGTTGAAGATCTGAAGCTCCAGACCATAGCCGCTTATCTTCTCATTAAGAAGCTCCTTCATCTGATCGCTGATGATCTGACGGTCGGTAATGAGCTGCTCGGCAGTATATTTGGCAGTAACCGCCTTCACGCACTCCTGAATGGCAGGATTTATGATAACCGATTCATAAGCGGGTCCGACCTCTTTGTAGATCTTAGCCGAAGCCTCGTTTCTCACACGATAGTTAAGAGCAATAGTGCTGGAAACCGTCTGGAGATCCTTGGAAGCGGAGGAGCAGTCAACCTCAGCCTTTAAGACCCTGTTATCGATCTGAATGACCTGCTGAATAAAAGGTATCTTCACATGAAGCCCCTCACCCAGAACAACGGGAGAAACCTCACCGAAGGTAAGCACAACGCCCGAGTGACCTGCGTCAACGGTAGTAAAAGCGCTCAGTGCCACAATAACAACGACAGCCGCAGCAATAATGCCGCCAATAAGCCTGCCGGTTTTTCTTTTAGTAACATCAATAGTTTCAGCCATAATGAAATATGTACTCCTTTTCTATTTTCAGAAAGGCAGCTCATCGCTGTCATTGAAATTGATGCAGCGCTTAGCTTCCTTGCTGCCCAGCGCCAGCTGAACGATCATCAGGACCACATTAGCGATAGTAAGGCAGAATGTGACAATAAGAATGATCTCTCTTGCAATAGTAATGCCCTTGTTAGCTCTTCCCATAGTAAAAAACCTCCAAAAAATAAATTATTTATCCTCAAGCTGCTTTAAAGCCCGCATTTCGTCCCTGTCCATGCGGAGCCTTCCGTCCTTGATAACAGTAACGTCCTCCTTGCTGAGAACAACATCAGGATCGTCGGATTTTTCGGGCTTGACCCGAAGCTTGCCTGTCAGGAGATTGACCTCCTCCACATATCCCTTGAATTCGGGGGTCTTGACATAAGCCCCCACCTTGGGAGTTGACTTAAAAGCCTCCTCATAGAAATCCTGCTCATATTTCAGGCAGCACATAAGTCTGCCGCAGGTTCCTGAAATTTTGGTAGGATTAAGAGAAAGCCCCTGTTCCTTAGCCATCTTGATGGAAACAGGCTGAAAATCGCCCAGAAAGGTCTTGCAGCAGAAAGCCCTGCCGCAAACGCCGAGACCGCCCAGCATTTTCGCCTCGTCTCTCACGCCTATCTGCCTCAGCTCTATCCTTGTTCTGAAAACCGCCGCCAGGTCCTTGACCAGCTCTCTGAAATCCACACGGTTCTCCGCAGTAAAATAGAAGAGGAGCTTGTTGTTGTCAAAGGTACATTCCACATCCACAAGCTTCATATCCAGCTTGTGAGCAGCGATCTTTTCCTGACAAATGCGGGCAGCATTAGCCTCCTTGACCTTGTTCTGCTCAACGATCTTCAGATCCTTTTCCGTAGCAGGACGGATAATGGGCTTGAGGGGGGGAATTATCTTATCCTCCTCCACCATGCGGCAGCCCATGACCACATTGCCGCATTCCACACCTCTTGCAGTCTCGACAATGACCTTGTCGCCCGCCTGAAGCTTAGCACCCTCGGGGGAGAAATAATACATCTTCCCCGATTCCTTAAATCTGACTCCGATAATTTCGACCATTATTAAATAAAATCCCTTTCAGTATTATCTGCACAGCCTGCCCGCAAGAACGGCAGCCGTGCCCTGAGAATTGCAGTTTCTTGTACAGAGAAATGAAGCCTCGAAGAGAGCGTCATACATATCGAGGATACGACCCGCAGAGCATCTCTCCGCCAGCCGCCTTGAAGCCGCCTCCGTGCATCCCAGAACATCCCCCCCGCCGTTTCGGATAACAGCAGCGTCCCTGACGGAGCGGGTGAGCATTTCGAGTGTGCAGCGCATCTCCTCACGCTTAGAAGCAATGCCGTTGAGCGTAACGGCGAGAGCGTATTCATCACGGGCAGCAATAGCGTCCATAGCATTTTTCACCGCCTCAGCGGATTTTGCAAGCTCGGAGCTGCCCTCGAGAAATTCAATGCACCGCCCGATATTTCCGCCGAATGAGCTGACTGCCCTTCCGATATCCTCCTCGGAATATTTTTCAAGATCTCTGAGAGCCGCCATGCAGCCCTCCCTGTCCGCCTCATGAAGCTCAATGGTCATTGAGCGGGAAATAAGAGTGGGAAGGAAGCTGTTTTTGTTCACAGAGGTAAAAATGAAATAAGCCGTCTCGGGAGGGTCCTCGGTAATTTTCAGCAAAGCGTCCTGACAAGCGTCCTGCCAGCCCTCGCAGTCGGCAATTAGATAGACCTTGCGTGCGCAGTCATTGGGAGAGATGTAGCTGTCGCTGACGATCTTCCGAATATCCTTAACGGAGAAATTGACCTTGCCGCTTTCCTTTTCGGCAATGATAAAATCGGGATGCTGACCTCTCAGAAGCCTGCTGCACTGACGGCACACACCGCAGGCATTGTGTTCATCGCAAAGGAGCTGCATGGCAATATACCTTGCAAAGGTCTTTTTGCCCACACCCCTTTCACCCGTCAGTATGTAGGAATGAACGAATCTGCCCGACCTGCTCATAGCGTCAATAGGCTTTAAAGCATTTTCCTTTGAATAAAGCTTCATCACAGCTTCTCAAAGCGTTCGATATCCGTAACGAATATGGTCGCTCCTCCGACAGTGACCTCAATTGGGAAAGAGCCTGTGGTATCCGACCGCCCGCTTGCGGCAGAGGGAACGAACTGTTTTCTTTTCCGTGACCATTCCCTGATGATCTCGATAGCCTCATCGACCCTCTGTTCATCAACGCAGATGAGGAAGGTGGTGTTGCCCGACATCAGGAAGCCGCCTGTGGAAGCGAGCTTGGTAGCGGAAAAGCCCTGCTTGGTAAGCTCGGTGGAAACCGCATGGCTGTCGTCGTTGTTAACAACTGCATAAATCAGCTTCATAAAATCAAATCCTTACGAAGAAAATCAAGCGAAAAAACATCCGCAATATTATTTTACCACATTCACATGAAAAATGCTATAGTTTTTTAAAATATTTATTATTTCCTCCGAAAAAATTTCTCCGCCCGCCGCCGCCGCAATGCCGGGAGGGCAGCATGAAAGTGCAGTGCCGCAAATTCTGCCTGCCGCCATGTCCACAGAGATAAATTCACGGGGAGCCATAGCCGCCTCTCTCATGCTCATAGCCCGCCTGAGAGGAGCAAGTCCCGACAGATCGGGCAAAGGAACCCTTATCCTCGGCTGAGGAATGGAGGATAAAGCCCTTCCGATGGCATTTATCTCCGAAGGCTCAAGCCCCGTCAGCATAAGCACCGTATGAGTATTGTCCGAATATTCGCACTCAATGTCCCAGCCTCTGAGGATCTCCGCCAGCTCATTTCCCGTGTATCCCGAAGGAGGGGCGAGAATAGTAAGCTTGCCGCACTCGCCGTCCTCAACGGTCCAGCAGGGAGAGAGGAAGCTTTTCACATTATCCGAAGCCTTTTTCATCTTAGCAAAATGCTCCGCCGCCTCATTCTCCATAAAATCACAGCATGAGTCCAGAGAGCGGAGAATGAGATAGGAAGGACTCGATGAACCGAACATAGCCATAAGCTCCTTGGCATAGCCCTCATATTTTTCCGCCGACGGGTCGTTAATATGCAGATATGCGCCCCCCGTAAGCACAGGGAGCGTCTTGTGAGCGGAATCGCAGCAAATGTCCGCCCCGTGGAATAAAGGATGAAGAGGCACACCGTCCTCATTTATGAACCGAAGATATGCCCCATGAGCATTATCCACCAGCAAGCGGCAGCCATGCCTGTGACAAACCTTAGCAATATCGTCAATGGGAGTGAGCCTGCCCAGATAATCGGGAGAAGTGATATAAACGCATACAGGCTCCCCCGCACGAGTAATTGCAGCCTCGATCATATCGGCAGTGATCTCTCCAGAAACAATGGAGCTTTCATACCGCGGATAAACCCATTCGACCTCAGCGTCCAGCATAACGCAGACATTCAGAAAAGCCCTGTGGCAGTTTCTCGCCGCAACCACCTTTCGGGAGGAGCTTCCCATCAGGCACATGGCAAGCATGGTGTAAATGCAGAGCGTGGAGCCGCCCGCACTGTAAAGAGTCTTGCAGGAGCCGAAAATTTCCGAGGTTTTTTTCTCGCTTTCGGCAATAATGCCCTTCGCCTCAAAAAGGCTGTCCGCTCCCTTTATCTCGGTGATGTCAAAGGCATTGAGCAGGTCTCCCCTGCCCTTGTGACCGGGCATATGAGCACGAATGATCCCGCTCCCGGCATAGCTTTCGGTAAAATCTCTTATAGGCAAACGCATTTCAAATTATCCTTTTCAATAAATTTTCAGGCGGTAAATCGGCTTATCAAAACCTTGAAAATGGTGTTCACAACAATTTGCGCCGCCGCTCCGAGAATAAAAATGAGCCATGAAATATCCCACATACCATGGTTGCTGAAGCTTATCACGAAGTAGAAAAACACTATTGCCAGCCACATAATTGCGGAAGCGCTGCTCCGTATCTTTTTAAGAAGCTTTATCCTGCTTTCGGTATCGTCATTGCGGCTTATGCGGATAATGCTGCCTATCATGTTGAAGCCCACCGTAAGAGCAGCACCAACAATAAAAATGAGCCAAGAAGTGTCCCACCAGTTGTTATCGTAATTCATCAGAAAATAAAGCACCACAATAAGCAGCCACATAACGGAAATGGCAGCATTTTTCATCGCCTTGATGTTGCTCTCCTTGAAAACATAAGCATATTTTTTCATAAGCCTGCTGCGGGGGGAGGATTTTTCAAAAAGTCCCTCCTCATGAAAGCCCGAGCCGCTGACCTGAGAAATAAGCCCGCTCACATCGCCCATCGTGCCGATCACCGCAGCATAAGCCCTCTGAGGGGTCATGCCCGCATTGATGCAGTCGTCATAGCGAGCCTCTAAATTTGAAAGGATCTCCTCTCTCAGCTCCGCCACCGCATTTTCCTTGGGAGCGTCCTTGAAAAGGTTATCCACATAAACACAAATTGCTGATTTCATTTCATTCTATCCTTTCCCTGATGTATTTATAAATCCGCAAAAGCTATTACATGAGCAGCATAGCCCACCCATAACACAAGCCGAAAGCAAAAGCCAAAACCTGGAAATCCCGCTTTATCGCAAGTCGCCTTACAGCAGCAGATAGATCCGCAGAAAAGCGTCTGCAATAATATTATCACCCGCCGTTGTTATCCGCATTTTTCGCAGCATAGAGCAGCTTATCCACAATAGCCCTTGTCTTGTCCCATTCCGCAAGGCTGTCACTGTATTGCCGCCGCCCCGCATCGGTAATTGTGTAATATTTCCGTCTTGCACCGGTGTTCTCATCGCCCCAGTAGGAAGCAATAAGCCCCGACTGCTCAAGCCGCCTGAAAGCGCTGTAAAGAGTGGCTTCCTTAAATTCAAAGCGATTTCCCGTAAGCTCCATGATGTCCTTGTTTATCTTGTAGCCGTAGCTGTCGCCCACCGACAGCAGCGACAGGATAATGGTATCCGTGTGACCTCTTATGAGATCTGAAGCGATCGACATTCCGCACCTCCCGCTGAATATTTTCCGGAGATGATCTCTTTACATAACAATAAACAAACACATTTCAGAGACCTTCCCTTTTCATTTCCAAATATATAATAACACACAGTACCTCGCCTGTCAAGGTATTTCGCTTAATTTAATCTGATTTTAATTTTTCTCTTTATAAATAATCAACGACCAAAAAAGCATCGCAGGGAAGGCATTTTCACTCACTCAATAAAAAATATCAGATTTTTTTGATTTTTTTCAAAAAAACACTTGACAAACCATTTTAGTTGTGATATAATAAATAAGCACTCTGAAAAGCGGGTGCCAAACATAACATCGCGGAGTGGAGCAGCTCGGTAGCTCGTCGGGCTCATAACCCGAAGGTCGTTGGTTCAAATCCAGCCTCCGCAACCAAACAAGGGAAGCCGTTTGATTCAATTCAAACGGCTTTTTCTCCAAATGCCGCTGTGGTGGAATAGGCAGACACAAGGGACTTAAAATCCCTCGGATTAACCTCCGTACCGGTTCAAGTCCGGTTAGCGGCACCAGTTTATGCCCCGTAAACGACGTATATACGTTGTTTACGGGGTTCTGTTTTTTCAAAAATTTCATTTTGGTCTTTGTTTGGTCTTTACAAGGGATATGGTAAAGACCAAAGCCTATTTAAGCGGAAGAGCCTCAGCTACAGCCTCCATTGCAGCTGCCTGTGCCGATTGAAAGGTATGAGCATAGATCTGCAAAGTCGTTGTTGCCGTTGAGTGGCCTAAACAGCTCTGTACAGTCTTTACATCAACTCCCGCATTTATAAGCAGACTGGCATTCAGGTGGCGCATAGAATGATTTGTAACATAGCGCATACCCGTTCTTTCGCAGAACTGCTTGAAAAAATATCCGGGAGCTGAACGGTCAAGTGTCAGACCATTCCACTTGGTGAAAATACGGTCGGTTTCGATCCATTTGTCCCCGACCTTTTGACGCTGAATGTCCTGGAGTCCCTTCCATTTAAGAAGCATATCAATAACGCCCTGCGGCACCTTAAGGCTTCTCAAACTCTGTGAGGTCTTAGGTGTTTCGGTGTAAAGCCCGCCCTTTGCCTTGGAATACAGACAGGTCCTGTTTACGGTAATGACATTGGTATCAAAATCAATATCCTTCCATTCCAGCCCCATAAGCTCACCAAGACGAAATCCCGTATATACCGCAAGAGTATAAAAGCATACATACTTGTAATTGGATTCATCTTCGTTACGGAAAAGGTCAAGCATCTGCTGCGCCTCTTCAATGGAGTAGAATTCCTTTTCGGGAGTAATCACCTTGGGGATCGTTACATTCTTACAAGGATTAACAGATATCATCTGCATCTTTACGGCGTAATCGCATATTGTGGATATCATAGATTTATACAGCTTTATGGTCTTTGTGGAAAGCTTCCCGCCGTTGCGGTCACGACCGTCCTCACGCTCTGCATTACAAAGCTCAATGATAAACTTCTGAATATGACGGGTGGTGAGCTTGTCCAGACGGATATGTCCGATAGCCTTGTAGATACGCTTTTCCATCTGATGATAGCCCTCAACGGTACGCTGCTTCAAACGGATCTCTGCATACTCTTTAAACCACAGACGGGAAAAATCCTCAAATTTGATTGCAGCTACAACGTTGCCTTTCATACAGGCTTCCTCAAAAAGCACTGCCTGACGCTGCAGCTCCTTTTCAATCTGCCGTTCGGTCATTTTTTCGTCAGGTTTCCATGTCATTGACTGAATTATCTGCTTTCCTGCGGTGTTGTATCCGCAGGATACTTTTATACGATAAGAGTTTCCTCTTTTCTGGATAGTTGCCATAATACATCTCTCCTTATGATGTGTGATTTTATGGCATATCTCTGCATTTATATGATAACACTTTACCGTCATAAAGTCAAGTGTGTTATTAGAAATATGTCATATATATAATAGGTCAAGCACCTCAATAGGCGTGCAGGCGTGCAAAGCGCATAGAAACGAGTTTTTTTGGGTGTGCAGCGAGCTGTGCATACAGCGTGCAGCACGCCATACGCACGATGTGCTGCACATCACTGAAACCACGCAGGGAATAGGCTTGCACGCCTGCACGTCTCAAGTGACTATTGGTATATATGATGTCCTGATACCTCGAAATCCCCGAACGTGCCCACCATTTCTTCCGGGAACGTGATACACATATTTAATGTTGTACCTGCGTTCATTGGATTTGAGCCAGCCAATAAAGGTTTCCTGCCGCAGAGCTGTCAGAGCGTTTTCGGAGCACCAGCGGGAATAACCGCCGTAAAGATCGGTGCTGCTTGTCTGTGCATCAGCCACAAACGAAATGTAGCTTGTGTCCGCAAGGTACTCAATGATGTTGCAGTTTTCAGCCATGACCTCAGAAGTGTTTTTCCTGCTCTTTTCGGAAATGGTGAATTTGAAATTGTTCTGTATAAGCCTTTTCAGACCGTCAAACATCCAGCAGAAAATCTTCTCCTTTTCGGCAATGAATTTGTCTGCCAGGAACGGATCATTCACTCTGTTCGGAGGAACAGGCTTGGTAGTCAGAATGATAAGCCGCCTTGCAAATCCGTCGGACTTGTCATATAAAGCCTTCGGAGAACCATTGCCGAAGCAGAGAAAACGTGAGTACAGCATTGCCTGCTGTGACTGCTTGCCCTTTGCTTCAATGTCAACGGGAATCTCGGCTGTTATGAGATTCTTTATGTAGCCTGTGGAAGGCAGCGCTGTCAACTGCATATCATCATCAAGCATAAGCAGCTTGTTCTGTAAATTGTATCGGAAGAATTTGTCCGTTTCGATACGCTGAAAACAGCCTGTTATCATAGCAGTCTTGAATATCTCCTGCAATACCACTCCAATTCGGCTCTTGCCTTCTCCGCCGTTCCCGATAATGAACAGCATAGCCTGTGCTCTGGTGGAGGGGATAAGGCAGTAGCCCAGGTATTCCTGCAATGTCGTAATGTCCTCCATATCAAGCATATCCATAAGGAAGGTCAGGAACTTTTCGGGGTAATACACTTCATTCCATATTTCGGGATCATAATTGACATTCAGGCGATTCACGCAGAATTCCTTTTCGGGAATCCATGTTCCATCTGTTTTCAGAACACCATTAAGAAGGTGTATCTCGTCCTCTGCGGGAATGAGCGGGTCGGAATAGCAGTAGAGCTTCAATGCTTCTACAAGACGCTTCACTGTGGCTGCTACATTATTGGTAACGTGAGACATGACCGCTTCGGATATCATAAATGCTATCATATCCTCGCTGACCTCTCCGTCAATATTATAGAATCTGTTGTCATAGTACATAAGCGGATAATTCATAGCAAACTCACTGCAGAACAGCGGTTCGTCCAGCTGACCGAATCCCCCCAGCCATGAGGGTGATGAGGCTCCTGCGATATTCATACATTCTTCGCTCAATGTGTCTCACCTCCTCTCTCAGCGCAGTGCGTTCTTCCTTGCTGCCGCTGATGAAGATGCTGCACAGATATTCTATGTAATCACGATTTTTCAGGCTCTCAATGAATCGTTCGTCGGGTGTATCCGTTTCTGATGCGGGAGTATACTCCTCACGCCACTGACACAGCAGCTTGTAATATTCCGAAAGCGTAAGCCAGGCATTGCGTTCCCATTCTGCATAGTCCTCAGCTTCCTTTCTCTTATTACGGATAATGCTGATCTCACGCTTTGAAACGGGTTTATCCATATCAAGCCTCAAACAGAAATCTTCGTTAAGCCGCTTTGACGCTTCAAGCTGCGATGTTCCGAAAATGTGTGCGGTAAGGTCAATTACATCTCCATGTGCACCGCAGCCGAAGCAGTGATAGTTCTTGTCATATATTTTCATAGAAGGAGTGTGGTCGCTGTGAAAGGGACAGCGGCACATATTACTGCGGTTTACGTTCAAGCCGTAATGCTCCGCTGCCTGTCTGACAGTCACAAGCTCCTTGATAATTTCAAATTTGGTCATCACGCCGCTCCTTCCAGGTAATCAAGCAGAGCGGTCTTGCTGATGAGTATCTTTCCACGCTTTCCCTGACCTGTCCTTATGTAAGGTATCTTTTTCTGTGCCACAAGCTGACGGACGGTGTGTTCGGAAAGTCCGCTGACAGCCTGTGTGCATTCCTTGATCGTAAGCATCTCCACAGGCTCAGCAGAACGCTCATAGGATTCCTTCTGAGGCTCTGCATTGTTATCAATAAGCTGTGAAAGCAGCGCAACGATCTGCGCCATAATTTCTGTTTTGTTGGTCATGTAAAACCATCCTTTCTTTATCGTTCATAGTCTTTTGTTCTTGTTGTTTCGGGTTCGATGAATATTTCCATATTTTTCTGTATATCATCATCGAGTTCACATTTATCAATGGATTCGTACTCTCCGATAGATTTGAAAAAATCATCAATGTACATTCCAATGCCGTTTGCAAGAGCTTCGCTAATTCCCGTAAGCCCCTGACCGAATTTGTCTGAGCAGATAAGAGTATTTATAGCAAGTGAAACCTTTACAAAGCCTTCTTTAATAGTTTTAAAACGGTTTTTAAGGTTTGAAATGAGTGTCCTGCTTTCATCAAGCTCTCTGTCCCTTTCGGCAATGCGGCTCCTGAATTTGTCCAATACTGTATGCAGCTTTTCAAGAGGAGTGGTTTTCTTTATTTCTGCATTGGGAATATTAAGCTCCTTGCTAAGTGTCATATTGATAGAACTGTTTTCTTCCTTGATAGCATTTATCTTTGCAACAGCATCGGTTTCCTTGTCGGAAAAGTCAATGCCAACAGCATAGCGAAGATTTGCAAGCTCACCTGCCTTGTTGTCACGATCATTCTCTACAATACGGATTTTCTTCTGTAATAAAGAATACTTCTGATTAAGCTCAAGCTGCATATTGTATTCATTTTCGGCAGCTTTCAGCTTATTCTCAGCCTGAGCTTCAAGGTCATGCAGTTTTGCTTTTTCAGCTTCAACGGTATTGGCAGCTTCGTTGATACGTTTTTCGGTAGATCTGATTTTTTCTTCACGCTTATCAAGCTCTATGCTGCGGTCAACCAGACGGGACAGACTTTCCGATTCCTTAACGGCAATCTCAGCCTCACGTTCATCAAGCAGCTGTCTTTTATGTTCGAGAACTTCACGCTCGTGATGATTGTCAATGCTCTGAACGGCAACAGCCTTCTTCTGCTGCTCCAGCATTTCAAATTCTTCGGAAGATACCGAAAGGTTATTTGAAAGCAGCTGTTTCTTTCCGACAACAGTGGTTTCCTCCGCAGCAAGCTCCATTTCACGCAAAGGCTGCAGCTCCTGTGTAAGACGTTCCTTTTCGTGCTGAATTTCCTTGTATTCCTCAACAGCATAGCTTACGCCCCTGGACTTCTTAGGCTCGGAAATGAGAAAGCCATGTTCCTCGCAGATCTTTCGAAACACAAGATATTCAGCCTGCCGCCACTTTGCAATAGCGTTCTTTCCGCCGCCGTAGCCCATTTCCTTGAGAGCCTGTGCAATGCCGTTCTGAGTATCAACACCACGCTTGTAGTGACCCACAGGGATATAGTCGATATGCAGATGCGGCGTTTTCTCGTCCAGGTGGATAACCGCATTGAAAACGTGGAAGTTAGGGTTGCGCTCGGAAAAATCTCTCATATACTCGCACAGACAGGCAGTAGCCTTTTCGCCTGCTTCGGTACCCACACCCGTATCTTCCATAGTGCCGAGCTGGATAAGGTACTCGTAAAAGCTCTTGCGTTTATCGGGAGAGGTCAGCTTTGTTTCGGTAACAGGCTGTCCGAACTGATATTCAAAGTATCCGTTATTAATCCTGCGGTCGCTCCGTTTCTGTTTGGAATTATAGCGGTCAACAGCTTCGGCAAACAGGCTGTCATATGCTTCACCGATAGGCTCACGCACAAATACGATGTTATTCTTTGTTCGTGCGGGGTCGGTGTTCTTGGTGTGGAATGCTCTGTTGTTGTGACCGATGCTGCCCTTTCCCTGACAGATTGATATTGTTCTTGGTGTCACGACATGTTTCACCTCCTTTCTGAAATAGCACTTGACAATATACTATAAGGTGTGGTATAATATCAAGTGTTACAGTAAATACCTTTTAGTGGATTTATTGTAAGGTATATTATAATGCACGATAGTGTATTTGTCAATACTAAATCGCTATTTTTCTTCAAGAAAATCTTAATTTGTATTACATTAACAATAAAAGGAGGCTGTTTTTATGTTTTATGACCAACTAATGAAGATATGCAAGGAGAGAAACGTTAAGCCAACACCTTTGGTGAAGTCTCTCGGACTGAGTGCAGGCAACCTTAAAAGGTGGCAGGAGGGAGCAACGGTCAATTCGGATATACTTATGAAGCTGTCCGAATACTTTGGTGTTCCCGTTGATTACTTCTTTGAGGACTATTCCGATAACAGCGGTGATCCTGCCGAAAAGCTGGAAGGCAACTCTATGAGCAAGGTGTATAACGTTCTGAAAGCTCACCCCGACCATATCGCAAGTATGCTGTCGGGACAGATGCCTTCGGGAGCCGATCTACTCCGAATTGCCGAATACCTTAATTATTCTGTGGACGCACTTGTGCCTGAAAGTGTATCTGTGGAAAATGCGAAAACGGAAGATTCGCTGCTCAGCCACATTCCGCCTAAGGATATGGTTCTCAACATTATGACAAAGCTGGCGGCAAGCCAGGAGTACAATTACCTGCAGGTGAGCATTTCGAGAATTGTTCTCTCCAACCTTGCGAGGAAAAATATTCAGAAGAGCAAACTTGAAAGTCTGCTGCTTTCACAGAAAAAGCTGGACGAGCTTTTCGACAATGACGTTGATCCTTACAAGGCTGCGGCATTTAACATTTCCGACCTGGTGAGGATATCCGAAGCTTTTGACCTGAGCTATGATTTCATGTTCACAGGTGGGAACAAGTGATAACAGAAACAGCCCGGCTGCATTTTCGGTTCAGTGCAGCAGGGCTGGATTTTTTTATAAGGGGGTTACGCTAAACTGCGGCGGAGCCGCAAAGAATTACTTACGCTCGGCGTAAGTAACGCCATAGTACTTATGACATTGCCGACTATCCCACAACGGTCTGTCTGCACCGCCGGGAACGGCTATATCATAAGTACTGGCGCTCTCCGAGGGAAAACTGAAAAAGAAAAGGATTTTCAAATTAGTGCGTATATATATCTATTGCACCGAATACTACATTGCGGTTACCCATGCTATAAGGGAATACAGAGATTCCGACAGATAGGTGAATCATGTAATTTTTTGAGTTTTTGAAGTTTTCTTCCAAAGGAGAGAAAGGTAAAATCGATATATAGAAATACTAATAAATATAGCTTTTTGGCCAAAAATCGAATGCTCAGTGTTGCTTTTTGTTATATAATGTGGTATACTGTATATAATAAATATTTCATAAATGCGATTTTAGAAGATTTAATTATTATCAGGTGATTTGTAATGACAAACATTAACAATATGTCCGGAATAGAATTTGAATTATTCTGCAAAGACCTTCTTGAGAAAAATGGATTTACTGTCAGCACCACAGCCACAACAGGAGATGGTGGAATTGACTTAATTGCCATAAACAATAATCCTTTTTTCAAAGGAAAATATATTGTTCAGTGTAAAAGATATACTGGGACGGTTGGTGAGCCTGTAATCAGAGATTTATATGGCGTTGTTATGGCTGAAAGGGCTAATAAGGGAATTCTCATTACAACAGGAACATTTACAACAGCTGCGGAATCTTTTGCAAAAGATAAACAATTAGAACTTATTGACGGTAATTTATTAGCCTCTTTTGTTAATAATTTAGAAACGCCACATTCATCGTCAACAGATTTAAGTTTCTTAGATACAAAGAAATACAACTATTTTATTGAACAATTAAGCAATAAAAGTGTTGAGTATTCTGTGTTTATTGATTTTCTAAATTTTCTATCTTCTTATGTAATAGATCGTAATGCTGAAGAAACACAAGCTGTAATGTTTGATGAAATATATACAAGCTATTTCAATGTATTAGAAAATTATTCAGATATTGATCAAGCTTACGAATATGGAGCTTTTGAGAAAGTGATTGCGGCATTAAATAAATTAAATGATACAAATAAAATTATAGAAATTGATAAAACTGCTATTAATAACACCATCATTCCCCAAATGAGATTAACAATTGATGGATTAATTAACCATAAAATCTGCAAAACAAAGAATGGAAGGAATTTTGCACAAATAATCTCTTTTAGATATAATGGGCTAATCCAATTATTGAGTTTTGATTTTTCAGAATATATATCATCACGTATCCAATTCTTAAAAGGGAGCAATTCTACATATTCTGTATTCAATGATTATACATATGAAAGATGGAGTAACTCTAACCCAGCACTTTTAAATTCATGTGAGATAACTAATGTGTTAAGTTTATTATTTTATTTACGTTTGAATGATCAGGTTGAAAGATTAAAGAATAACAGTATTCTCTCAAATTATAAAAGGGGCAGAAATATTGATTTTTCTACGATACTATCATCAGAAAAGCCAATAATTATTTACCCTAATATTAAGTATTTTAAAGATTCAAAACCACCGCATATTTGCGCAAATTATAATCATCGAATTGATTTCAGTGAATACTTTGAAAAGCACTTAACTGCTGATATTCGTGATCAACAGATAGTGAAGATAAAGATTGCGTTGGATTCATTATTGGATTAGTTCTATTTTCGTAGAAAGAAGTATTAATATACGTTTTACTTGGAATATACTGCAGAAATTTGATTACTGTTGTAAAGAAAATAAAGAGGTGTAATTATGGATAATGAATTCTATAAGGTTGATCTACACGTACATACTCCGGCTTCCAAATGTTATAAAGGTGATAAATCTGAAGAAGGGTACTGGGAAATTTTACGAAGTGCGGTCAAAAATGGAGTCAGGGTAATTGCAATTACAGATCATAACACTATTATGGGTTATGAAAAGTTAATAGAATTAAAGAATCAAACACTCAATGAATATGAAGTTGTAAAAAAATATGATATACCAGAACAACAGAAATTAGCTCTTGAAGAAAAAGTAAACTTGCTTGAACAAGTATATATCATTTTAGGTGTTGAAATAACATTAAATCCAGGGGTGCATATCATTGTATTAGGTGATAATGATTCCCAAAATGACATAAAATCATTATTAGATGAAGTTGGATACACTATAGATAATCGTGGTAGTGATTCAGATATTGAACCAAATATGGATATAAAGACATTTTTGGGAAATTCATTATTAGACGGTAAAATAGTTATCGCTCCTCATGTTGATTCAGACAAAGGAATTTGGAGCACACTTAAAGGCTATTATCGTGCCTCGATTTTTAAATCTAATGTGATATCTGCTATTACTTGCAATAATATAAAGCAACTTGAAACAATTAAAGAGTTAACAAGAAATGATGCCGAATATAAACGTAATAAACCTTTTGTTTGTATTAATTCTTCCGATGCGCATATACAAAGCGAGATTGGTGACAAATATTCTTATTTTAAACTAACGAATTTTTCTTTTGATGATTTAAAGAAAGCGTTTGATTCACCTGAGGATTGCATTAGTGATACCGAAAAACAGGATTTTTTTGAGTATGTAAAAAAATGTGCTGAGTATAATCCAACAATTTATCTTAATGAAATAAACAATCTTGAAGCCTCATGTTATGCAATTCTAAATAATGGCTATGGGTGTATCTTATTAGGGATAAATGAAAAATATCAACATTCAGGAATAAACCTAACATATAATGATACAGAAAAAAAGTTAAAAGATATTATCAACAGAATAAAAATAGATAATAAATCGAATAACGCTAAAATCAAATACGAAATAGAACAACTTGGAAGTGGTAAATGTGTAGTTGTTATTATAATAGAATCTGACGGAAGTAGATTATGGATAAATGATAAAGACGAGCTTTATATTTTAAATACCAAATCAGGGTATAAATTAGCAACAATACGGGAAGTAGCCGAAATTGTTAGAAACAGAGTCATTACAGAATTACAAGAGTTTGAGGAAAGAAATGATGATGCTGTACGTGATGCGATGACAAAAATAAGGCATGTATTAAGTCCCGTTTCCAAATACGCAATATATGATAAGATTAACTCACAATCTATTCCTATTTCATATTACTTCAATATTAAACCAGTATCACCCAAATCACATAAGGAAGACTATGATACAAAAGAATTTATTTACGGTCAAGATAAAGGAAATGTGTTCTATTCTACTCCGAGTTCTCCGCGTTTAGAAGACACATATTTACGATATTCATGCCCAATTTATCAAAATAATGATAATGAATATTTAAAAGAATTGATAGAAATTCATTCTCCACAAATAGTTATTGACTTTGGGGGAGGATGTCATATAATTGATTCAAATGAATTTAGCTATTTTGAAGCTTTATCCCCAGCAGTATTGTTAAAACCCAATGATCAATTTTTTGAAGATGAAATATCTCTATATAATATTATTGCTTGGCTTAAATCAGATGTGTTTATTTGGACATGCCTACAAAAAAATAATGATGTAAATATTTACCGACCTCAAATACTATTAAATTGCTTTATTCCGAGCATAAATAGTTTTTTTACTGATACTAAAATAGAAAACAAAGTAAAGGATATTCTTTTTCTTGAACATGAATTTCTTCGTGTCGTGTCCCCTTTAATGAATTTAGATGATAATGAATCATTTGAAAAAATAAAGCAGTTGTGCTCAGAACATAATGAAAAAGTGAATAAAAAAACAGCAGAAATAGAGATATTAATGAATCAGGTTATTGATATTAACGAGGAACAGAATGAAATGATAAGAAATGATCTATTAAATGAAAAAATATACATATGCAATGAAGGGATAAATGAAAAAAAAGAAATAGAAACTGCGTGCCTGTAATTATAGTAATTGCAGAGATACGCCACAGATTTTGGTCTTTATTTGGTCTTTAATGCTGCAAAAAGATACCTGAAAACAGCAAAATCGAATTTGCGTAAATTGCCGTAATACCTCGTAGAATAGGCGTTTGTGCCGAATTACAGAATAACGCAAAAAATGATTTGGTCAATTCAAGTCCGGTTAGCGGCACCAGCCCCCTGAACAACGCAGATACGTTGCTCAGGGGATTTTTTTGCCTTTTTGAAATATGATTCACAGCTCAGAAAATAGCCGCAGTTCTAAAAATGTTCTAAAAATTTTTTTAGAGTGAAAAATTCTAAAAAAAGTCACTCTGAAAGCAGAAATTTTCTGATATTCATATGCTGATAGCCGTCTCTGCTGAGATCAAATTCATCAAGGGACAATACATATTTTGGATAATTATCGGGAATGCCTCGGAATGAACCGAATTCCCGTTCGATCGTTTCCTCGCTTGCCAGCAGATATGTTACCTGATAATATGACTTCTGTCCTGCTTTCTCCGCAACAAAGTCCACCTCAAGGTTTTTGTTCTTACCCACAGTTACAGTGTAACCACGTCGAAGCAGCTCAATATAAACGATATTTTCAAGCACCTGCCCGATATCCCTCATATTGTTTCCGTACACGGCTTCACGGATACCGTGATCGGTAAGATATATCTTTTCCTGAAATTGTAAGATATTCTTTCCGATAAGCTCCTGCCTTGAAACCAGATGAAACAGGCAGGCACTCTGACAGTAATCAATATAGTTGTAAAGCGTTTCGTTTGAAATGCTTCTGTTCTCGCTTTTCAGATATTTTGTAATGCTTGAGGCTGAAAACACATTGCCGATATTACCGATAAAATACATCAGCATTCTTTTGAACTGTTCAACATCCCGTATTTTGTTCCGGGATACGATATCCTTTATCATTATGGAATCATATATGTCGCTCAGATACTGCTTTTTGTCGTTATCCCCCAGCGGGAACTGATAAAGAAACGGCATACCGCCCCACTGCATATAGGTCTGAAAGACTTCCGCTTCGGATTTTTCGGGCAGCATCAGCATTACTTCCTTGAAAGAAAAGGGATACACGTTTATTTTCACATATCGTCCCGCCAGATAGGTAGCAAGCTCGCCCGAAAGGAGCTTGGCATTTGAACCCGTAACATAAATATCACAGTCGAAATCTATCATACAGGAGTTTACAAGCTTTTCCCAGCCGCAAAGCTCCTGTATCTCATCAAGAAAAAGATAGACCTTTGCTCCCGTTTTTTCACATACTGTTTTGATATGCTCGTAGGTGCTGTCAACGCTGCTGACATAACTTACAGCTTTGGACTCAAAGTTGATTGAAAGAAAACGTTCTTCCGATATACCCTGTTCTTTCAGTTCGTCCTGTATAAGCGTCAGCATAACGGATTTTCCGCAGCGGCGAATACCTGTCAGGACCTTTACTATGTTCTGCCCGATGAACGGACGAATACGTTCCATATACATTTCTCGCTTTATCATGGTCATCATCTCCTCACATATATAGTATAGCACAAACTATAAGTGATAATCAAGTGATTTTTTAAAATAGTTTTCGATATATCGAAATTTAACGCATAATTATAAAAAAATCTCATTATAACAAATACCGCTCCCATATTCGGTGTATGAGAGCGGTATTATTATCCCAATGCCTTTGAAATCGCATCGGCAGAGGCAATCTTTGAGTTGTATTCAAGATGGCTGTAAAAGTTTGCGGTAACGTTGTAGGTCGAGTGCCCCAGCCACTCCTGGATCTGCTTCATGGAAATTCCGTTTGCAAGCAGAAGACTTGCACAGCTGTGGCGGAGGTCGTGAAAACGCAGCGGCTTAAGCCCGTGCTTAGCTATCATAAACCTAAAATGATCGGTCACATAGTTCGGTGTGATAAGCTCTCCCGTATTATCACGGCAGATATATTCATCATAGCTGTGATTGTAGCCCGTCATCAGCAGGGCTGAATAGTACTGCTGCTTCTCTTTTTCCTTGAGCAAAAGCTCCTCGATATGCGGTATAAGAGGCAAGGTGCGGTTGCTTGACTGATTCTTGAGCTTGTCCTCTGCAATAATTACTTCTTTGCCATCACGGTAGTCATTGACAATTTTATGATTTATAGTAATGGTTTTGTTTTCAAAATCCACCGCTTCCCATCTGAGTCCGATAACTTCACTGCGGCGAAGTCCGTAGTATGCCGCTATGTGTACGCAAAGCTCCATTCTGTCACCCTTGAACACCTCGAAAAGCTTGTCAAGCTCGTCCTTGTTATAAAACGATGCTTGGTATTTCTGTATTCTTGGTCTGTCGGTCTTGTCTGCGGGATTGGAATCGAGCAGCTCTGTCTTGACAGCGTGCTGCAATGCTTTTCTGATCGTAGCGTGGATATGTATTATCGAGTTGGCGCAAAGTCCGTCCTCTGACAGGTACTTATAAAAGTCCTGTATGTGAATAGGCTTGACCTCTCCGAGTCTGAGCTTCAGAGGTTCGAAGTAACGCTTTATCCGTCTTACATTCTTCTGGTATCCCTTGTATGTTGTCAGCGCAACAGCAGGTCTGACAGTATCAAGCCATGTGTCCAGATACTCTGTAAATGTACATTTTGACGAGGAGTAAAAGCGGTTTTTGTCGGTGGTATTTGCATAGAGAGCTTTGTAATATGAAGCCTCAAACTCGCTTAATATCTCTTTGCGCTTCTCTTCAAGCTTACGGATCCCGGTTCCCACTTTCATTCCTGTGGATTCCCACTTGGTGGCATACTTACCATCAAGTGTCTTGTATGATATTACGACATAGACAAAGCCCTTTTTCTTCTGAAAACTTGCTTTCATTATTTTGACCATCCTTTCGTGAGAGTTTTGGTGGTTATGGCAATTATAAATTGCCGTCAGCAAATCGAGGCGATAGCCGAAGCAACAAAACTCATTCTCCTAAGATAAATAATCTGCCGTATCGGTTAAGCACTTATGTCCGAAACCAATACGGCAGTGTTATTGCTTACGCAGCGCTTGTGCTTTTCACAAGATACTCAAAAACGCTGAGCTTTGCAATTCTGAAGACTCTTCCGCAGGGAATGATGTCGAGCTTTCCCGTATGGATAAGCTCATACACCTTCTTGGGGCTGAGATTCAGCATTAAGGAAACATCCTTGACGCTGACAATATCGGGATACTCTCTGAACATCAGCGAGTATGCCTCTATCCAAGAACTTGCAGAGGTGGCACATAATTACGGAGCAGTATTTCATACTGATGCGGTTCAGGCAGTTGGTCATATTCCTATTGATGTAAAAGAACTTAATGTTGATATGCTTTCAGCATCAGCACACAAATTCAACGGGCCAAAAGGTGTTGGGTTCTTATATATTAAAAACGGTACTCCAATAACTCAGCTGATCAGTGGCGGAGCACAGGAAAAATCAATGAGAGCTGGTACAGAAAACGTTGCATCAATAGTCGGAATGGCTATTGCACTTGAGAAAAATATCAGCAGAATTGGCGAATACAAAGCACGCATGGATCAGATGACTTGCGAATTTTACAGTGTTCTTGACGATGCAGGTGTTGAATACATTAAGAACGGAGATATTGACTGTAAAATACCAGGTAATATCAATATTTCTGTCAATGGAGTATCCGGCGAATCATTGCTTCATCTTATGGGTCTTAAGGGAATTTGTATTTCTACCGGTTCGGCGTGTGATAGTGTTTTCAATCAAGTATCGCATGTAATCGCTGCTATATGTGTTCCCGAAGAATATAAACAGGGCTCTGTAAGAATAAGCTTTGGATGGGATAATAATGAAGAGGATGCATCTATTGTTGCAAACGCTTTAGTCAAGTCGATTTTGCAAATCAGGAAAAAATAGGAACTTGATTCAATGATTTAATCAAAACGTACTTATGTATATATTTGTGTATTACATATAATAAACCCACAATACTACTTCAGAAATCATAGAGTTATCACGCCAATAAAAATGAAAATCAGTTCTATCAAATATGTAATGTAGTCTATAGCTTTCCCTTCATCACCAAGTTTTTTTTTGAAGAAATCCGCAAGAAACCAGAACGGAGTTAATAGCAAGCCCAAAATTTCTTCTGCCATGTGAGCAAAGATAATGACTACAATATTTTGGGATTTAAATGTTAACCCATTACCATCGTCTTCATATTTTGTAGCGTATGCTCCAATAATTGCAATAGGAATAAACAAAATACAAGACCAAAATAGAAAAGCAAGAAAGAATGTTGAAAAACCTGTTACATTAAGTTTGGCATCCCATAACTCAGAAAACGATGTCTTGCCAATGCACAAGCAAACAATAGTAGTGATTACTCCATAAATAGAAATTTCATGAATCTTTCCAATTATTGACATTATAGTATCCCCTCCTTATTTGAAACGCTTAACAAGACCGTCTCTTTGATTTGATTTTTTGTTATATCGTTTTTTAGGTATTCCCGTTTGCAATTTTTCCACTTGGTTGTTACACTAAGCAAAAACTGTTTTCACCGGAACAGTTCACTGTAAAAGCCACTCTACAATATTCACAACCTTTATCCCCTCAATGGAATTTGTAAGCCCCTTGTCCATTGTCAGGATAACTTTCTCATAATTATCTTTTATCTGCATAAGGGGACGAAGATCCCACTCTCTTGTCTGCTCGGACGAAATAGTCTGAGTTACCTGAAAATAAATCTTCTCATCTGTATTGGTCGCAACGAAATCCACTTCCATATTTCCGACCTTTCCGATGGCAACATCAAATCCTCTGCGCAGCAGCTCAAAATATACTACATTCTCAAGTATATGGTCTGTATCTATATCTCTGAAACCAAGCAGATAATTCCGGAGTCCTATGTCAACAATATAATATTTGCCCAAAGTACGAAGATACTCCTTACCCTTTATATCAAACCGCTTTGCCTCATAAAAAATGAACGATTCCACCAGCGCACTTACATAAGCCTGCACCGTCTGCGTAGCAGGTTTATTTTTTCGGTCATTACCCAATAATCCCTCATTGGCAAGAGTATTTCCTATGGAGGTCATGGATGTATTGCTGCCGATATTATCAGCAAGAAACATTATTATTTTTCGCAGCAGATCTGCATTGGTGAGCTGACGCTGCCCTCTGTGTCTTTCTCGCTCAAGAATATCCCTGACAACAACCGTTGAATAAACTCCGTCAAGCAGGGTAAGCGCTCTGTCCTGATTAAGTCCCACATCAGCAATTCCCGGCATACCTCCGAATTTCAGATATGCTTCAAACAGCTCATCCGCAGTATACATCTCGTTGTCCTTATCAACAATTTCCTTTGACATTTTTCCCGCAGGTCTTTTTCTTTCGATAACAGAATAACCATGAAAATCAATAAACTCTCTGAATGAAAGCGGCAGCATTTTTATCTCAACATATCTGCCCGATAGATAAGTCGCAAACTCAGAAGACAGCAAATATGCATTGGAACCCGTAATGTATATATCACAAGGAAAATCAACACGAAACGAATTCACAGCATCTTGCCATTCACTTATTCTCTGAACTTCGTCAAAGAAAAGATACACTTTCTTATCCATAGGTCTTTTGGCAGCCACATAATCATAGAAAGCCTTTGCGTCCATAGAGCGATATTCCATAGACTCGAAATTCATAGCAATTATTTGTTCATCGGGAATACCGCTGTCAAGGAAATGCTTTATCATCAGCTTCATAAGGCTTGATTTTCCGCAGCGGTGTATGCCTGTAATGATCTTGACAGGCTCAGTATCCTGAAAAGCTATGAGTTTATTCAGATAAAAATCTCTGTTTCTCAGATCAGCATTTATGTCTATCAAGATGATCCCTCCCATTTATTGCTTACATCTATTCATTGTTTATTATACTACAAACTTTTTGGTTTGTCAAATTAGTATTATTGATACTATAAACTTTCAGCTGATTATATTCAATTATTTTGCTGATTTCGACTTGAATATATTCCGTTTATGTGATATACTTTAATAGGCGAAATGGATATCGAATAATGATGTAAAAAGATATGTATATTATTTGAGAGTGAACGCAGAACTTCAGATGAGGGAATAGAATGCATTAATCATAGGTATCTGAACATGAAGCACAAAAAAGTCAAAGTCCCTGTGGAAAAAGCACGTCATCCTCGTTTTCAAGAAAACCGTTATGGAGACCCGCACCATAGAGGTGGATGGCAAGACCTATAAGAAAATGAAAAAGGAATGGGAGAATCGTCTGTACACCATAGAGGAGATGAGGTTTTACGATGACCTGTTCGATGAAGACTGAGAGGCAAATATGGCAGATAAAAAAGAACTCATGGATGGCGGCAAGGGAGAGTTGCTGAACATCTTCACGGAAGAAGAGGACAAAAAAGGAACTGACCTGCTTTCCATGTCAGATTTATTCGAGGTGTTTATCGGAAAGATTGAAGTTGAGATGGGTACCGATACGGCTTGGGAGGTATTCCATAACATCGAGGGATTCATTGGCGAGATTGCTGCTGCTATCAAAGGCGGTTTTGACATCTCCAAAATGGGAATGCTTGTGGCCGATTATTCCCATTTCAGCCAGGACATCATTGACGGTCTGAAAGAAGGCATTTACCATGTTGGTCAATCTAAGGAAGTTGCGGGAAACCTCCGCCCTGCAATCTTGGATGAGAATGAACATCTTGTAAAGTTCTTCACACTAAAAAAATCCGTTAATCCGTCCAGCATCCTTGCTGATATCTCAACACTATCCATGCAAGCATCTCTCCAGCGGATATCATCACATATAGAGGATATTGGCAGAGATGTCAAAGGCATGATTGATTTTGCCAGAAGAGAGGCTTTGAGTAACAAATTCATCTACGCAAGAGACAGAATCATGTTAGCTGCCACAGCCTCCGAGAAAGAGCGTGAGCTTTACCTAAAAGAAGCAGATACCTATTTGATGGAAGGACTTACAGATTTATATTCCGATGTTAATGCACAAGTTAAGGCATTGACAGAAATTAAAGGTCTCTTTGCAAGTGTAAAGGCTATTGATTCGGTACTTTCTTACATCAACGAAGATATGCAGATGATACCACGGTATGTTGGATTAAGAGTTTATCTATTCAATTATCGAGGTAAGACGGAGGACGCAAACCGTATTCTCAGTGAGTACCGCTACCAGTTGCAAACTTTAGCAGATAGAAAACTTGGTAATGGCAAGTATACTGCGCTGGAATTAATACACAAGAACTATCCTTACGATAATGAAAATGTTGATTTCTGGCTCGAAAAACCAAAACAGATGCTTGGAGTGATTGATTCCTGCGAAACGATGTTGGCGCAGAAAGACAAAGATATCTTTTATATAGATGTGGAGGGTTCTGAAGATGAACAATGAAGAGAAGAAACGCCGTTGTAAATCATGTGGAAAACTGCTCCTTGACGAGAAGATGCCTTTTTGCAGAAGGTGCGTTCTCGAAGGGCGAAATAAGGTCACTTATGTAGTCGGATTGGTATTAGCCGCTCTTGGAGCGCGTGTTTTTTTAAACAACAATTCGAGCGATAACGATGATACTGTTTGAAGTGATATTACAAACTCGCATGCAATCATATATAATTATTTTGCTGATTTCGACTTGAATATATTCCGTTAATGTGATATACTAATAATAAACGATATGGATCTCAAATCATGAGGTGTAACGAAAATTATGTATATTAAAAATATTAGCATACAGAACTTCAGAGTTCTGAAGGACATAAATATCGAATTCAAGCACGGAGTGAACCTTATCCTGGGCGATAATGGCGTGGGAAAGTCATCAATACTCAATGCAGTGACCATTGCGTTGGGAGGCTTTTTTTCGGGTGTAACAGGAGTTAAATCCCCCGGAATTCTTCAAACAGATATCAGAGTAGAAAAAACAAATCTTACTGATGCCTCTCAAGCCATAAGCTATGTTACCCCTGTTATGATATCTTCAGAATTTGATATTGATGGTAAAAACTATGATTGTCAGCGTGCCCGTAAGGATCAGAACGGTGACACTACAACAGCTGCAAGAGGACTGAAAAAATATGCTGAAATGGTTACTAATGATATTAACAGCGAATTACCTGTATTCAGCTACCAGACAGTTCAAAGAGGTACAAACTTTAAGCGTGGAGATTTTGGTTCAAAATCCAAAAACAAACTTAATGACCGTAGATGCGGTTATATTGGATGCCTTGATGACAGACTTGACATAAACGAAGCTAAGCAATGGTGTATGAATATGGAGCTTGCTGAGTTTAAACGTCAGGAAAAAGTGCCGGAATATGAAACCTTCAAAAAGGTCGTTACGACTTTTATGCAGCATATGAATGAACTGGAAACTCCGCCCATAATTGAGTATTCCAGACAGTTTGAAGATTTTGTGTATTCGGAGGGTGGGGTTAAGCTTCCAATTACCAGCCTCAGTGCAGGATATCAGTCACTGCTTTTTATGCTAATGGACATTAGTTTCCGTTTAGCACTTCTTAATCCTAAATATCCATCATTTAATACTGCTCCCGGCATTATTGTCATAGATGAGATTGATATGCATCTTCATCCAAAGTGGCAGTGGAATGTTATCAAAGCACTTGAAACTACTTTCCCCAATGTACAGTTTATCATAGCCACCCATTCACCTATTGTAATATCCTCGTGTAAAAATGTTAATCTGATTCAGATAGATGACAATCAGAATGTTCTTTACCTGCCTGAGGCGTATGCCTATAACATTCAGGACGTTGTTGAGCTCAGACAGGGCAGCAGCAGTATTCCAAAAGAGCTCAGTGAACTGAGTGAGAAGTTTGATGAATACCTTAACAGCAATCAGATCAATGAAGCCAGGGATATTTATCAGGAGATGCTTGACAGATATGGTGAAGCTAATTCAGAAGTCAGAAATGCAAAATGGGAACTGTATTCGGGAGAAGATGACTGATGGTATATATTCAAAGAAGTAGTGTTCCACCAATTGTAATTGAAGAGCTTCTGAAAAAAAGAAAATCTCCAGAGTGGAGATCGATTGATGAGAATGATCACGAAAAATTGAGGAATGAATTTGATAACCTTGAATGCAGACAGTATATCAGAGAATGGCTTTGCAAAGATCAGCATTACTTATGTGCGTATTGTATGAAGCGAATTGACCCTTCTGATACGCTAAATGTTAAAATAGAGCACTTTATTCCTCTCAGCTGCAGTAAAGAGGATGTTTTGAATCCAAACAACTTTTTTCTGGTATGTCATGGTGGAACAAGATCCGATTTAGGAAGCAATAAGAAACGAGTTTTGTGTTGCGACAGTAGCAAGGGACAGCAACAATGCACTCTTCGCCCAGATAACAGTATATTGGTTCAAAAGATATGTTATTCAAAGAAAGGGATTATTTCATATAGAGATCCCGGCAATACTGAAAAAGAAGAACAGTATAACAGGGAAATCAATATGATACTACACTTAAACGGCAAATGGAATGAACAAACACATTCATCTGATGCAGATACTTCTACAGAACTGATCAAAGGACGAAGGGATGCATATGAAATTGCATGCAACATCATAAGGCGTCTTGACAAAAAGCACAAACTTTCAAGAGCTAATCTTGAAAAGGAAATTGAAAAAATAAAGGCTTCTGAAAAATATGAGGAATTTATAGGGACGATAGTATTCTTCCTTGAAAGGAAGATCAGGATACTTGACTCTGCTACATAAACAATCATTATGTACTGAAGTTTTTTAGTTCTAAAAATGTTCTAAAAATATTTGCATCAAATTGAAAATATCATTCGACTTTAATGTGCTTCAAAAAATACGATGAGGGCTTAAAAAGTGGCGCAACAGCGTCGATTTCGGGATTTTAAAGAAGAATAGGAATATCACAAGAAAAAATGCGGTGCAGTTCTTAAAATCCCTCGATAGCGATATCGTACCGGTTCAAGTCCGGTTTACGGCACCAAGATTAGGACTATTGCGTAATGGCATAGTCCTGTTTTGTTATCTGGGGGTAGATACAATGGCTATATTGTTAGATGTCCCTTATGCTGAAAAAGATCAAGCTAAGGCTTTAGGGGCTTTGTGGAATCCAGAAATAAAAAGATGGTATGCAAAAAACAGGTATTCATACCCAAAATTAAAAAGATGGATTTCTCAAAATGAGAATTTTTTCATTATTTGTGAACAATTGTATATAATTCAAGGGGAACGCATTTGTTTTAAATGTGGTAAAAAAACACGAGTTATTGGATATGGAGTAGAAAGTTATTTTGAATTTGGGGATGAAGTTGACAATGGAGTATATCATGATAAAGGTGGGGAAATTCATGTTACCGATTACATTGCTCCTTTTCCAGATAAATTATTAAATTATGTTCAAAGTAACTACAATTATAAAGAGAAATATTCAAAATTTGCAGGTTGTACTTATTTAGCAAATTGTTGTGATAATTGTGATACTTTACAAGGTGATTATTTTTTATTTAATGAAGTGGATAGTCCTTTTTGGATTAACGATGAGTCTGATGCTTCCAAATTAAAACTTTACAGAATACCGCTGGAATATGACCTTGTTGTAGATTTCGCATCAATTACTTTATCCTCGAACGATTTCTTGATAAAAGAGTACGGACAAATTTCTGACTTAAATCTATAAAAATAATGTCTGCGCAGCGCAAAACAGCGGAACAGCTCTGTTTTGCGCTGTTTTTTATTCTCCGAGGAGTAAATTCATCGTTTTCCTCTTCTGCTCATCAAGGACGTGAGCATAGCGGTTAAGGGTGATGTTTACATCCGAATGTCC
>JALFVE010000053.1 GCA_022787085.1 Oscillospiraceae bacterium | reverse complement strand
CCGGACAAATAGTCGTTCACTGCTTTTAATTTCAGTTCTACAGAATATTTCTTATGTATTCTTTTTGGCATAAATTAACCCCCTTAGTGTAGTCTCGAATTTTTGTTTTTTCGAGTGTCTACTCTAAGGGGATTATATCACTGATCGTGCGGCGTTTGCTTTTTTATTCGGAGAACATTGCTGTGGAGAGATATCTCTCGCCTGTGTCGGGCAGGAGCACTACTATGGTCTTGCCCTTATTTTCGGGACGCTTTGCAAGCTCTATTGCTGCATACAATGCAGCTCCCGAGGATATGCCCACAAGCACGCCTTCCGTTCGGGCGATCTTTCTGCCTGTTTCAAAGGCACTGTCGTTTTCTACGGGGATGATCTCATCATATACCGAGGTGTCGAGGGTATCGGGCACAAAGCCTGCGCCGATTCCCTGTATTTTATGCGGTCCTGCGGCTCCTCCCGACAGGACGGGCGAGGAGGCGGGCTCTACGGCTACTATCCTTACACCAGGCTTCTTCGACTTTAAATATTTGCCTGTTCCTGTGATCGTTCCGCCTGTGCCTACGCCTGCTACGAATATATCTACTGTGCCGTCGGTATCCTCCCATATCTCCACGCCTGTGGTCCTTTCATGGGCTGCGGGATTGGCGGGGTTTGAAAACTGCGAGGGGATGAAGCTGTTAGGTATCTCCTTTGCCAGCTCCTCTGCCTTCGCTATCGCTCCCTTCATGCCCTTCGCTCCCTCGGTGAGCACCAGCTCGGCTCCGTATGCCTTCATCAGCTTTCTTCTCTCCACGCTCATGGTCTCGGGCATGGCGATGATGAGCTTATAGCCCTTGGCTGCTGCTGCTGCTGCAAGCCCTATTCCCGTATTGCCGCTGGTGGGCTCGATTATGGTGCTGTCGGGCTTTAACACGCCTTTTGCTTCCGCATCCTCAAGCATTGCCTTGGCGATCCTGTCCTTTACGCTGCCTGCGGGATTGAAATACTCAAGCTTTGCATAGAGCTTCGCTTCAAGTCCCTCTGCCTTCTCTATATTCTCAAGCTCAAGCAGGGGAGTGTGTCCGATCAGGTCTGTGATCTTCTTATATACCTTCATATGTATCCGCCTTTCTGTTTGGAAATTAGATATTTCCTATATGTTTAATATGAATTATATCACATTTATTTCCTTTTGTCAAGGGGATTGTTGAATTTTTTCTTGTTTTTGTTTTTTTGTTTATTGCTGCTTTGGAAATATGATGTATTGAACGGGATTTTCTCCGATTTGCCTTTTTTCTTTGCTCTTTTTTCGCTATTGTTTATTTTATTAATTTTGTTTAAAACAGAACAGATGTTTTTGTATAAACGAAACAAAGTTTCTGGTTTTTGCAAAAAAGCCTTGACAAATTAGAACGGATGTGTTATTATATGATTACAGCAAACAAATGTTTCAAAAATGAGGAGGGTTTTAATGTTAAGACGTGAGCTTTGCTCCTGCCCTGTTTGCGGCGATGAGGTCTGCTCCCATGAGGTCCAGCGTTTCGATATGTGCCTCGACTGCTTCGCTGATTCCATTGCTAGCAATGCTGCCGAGAGTATCCTTTACGATTTCCTCAGGGAGTATGGCAGGGAGTTCAGAGAGTTTATTGACAACAATTACGAATATTGAAAGGAGGTTTGCTTTTGAAAAAAATTACAAAAAAGGCTGTTCTCGCTGAGCTGGCTGCTATCGCTTTTTCCGATTTCTCCAAATTTGCCGGAATTTCCGCTGACGAGAACGGCGAGATGGTTATCGTTCTTACCGAAACCGACAGGCTTTCCGCCGATTGCAGAAAGGCTGTTTCCTCGATTAAGGCGGGCACCAAGGGCATTGAGATCAAGCTTTATGACAAGCTCAGGGCTCTTGAGCTGCTCGGTCGGGTCTGCGGTATTTTCGGCGGCGATGACCCCGACGAGAGAGAGGCGGTGGCTCAGCTACGATGTCTCTTCGAAAGGAGTGATGTGTTTGGTTCGGGAACTGTCTCTGACTCCTAAGCAGGAGGAGATAATCCGTATTTCTACCTATGAGCCGAAAAGATGGAACATTTCGGTGGGCGCTGTGCGGTCCGGAAAAACCTTTCTGGATTTTTACCGCATCCCTCACAGGATCCTTTCTGCCGATGAGGCGGGCGGCATTGCTCTTGTGGGCAACACCGAGGGCAGCGTTTCACGAAACATTATTGACCCTATGCGGCAGATGTTCGGCGACAAGCTGGTGGGACGGGTCAAAAGCGGCGGCACGGTCAGGCTTTTCGGCAGAGACTGCTTCATCTTCGGCGCTTATCGCAGCGGCTGCGCTGACAAGCTTCAGGGCATGAGCCTTTCCTACTGCTACGGCGATGAGATCACCACTTGGAGCGAGGATGTTTTCAGAATGATAATGTCCAGACTTGACCGTAATAATTCCATTTTCGACGGGAGCTGCAATCCTGCTTCTCCCTCTCACTGGCTGAAAAAATTTATTGACGAGGGCGTGAGGGACGGTTCGGTCAGGGCTTCTCAGTTTACTATTGACGACAATCCCGCTCTTCCCGAGAAATTCGTTCGGGATATCAAGAGAGAATATGCAGGCTCCGTTTATTACGACAGGTTTATCCTCGGAAAATGGAAAAGTGCTGAGGGCGTTATTTACAGGGAGTTTGCAGATCATCCCGAGGACTTCATTGCAAAACGCATTGACCCCAAGGAGATCATCATGGCGGATGTGGGCGTGGATTTCGGCGGGAACGGTTCGGCTACTGCCTTTAATTTAACGGGCTACACGGCGGGGTACAAGAGAATTTACACTCTCGACGAGTATTACAGGCAGGGTATTATTTCCCCTTCGGAGCTGGAGAGGGATTTTGTGAGATTTATCAGAAAATCCCTCGCACGATTCCCATGTCTCAGAGACGTTTACTGCGACAGCGCTGAACAGGTCCTTATCAGGGGACTTCAGAATGCGGCGAGAAGAGAGCGCCTTCCTGTGGAGATCCACAATGCTAAAAAGGGTGACATCGGGCAGAGGATCAGATTTTACGCCTCACTTATGAGCAGCGGAAGATACTGCATTTCTGCCAAATGCCCCAACACTGTAAGGGCTTTCTCCGAGGCGGTATGGGAGGCGGGCGGCACCGACAGGCGCCTTGATGACGGGTCGGTGAACGTTGACAGTCTGGACGCTCAGGAGTATTCCACAGAAAGACGCATGAAGGACATTCTGGCGGCGGGCTCATTTTAAAGGAGGTTTTTGATGGAAAATATTATCAGCGGGGCGGCGAGGGCTTTTCCTCATGCAAGGCTCCCTATGGATGAGGATTTTTTCAGGAACGTTATTGACGTTTGCAGCAACATTTACAGGGGAGAGCCCCCATGGGCTTATGTTAAAAAATCGGGGCTTTACGGCAAGGGCGAGAGGCGCATTGCTCAGCTGGGCTGCGCTAAGGTTCTTTGCGACAGCCTTGCCGCTCTTACCTTTTCAAGTCAGGCGGACATCTTTTGTCAGAGCAAGGCTCAGCAGGATTTTGCCATGCGCATTTTACAGGAGAACGGCTTCTGGGAGAAGGCTCCGGCTTTTTTCAGCAGGGCTTATGCTCTGGGTGGCGCTGCCATTAAGGTTTACATCGAAGGCGGTCGGGTCTCTCTGGATCTCGTTTCCGCTGAGGATTTTATCCCCACGGGAAGCGGCAGGTGCGGCATCTGCGAGGGTATCTTCCGAAGCGCTTTCCTCCGTGACGGGCGGCAGATGGTGCTTTTCGAAAAGCATGGCATGACAAACGGTCATGCGGTCATTGACAGGCGGCTTTTTGAGATCAGAAACGGCGGCGGGTATTCTGAGATCCCTTTGGACGAGGTTTTTGAGGGGCTGACCGAACATTCCGATATTCCCGGCATGGACGTGCCTATGTTCACTTATTTCCGTCCTGCGGGGGACAACAATCTGTCGGATAATCCTTTGCTCGGACTTAGCTGCTTCGCTAACTGCTCCGACACCCTCAAGGCTCTTGATATCGCTTTCGACAGCTTCTCCCGTGAGTTCGTGCTGGGCAGAAAACGCATCATCGTTCCAAGCTCCTGCATAAGGACGGTGGTTGACCCCGATTCGGGCAGGATAAGCAGATATTTCGACGCTGATGACGAGGTTTATCAGGCTCTTAAATGCGACGAGGAACAGGACCTCAAAATTACCGACAACACCTGCGAGCTGAGAGTTTCCGAACACGTTGACGCTATTAATGCTTTGCTCGACATTCTTTGCTTCCAGGTGGGCTTATCCTCGGGCACACTGTCTTTTAACAGCTCGGGCGGTCTTAAAACCGCTGCTGAGATAAAAAGCATGGAGACTCGCACTGAGATCACCATGCAGTCTGATCGCTGCCTTGCGGCGGAGCTTATTGAAAGCACGGTCAGGTGCATTATCCGCTGCGGTCAGATGTGCGGCGCTGTTCCCCTCGAGGAGGTGAATGTGAGAGTGTCCTTCTCCGACAGGCAGACTGTTGACAAAAACGAGATCATTGACAGGAACATCAGGCTCGTTCAGGCGGGGCTTTTAAGCAGAGTCTCCGCTGTTATGGCGGCTCTGGACTGCTCAGAGGAGGACGCTTTGAGGGAAATTGAGAAAATTCGGAAGGAAAGAAAGGAGTTTTGTTTATCATGAATGAGAATGAGGAGATTTTTGAGACAGAGGGCACTCCCGTTTCCGATGAGGCTGAGGATATGGTATCCCGTGAGGAGGAGCTTTCTGCGGCTTTATCCGCTGCTAAAGAGGAAAACGACAGACTCAGAGCTAAATGCATCTGCGCTGAGATGGGCGTTCCTGCGGAAATGGCGGAGGACATTATCACCCTCGGCAGATTTTACTCGAGCCGTGACGGCGTGGATTTCGAGGAGGCGGCAAGGGCTGCCTTCGGCAGGATCTCCGCTGCGGGGAGCGGTATTACTACGGGCGTTTCCGTTTTAAGATCAAAGAGCGATATTTCCGCTCTGAGACGGGCTTTCGGGCTTAAAGGCTAAGTTCTTTTACATTTTTCACTTTTTTAATCTATTATTTTACGGAGGTTTTTATTTATGAACACTATTACACTTGCTAAGAAGTACGCATCTCTCCTTGACGAGACCTACAGAGAGGCTGCAAAGACTGCTGTTCTCGAATCCGACGCTGCCCTTGCAAGAGAGGGTGCAAACGCCAATGAGCTTGTTATCCCCAAGCTTTCCATGGACGGGCTTGCAGATTATTCCAGAAACAGCGGATATGTAAGCGGCGATGTTTCTCTTTCCTGGCAGACGGTGAAATTTAACTACGAGAGAGGCAGAATGTTCAGCGTGGACGCTATGGACAACGAGGAGAGCCAGCAGCTCGCTTTCGGCGCTCTTGCGGGCGAATTCGTCAGAACCAAAGCCGTTCCCGAGCTGGACGCTTTCAGATTCGCTTCCATTGCGGGCACTGAGGGCATTTCTAAGGAATCGGGCGAGCTTTCTTCAGGCGAGGCTGCTGCTGCTGCTGTCAGAAAAGCGGTCAGCGCCATGGACGCTGCGGAGGTCCCCTCCGAGGACAGAGTTCTCTTTATCACTCCCGTTCTCAAGGGAATGATAGATGACATGGACACCACTAAGTCAAGGGCTGTTATGGCTTCCTTCGATCAGGTCGTTGTTGTTCCTCAGTCAAGATTTTATTCCGCTGTCAAGCTCAATGACGGCGTTTCCTCGGGCGAGGAGGACGGCGGATATTCCAAGGCGGAGGGCGCTAAGAACATCAACTTCATGATCGTTCACAAGCCTGCTGTTATTCAGTTTACTAAGCACGCTCTTCCAAAAATTGTCACTCCTGCTAATAATCCCGACGCAGATGCATGGAAGTACGGCTACAGAAGCTACGGTCTTTGCTCCGTTTATGCCAACAAGGCTGCGGGCGTTTACTGCCACATGGCTACGGTCTGATTTGATTCTATTTTCGGGGAGAAGGGAGGTGATTATTTTTGAAATATCCCGATTATGAATTTTACAGGGTGGTTTTCTGCGGCTCCGAAGAGGAGGATATTATTATGCCGTTTATCAGGGCGGCGGGTGATATTCTTCGGGGACAGCTCACTACTGACGTTTTATCCGAAAGTGATGAGACTGAGCTTTTCAGGGCTGTCTGCGCTCAGGCGGATCACATGGCGGAAAACGAGGGCCTTTCTTCCGTCAAGCTGGGTGATTTTTCTGCTGCTTTTTCCCGGACTTCTGTTATCTGCCCTCGGGCTATGGCTATTATTGAGGCGGCGGGTCTTATTTTCAGAGGCGGTATCACGATTGGGAGGTGAACGGTTGAGACACATTCCTTACAGGCTCCTTGACGGGAGCTGCATTTTAAGAAATTACGGCGAGATGGATATCTTCGGCGGAAGAGAGATCATTTCCGAAACAAAGCTCGAAAGAGTACGCATTGAGCTTTTCCTCAAAAAGGACGCTTCCAAAAACGGCGAGGCTCTTTTCTCCTGCGGCAGGCTTTACTATGACTGCGGCAGAAGTATTCCCGAAGAGGCTGATTTTTCTGCCGACGGCGGCTGCTCCGTTATTATCCGTGACAGGGAATATCAGATAACTGAGTTAAGATATCATTTCGTCGGAGGTAAGCCTGCTTTTATTGTTCTTGAGCTGGGCGGGTGATGTGGTTTTTCATTTCTAAAGGAGGTTTTATGACGGTTATTTACGACAGTGAACAGCTTATCCGCATTTTAGCCGACGCTGCGGAGGCGGGAGCATATGGCTCGGGTGAGGTTTCCGTCTGCCCTAAGGGCGGCGGCGATTTTCTGAAGCTTTACAAGGGCGGCATTGCAAGGACTAAGGCGGTTATTTCCGCTTCGGGCTTCGGCGGCAGAAAAAAGCTTCTTGAGCTTACCGATTCCGCTGCAAAAAAGCTTTCCGATTTCTCGGGTGAGGGCATTATCAGGATATGCTCCCCCTTCCCTGCGGTTATTGCAAGGGCGGAGGAAAACGGATTTATCAGGATAGAAAGAGATATTGAGATCATTTTTCGGGGGGTGGGCTGATTTGACGGTCAGCGAAGCGGTCAGGGATTTTTATGACGGCGACTTTTTTGACGAGTTTGGCTTTATTCTGGGTATTGATATGTCCGAGAACGGGGACGGCGTTCCCTCGGGTTTTACGGCGGTCACTGAGGGCGTTTGCGGCATTAGCGCAAGGCTCTCTCCCAGAGTCATAGTCAGAAATTTTGTTGACGGGGACAGGGCTGTACCTGTTTCTCATTTCGCTGAGATAAGACTCGATTTTCTCCTTGTTAAGGGAGATGCTGTTCAGGAGAAGATCCTTTCTTACGCTATGGCGGGCTGCCCGCTCAGGTGCGTTTACATGAGCTGCGATGGCATTGCTTTTGAGGGGAAAATGCTTATCTCCCTTTCCGAGACGGCTCCCGGGGAGATCTTCGGCACTAAGGCTTCGGCAGTTTTTACTGCCTGCTGATTGGAGGTTTTTATGGGTATTCATCTTAAAATCGGTGATATTGATGTGAGCAGGTTTATTACTACGAACAAATATTCTGCTGAGACTGCTCCCGTTTTCGACGACGAATCTGCATTCGTGAATATTTACGGCGAGAAAATCCGCAATCGCACAGGTCACGAGGTAACAGTCAGGGCTGTTTTATCCGATGTGGACGATATTACGGCGGCGGGGCTTTCCGCTGAATTTGACAATGGCTCCATGAAGGTCACTTATTCAGCTCCTGAGGAAAAATCTGCGGATTTTGACGGGGTGAAGCTCTCACTTTCCCTTGACAGGGTTTTCGGCGGGGAGAGATTCTGGACCGCCGACATCGTTCTTCATGCGGCTTTTGTCCCTGAGGACTGCCTTTAGCCTGCCTCGGTATGACATTAAAATAGACGGCATTTCCATTGACAGCAGGGATATCGCTTCTATGAAGATCATCAGGCAGAGCGAGAATATGCCTGTTAAGGGCATTGTAAGCTCCGAGCTTATTATCTCCCTGCGGACGGCGAAATCCTTTTCTCCCAATGCGGCGGTGGTCATCAAGGTCTCGGGGGCGGCGGATATGCGCTTTTGTCCTCATTTTATCAGCAGCATCAGCCGCAGGGGAAGCCTTATTACCATTCGGGCTTTCGACAGGATGAGAATGACCGAAAATGATTTCGATCATCAGAATTACTCGGAAGAGGCTGAGCCATTTATCACTTCTCAGGTGCTGGGGGATATTGCGGCGCAGTGCGGCTTCAAGCCCTGCTCTCTCATCTTCCCTATGGTGGACAGGCTTTATTTCAAGGATATCCATGGTAAGAAATGCAGGGAAATTCTTGAGTTCCTTGCCGAAAACGGCGTCGGTGCGTGGCACTGCTCCGATGATGAGGAGCTTTGCTTTACTCCCTTCCTTTCGGCTTCGGGCAGCGTTGGCGTTGATATTTCTAAAAGCGCTCCCTTTTTTATTCATTCGGAAAAAGGCCCTTTTAAGGCGGTTTATGCCAGAAACTCTGCTTCTGGTGAGGTGTTTTCCGCAGGCAGCGGCTCCGATTTCAGATTCATTCTGAAGCTTTCCGGCAGGCTATTTGACCAGAGCAGGGCGGGCAATGCCATGGGTCTGGCTGCCGAAAAGGTCTGGCGCTCTTTTTACTGCGCTCATGCTGCTGTTTCGGCGCCTCCATGCGGTTTGACGGAATTTATTTTCGGGGACAGCTATGGATTCATTTCAGCTAGGACGGTCATTCACCTTTGCGGTTCCCAGGTCTTTGCTCAGGCGGAAACTGCCGATATCTGCGAGGACGAATCAGATTACACCGATCTTGTGGGATACGAGCTGAGAAAACGCATTGAGGCGGACAGAAAATACGGCTCCACTGTTCTTACCGACAAGGGTATCGGTTTTACTGACGACCCCTGCACCGATATTCGTGAGGCGGATATTTCCTTCTTCTCGGCGCTGGGCGGCGGTATTACCGAATTCGGCGGGGCGCTCTTCAGCAGGCTTCAGCCCGTGGTCAAAATCGAAAATAACACCGAGAAGTTGGTTTCCGTTGTGGGCACTCTGGGTGACAAGACATTCAGATGGGTTTGCTCTAAGGCTGATGACGGTGCTATTTCATTCGGTCGGGAGGAGGTTTCGGAAAGTGGATGAGATGCAGTATTGGGAACTTGGAATCCTTATGGGGCAAATGTCTTCGGAAAAAGTCATTCAACGGCTTTCGGTCACTCAGAACGGTGAATATGAAGTCCCTGCCGGCGTGGATGGGTTTAATCCTGTTTCTGTGAACGTGCCCGATAGATATGATGAGGGGTATCAGGACGGATATAACCGGGGATATGATGATGGATTTAAAATTGCTGATGAGTTTTTTAACCGTATTACAGACCCTGACAAAAATTATACGCTAACTGTTAATATTTACTATGCGTTTAATGACCCGAATGGTTTCAAAAATGTAAGATTCATTGTTCAATCTACTGATGGAGCATACTGGGAAGAGGACCACTATGTTGATGGAACATGGCGCCATTCGTATGACGCAAAGGTCACTAATATTGAATGGGGAAGCAAAGTCGGAGAATTGTTTTTCACGCTGATTGGCTATGATTCAGATGGCAATGTTTATACAGATAGATATCAGCTTCAAGCTGCTGTTTCTTTTAGGCTTTCAAGCTCAAACACTAATATCGTTATAGCGCAATAAAAATCAAGGAGGTATTTTTACTATGGAGAAAATCGTTAAAAGCGGTCTGAGGGACTGCACTGTTATTCTTGACGGGACGGAATGTGCTGTTAAGTTTGACACTTGCTTTCGGGCGTTTGCTGTCAGAAATGACGGTGCGGCTGATGTCTATATTTCCAAATCATCGGGCATTGTTCCCGATGCGGACGGCGTTATGTGCGTTAAAGCGGGCGGTTCGGCGACCTTTGCTCACAACGACCTTGACAAAAACACGGTTTATCTGCTGGGTAATGGCAAGGTGCAGGTGCACGCTCAGAATGATTCCGCAAACCCTTTTAATTTTGCCCCCGCTATTTCTGACGGGGGCGTGACAGCAGAAGGTAATCCCGTACAGCTTGATGGCTTGCAGGAAGGCATACCGTTTTCGGAGATGATTGTGAGCGGGAAGAATTTGATTCTTTATCCGTATGCCGAAACAACAAAAACAGTAGGCGGTTTAAACATTACCATAGACAACGGGATAATAATTTTAAACGGTTCTAACGCTGAAGAGGTATGGTTAATATTAAATAGTAAAAATTCTGGGAATCATATACCACTAATCAAAGATAAAACATACAAATTATCTGGTGTACCAAAAAATACTGATGTATTTATGCAATTATCGGTTATGAAATCTGATGATACCCGAAAAACTATATTGTACAATGGAACATACGATAGTCCAGCATACACAGTGCAGGAAGACGGTATGTATGGAACAATAGCCATTTGTTGCAGCGCTAACGTTGCGTTTGATAATTTTGTAATAAAACCCCAGCTCGAACTCGGAGACACTGCAACCGCCTACGAACCGCCCATTACTGGCAGGGAGTTGACGGTTGGGGTGAGTGGGAAGAATTTGTTAATGATAAATAAATCCACATTGACAGCGAATGGAATTACTGCAACAGCTAATGATGATGGCAGTATAACTCTAATCGGAACTGCTACTGCAATTACATACATAGGTATGTGGAATAATTTATATGCCCGTAATATGGGCGTTGGAAAAATTGCAGTCAACGCTATTGATGGTCAATCAATTTCTACATATTATATGGGAATAGATAGGCGTGAGGGCGGTTCATATATTGACCGAATTGCCGAATCAATTACCAATAATGGCATTGGTGAAATAACACAGGAAGATGTTGAAAATGACAGATATTTATTTGTTTGGGTGCGTATTGCTGCGGGATATACTTGCGATAATCTGATTATATATCCGCAGCTGGAAATTGGCAGCACTGCAACACCATACGAACCCTATCACGGCGCAGAATACACCATAAACCCCGACAGCAACCCCTATGTTATCCCAAATGGCATCAGACAGCAGGATGGATTGAACGTTGTCAGCGTTTCGGCTGGTGAGCTGAGTGTTTCGGGTGTGCGTAAAAATGCGGCTGTCAAGAAAATATGGGATAAAATCGACGAATTGACCACAGCTATTATTGTTTCCAATGGTGAAACTATAGAATAAAAAATAGGAGGAATGTTAAAATGGCAGTTTTTGAATTTAATACCTGGGTGGTAAACAACTTGATTTCAGGCGTGAAGAACGGAAAGTTTTCAAAGGAATGGGCTGCGGTTCAGCTGGCTAACTACTACATCAAAGGCAAAATCACTGAGGCTGACATTGAACGCTTTGAGGCTGAAACCTACGTCCCTGAGCCTGAGCCTGCGGATGACGTTATCCCCGAATTTGATGATGCGGAGGTATAATCATGAATGAAAAAATGGCTGTTGTATGCGGTGCCATAGGCGCTGTGGGGTCTTTTATCGCTCAGCTCCTTGGCGGGTGGGATAATGCGGTGCTTGCACTCATAATCTTCATGGCGGTGGATTTTGCTACGGGCTTAGCCTGTACTATTTTCTGGAATAAATCCAACAAATCTGAAAACGGGGCGTTATCGTCAAAAGCCTGTTGGCAGGGAATCATCAAGAAAATAGTTACGGTTCTTCTTGTAGTATGCGCGCATTATGCGGATATCCTGCTCGGGTGCGATTACATACGAAACGCTGTGGTTATAGCGTTTTGTGCCTCTGAGCTGATTTCTATATGCGAAAATGCGGCGCTCATGGGCGTTATGCCCGAGCCTGTCAAGAAACTGTTTGATAAAATTATTGATATTATGAAAAATAAGGGGGATAAATGACTATGAAAATCACCGAGATGTTTCTTACGCCCAACAAGTACAGCCGACCTGGGATTAAGCTTGAGAAGGTAACAAAAATCGCTGTGCATTATGTGGGGAATCCCCGTTCTACTGCGAAAAACAACAGGGATTATTTTGAAAATCTCAAGGACACCCATGAAAGATATGTTTCGGCGCACTTCGTAATCGGTCTTGAAGGCGAGATTGTTCAGTGCATTCCGTTTGATGAATGGAGCTACTGCACCAATCAGGCGAACGGATACAGCATAAGCATTGAATGCTGTCACCCCGACAGTACGGGTAAATTCAACAAGAAAACAGAGGATAGCCTTGTGGAGCTGTGTGCATTCCTCTGCAAGAAATTCGGGCTTTCTGCCGATGATGTTATCCGTCATTATGATGTGACAGGCAAACATTGCCCGCTCTGGTACGTTTCCCACCCCGAAGATTTCAAGGCGTTCAAGGAAAGGGTAAGGGCTGCGATATCCGAAACGGCAGAAACACCAAAGCAGATGTATTATGTGCAGGTAGGTGCATTCAGCTCTAAGGCAAACGCCGAAAAATACCTTGAATCCGTCAAAAAAGACTATCCCAACGCATTCATTAAGACTATGTAAAATAATCCCCTCCATTCTCTTCTGAGAGCGGAGGGGATATTTTTATAACTGCTTGAGGACAATATCCTCAACGGTGCAATTTAGCGCTTCTGCTATGCGGAGAATGTTCCAGAGGGTGATATTTTTCAAATCATCTGTATTTTCATACCATGATATTTTTTGTACCTTAATGCCTGTCTTTTCCGCAAGCTGCTGCTGTGTCATGCCTGCTTTGGTTCTCAGGGTTTTCAGGTTGTTTACAATAATCCTTTCTGCCCTGAATACCACTGCACAGCGATAGCCGTCTCCATTGATGTATTCTATGCAGTCGGGCTTTACTTCAACGCTCTCGGGGTCATGGTCTATCGTTGACCAGTCAGCTTCTTCCATGTAGTAATCAATGCATAGCTTAATAGCTTCTTCTTCACTGTTCGCTTCGGTCAGATCGGGAAAGAATCCGCTGTCCCAAATCCCATCATCAGGAATGTTCTCATTCCAATTGTGAATCTCTACTCTGTATAACATTATAATTTTCCTTTCTATTTTTGGGCTTTGCCCTCGTTTGTTTTACTGTAATTATATTATAACCGATATCGTTTATATTGTCAATGGGTTTGATATAAAAATAAACTATATCGGTGATATTTGTAGGGTTGCACAAATTTTATGATATTTTTTTGGCAGATGTGAAAATTATTATCGGGTATCAAAAATCAATAAGAACAAATATTCTGACCCCCATCTTGACCCCCATGTATGCAAATTTTTGCGCTGAAATAGCAGATTTTGAAAGGTTTGATATATTAAAATGATAAAAGGAAAACCCCTCAAAAACAACGCATTGAAGCGGGTTTTGAGGGGATTTTTTCTGGTCGAGGTGACGCGACTTGAACGCGCGGCCTCTTCGTCCCGAACGAAGCGCTCTACCAAACTGAGCCACACCTCGATAATAAACATTATAACATATTCAGATTGTTTTGTAAATACATTTTTGAAAAAATTAAGTAAAAGTACATAATTCAATAAATCGGAAATAACATAATATCCCGTAGGGAAAAGCGAGAATATCTCGAAATTTGATGAAAAATGTTAAAAAAAGCCGAGTGAAGTTGACATCTTATAACAAAATGGAGTTTGACAACAGTGGAAAAATATGATATAATAATTAACGATAAATTACGATATCATAATAATTCCATATTTCCCTCGGGGGGTAAAAGCATGATCTTCGCCGAAAACAGGAATCCGGCATCGGCGCCCGGGAACAGTACAAATGAGGTTGCCGTTCTGTTTGAAAATTATCTTATCATATCAAAATTCAATGTCAGAACAGGGGAGTACCGTCTTATCAAATCCTATCAGGACAATCTGCACAGGGGTTCAGAGGACTGTGAGACTATATACAGCTATTTCCGGCTGATGGTTGAAAAGGAGATAATCCATCCCGATGACCGTGAGCTTCTGCTCAGGTACATTGATCCGAAAGCTCTTTCGGACAGGCTTTTCAGAGGAGGAGCAGGCAGAAGGATAATCATCCATGGACTGAGATACAGGATATTGGGCGAATATCGAAGCGTTTCAATGGATATTTTTGCTCCCGGCAGCTGCTGCGGAAACAATCCATGGGCAGTATTCTGCGTCAGATCCGATGGTCGGACCATTCCCGATTCCACTTCGGTGTCAAGGATAGCCTCCAATTATTACAAAATACTTTATATAAATCTCCACAGCGGAATATATGAGCCTGTTTTCATGCTTGAAAGCGAAATAAGCTCCGCAGAGAGCCTGCTCCCGTTAAGCTGGGACTGGATACGGCAGTTTGCTCATTGCGGAAATGTCCCGGACGATGAGCTGGAGGATTTCCTTCTGTTTACCGATCCCGAATATGTCCGCATATGGCTTCGTGAAAACGAGGGTGAATATCGGTACAGCTATAATCGCAAGGTCAGAGGAGAATTTAAGCCTGCCGTTATCAGATTTGTCCGCAGCCCCTGTTATTCCGAGGACTACCCCACCGTTTTCGTATATATCTGCATAGACGACCCCGAGGGAAAGCGTGCTCCCGAGCGCAGAGCGATCGAGAAATATTTTGCAGGCAGCGATATTATGACGGGGATGTGGAATCAAAGCCGATATGAAGCCCTGTGCAGGGAATATTCCGAGAGCAGTGCAAAGAAAATTGCAGAGGTCCTTTATGCAAGGCTCAATTTGGAGTCATCCCGCAGTGAACGGAGCGGGCTTACCTCAGAACAGACCCTCCGAACCTTCGCCCTTCTTATGACATACACCTTCGGAAGGGATAAATGCTATCGGATAAGCGAAAATGAGCTTGCGGTCATTTTTGTGGGCGGTGACGGAAATACCTTTTCCAGACGTGCGGAGAGATTCTGTATGAGGGTTCAAGGCAGCGAATTTAATGATGCACTGCTTTCGTACATATCGGATAAGGGATCGCAAACTGTTGAGGAGGTAATAGACAAGGCTCGGGATAAGGCGGCTTCGGGCTGCTTTGTTTAATATATATGCGTAATTTTTGTAAATAATTGTAAAACAAAATATCTTTTGCGTAAATTATCGCAAAAAAATGTAATAACTTCTTTTTCACCTATTGACATCCGCCGTAAAAAATGTTATAATTAAACGATAATTGCGGCCGTATGCACTTTCGGCTGTATATAAAGATGTTTATAATGCAAATTTGCAAGGACATCGGGAAAGGAATGGTCATAAAAGTGAAAAGGGTTAAAAAACCTGTGTTCTTTGTCGTTTTTCTGCTGATAATGGCATTTGCGGCTTCGGTGCTTTTCGGCTTCAGCAGCTTTTACGGCGATATCGAAACAGTTTATGTAAAGGGCGTTGATGATATCCGCTTCGGCATTGATATCAAGGGCGGCGTTGATGTAACGTTTACTCCCCCCGAGGGCTTTGACGCCACGGACGAGCAGCTTGACTCCGCCAAGGAAGTAATCGTTCAGAGAATGATTAACCTGAGCATTACCGATTATGAGGCGTATATCGACTACAACAACGACAGAATTATCGTCCGCTTCCCCTGGAAGGAGGGCGAGGCTGAGTTTGACCCCGAGGCAGCCGTTAAGGAGCTGGGTGAGACTGCACAGCTTACCTTCCGTGAGGGCATTGAGCTTGACGATATGAACAAGCCCACAGGCGTTACAGCGGAGAATATTATTCTGGAGGGCAAGGACGTTGCCCAGGCTTATTCCGCATACGATCAGAGCGCAAACGCAGGCAGCCAGTGGGTCGTTGCCCTGAACCTTACGGATGAGGGCACACAGAAATTTGCAGAAGCTACAGCAAAGCTCTATGAGGAGGGCGGGGTCATCTCCATCTGGATGGACGATACCTGCATTTCCTACCCCAGAGTTAGCGCTGTAATCACCGACGGAAATGCTACCATCACAGGTAATTTTGACGCCGAAAGCTCCAAGAAGCTTGCCGATCAGATAAATTCGGGCGCACTTCCCTTCAAGCTTGTGACTGCAAGCTTCTCCACCATTTCTCCCAGCCTTGGAATGGGCGCACTTGAGGCAATGGTGGTTGCGGGTATCATTGCATTCATCTGCATTGCTCTGTTTATGATATTTGTTTACAGACTTCCAGGTTTTATCGCTGTTATCGCCCTTATCGGACAGGTTGCGGGTACTCTTGCATTTGTTTCGGGCTACTTCGGCTTCAATGCCAGCGGAATCCTTACTATCCCCGGTATTGCAGGTATTATCCTTGCTGTCGGCATGGGTGTTGATGCAAACGTTATTACCGCCGAGAGAATCAAGGAGGAGCTTGACAACGGAAAGACCCTTGACGGTGCGCTTATCAGCGGCTATCAGCGAGCTCTTTCTGCCATCATGGATGGTAACATCACCATGATACTTGTGGCTATCATCCTGATGGGTGCCTTCGGAACCCCCGACAGCATCTTCTCGAAGCTTCTTCACTTTGTATTCTTCATGTTCGGACCCTCCACAGCAGGTACCATCTATTCCTTCGGCTTTACCCTGCTCACAGGTACTATCCTGAATCTCTTCTTCGGAGTCCTCTGCTCAAGGCTTATGCTTATGTCGCTTTCGGGCTTCAAGGCGTTCAGAAATCCCAGGCTTTACGGAGGTGCTAAGAAATGAGCAACTGCAAATTCCATATAGATTTTATTAAGAACAGAAAGATCTATTTCACCATTTCCATTATTCTTATTGCGATCTGCATTTTATCCTCCTTTATCTTCGGAGCAAAGCTGGATATTCAGTTTAAGGGCGGTACTCTTATCACCTATCTTTACGATGGCGAGATCGACCTTAACGCCTTTCAGAGTGACGCCTCCGCCGCTCTTGACGGCATCGGCGTAAATGTAACCACAGGAACCGATTTCAACACAGGTAAGAACAACATTCAGCTTTCCATGCTCTCAAACTCGGGACTTACTGCCGATAAGCAGATCGTCCTTACCAATGCTCTTGAGGAGAAATATGCTGCAAATAATCTTGAGCTTGTGGAGTCCACCGATGTATCGCCCTCCGCAGGTAAGGAATTTTTCAGCAAGTGTATCGTTGCCGCTGCTTTTGCAGCTGTCGTGCTTATCATCTATATCGCTGTCAGATTCAAGAATATCGGCGGCTGGCTTGCAGGCGTGTGCGCCGTTGCTGCTCTTCTCCACGATATTATCATAGTTTATGGCACATTCATCGTGTTCGGAATGGAGATCGACGCAAACTTTATGGCAGTCGTTCTCACCATTTTCGGTTACTCCATCAACAGCACCATTGTTATCTACGACCGTATCCGTGAGAATAAGAAGCTCTACAAGAGCAAGTATTCTCTCGGTGAGCTTACAAGTCTCAGCATAAATCAGTCCATGACACGTTCTATCAACACAACAATCACCACCGTGTCCGCAATGATCGTTATTTCCATTGTTGCGATGATTTACGGCGTAAATTCCATCATCTCCTTCGCTTTCCCCATGACTATGGGACTTATATCGGGCGCATATTCCTCCACCTGCATTGCCGGTCCCCTGTGGGTATGGCTCGAGGAAAAGAAATCGGGCAATGGCAAAAAGCCTGCTGCTCCTCAGAAGTCCGTTGAGGCGTAATTTTCATCATTTATTAAAAGGTCAGTCTGCGGGCTGACCTTTTTTGGCATTATATCCTGAATTTTTCTGCAAAAGCGTTGACATATTTCCGAAAATATGTTAAAATAAAATAGTTATTGCTTTTATTATAATGCCCCTCTGCGATCAACGCCTGCTGTGCTGAAGGTTTTACGCAATACCCGAGGACCGCAGCCGAAGGGATACCCCCTTTGCCGTATATTGCTGTGAGCATTACCAAGACAAATATATATGTTAGGAAAGGAAAGATCATTAAATGCTTCTTAACGGTTCTCAGATAATTCTCGAATGTCTCCTTGAGCAGGGAGTTGATACGGTTTTCGGATATCCCGGTGGCGCTGTGCTGAATATTTACGACGCCCTCTATGATTACAGCGACAGAATAACCCACATCCTCACCTCTCACGAGCAGAATGCGGGTCATGCAGCAGACGGATATGCCCGCACCACAGGCAAAACAGGCGTTGTTATCGCTACCTCGGGACCGGGCGCAACAAACCTCGTTACCGCAATTGCTACAGCCAATATGGATAGCATCCCCATGGTTGCCATCACAGGAAATGTGGGCACAAGCCTGCTGGGTCTTGACTCCTTCCAGGAGGTCGATATCACAGGCATTACAATGCCCATCACCAAGCACAATTATATCGTAAAGGACGTTAAGGAGCTTGCAGATACTATCCGTGAGGCGTTCTTCATTGCCAACGACGGCAGGAAGGGTCCTGTGCTTATTGATATTCCCAAGGATATCACCGCCGCAAAGTGCGAATATGAGCCGAAGCCCATTCAGGGTCACAGCTTGAAAATAAATGATTCAGAGATAGACAAGGCAGCCGAGGTAATTGCTTCCGCCGAAAAGCCCCTTATCTTCACAGGCGGCGGCGTTGTTCTTGCCAATGCCGAGGCAGAGCTTGCTGAATTTGCCGAGCTGATAGACGCACCCGTTGCAATGTCTCTCATGGGTATGGCTTCCTTTGACAATGAAAGCCCCAGATACACGGGAATGCTCGGTATGCACGGCACAAAGACATCCTCAATGGCGCTCATCAACAGTGATGTTATTGTAGTTCTCGGCTCAAGATTCTCCGACCGTGTTACCTGCAATACCTCTTCCTTCTGCAATAATATCAAAAATGCAAAGATCGTACATATTGAGATAGACCCAGCCGAATTTGACAAGAATGTCCCCGCTGATGTTCACGTTCAGGGAGATGTGAAGCTTGTTCTTTCCGAGCTTATGGGCAGATTGAAGGACAGACCTGCTATGAAGCACCCCGAATGGATGGCTCAGATAGCTGAATGGAAGAAGGCATATCCTTTAAAGCAGGTGGGAATGACCGAGGAATCCGTTCTTCCCCAGTATGTTCTCGAGACACTTGCAGAGCTTACAAACAGGGACGCTATCATTACCACCGAGGTAGGACAGCATCAGATGTGGGCTGCGGAGTATTTCCCATTCAAGAATCCCAAGAGCTTTGCCACATCGGGCGGTCTCGGAACCATGGGTTACGGACTTGGTGCAGCCATCGGCTCAAAGGTGGGCAATCCCGACAAAACTGTTGTCAATATTGCAGGCGACGGCAGCTTCTATATGAACATGACCGAGCTTTCCACCCTTGCAAAATATCAGATGCCCGTCATTGAGCTTGTGTTCAATAACACCGTTCTCGGAATGGTAAGACAGTGGCAGAGACTTTTCTACAACTGCCATTTCTCCCAGACCACCCTTGAAAAGCCTACAGATTTTGAAATGCTTGCAAAGGCATTCGGCATTGAAGCCGTTACAATTACCAAAAAGAGCGAGGTCAGGGAAAAGCTTCAGTATGCTCTTTCCTGCGGCAAGCCCGTTCTCATCAACTGCATTATCGACAAGGACGTGAATGTTCTGCCTATGGTTCCCGCAGGAGCCTCCGTTGCAGAGCCTATTCTTGAAATTGCCTTTGACTGCTGATAATTTCCGCCCCGTTTGAATGAAAACGGGGCGGTATTTTTATCACTTTAAAAATACAATTAATTGAATCATGAAAAAATCGGCTGTGCATTTTTGAAGCACAGCCGATTTTTAATTTCATTCTGTTATTTCGCCCTTTTTAAGCCTTTCAAAATAATCCTTAGTGTCCTTAGCAACAACGCCGCTCAGGGCAAAGAGAGCAATGATATTCGGGAATGCCATAAGACCGTTGAAAATATCTGCAATTGTCCAAACCGCAGAAACCGTCATGTAGGGACCTATGAAAACCGCGGCGATATAGAGGATACGGTATATCATTACAGCCGCCTTGTTCTTTCCGCTCAGATATTCAAGGCAGCGCTCGCCGTAGTAATTCCAGCCGAGGATTGTGGTAAAGGCAAAGAAAACAAGGCATACCATCAGGATAAGAGAAGCCGCCTGAGAGGGCAGGAAATAAAGTCCCTTACGGAATGCGTCTGTTGTGACCTGAACGCCCTGAAGGCTCTCGTCTGCCCATGAGCCCATCATTATAATGGAAAGACCTGTCATTGTGCAGATGACGATGGTGTCGATAAAGGTTCCCGTCATGGAGATAAGTCCCTGACGGACAGGCTCCTTTGTCTTTGCAGCCGCCGCCGCAATGGGCGCAGAGCCGAGACCCGATTCATTGGAGAAAATACCTCTCGCAACGCCGCTTCTCATGGAAATGATCATGGAAGCAAGCATACCTCCCGCAATGGGCTTTATACCGAATGCACCTTGAATGATCTCCGCAAGGGCAGCGGGAATTTTTGTGATGTTGCAGATAAGAAGCGTTATAACTGCAACTATATAGAGTATTGCCATAAAGGGAACGACTACCTGAGAAACATTGCTTATGCGCTTGATTCCGCCGATTATAACAAGTCCCGCAAACAGTGCGATCATTACGCCTGTGATAACTGTTACAACAGAATAGGTGTTTCCGAGAATAGTGACCGTCTTTTCGCAGTTCGGGTCAAAAAATCCTGTTACTGCGGAGGAAATCCCGTTTACCTGAGAGAAGGTTCCGATTCCCATAAGACCGACGCAGGCACCGAAAAATGCAAATATCTTTGCAAGCCATTTCCATTTTTTGCCCATGCCGTTTTCTATGTAGTAGAAGGGACCTCCCAGAACATGACCTTCCTCGTCTATGGTGCGGTATTTTACCGCAAGGAAGCCCTCGGAATATTTCGTTGCCATGCCAAAGAATGCGGCTATCCACATCCAGAAAAGCGCTCCGGGACCTCCTGCGAGAATACCCACAGCCGTTGCCACTCCAACGATATTTCCCGTTCCGATGGTTGCGGAAAGAGCGGTGCAGAGGGATGCAAAGCCCGAGACCTCGCCGTGACCGCCGTCCTCCTCCTTAAAGAGGGATCTCAGCGCTCTGGGCAGATGCCTTATCTGAATAAATCCCGTTCTCACCGAAAGCAGCAGACCCGCCGCAAGTATCAGTACTATCAGAGGGACTCCCCAGACGGCGTCGTCAATTTTCGACAGCAGTGAATCAAAATCCATTTTATCATCTCCAATAATATTAATTATTATAATTTTACCATATTGCAGGAAAAAAATGATTAATTATTTTTAAATATTGCAATTTATTTCTAAGATGAATATTTTTCTCTCCGTGTGAAATATTACAAACAGAGTCAAACATCGGAAAGGCGGTTATCACATGGCTCAGAGAATATCACGAAACACGTTTAAAATGGACTCGCCCCCCACTATCCGCAGCTATGCGGCAATAGTCGGAAAGAAGGAGGGGGACGGACCTCTCCACAGGCATTTTGACCAGATTTATCAGGATACCCATTTCGGGCAGGATTCATGGGAAAAGGCGGAAAGCGAGCTTCTGAGGCTCACAGTTCTCAAGGCGCTTGAAAAGGGAAATATCACCAAAGACGAAATAAATTATATGTTTGCGGGAGATCTTATAAATCAATGCACTACCACATCCTACGGTCTCAGAGACCTTGAGATACCGCTTCTCTGCGTTTACGGGGCCTGCTCCACCATGGCGGAGAGCCTGCTGCTTGCGTCACTTATGACCGACAGCGGAATCGGCGGAAATGTGGTCGCTGTGACCTCTTCTCATTTCTGCTCGGCAGAAAGGCAGTTCAGATTTCCGCTTTCATATGGCGGCGTGAGAACCCCCACCGCTCAATGGACCTGCACAGCTTCGGGTGCGGCGGTGGTTTCGCCCCATGAAAAGCAGGGACCCCATATCAAGGGCGTGACTATCGGCAAGATAGTTGATATGGGCGTTACCGACGCAAATAATATGGGTGCGGCAATGGCGCCAGCCGCACAGTATGTAATATCCACATATCTTAACGACACGGGAATGACTCCCGAGGATTTCGATCTTATCATTACGGGAGACCTTGGCAGAATTGGCGGTACGCTTCTTATCGAGCTGATGGCAGGTGATGGGATAAACATTGCTTCCCGCTACAAGGACTGCGGAACAATGATGTACGGTTATGAAAAACAGGATGTTCATGCGGGCGGTTCGGGCTGCGGATGCAGTGCGGCGGTGCTATGCGGGTATTTTCTTGACAAGGTTAAGTCGGGTGAATACAAAAATATCCTTTTCTGCGCAACGGGAGCGCTGATGTCTCCCACTATGACACAGCAGGGAGAAAGTATTCCGGGTATATCTCATGCTGTGCATATTTCCCACGACTGAAAGGAGAGCTGAAAATGGAATATTTATGGGCATTTTTGATCGGCGGTGCCTTATGTGCAATAGGACAGCTGCTTATTGATTACACAAAGCTCACCCCCGCAAGGATACTTGTTACCTACGTGGTTGCGGGAGTGGTTCTGGGGGCTTTTGAGATATATCGTCCTCTTATTGAATTTGCGGGAGCAGGGGCGGCGGTTCCACTCACAGGCTTTGGAAATACCCTTGCCGAGGGCGTAAGAGAGGCTATTGATACAAAGGGATTTCTGGGAGTTTTCACCGGGGGACTGGCAGCCTCCTCCGCTGGCATTACAGCCGCAATGATATTCGGACTTATAATGGGCGTCTGCTGCAAATCGAAGGAAAAATAAATTGAAAACTGCGCCGCTTGAGGAATATTCCAAAAGCGGCGCAGTTATTTTATTGGAGGTATGCTGATAAAAATCAAAGATACGGCTTTAAGCCTTCGATATTTTTCTGTTCCCTGCGCAGATATTCCTTTGCAGACTGAATTGCCTCGGGAGAGCTGCAGCTTGTGTGATTCAGCTTTTCCGTCAGCTCGATAATGCCTGTGTTGGTGCCCTTTATCACCATTTTAGCTGCATTTCCTGCGCTGCTGTCCCGCTTCATTCTATAAGCCACAGACGCTCTTGTCATCAGCTGCGTCATCAGCGGAGGCTCCTCGGGAATTAAATTATGCTGCTTCATCTGCCCTGCGGTAATCTCCTTCTGAGCCTTGTAGCCGTTGTACTGCTTTATCAGAAGATTTTTAACATTGCTGTCGCTTACCATGGGTATCATTGTTTTCAGAGCTGTGACGCCCATTGAGGCATTCCGATAAACGCTGTTCTGAAACTGCTTGTAATTCATTGCCATCCCTCGAAAAATCATATTGTCCGTAAATTCCGGACAATAGTATTATTCTTCATTCACCTGAATATTATTAAAGGAAAAATGCTTGAAATGTGTCGGAAAATGATGTATAATACTTTTATAGTAAAAGGGGAAAATATTCAAGGAGATTTTTTTATTATGGTTGCTGATACAAGGGAAAATTTCGGAAAAAGAGCGGCGAAGGGAATGGTCTGGTGGCTTGCAGGCGAGCTTATCTGCGTGATTTTCAATCTTTGTATGCTTGTTTTTATGATTAAATTCATGGCGTTCAAGGTATTTACTGCAGTGGCGTCCTCCATCATTGCCAACGGACTTATGATAAATTATGCATACAACTGCGCTGTCAGGGACAGAAATCTCATAAAATACCACGGTGTGTCACATGACCCATTTATGTCCCTGAAAATGGCAATTGCGGCGCCGCTGCCTCAGTATCTCATGTGGATAGCCCTGCTGCTGTCAAAGCTTGGGGTCATCGGGGATATTTTCAATTATTTCATCTGGTGCAATATCCAGTCCCTTGCATGGGTGGACCTGTTCACCTCAAGCAGGACTATTGACGGGCTGAGCTGGGGAGGTCTTTTCGGTCTGCTTGCACTTATGCTTGCAGCACCCGTCTGCATTATCCTCACCTATGAATGTACGGTTCGGGAATTTGATGTCAAGGCATGGCTCCTTTACGGAAAAAAGTGACCCGAAACGCTGCGGTCTGGGAGCATTGCGTAAAGCGCTTTGAAATCCTTGAGCCTGTACTTGCTGATGGAAATGCATTTCCCGATGGGGGAGATGGTCAGAGTGGTAGAGCTCATTTTTGATATGTAATTCATGTTGACAATGTAATTCTGGTGGGGAACTGCAAAGGGCAGCATACAGAATTTCTGCATGACATCCCGCCACATGGAGCATTTAACTCTGAAACAGCTTCCGTCAGAAAAGGTCACATACACCTTTTTCATCACACATTCAAGAAGTATAATTTCCGAATACCGCAGAATGATACGCTCGCATTGGTTGTCGTTTCCGTAAATTGTGAGCTGAATGCTTTCTGCGGCATTTTCATCTATTCTCGGAAGAATTGCCGCAAGGGTCTGGGGCAGCTTTTCCTGAAGACTCAGCTTTGGGATAAATCCGCAGGAATCACATTCAAAGGACATAAAATAATCATCCTCATTGGCAGACATTATCAGCAGCTTGCAGCAGGGATACATTTCATGGACCTTGTCTGCACATTCAATAGTTCTGGACATATCAAAATGAGCGTCAATTATCAGCAGATGGGGGATTATCAGCCTGTCGTCAAGGCATTTCATCAGCTCCTCCGCATTTCTGAAACGGTGAAATGCGTGCTTTTTCGGTAAAAAAGCCGTCTGACTGAAAACTGTGTCACGGATAATGTCAAGAAAAACAGGTTCATTGTCGCAGCCGAAAATGTTAATCATTTTCATCGTTCCTTTCTGAATTTTCTTGCGTCTATTTATGTAAATATTATAAATTGTTTGCAGGATAAAATCAATATTTTTTCATTTCCTTAACGGCTGCTTAACACCTAATGTTACGGCTTAATGAAATCTTTACGCAAAAATGCCCAATCAGACCGTTTTTTCGGACGATTGGGCATTTGGTATTGTAAAATCGGGGTATAATATGATAAAATTATGACAAAGGAGATGAATTCTCTTTCAAATTGATTTTATGGAAAGGATGATGAATATGTATTACATAATCAGAATATTTATCCGAGGCGAGGAAAGGTATGTTTTCAATGATAAGCTCTTTGTTTCAAATCAGGGCTTTGCACGCAAATTCTACTCCCTTGCCTATGCAAGGAGATACATCAAGACCCATCCTGTATGTATGGATTACGGCTGCGAGATAGTCTGTCAGACTGCTTAAATTATTTTTTCACCGTTTCTGGCGAAATCCCCCAGCATTGCCGTTTTTGCATAGAAGATGATATTGTAAATTATCGCAGCAATGGGGAGTATCACAGCGGCAGGAGCGGGGAGATATACAGTGATGATTATATCCGTAACTGTTGAGATCATCATGTATATCAATGACAGCAGAAATCCTGTAATTATCAGCACCATTGCAAAATATTGGTTTTTCGGCTTGTAATAGTAAATGTTGGGAATCGCTATGACAATTAACGCAAAGCATAATGAGAAAGACGATATTACTCCTCTTGCAGCTTCTGTGAAATTGAATATCACTGCCGCTGCTGTTTCTGTCGCTGTTATCAGAATAACAGGCAGCCACACCTTAAAAAATGAGCGAAAAAGCTGCTTGCGGGTGGTGGGGAAAAGGCAGACCATATCATAGCCCGAGTAGGCGCCGTTCATCATGGTTCGGTTGTTTGCAGCCCATTTCAAGGTTTTTGGTTCGGCGGGAGAGGGTCCCGTTATGGGATATATAACAAGACGGCTCCCCGCTGATAAAAAGATGGCTAATAATCCGAATGTGCATAATATGCCAAGACCATGATCCGTATGTGCGAATATCATCGGCAGCGGAAGCAGCACTGCGGCTATGGGGGATAAAATGAAGGACATATTTGTGTTGGAGGAAGCAAGGATTTTCAGTGCTTTATTCATTTTTATCATTCCTTTCATCTTAAACAGGCTCTCCCGATAACGAACGGTTCGGGCAGTCGGCTATAAGCTTTTTGTGGATACTACTTTCAATGATAAAATCCGATATCCCGAGGATAATGCACAGGCTGCCGAATATCACCGAGGGAACAGGGCTTTGAATAAAGCCTGCCTCCATGGTGTCGTCAAGCATGTCTGATAATAATAAATAAAGCCAGATAAATGCCAAGGCGATATAATAAGAGACATTGATAAATTTGGAGGATTTCTGAGCGTCGCAGCTTTTTAAAGAGTTTGAAAGTCCGAGGACTATTATGGAAGCTATGATATACATTATCAGAGCTGCGGCAGAGAAAATAACTCCCGCAGGCTTTACAATAAGCACTGCTCCGAAAAGAATTGCCGAAAGGAAGATACAACCTGACGTTACTCTCTCGATTCCTATGTAGGAACGGACAATTGTTTCCCGTCCTGCGGGCAGCTGATAGATGGCGTTCCTGCACTGCATATTGCAGAATGATATCCCCTTTGAAGGCTTTTTTGTTCCGAAGAAAACAGGGTGTGATTCTGTCAGCACCATGTGCGACCAAACATACATCATTAATACAAATGATATCATAAACTCAAATGTAAATAATGCTCCGTCAAAGAATACTGCAACAGGTGGGAAAAATGAAAACAGTATTAATGTGACGAATGACAATGCATTAAGCACAATGAATGAGCGATCCGTTAAACGCTTTGCCGCTTTTCTGTAAGCTGAAACCGTCATTTTGTTTCACCTCCTTAAATTTTTTCGCCGTTTCGGGCGGTGTTTTTTGCGTCATGCAGGCATTTTTTGTAAGAAATAAGGCTGATTATCAGGGTGATCGCAGCGTTTATGAGCATCACCGTTCCTGTGCCCAATCCGCTGTCATCAGGCTCGTATCGGGTCATAGACAGCGATGTGATCGCAAAGCTTATCATCAGAACCATGCACATCTGACGTGTTACCACGCTGTGAATACCCTTTTTTACTGCAAATAAAATGCTGCCGATGTTATAAACAATAGTTGTAAGAGAGGTCCCGACTATAAGGGGAGTGGAGTTGATTATTTTGTCCGAGTTAATAAGCGCTGTTCCCTGAGCGATAAGCCCTATCACGATCATCAGCGAAATTAACAGCCGTTTATTCTGAAATGCCCTTACTGCTGTCGTTCTGTCTGCGGGGAACAATGCGGCGGAATTTACGGTTCTCTGATTTTCCGAAAGAAGATAATTTGCTTCGATATCTTTTGTTTTCTGAAAAACAGGGTATGCGGGGGTGAACATAATGTTAATATATTCCCAGCTCATAAAAAGCATTGCAAAAATCACCCAGAAAACACACATGATATTGTAATTCACAAATGCAAAGGGTGCGGGTGCAATAAGGCATATCGCTATTGCCGCAATGAGTATCCTGTCAATTATTCCGTATCCGCTGAGGGTACCCATAGCCTTGTCAAACTGCTTTGCTGTCATAGCCATGCTCCTTTCAGCCATTGCGCCTGTTTTCCCTGTTCTGCAGTATCGTGTGAACGAGAATATCCTCGAAATTGGGAGTGCGGACATTCACATTTTTGAACATGGAAGCATTTTCCCTCTTAATAAGCGCTTCAAAGCCGATATCCGAAGTCTTTGCGCCGATAAGAACGGCGGGGAGCATTTCGCTTTTGTCTCCCGAGATTACGGCGTATTTTTCCTGCGCCTCGTCTGCGGAAAGAGTCTCATAAATGTGTCCGTCTATCATAAGTGCAATGTAATCGGCTACCTTGTCAAGATCTCCCGTAATGTGGGTTGAGAACAGAACGGAATGTTCTCCGTCCGAAACAAATTCACGGAGGATATCCAGCATTTCTATTCTTGCCGCTGGGTCAAGACCCGCCGTCGGCTCATCGAGAATAAGCAGCTCAGGCTCGTGGGCAAGGGCAAGAGCCAGCATGACTTTTGTTTTCATGCCTTTGGAAAGCTCGCCGCATTTTTTCTTAACGTCTATCTGCCACATATCCATATATTTTTTAAAAATACCGTCGTCCCATTTTTCAAATGCATAGGAAAAGGCAAGAGCGGTTTTCTCCACCGTTGTGTTTATGTAAAGATAATCCTCGTCTGCGACATATCCAAGCCTGTTTTTGAACTCAGGCTCGTTTTTTACATTGTCGATGCCGTCAAAGGCGGTAATGCTGCCGCTTGTTCTGCCATAGATGTTCATTATAAGCTTGATAAGCGTGGTCTTGCCTGCGCCGTTTTCACCGATCAGCCCCATGATAACGCCCTTGGGAAGCGATAGATCTATATCGTGCATCATAAATTTGCTGTCTGCGAATTTCTTTTCAAGTCCCTTTATCTCAAGAATATTTTCCATAATTTTACTTCCTCTCAATGATGTTTTTTATTGCGCCAATAAGCTCCTCGGGGGTGAAGCCGTCGGAGAGCATTTTGTCCGCATACTGTGAAAATTCCGCAAGCCTCCGCTGCTTGTACTGCTCCATGACCATGCTTTTGTCGGGCGCTCTCACAAAGGTGCCCTTTCCTGCGGAGGTGTAGATGATGCCCTCATGCTCCAGATCGGAATAGGCTCGCTTAACGGTTATTGCGCTGACATTCAGCTGCGCTGCAAGCTGCCTTACGCTGGGAAGAATTTCATTATCCGAAAGCTCTCCGTTTATGACCGCCTGTCTGATCTTTTCCTTTATCTGCTCATACATTGGTTTGTCGGCGGCGGGATTCAGAATTATGTTAATGTTATCATCTCCTGTCTGTGATATACTGTGTATATCGTTATATACACAGTATATCACAGATATGCTCACTTGTCAATAGTTTCTGTAAAAAAAATCCTGCCGTTTTATAAACAGCAGGATTTTATACTAATCTTTAACCAACCTATAGACAAATTCGACAGCTATAACGCAGCCACTCGTCGTCAAGCTCCCTTGCCGGGCGACAGCCCGCCTGCGGTCGCTTTCCTAGATTGGCAGCGTTCTATCTGCCGCCTTTGTCTAC
>JALFVE010000035.1 GCA_022787085.1 Oscillospiraceae bacterium | reverse complement strand
ATGCCGAACTTTCTGAGATAAGCGTGGGGACGTCCGCAGATCTTGCATCTGTTGTAAGCTCTGGTAGAGTACTTAGGAGTTCTCTGCTGCTTGATCTTCATTGAAGTTTTAGCCATTTAATTAAACCTCCCAATTACTTAGCAAAGGGAGCGCCCATAAGCTCGAGCAGCTCTTTTGCTTCTTCGTCGGTGTTAGCGGTAGTGATGATGTTGATATCCATACCGCGAACCTTATCAATTTTATCGTACTCGATCTCGGGGAAGATAAGCTGCTCCTTGATACCGGTAGAGTAGTTTCCTCTGCCGTCGAAGGAGTTGCCGTTGATTCCTCTGAAGTCACGAACACGGGGGAATGCAACATTAAAGAGTCTGTCGAGGAACTCGTACATCTTCTCGCCTCTGAGAGTAACCTTAACGCCGATAGGCATACCCTCACGAATCTTGAAGTTTGCGACCGACTTCTTAGCTCGGCAAACGACAGGCTTCTGACCTGTGATAAGAGCGAGATCGTTCATGATAGCGTCGATGACCTTTGAGTTATCCTTAGCCTCGCCTGCGCCGACATTGATAACGACCTTGTCGATCTTGGGGATCTGCATAACACTCTTGTAGCTGAACTTCTTCATAAGTGAGGGAGCTACTGTGCTGACATATAATTCCTTAAGATTTGCTGCCATGGTAGGTAACTCCTTTCATTAATATGCTTTGCCGCAGTCTGCGTGCTTGCAGACTCTGGACTTGGTGCCGTCAGCCTCGATCTTGTGAGCGAGTCTGGTAGGCTTGCCGCAGTGAGGGCAGACAGCCATGACCTTGCAGGCATAGAGGGGAGCCTCGCACTTAACGATGCCGCCCTGCTGACCCATCTGACGGGGCTTAACGTGCTTGGTAACGATGTTAAGGCCCTCAACGATAACCTTCTGCTCCTTGGGGGAAACCTCGAGAACCTTGCCCTGCTTGCCCTTGTCCTTGCCGGAAAGGATAACAACAGTGTCGCCTGTTTTAACGTGTAACTTCTTATTCATCTTGCGGCACCTCCATTAAAGAACCTCGGGAGCGAGGGAAAGGATCTTCATGTAGTCCTTGTCACGGAGCTCTCTTGCAACAGGTCCAAAAATACGTGTTCCTCTGGGGTTCTTATCCTCCTTGATGATAACTGCTGCGTTCTCATCAAAACGAATGTAGGTACCATCCTCTCTGCGGAGACCCTTAGCGGAACGAACGATAACTGCCTTAACAACGTCGCCCTTCTTAACAACGCCGCCTGGTGTTGCTTTTTTGACCGAAGCAACGACAACATCGCCGATATTAGCATATCTTCTGCGGGTACCACCGAGAACTCTGATGCACATAAGCTCCTTGGCACCTGTGTTATCAGCGACCTTTAAATAAGTCTGCATCTGTATCACAGCGCATTTACTCCTTCCTTTTAACAGCGAAATACGGTATAAGGCAGGAATAACCCTGCCCGATACCGGAAATCACAATTGAATTGAAATTAGATGTCTCAACGCTGCCGTGCGTATCGCGTGATATCGCCCACCACGCCGAAACATCAGCAACATTAAAAATTATACCACATCGAAACTCATTTGTCAATACCTTTTTAGAAATTTTCCAAAAAAGTTCCGATGAAAGCTCCGAATCCAAAAGGCGGATTACTTAGCCTTTTCGATAACCTCAACAAGTCTCCATCTCTTGTCCTTGGAGAGAGGACGAGTTTCCATGATCTCAACTCTGTCGCCGATGTTGCAGATATTCTGCTCATCGTGAGCCTTGAGCTTGATGGTTCTCTTGATGATCTTCTTGTAAAGGGGGTGCTTTACATTATCCTGAATAGCAACAACGATAGTCTTGTCCATCTTGTTGGAAACTACCTTGCCGACTCTTGTTTTTCTGAGATTTCTTTCAGCCATTATAATGTCCTCCCTTACTTAGCATTGGACTGCTCGCGCTGAATGGTCTTGATGCGAGCGATGTCCTTCTTGACAGCCTTTAAACGTGCAGGATTATCAAGCTGATTAACAGTGTGCTGGAAGCGGAGAGCGAAGAGCTCTTTCTTGAGATCAACGAGCTTATTCTCCAGCTCCTGAGCGGTCATATCTCTGATTTCCGAAGCCTTCATTAGTTGCTCGCCTCCTCTTCCTTAGTTATAAACTTGCACTTGATGGGGAGCTTGTGCATAGCGAGACGCATAGCCTCTCTTGCAGTCTCCTCGGGAACGCCGGCGATCTCAAAGAGAACTCTGCCGGGCTTAACAACAGCAACCCAGTATTCGGGAGAACCCTTACCGGAACCCATTCGAGTTTCAGCGGGCTTCTCAGTGATGGGCTTGTCGGGGAAAATCTTGATCCAAACCTGACCGCCACGCTTGATGTAACGAGTCATAGCGATACGGGCAGCCTCGATCTGATTAGAGGTGATCCAAGCGGGCTCAAGAGCCTGCAGACCGAAATCGCCGTTGGAAACCTTGTTTCCTCTCAGAGCCTTACCGGTCATTCTGCCTCTCTGAACTCTTCTATACTTAACTCTCTTTGGAAGCAGCATTATGCATTACCTCCTTCGTTCTTATTAGCACGGGGTCTGTAACCGCCCTCACGCTTTCTGCCGTCATTGCTGCGGCGCTTTCTCTCGGGCTTTTCAGCGGGAGCCTTGTTAACTCTTGCAGCGGAAGCCTCACCCTTGAGGATCTCACCCTTGTAGATCCAAACCTTGATACCGAGACGGCCGTAGGTTGTGTGAGCCTCAGCGAAGCCGTAGTCGATGTCAGCACGGATAGTCTGAAGGGGAATAGTACCCTCGTGATAAGTCTCGCTTCTTGCGATCTCGGCGCCTGCGAGACGGCCGCCGACTCTGACCTTGATACCCTTGGCACCGAGCTTCATAGCACGACCGATAGCCTGCTTCATAGCACGTCTGTAGGAAACACGGTTTTCGAGCTGAGCAGCGATGTTCTCAGCAACGAGAGTAGAATCGAGATCAGGCTGCTTAACCTCAACGATGTTGATGTAAACAGACTTGCCCATCATCTTCTCAACAGAGAGACGGAGCTTTTCAATATTTTCACCGCCGCGTCCGATAACGATACCGGGCTTAGCGCAGTAAACGTGGATTCTGACTTTGCCTGCAAATCTTTCGATCTCAACCTTAGGAACGCCTGCGTCTTTAAGGCTCTTCTTAATGAAATTACGAACGTTATAGTCCTCAACAAGTGTATCGCCGAAAGCGGCCTTGTTTGCAAACCAACGGGAATCCCAATCCTTGATTACGCCAACGCGCAGACCATGGGGATTAACTTTCTGTCCCATAATTTACCTCCTCTTTCGACTTATTCTTTTTCAGCTACAACGAGAGTAACGTTGGAAGTTCTCTTGTTGATGCGGAAAGCTCTGCCCTGTGCACGAGGCATGATGCGCTTCATGATAGGTCCGGGGCAAACGTAGCATTCGGAAACGATAAGGTTCTCCTTATTGAGACCGAAGTTATTCTCAGCATTTGCAACCGCAGACTTCAGAAGCTTCTCCAGGTATTCACAGGCAGACTTAGGTGTATACTTTAAAATCGCCATAGCGGTTTCAACGTCCTTGCCTCTGATAAGGTCGAGAACGATCTGAACCTTTCTGGGCGCTATGCGAGCATTGGTAAGATGTGCTCTTGCTTCCATTAAAATCTTCTCCTCTCTGCCTTACTTGCCGTTGTTGGATGTCTTGGAGCCTGCGTGGCCCTTAAATGTTCTTGTAGGTGCGAACTCACCGAGCTTGTGACCTACCATATCCTCAGTAACATAAACGGGAACGTGCTTTCTGCCGTCGTGAACAGCGAAAGTGTGTCCTACGAAATCAGGGAAAATAGTTGAGGATCTGCTCCATGTCTTGAGAACCTTCTTTTCGCCGGCCTCATTCATGGCAATAACTCTCTTTAAAAGAACCTCCTGAACGTAAGGTCCCTTCTTGATACTTCTGCTCATTGGTTTTCCTCCCCTCTCAGATGTTTAGAGGCAAGATTCTGTTGATTTTGCCCGTGAGGGACAAAATCAACAATCTCCTCTTTACGAATCCTATGAGTATAATAAAATATTTTGAAGTGTTAAGAAGCGAATCTGAATCGCAGGCAATTACTTGCCGTTTCTTCTCTTAACGATGAACTTATCGGAACGGTTGTGAGTAGCTCTTGTCTTGTAACCGAGAGCGGGCTTGCCCCAAGGAGTAACAGGACCGGGACGGCCGACAGGAGACTTACCTTCACCACTGCCGTGGGGGTGATCGCAGGGGTTCATAACAGAACCGCGAACAGTAGGTCTGATGCCCTTGTGACGAGTACGTCCTGCCTTACCGAGGTTAACGTTCTCGTGATCGATATTGCCGACCTGACCGATAGTGGCCATGCAGCCGATAGCGATCTTTCTCATCTCACCGGAAGGAAGTCTTACGAGAGCGTAATCCTCTTCCTTACCCATAAGCTGAGCCATATTGCCGGCAGATCTGACGAGCTGAGCGCCCTTGCCGGGATAAAGCTCAAGGTTGTGAATGAAGGTACCAACAGGGATATCGCCGAGCTTGAGAGCGTTGCCGGGCTTGATATCAGCATCGGAGCCTGCTCTGATAACGTCGCCTACCTTAAGACCGTAGGGAGCGATTATATATCTCTTCTCGCCGTCCTCGTACTGAACGAGAGCGATGAAAGCGCTTCTGTTGGGATCGTACTCAAGAGTCATAACAGTAGCATTCATGCCCTGCTTGTCTCTCTTGAAATCGATGATTCTGTATTTTCTTCTGTTTCCGCCGCCTCTGTGACGAACAGTGATACGACCGTAGCTGTTTCTTCCTGCCTTCTTATCGAGAGGAGCGAGGAGGCTCTTTTCGGGAGCGACCTTGGAGAGCTCGCTGTAGTCGGTAACAGTCATCTGACGTCTTGAAGGGGACGTAGGCTTATATGACTTGATAGCCATTGTGATTTCAACTCCTTAAAGTGGTTTTGCGAAAGGCAATTGCCATTTATAAAGGCGCCTTCCATACATTCCGTTTTACGGAAATGACAGATCCGTAAAATGGATCACATCATGCCATCGAAGAACTCGATGGTCTTGGAGCCTTCCTTGAGAGTAACTATAGCCTTTTTCCAGGAGGGAGTAACGCCTCTGTTCATGCCGACTCTCTTAGCTCTTCCTCTCACGTTCATGGTGTTAACGCTTGCGACCTGAACGCCGAAAAGCTCTTCAACAGCCTTAGCGATCTCGATCTTGTTAGCGTTCTTAGCAACCTTGAAAGTGTACTTGTTTTCCTGCAGACCGCCCATGCTCTTTTCGGTGATGATGGGCTTGATAACGATGTCCTGTGCAGTCATTATGCATACACCTCCTCAATTTTAGCAACCGCATCCTTAACAACAACGAACTTGTCGTAGTTGAGGATATCGTAAACATTGATAGTGTTTACGAGAGCGGTCTTGACACCGGGGATATTGGCAGCACTCTTGATAACCTTGGCATCAACCTCAGGCATAACAATGAGAGCCTTGCCCTGAGCGCCGACAGCGCCGAGCATCTTAACCATATCCTTGGTCTTGAATTCGTTCATAGTGATATTGTCGAGAACGATCATATCACCGGAAAGAACCTTAGAAGAAAGAGCAGACTTCATAGCAAGTCTTCTGAGCTTCTTGTTAACGGTGAAACGATAGCTTCTGGGCTTGGGGCCGAGAGCAACGCCGCCGTGTGTCCACTGGGGAGCACGGGTAGAGCCCTGTCTTGCATGGCCTGTGCCCTTCTGTCTCCAGGGCTTTCTTCCGCCGCCGCTTACCTCAGTACGAGTAAGAGTGGACTGTGTGCCCTGTCTCTGATTAGCAAGGTAATTAACAACCATAGTGTGCATAGCAGGCACATTGGGAGTAATACCGAAGATTGCATCTGACAGCTCAATGGTGGAAACCTCATTACCTGTCATATCCATAACCTTAATATTAGGCATTATTGCTTCCTCCTTCCATTAAGCCTTCTTAACGCAGTCAACGATAGTAACGATACCGTTCTTGGGGCCGGGGATAGCGCCCTTTACTGCGATAAGATTGTTTTCAGCGTCGATCTTAACGATCTCAAGGTTCTGAACGGTAACTCTCTCAGCGCCCATATGTCCGGGAAGAGCCTTGCCCTTGAAGATTCTGGAGGGTGAGGAGCACGCGCCCATTGATCCTGCATGTCTGTGAACAGGACCTGTACCGTGAGTTTCCTTAAGTCTAGCGTTATTGTTTCTCTTGATAGTGCCCTGGAAGCCCTTACCCTTAGAAGTACCGCATACATCAACGATGTCGCCTACCTCGAAGGTGTCAGCCTTCAGAACGTCGCCCACATTGAGAGACTCAGCATTGTCGAGTCTGAACTCCTTGAGGGTTCTCTTGAGAGCAACGTCAGCCTTAGCAAAGTGACCCTTTACAGGCTTGTTGACGAGCTTCTCCCTGATGTCGCCGAAACCGCACTGAACTGCGCTGTAGCCGTCATTTTCAACGGTCTTCTTCTGAACAACAACGCAGGGGCCGGCTTCAACAACGGTAACAGGAATAACCTTTCCTGCCTCATCGAAAATCTGTGTCATACCGATTTTCTTACCGATGATTGCCTTTGTCATATTTTTTCCTCCCTATAGGTTATTGGTTGACGGTATCCGTCAACATTGACCCCACATTTCCTGACATCTTTTCGGTCGCCCGAAGGAAATCGGATTACTTAATTTCCATAACGATGTCAACGCCTGCGGGAAGCTCAAGACCCTGAAGAGCCTCGGTGGTCTTAGCAGTAGGTCTGAGAACGTCGATAAGTCTCTTGTGAGTTCTCATCTCGAACTGCTCACGGCTATCCTTGTACTTATGCACAGCACGGAGAATAGTAACGATCTCCTTGTCTGTGGGAAGGGGGATAGGACCGGAAACTCTTGCACCGCTGCGCTTAGCCGCATCAACTATCTTAGCAGCTGCTGCATCAACAACGGCGTGATCATAACCCTTGATCTTGATTCTGATTTTTTCATTGACTGCCATTAAAATCGCCTCCTGAAATTATTTGATGGGGACGAGTTTGCAACACCCAATTTTTATCTGTATCCGCGCACATCAGCAGTAAAAATCATCACACGCCGCCGTGCGTTTCGTGATAAACGACATAAAAAAATCCCGAAAAACATCAAAAAAATGTCCTCGGGTTGCCGCAAGCACACAAAATGCTCACCTGCAGACGAAAACGCCTGTGGTTTGAGACACAAACTGTGTTCGGTATTACAGCCGCCCGGTTTTAAATCGGACATACTCTGCGGAAATTCCCTTACAAACCGCAAGCAACCTTCCGCTTCATCGCATATCATTCGCAGTCACGCAAGAAGTATTATAACATACTTTTCCCCGTTTTGCAAGTATTTTGTCAAAACTGGGATATAGAATTTACCTTATATTTTTCACACTAATTTATGCATTTTTCACAAATCTGCTTATTATTTAGGGAAGCGACAGCCGCACATCTCAAAGAAATCCCTGTCAAGAAGAGAAATATCATTAGCCGCAGCGGAAAAAAGCGCATTTTCCTCGGGATATTCAAGTCCCCAGAGCATAAGCACAGGAATATCCTTACCGAACCTCTCAAGGAAAATTCCGTCCCTTTTCAGCTCTCTCACCGCCTTGACAGCGCAGCCGAAGAAGCTGTAAACGACCTCCTCCTCGTCAAATTCCTCATCCTCGACGTCGAAATCCTTGAACTGAAGCCACATTTTAACGCAGCCGCGCACCGCCTCGGAGTCGTCGGCATTTGCAAAATAATCCTCTTTCCAAGCGCAGTGATTCCACTTAGCCTCAGGATTGCCATCCCTGTGAGCCGCAAGATAATCCTCGGTGTTGTAAGCAAAGGAAGCGTCCGCCTGCCATCTGTCTTTTTCGTCAAGGCTCATCTGAAAGCAGACCGCCGCCGCATAAACGCCATTCTCGGGAATACTGTTTATCATGTCAGCGATCCACTTTTTCAGTGCAAAAGCCAGAGCGTCATCGTATTCGTCCTCAGGCTCGCAGTCGAAATCCCTGATATATTCGGTAATATCCATCATAACCGCCACATCCTTATTATAAGTGAGGCTGCCGCAGAAATGCAGCAGCCCGAAAATTTACAGGAATAAAATCAATAAGCCTTGCCCCAGTAAACCATGTGCTTAGCAGGCTTGCCGCAGCAAACGCACTTGTCGGAAAGCGCCTCCTGCTCAAAGGGAATACATCTTGAGCCAACGCCTGTCTTTTCCTTGACCTCGTCCTCGCAGGCTTCTTCGCCGCACCACATAGCCTTTATAAAGCCGTCGCCGTTCTTTTCGAGAGCCTCGGATATCTCGTCCATTGTAACGCAGGAATAGGTCCTTCTCTCACGATTTTCCAGTGCCGCCTTGTAAAGACCGTCATGAACCTCGGTGAGCTTAGACTTAACGGTATCTGCAAGACCGTCAATGGAAACAAAGCTCTTCTCCCTGTTGTGACGGGTAACGATAACGCACTGATTCTGCTCAATGTCCTTGGGACCGATCTCAATGCGGACAGGAACGCCCTTCATCTCATACTCGGCAAATTTCCAGCCGGGAGTGTTGTCGCTGTCATCAAGCTTAACACGAATACCCGCAGCCTTCAGAGCCTCGGCAATCTCGTTAGCCTTTTCAAGAACGCCCTCCTTGAACTGCTGTACGGGAACAATAACAGCCTGAATGGGAGCCACCGCAGGAGGCAGCACCAGACCGTTATCATCGCCGTGAGTCATGATGACCGCACCGATAAGACGGGTTGTAACACCCCATGAAGTCTGATGAGGATAAACCTTCTTGTTCTCCTTGTCGGTGTACATAATATCAAAAGCCTTAGCAAAGCCGTCACCGAAGTAGTGAGAGGTACCTGCCTGCAAAGCCTTTCCGTCATGCATAAGCGCCTCAATTGCATAAGTGGAAACCGCACCCGCAAACTTGTCGCTCTCGGTCTTTCTGCCCTTAACAACAGGCATAGCAAGGCTTTCCTCGCAGAACTGCGCATAAACGTTCAGCATACGCTCAGTTTCCTCAACAGCCTCCTCAGCAGTAGCATGAATGGTGTGACCCTCCTGCCATAAAAACTCTCTTGAGCGGAGGAAGGGACGGGTAGTTTTCTCCCATCTTACCACGCTTACCCACTGATTGTAGAGCTTGGGAAGATCCCTGTAGGAATGAACGATATTAGAGTAATGCTCGCAGAAAAGAGTCTCGGAGGTAGGACGAACGCAAAGTCTGTCCTCCAGCTTTTCCGAGCCGCCGTGAGTGACCCAGGCAACCTCGGGAGCGAAGCCCTCAACGTGATCCTTTTCCTTCTGTAAAAGGCTCTCGGGAATAAACATGGGCATACAAACATTCTCATGACCCGTAGCCTTGAACATACCGTCCAGAATCCTCTGAATATTCTCCCAGATAGCATATCCGTAGGGTCTTATGACCATGCAGCCCTTAACGCTTGTGTATTCAACAAGCTCAGCCTTCTTGCATATGTCGGTGTACCATTTAGCGAAATCCTCGTCCATAGAGGTAATGGCGTCAACCATTTTTTTATTATCCTTAGCCATTGCGGTAAATCTCCTTTTAATATTTAATATATAGTATAACTCAAAAATCCGTTAAATAAAAATCACCCTGCACCCTTTCGGGAAACCGACGGGTATAAAAAAATATTCCTGCGGACATCACCGCCGCCTCCTTTCGGGTAAAATTACTTTTTTATTATATCACATTCATCCGTCAAATGCAAGAGCTTTAATAAGCAGAAATCAAAAAATTGGAAAAATCCCCCATAGACCGGAACCGCAGCCGCAAAAAACGCCGCATCGCAAACGCCCTTGATAATATCATACATACGCTCGACCCTTTCCAAATGCTTGACATATTCCTGCCGATAAAGTATAATCATACTATAAAAAATTTCCGAAAAGGAGACTTTCCATGCAAGCCGCCGTCGAAGCCCCGAAAAGAGAGCGTATATCCGCTCTTGATATACTGAGAGGAGGAGCCATGATACTTGTCATGCTCTATCATCTCCTGTTTGACCTGCGCTATATATATAACATAGAGCTGCCCCGTGCCATCACGCCGATGGAGCCTGAAGCGGAGATCATACATATCTGTTTTCTGTGGGTGCTGTTTGCCGTCTCAGGCGTGTGTACCCGTTATTCAAAGGACCCCGTAAAGCGGGGCGCATTTCTGTATATCGTCGGCTTTCTCATAACCCTTGTCACATCGTATTTTGTGCCGTCGGAGCTTATCGTGTTCGGAGTGCTGAGCTGTTTCGGAGCCTTAATGGCAATATGCGGGCTTCTCCGACCCCTGCTTGATAAAATACCATGGCAGCCGCTTCTCATAGCCTCCGTCCTGCTGTGGATAATGTTCAAAGACTTCCACCATAGCAGCGTGATACATCTTTTCATAACGGATATAGCCATCCCCGCTCCCGCAATAGGCAGTTACCTCTACCCTATCGGAATAACCTCAAAGGGATTTTACAGCGCCGACTATTTTCCGATAATACCGTACATATTCATGTTTCTTACGGGCTATGCGCTCCATATCCCCGTTAATGAGCATAAGCTGCCCGAATTTTTCTACCGAATGAAATGCCCGCCCCTTGAATTTATCGGCAGACATTCCCTGATTTTCTACGCCATACATCAGCCCATAATGCTGCTGATACTTGAAATGATCCTGTAAACCGAGAAAGGAAATAAAAATGTTCAATATAAATCTGATAACCGTAGGAAAGCTGAAGGAAAGCTATCTGAGAGAAGCCTGCGCCGAATATACAAAGCGGCTCGGAGCCTACTGTAAAATAAAAATAACCGAGCTTCCCGAATACCGCCTCCCCGATTCCCCGTCGGAAAAGGTGATAAAAACAGCACTTGACAGCGAAGGGGAAACCATACTCGCCGCCGCAGCCGGTGATACTATCATAGCCATGTGCATAGAGGGAAAAATGCTGAGCAGCGAGGAGCTTGCAAAGAAGCTGGACAAATTCGGAGTAGAGGGAAAAAGCTCACTGAGCATAGTTATCGGCAGCTCCTTCGGACTGTCGGACAAGGTAAAAAACGCCGCCGCAATGAGGCTGTCCATGTCCCCCATGACCTTCCCCCACCAGCTTGCCAGAGTAATGCTGTTAGAGCAGCTCTATCGTGCAATGTCCATCCTCGGAAACGGAAAATATCATAAATGAGCAGCCATCCTGCCGATATTTCCAAGATTATCCGCAATAAATCTCTGCGCCTGTGTGCTGTACAGTACATGGGTGTATTTTTTTCCCGAGGAAGCAGTGACCTCCTCTTCAAAAATACCTATCTCGGCGGAACGGGGCGTAATGCCCTTTCTTGTACCATCATCACCGTCGGAGCAGATCTGTAAATACCCCTCTGAAATAAGCCATTCGTAAACCACCGTCCTGAGATTCGCCGCAGAAACATTGACCCCCGCCGCCGTAATAATGCTGCTTATAAGAGCGGTAATGTGAACATTCTCCTCCGAGGGCGAAAAATCGCCAATGCCCTTTTCAAGCTCTGCAAAGGCTTTTTCCCTCTCCACGGGAGTTTTCATACGGTTAACGGAAGCCTTTGAAACAGTGGGAGCCGCCGTGGGATTTCCCTCGCAGTAATCCTTTATAGCCTTGATAAAATCTGCCCCGTAGCGTTCAAGTTTAGCGCCGCCCACACCCGAAATATTCAGAAATTCCTCGGGAGTAACGGGTCTTTTCTCGCACATATCCGCAAGAGAAGCGTCGGTAAAAATGAAATATGCAGGCACGCTCTGAATAGAAGCCTTTTTCTGGCGAAGCTTTTTGAGGATATCCATAAGCTTCGGGTCACGTTCATAAACGAGAGTTTCCTTTTTCTTCTTAACAGCGTCCTCGGGTATTCGTGCCTTGAGGGTCACATTCCCCCTGAGGACCTCTAAAGCGGAATTATCCAGCTTTAAAACGGGATATTCCCCCTCTGTGCGGATAACATAGCCCATGTTCTCAAGCCGTTCCTCAATGTGCCTGATGCGTTTTTCCGAAGTATCCGCCATAATGCCGTAGGTGGAGATCCTGTCAAGCCCCGAACGGGAAAGCTTTTCCGACTCACTTCCCCTGAGAATATCGCATATGGTCTTAACGCCGTATCTCTGCCCCGCCCGATAAATGCAGGACAATATCTTCTGAGCCTCAACGGTAATGTCAACCTCCTCGGAATCCGAGCAGCAAACGGAGCAGCAGCCGCATTCCATAGGAGCCTTTTCCCCGAAATACCGCAGGATATATCCCCTGAGACAATCACCGCAGGTGCAGTAAAAGGTCATGTCCCGAAGCCGTTTGAGATCACGCCTCCTTGTCTCCTCGGCAATTTCGGGCGGCAGCTCCGATTCCTCGAAGCTCTTATTAATAAGAAATTCCCCCGTCACAACATCCCTGCCGCTGTAAAGAAGAATACAGTCGGAGGGAGAGCCGTCACGTCCCGCACGGCCCGCCTCCTGATAATAGCTCTCCACATCCTTTGGCATATTGTAGTGGATAACAAAGGTCACGTTTGATTTGTCAATGCCCATGCCGAAAGCATTTGTGGCGACCATAATGCGCTTTCGGTCATAAATGAAATCCTCCTGATTAGCCCTGCGCTCCTCCTCGGAAAGCCCCGCATGATATCTTGTAGCGGGAAAGCCGCCCCGAGCGAGCCTTTCGCAAACCTCCTCCACCGTCTTTCTTGTGGAGCAGTAAATAATTCCGCTGCGCCCCTCCTTGTCGTAAGCGGTGATGAGCCGTTTCAGATCGGCAGCCTTGTCCGAGGGACGGCGGACTTCAAAATAGAGATTTTTTCTGTCAAAGCCCGTCACAAGAGTAAAGGGATCACGAAGCTCCAGCAGACGGATAATATCCTCACGGACACGCTCTGTGGCAGTGGCAGTAAAAGCGGTAATTACGGGTCTTTCGGGAAGCTCTGCGGCAAATTTCGGTATATTCAGATAGGAGGGTCTGAAATCCTGACCCCACTGAGAAATGCAGTGAGCCTCGTCAACGGTAATCATGGATATCTTTATCCTGCGTGCAAGGTTCAGGAATATTTCCGAATCCAGCCTCTCGGGAGCCACATAAATGATCTTGTACACCCCCGCCTCGGCGTTTCGGATAACGGCATAGAGCTGATTCTGAGTAAGGGAACTATTAATGTAAGCGGCTCTGATACCCGACTGAACAAGCGCCCCCACCTGATCCTGCATAAGGGAGATAAGTGGAGAAATAACAATAGCAATGCCCTCTGTCATAAGCGCAGGCACCTGATAGCAAACGGATTTGCCCGCACCCGTAGGCATAACTCCGAGAGTGTCACGTCCCGACAGAATACTTGTAACAAGCTCCTCCTGCCCCTCACGGAAGCTCTCATAGCCGAAATATTGTTTGAGAATCTCGTTGTGCCGCATAAAATCCACCTTACAAAAATAATATCAAGGATAATTATACCACGCCCCGCAGGATTTTGCAACGGACAATTTTCGGAAAACGCAGTTGATTTTTTGTCTGAGCATGATATAAACAAACTAAAAAAACAGCGAGTGACGCCGCATAAAATGCGCCCCGAAGCTGCTGCCTCGGGGCGCTTTCTGCGTTAAGCCTTTACGGTAAAGGTCACTGAAATGGTCTTGATCCGCTTGCTTTCGGTGAGGGGCATTATCTGTGCGGAGCAGTCTGTCAGGTCGCCGTCTGCTGTTCGCGCTTCCTCGGGAACCGACTTTACCCAGCCGTTATAGAGGTTTACTCTGGTGCACTTTCCGTCGTCGGAGCAGGTGTAGCCCTTGCCTGCCATTTCAAAGGCTTCGCCGTTAATGAGTATCTCGTCAATTGTATATGTATAGCCGGGGAACAGCTCCTCGCCGTTTGAGATGCCAAGCGCCGAGAATGCAACGCCCTTTGCCATGCCGCATTCCGAGAAATCAAGGCTCACGGTATAGGTTCCCTCGCCTGTTATCTGCACGTTTTCTGCCTTTACTCCTGTAGTGCAGTTAGTGGGATCGTACACATCTCCCACGCTGTAGGATACCCCGTAATCGCTTGCAGCGTACATTATCCATGCGATCGCCATATCGTCGGAGGGAGGCAGGTCGATGCTTTCTATCTGCTCATCCTCCGCTTTCTGCCTTGTTTCATCTATTCTTGCCTTGGCTTCGGTCTTTACGGCTTCTGTATCCTTGTCCTTTTCGTTCTCATATCTGCGGTCGGAGAATATTTTCGCCAGTGTTTCGTCGGCGGTGGTGTTCGATACTCTCTTGTAGAAATTGCTGCAGTCCCAAAGAACGGGGCAGAAATCGTAAAGGTCGCAGTTATCCATCAGGTTGGAATAGAATTTATCCGTATCGGGCTTTATTCCGCCGTTTTTCTTCATGACCGCATATTCGCCGATGACAACGCCGTAGCCCTGCCCGGAGAATTTGGAAAGCTTCTCGAAAAGTTCGTTCTGCTCGTCATAATCTGTGGGCGAACCCCAGTGATCCACGCTTTCGGTGCCGCAGTAGTCCCACGGAGTATAGTAATGCACCGAGAGAAGGAGCTTGCTGTCTGCCGTATCCTCGGGCATTTTAAAGCGTTCGTCGCAGGTGAGGGCAATATCCGTATTATAGCCTGCGATAAGCAGGAAGCGGTCTTCGTTGTTTCCGCCCTGGGAACGGATGAGCTTCACAAACTCGCTGTTAATCATATTTGCTGTCTCATAGCACTCGCTTTTTTTGAGAACTCCCTCAGAGCCTGTTATATCCTTGTCGTTCAGGCGGTCGCCCAGCTCTTCGTTTGCAGACTCAAATATAAGCTTATGGGAATAATCCTTGAAATTCTCGCCTATCTGCGTCCACATGGATTTATACATTTCAAGAGCTTTATCCCTTGTCGCCTGATCCTCCGAGCCGAACATTCCCCACCAGCCGCCGTCCCAGTGGTCGTTTATGATAACGTACATATCGGCTTCAAGGGCATAGTTTACCACCGTCTCAACACGGTTCATGAGCCTTTCGTCTATGGTATAGTCGTCCTTTTCAAAGTTCATGCCGTTTGTCCAGGCTACGGGTATTCTTATGGTATCAAAGCCTGCGTTCTTCATGCCCTGTATCATTTCGGCGGTGGTGTAGGGCTGTCCCCAGCCTGTTTCAAAGCCGTCGGGATTTGCGCCCCCTGTGTAGCTCTGATGATTATAGACTTCGAGAGTGTTGCCCAGATTTATGCCGTTGCCCATGGCTCTCACCATCTCAAGTGAGGTCATTCCCACCAGCTTTTCCTCCTCGGCGGGGTCGGATGCGGGCGGCGTACTTTCCGACGCTGCTTCGCTTTCTGCGGGAGCGTGAGTATTATCGGTCTTTTCGGCATTTCCGCCGCTTCCTGCACAGCCTGCCAGCATTGTCATGGCGAGAAACAGTGCTGCGGCAGATGATATCGTTTTCATTTTCATGTGTGGAATCCTCCTTCAATTAGCTTTCAATGTGGTTCTGCCTGCGATATTTTTGTTTATCTGATACAATAATACCACACTTCTGACGAAAATTCAAGAGGTTTTATACAATTTTTTCTCTGTTTTATTGGGGAATATACTTCAGGTATGGTTAATATAAATAAAATCAGACATATATTTTTAAAGTTTCTGTACAAAATTATTCCAGACTATTGCAATAGCTATACAAATAATATATAATATATATTGTAATAACAAGGCTGATTGTGTATTTTGACAACAAATCTCATTTTCAGTCAAGATAAATCAATTAAAAGGAGCGAACCTATTATGAACGACTACTGCGCAGAGAATATCCGAAATATTGCTATTGCAGGACACAGCGGCTCGGGAAAGACCACCCTTGCCGAAGCCCTTATCTATAAGGCAGGCGCATCCGACCGTCTCGGAAAGACCTCTGACGGCAACACCGTCTGCGACTACGACCCCGAGGAGATCAAGCGCAAGGCATCTCTCGGCGCTGCCCTCGCTTCATTTGAATATAACGGCTTGAAGCTCAATCTCCTTGACGCTCCCGGTCTTTTCGATTTCGAGGCAGATATGCTGGAGGCTGTAAGGGCTGCCGACACCGTTATGATAACCGTTTCAGGAAAATCAGGCGTTAAGGTGGGCACCGAAAAGGCTTACAAGGCTGCCCGCAAGGCAGGCAAGGCTACCATGTTCGTTATCACTAAGGTAGACGATCCCGACGCCAATTTCTACAACGTTCTCACCGATCTGAAAACTGTTTTCGGTCCTACCGTGTGCCCTGTTATCGTTCCCGTTATCAAGGACAGACAGGTGGTTTCCTACGTTAATCTCATTGAGATGAAGTGCTATAAGTACGATGAGAAGGGCAATGTGAGCGAGACGGATATGCCCACCGCCGAGGTATCCGAGAAGATGGAATACCGTATGGACGGTCTTGTTGCCGCATTCTCCGAGGCTGTTGCCGAGACTGATGAAGAGCTGATGGAGAAATTCTTCGAGGGTGAGGCATTTACTCAGAAGGAGCTTGTCAAGGGTCTTCATGACGGCATGAATAAGGGTCTTATCACTCCTGTTGTCTGCTGCTCCGATATTACCATGGGCTGCATTGATATGCTTCTCAAGGAGGTCTGCCTCCTGATGCCCTCTCCTGCAGACTGCCCTCCTGCGGAGGCTGTTTCGGGCGATGATATCGAGGAGATCGTATGCAAAAATGATGTTCCTCTCAGAGCTTTTGTATTCAAGACCGTTGCCGATCAGTTTGTGGGCAAGCTCTCCTTTATCAAGGTCATGAGCGGCGTTTTAAAGGCTAATTCCGAATACATAAATGCGACTACGGGCGAGCCTGAGAAGATAGGCAAGCTTTATTCCCTCTGCGGCAAGAAGCAGACAGAGGTCTCCTCCGTCAATGCGGGCGATATATGCGCTGCCGTTAAGATAGGTGCGGCAACCAATGACACTATCTGCGAGGGCAAGGCTGTTTCTCTTGACAAGATCGTTTTCCCCGTTCCCTGCTACAAGATGGCTGTTAAGGCTAAGTCCCAGGGCGATGAAAGCAAGATAAGCGCTGCTTTTGCAAGACTTTGCGAGGAGGACCCTGCACTCTCCTTCAATCAGGATCCTGCTACGGGTGAATTTGTAATTGCGGGTCTCGGCGAGCAGCACATCGAGGTGGCTGCAGCTAAGCTCAAGAACAAGTTCGGCGTTGACGCTGTCCTTGCTCCCGTCCGCATCGCATACCGTGAGACTATCCGCAAGAAGGTCAAGGCTGAGGGCAAGCACAAGAAGCAGTCAGGCGGACATGGTCAGTATGGTCATGTATGGATTGAATTTGAGCCCTGCATTTCCGATGAGCTTGTTTTCGAGGAGAAGGTCTTCGGCGGCGCTGTTCCCAAGAATTTCTTCCCTGCTGTTGAAAAGGGTCTCAGAGACTGCATGAACAAGGGTGTGCTGGCAGGCTGCCCCGTTACGGGCGTCAAGGCAATTCTCGTTGACGGCTCCTATCATCCCGTTGACAGCTCCGAAATGGCATTCAAGACCGCTGCGGCAATTGCCTTCAAGGAGGGCATCAAGCAGGCTGACCCCACTATCCTTGAGCCTGTGGGCACTCTTACCGCTCTTATCCCCAATGATAATACGGGCGATGTTATGGGCGACCTCAACAAGCGCAGAGGCAGAGTTCTGGGCATGAATCCTGCCGAGGAAAAGGGTATGACTGAGATCGTTGCTGAGGTTCCCGAGAGGGAAATGCAGTCCTTTACCATGCAGCTTCGGCAGATCACCAGGGGCAGAGGAAGCTTTACCTTTGAATTTGTCCGCTATGAGCAGCTTCCCGCTAATCTCGTTTCCGACGTTATCCTTTCCTTAAACAGCGCTGAATAAGCAATTTTTAAGCGGGGAGCCTTCCGCTCCCCGTTTGTTGTTTATATCAAATTCTGTGATAAAAAATTGACAAATTTACGGAAGAGGTTTCTATTGACAAATCGGGGGATTTGTAATAAAATTATAGTGTATGGTCGGCTCGCTTGCCGACCCATTGATGAGAGAAAAGAAAACAGAGAGAAAGATGGTTCGATGATGAAAAAATTATTATCCCTTCTGATCGCTGCTGCTGCGGCATTTACCATGAGCACAGCCGTTTATGCAGAGACTGATAAGTCTGACAGCGTTGGTGCGGCTACAATTACCTTTGATACGGAAAAATCACTTGATTACATTCATACCTTCGGCAATGCTTCGGATACGGGGCTTACCATGGAGCTTACCGAGAAGGATGCCATTTCGGGAAAGGGACTGAAGCTCAGCGAGAGCTTTAAGGGAGAGATCAGCAACCGTTACGGCGGCTTCTATCTGGACGCCGAGGATTTCGGTCTTGACAGCTTTTCGGGCTATACCATGAAGATCTACATAAACGCTTCTTCTAAGGCAGCCAAGGCTACATCTCAGTTTGAGATATTTACCGACGGCGAGCAGTGGTCCTCTCAGAGCTTCCTTACCGATTCCGCAGGCAGCTACAGGGTTGCTACCATTACCGTTCCCGCTGATGCCGAAAATTCCAAGATAGGCATTTCCTTCCCCATTGTATCAGGCTTTGAGGGAGATCTGGGTATGTTTGACGACATTACCATTACCGACAATTACGGAAAAACTATCCCCAATGTGGGCGATATCGACAACTCTCTTTATCAGGGTCCCAGCGGATTCACCTCGGTCATTACCGTTATACTGTTTATTCTGCTGGTTCTGGCTGTAATTGCAGGTGTTGTGTTCTTCGTTAAAAAGGCTCTCGGCAAATACAGATGATCCTTTGAACAAGATTATTTTGCGGCTGCTTATTATAGCAGCCGCTTGAATTTATTAAGGAGTTTATTAGTTATGAAGTCAAAAATCAGATTTATTCCCGGTATGATAGCTGCAGTAATGTGCTTTTCTCTGGCAGGCTGCAATAAGTCAGGCGATATTCCTGCGGATACTGCTGCCGAGGAAAGCACTCAGATCACCGAACTTGCTGACGTTCAGGAGGTTTCCGAGGAACCATTTGTCCTTGAAAACGGCATTACCGACGCTATGTACAAGCGTGCATTGATAAGCGAGGGCAATAAGTCCCGCCTTGCCAAGGCAATGCTCAAGGCTCAGAATGAAAAGCAGATAACTGTGGGCGTTATCGGCGGCTCTATCACTCAGGGCAGCCTTGCTTCCAATCAGGCTAACTGCTATGCGGAGCTTTTCCATGCCTACTGGACGGAGAAATTCCCCGACTGCGAGGTGAATTTTGTCAATGCAGGTATCGGCGGCACCAATTCATATCTGGGCGTTCACAGGGTGGACGAGCAGCTGCTGAGCGCAAAGCCCGATGTGGTCATTACCGAATTTGCCGTTAATGACACCGACAAGGTGATGAACAAGTATTCCTATGACAGCCTTGTGAGAAAGATACTATCCTCCGAAAGTGAGCCGGCTGTCATTCTGCTCTTTACCGCTTCTACCGACGGAAATAATCTTCAGGAGGTCCACAAGGAGATAGGCGCAGCTTACGACCTGCCCATGATAAGCTACAGAGATGCCTTCTATCCCGAGATAGAGGCGGGAAATATTGTGTCAAAGGATATTTCTCCCGACGGGCTCCATCCCAATGATGACGGTCACAGGCTTATCGGTCAGCTGCTGACGAGATATCTGGACGGCGTATACGGCGAGCTTGACAGCATTGATACCTCGGACACTGCCTTTACTGCTGCGGCTTACACTGCCGATTACTATGCAAATGCAAAAATGCTTGGCGCTTCCGAGATATCTCCCGTTGAGATAAGCGGCTTTGAATTAGGCGGAAACAGCGTTTATCCCGAGCTTTTCCCCGATAATTTCGTTACCAGGGGCGAGGGATATCTGAAATTCGAAACGGAATGTAAATGCCTCGGCTTCTTCTATCTCAAGCAGACTGACGGCAAGGGCGGCAAATACGATGTTTACATTGACGGCGAGCGAAAGGGCACTCTTGAAGCTGATTTCTCGGGCGGCTGGGGCAATTACGGCGACACCAAGCAGATCATCATTTCAAAGGATACTGAAAAGCACACCGTTGAAATAAAGCTTGCCGAGGGCAGTGCGAACACAGAGCTTACGATTTTCGGCATTATGCAGAGCTGATACTCAATCACTTAATCGTTTACGACAGTAAATCACGTTTGTCGAAAAAATATTTGTTTATTATTCCTATTGAAAAAACTGCACAGATATTTTATAATATTTTTAGGCACATTTTTACATTCGATTATTCAGATTCCGCAAATTTATTCATGAAGGAGAAATGAATATGATACCTGTTATTACCAAGGAAGATTTTGAGGAAAAGCTCAGACAGGAGCTTCAGGTGGAGTTTAACGTAACTCCCATCGACGCTTCCGACAATCAGATCTACAAGGCTCTTTCCGCTGTAGTTGTAGAGCTGCTCAGAGCGAAGAGAAGAAAATTCAGAAATCAGGTCCATTCCGCAGGCAAGAAGGAAATTTATTACCTTTCCATGGAGTTCCTTATGGGACGCTCCCTCAAGACCAGCCTTTACAACCTTGAGATCAACGACATGGTTGAAAGCATTCTCAACAAGTGGGACGTTAACATTGAGAGAATTTACGACTACGAGCCTGACGCAGGTCTCGGAAACGGCGGTCTCGGCAGACTCGCTGCCTGCTATCTGGACGGTCTTGCTACCGACGGCTATCCTGCAATGGGCTACTCCATCTGCTACGAATACGGAATCTTCAAGCAGAAGATCGAGGAGGGCTGGCAGACTGAGCTTCCCGATAACTGGCTTCCCGGCGGTGACTGCTGGCTGGTTCCCAAGACCGACAAGTCCATCGAGGTTCACTTTGACGGCGAGCTGAAGGAATACTGGGATCAGCAGTATCATCACGTTTCCTACGTTAATTACAACACCGTTGTGGCTGTTCCTTACGATATGTATGTTCCCGGCTATGAGAGCGACGGAGTATCCGTTCTGAGACTCTGGCAGGCAAAGGCTCCTTCCTTTGATATGAAGATGTTCAATCAGGGCGATTATGCAAGAGCTCTCGGTCAGAACACTGTTGCTCAGGCTATTTCCAAGGTTCTTTATCCCAATGATAATCACCTTGAGGGCAAGAGCCTCCGTTATCGTCAGCAGTATTTTATGTGCGCCGCTTCCGTGGGCGATATCGTTAACCGTCATATGTCCGTTTACGGCACTCTTGACAATCTCCACGAGAAGGTCGCTATCCATATCAACGATACTCACCCCACTCTTGCTATCCCCGAGCTTATGCGGATCCTTCTGGATGACTGCGGCTACAGCTGGGACAAGAGCTGGTATATCGTTACCAACACCTTTGCTTACACAAACCACACCGTTATGGCTGAGGCTCTTGAGAAATGGGATGTTAATCTGGTTCGTCAGATCACTCCCCGTATCTTCGACATTATCTGCGAGATCAACCGCCGCTACTGCGAGGAGCTTATGGAGAGACTGGGCGACGGAAACAAGGTTTCCAGAATGTCCATCGTTCAGAACAATCAGATCCACATGGCTCTCCTCTGCGTCTGCGCTTCTCACAGCGTAAACGGCGTTTCCAAGCTCCACTCCGAGATCATCAAGACCGATGTTTTCAGCAACGAGTACAGCTACACTCCTCACAAGTTCCAGAACGTAACCAACGGTATCGCTTACAGAAGATGGCTGCTCCAGTCCAATCCCGGTCTTACAAATCTCCTTTCCGAGACTATCGGCGACGGCTTCAAGAAGAATGCTTCCGAGCTTTCCGCTTTTGTTAAGTACGAAAATGACAAGAAGGTCCTCGATCAGCTGGCTAAGATCAAGCTCGAGAACAAGAAGCGCTTTGCTAAGTATGTTAATCAGAATTTCGGCGTAAAGCTTAACACAGATGCTATCTTTGACGTTCAGGTAAAGCGTCTCCACGAGTACAAGAGACAGAACCTCAATGCTCTGAACATCATTGCCGAGTACAATGCACTTCTCGAGAATCCCGATATGGAATTTACTCCCAAGGCATACATCTTTGCTGCTAAGGCTGCTCCCGGCTATTATCTTGCTAAGCAGATCATCAAGATGATCTGGGCTCTGGGCGAGGAGATCAGAAAGAATCCCGTTATCAGCAAGAAATTACAGGTATTCTTCCTTGAGGATTACCGTGTTACCATGTCCGAGCTGCTTATGCCCGCTGCCGAGGTTTCCGAGCAGATATCTCTCGCAGGCACCGAGGCTTCCGGTACAGGAAACATGAAGCTCATGCTCAACGGTGCTCTTACTCTCGGTACTCTTGACGGCGCTAACGTTGAGATCAAGGAGCAGGTTGGCAAGGACAATATCTTTATCTTCGGCATGACTACAGAAGAGGTTCTTGCTAAGAAGGCACAGGGCTATCGTCCCGAGGAATATGTGAACAACAATGAGGTCATCCGCAAGGCTCTTGCCAAGATGTACAGCGGTATCAACGGCTGCACCTTTGAAGAGGTTGCCGACACCCTCAAATTCAAGGATCCTTACATGGTTCTCGCTGATTTCGACGCATATCAGTCCGCTCAGCAGTACGTTTCCGAGTGCTACAAGGACAAGGCTAAGTGGAACAAGATGTCTCTTCACAACATTGCAGGTGCGGGTGTATTCTCCGCTGACCGTGCTGTTGATGAGTACGCTAAGAACATCTGGAAGCTTTCTAAGTAAGCTAATAAGCTGTTTCGGCATAAAAATGCTGCCCTGCTTTATGGCGGGGCAGCTTTTGTTTTATGTTGAATCATCATTCAGCAGACGTTCACAGCTGTTGTCTATCCCAATGGCTCCCAAGGGAGCGGTAATTATTATGGCGAGGACAGCAACAGACAGTATCAGCTTTCCGCAGGGAAGCCCCGATGCAAGCGGGACGGCTCCGAATGCTGCCTGAACCGTTGCTTTCGGCAGATAGGCTATTACACAGAAAAGGCGTTCTTTTATATTCAGCTTTGTTTTTATCAGACACAAGATAACTCCCACCGTTCGGAGGATAAGAGCAATGAATATTATTGCTATAGCTCCAATGCCTGCGGTCATGGTATATCGGATATCCACCGCTGCGCCAACGAGGGCAAATAAAAGACATTCCGCTGCTATCCAGAGCTTTCCGAATTTCGAGGAAAGCTTTTTTGTTTGCTCCGACGATATTCTCAGCTTTAGGACGCAGGACATGGATACTACGGCAAGAAGTCCCGAGAGGGCAATATAAGCTTTTGCCCATGTTTCCACGGTCATCAGGATAAAGGCTGCGGAGAGCAGAATAATTGTTTGGGTGGTGCATCGCATCTTATACGAGCCGGATATTTTTCCGAGTATCACCCCCGATATTGCGCCAAGTGCTGCTCCAAGTATTATTGATATGGGGATATCAAGGAGGCTTGCGGCATTGAAGCTGCCGCTTTGCGCCATGGTGAGAAATGCGGATATCAGAACAATCACGAATATATCGTCACAGGAGGCGCCTGCAAGGATAAGCTGAGGCACACCTGTTTTTGTTCCCCGCTTTTCTTCGATCAGCTTAACCATTCGGGGAACAACAACTGCGGGGGATACTGCGCTGAGCACTGCTCCCATTACTGCTGCTTCGCTGCGGCTTATACCGAATATAACGGGCGCAAATATCACATAGCCCAATATTTCAAAGGAGGCTGGGAGAAAGGACATGAGCACGGCGGGTCTGCCTATCTTTTTCAGGTCGGTGATGTCAAGGGACAGCCCTGCTTTTATAAGTATTATTATGAGCGCCATTTTTCTGAGCTCGGCGGATATTCCCAGAATCGACGGGTCCAGAAGATCAAGAACGTAGGGACCCATTATTATTCCCGAGATAAGGATACCGATTATCCTCGGCAGCTTTATTCTTCTGAATATTTCTGCGGCACTGAATCCCACAATAAATATGAGCGCAAGTGATAACAGCATTTTTATCCCTCCATAAATTTAAAAAAGCCGACAACTTCTGCGTAAAATGCAGACGTCATCAGCTATTAATACTAATCTTTAACCAACCTATAGCCAAATTCGACAGCTATAACGAAGCCTTTGTCTACAGAACGATTAAAGATTAGTATAAGGCGGTTTTGATTTATAAAAAATCAAGGGAGAACATCATTCCCTGTTATTTCTTCTATTATATCATGTATATTAGAAGCTGTCAACGAAATTTTGCGAAAAAACTCCCTCCGCACAAGCAGCGCAGAGGGAGGGCGCTTCGGAAGCGTTATGACTTAGGGGAATTATGCTCTTACGTCAAGGATAGAGCCTATCTGACCCTGCACCTTGGGCATATTCTGAGCCATCTGGATGATCCCCTGAGCCTGAGTTTCCATAACGTCATGGGTCTTCTTTACCATAGCGGTGCTGACTGCATTGGCAAGCTGAGCCTGCTTCATGCCTGTTGCCATGGAAGCAATTGCTGTAGGATCCATAAAAACACTTCCTTTCGGTTTATACGTTTACAGCGGCGGTCTTATGACTTTATCTCGCTGATAACGCTCTTGAGTTCTTCAATACCCGATACCGCTTCGGAAATAAGCTCAGCTGCATCCTTTGCGCTGTTATTGATATCGGCTGCGCAGTTTCCGATGCTCTTGATCTTCTGCTCAATAGTATCGGCAGAGGTCTTGGAGGTGTCGGCAAGGCTTCTTACCTCCTGCGCAATTACGCCGAAGCCCTTTCCGCTTTCCTTGGCTCTGGACGCTTCGATAGACGCATTGAAGCCCAGTATCCTTGTATTCATGGCGATATCCTGTATCACCTTTGCAGCGTCGTTGGCGGTCTTTACCTCGGATACGCATTTATCTGCGATATTTGAAAGCTGTCTGAAGGTCTCGTCCATTCTGGTCACTGCGGTGATGCAGCCCTCGGCTATGATATTAACCCTGCGGATAATATCATTTGCAGCTGTCATATTAGTAGAGAGGGCACTGTTATTCTCCCTCATGCAGTAGCTCGAATATGCCATTTCCGAAATGTTCTTGGCGATGGTATGGAGAAATCTTGCGGCAGCCTCCACTCTTTCCTTCGGAACTATCTTTACCTTTCTGAGAGCGGCGATATAGTCGTCGGGATTAATGCCAAGCTCTGCAGCGATCCTGCGGAATTTGTTCTCATCGGGCTTTTCGGTGAGAACCTGTCCGCCGATAAAGGAGCCGATAAATTCTCCGTTAACCATGATGGGCGCAGCAAAGTCCATCAGCCCTGCATGGCAGGAATATGCAGCGGCTCTGCCTGTGCGGTGGGTCTGCTCTCCCCCGTCACGGTCGCATCTTTCGCACCTTTCACAGCCAATCTTTGAGCGGCGGGTGTATTTCATGCAGAAATCGGTGAAATTACTGCCCTTTGTAACAGGATTGCCGTCCGCATCGGTGGTCAGTGCTGCCATTCCCGTTACCTCGGCAAAGCCGTCCTGAATTTCCTGAAGGGTGCGGACATCTATTAGTTCTGTAAGCTTTATGGTTGCCATTATGTAAAACCTCCGTGTGTGGATTTGCTATAATATTACATAGTAATTTTACTATATTTCTACTCATTTGTCAATGATTTTCATATTCATTTTCTGTCTTTTCGTATTATTACACAAATTTTCACGAAATTTTATGTGATTACGGGAAAAATATTAACGGGTCGGGATAATATGTTCTGAAAAATATCCGATTTTCCTCTTGCATTTTGCGGGAATGTGGTGTATAATATATTATGTATATTTATAGCTGTCCGAGGTGTCCGATTTGTATTATTGCTGCGGTATTTCCGACAAGGGAGCTGTCCGTGAGCATAATGAGGACGCTTATCTTGTCAACAAAATTGTATTGTCAAAGGCTCAGATGGAGAGCGACGTGAACGCTCCCTTTATAGCTGCCGTTGCCGACGGCGTGGGCGGCGAGGCTTCGGGCGAGATCGCTTCACGCATGGCTCTGGAGCTTCTTGCCTCCGTGAGGTTCGGGAAAAAGGTGGATATCAGGGCAAAGCTTTTATCCATTCACTCGAGGCTCAGGCGCTATGGCATTACCCACGGCAATTCCGCTAATATGCAGACCACCCTCTGCGCTCTTGCTGTGGACGAGGACGGCAGGGCTTTTGTGGTCAATGTGGGCGATTCCCGAATGTACAGGTGCAGGGGCGGCGTTATCAGGCAGCTTTCTACCGACCAGTCCCTTGTCCAGCTCCTGTACGAGCAGGGCAAGATCACAGGGGAGGAAAAAAAGACCCATGCTCAGAGAAATGTAATTTTCCCTGTGCTGGGCAATATTGCCGACGATCCCGACCCTCAGGTGACAGAGATCGACGGAGGCATTAAAAAGGGCGACATTATCATCATCTGCAGCGACGGGCTTTCCGATTACATCACATCGGGGGAATTTGAGGAGATACTTGCCATGCCCATGCGTCTCCCGAAGCGCCTGCGGCGGCTTATCGACACTGCCATTGACAACGGCAGCACCGATAATATCACCGTTGTGGGGGTCTCCGTTATCTGATGAAAAAGTAGTAGATAAGTCCGTACAGCACCGACGCCGCTGTTCCGTAGAGGATAACAGGTCCTGCGATTATGAAAATTTTTGCTCCGAGTCCTAAAACAAAGCCCTCCGATTTAAATTCCACTGCGGGGGATGCTACGGCGTTCGCAAAGCCCGTTACGGGTACGAGAGTTCCTGCTCCGCCGTATTTGGCAAGCTTTTCGTAAAGCCCCAGTCCTGTGAACAGAGCGGAGAGAAATACAAGTGTTATGGTACAGAAGGCGGAGGCTGTTCTGTCGTCAAAGCCAAGGTATGAATACAGGTCTGTTATTGCCTGACCTATTACGCAGATGAGTCCGCCTATGAGAAATGCGAGGGGGACGTCTCTGTAGCATTTTGAATCGGGAGATGCTTTCTTCACCATTTCGCTGTACTGCTTTTGCGATATTTTCATTTTTTTATTCCTTCCAAAGTAATTTTTAATGTTTAATATTGCCGTTTCGGCGGCTTTATTCTATTATATCCCGCATATGAGCCTATATTCCCGAAAATAATATGAAAAGGAAAATGACTTATGCTAAAAAACATTTTATCCGGCGAAAGCTGTGCAAAGTGCCGTCTGTGCTGCATTTTTGACAAATACGACGTCTGGGAGACGCCTGTTATCACCAGAGAGCTTTACACTAAAATTTCTGCTGCACGCCCCGAGCTGAAAATGGTCTCAAAGGGCGGCAATGACGGCTATATTTTCAACATGGAGGGCTGCTGGGACGAAGAGGAAGAAATTTACCGCTGTCCTGCTCTAGACCCTGAAAAGGGCTGCACACTGGGCGAAAACAAGCCCTTTGACTGCAGCATATGGCCTTTCAGGGTCATGGACCTAAACGGCGCAAGGGTCATTTCCATAGCATCCGTATGTCCCGAGCTATATAAGCTGCCTCTGAACGTTCTTGTTGGGGAGCTTGAAAACGGTCTTGCCGATATCATTTTTGCGGAAGCGGCAAAAAATCCCGCTATCGTTAAGCCTTATCAGCAGGGCTATCCTATTTTAAAGGTGAGGACGGAGCTTTGCAGCAAAAAGGTTCGTCTAGCGGAGGTCACAAGGGGCGATCTGACCTATCTCTGCGAGCTTTACAATCGTGCCGAGCTGCTTGACAGACTGGGTGCGGGCAATCTTGATATCGAGGACTGGGACGAGGAATTTGAACAGTGGCGTGAGGACGGCGACGAGGAGGATTATATCATCTATTACGGCTCCGAGCCTGCGGGCTGGGTCAAGCTCAGCGGTCTGGAAAGCGGCGGCTGCGGCTGGATCTCCATGCTCGTTATCGACCCCGAATTCAGAGGTCATGGCATCAGCAGGGAATGTATCCGTCTTGCTGAGGAGATCTTTATCGAAAAGGGCATCAATTCTGCTGCCATGCACGTTTACAGCTCCAATGAGGCTGCGGAAAAATGCTGCCTGAGCTGCGGCTATACCCCTGTTTCCGATGATACGGGTGACGGGGAAGCGGTTATGTATAAAAAGGAGGATCTCAATGAAAATTATCGCACCCTCTCATGAGATAATTTCCGATATCGAAGGAGAGAAAATGCTTAAAAATATCGAGCTTTGCGGACGTGTCTGCTACAAGAGCGAGGACAGGATAACCGCAGGCTCTGCGGAGAAATTCGTGGGAATGATACTGAGATCGGGTCACGAATCCGTTCTCGAGCATGAGAAGATCACCGTCAGATTTATCTGCGACAGGGGCGTTACCCATGAGATCGTCCGTCACCGCATTGCAAGCTACAGCCAGGAAAGCACACGCTACTGCAATTATTCAAAGGATAAATTCGGCGGAGAGATAACCTTTATCCGTCCATTCTTCTGGGACGAGGACGAGGAGAAATTTGCGATCTGGAAAAATACCATGCAGGAGATCGAAAATGCTTACAATAAGCTTATTTCTCTGGGGGCAAAGCCCGAGGAGGCAAGGAGCATTCTTCCCAATTCCGTCAAGACCGAGCTTATGGTTACTATGAATCTGCGTGAATGGAGGCACTTTTTCAGGCTCCGCACCTCGGAGCGTGCTCACCCTCAGATGAGGGAGCTTGCCGTTCCTCTGCTGAATGATCTCAAGCAGCTTGTTCCCGTTATTTTCGATGATATTGACGGGTCGGACGCTTCATATTAAGGAGATTTTATAATGAGTATTAACATAGCCATAGACGGCCCTGCGGGTGCGGGAAAATCCACCATTGCACGCAGAGCTGCTGCCGAGCTGGGCTTTATATATGTTGACACGGGCGCCCTTTACCGCTCTGTGGCGTATTTCTGCCTGTCAGGTAATATTGATCCGGATATTCCCGAAAATGTTGAGAAGGCGCTTTCGGATATCACTCCCGAGCTGCGATTTATTGACGGCGTTCAGCACGTTTTTGTAAACGGCAGGGACGTTTCCGACAGGATACGCACTCCCGAGGTCTCAATGGGAGCTTCAAAGGTTTCAGCTATCCCTGCGGTAAGGGCGTTTTTATTCGATCTGCAGAAGAAGATCGCCCGTGAAAATAATATTATCATGGACGGCAGGGACATCGGCACGGTTGTGCTTCCCGATGCCGATCTGAAAATATTTCTCACCGCTTCTCCCGAGGCAAGGGCTGACAGAAGATATAGGGAGCTTGCGGACAAACCCGACGCTCCCACCTATGAGCAGGTCCTTGCGGACATTATCAAGCGGGACAGGGATGATTCCACAAGAGAGATATCTCCCCTTAAAATGGCAGATGACGCTGTCCTCTGCGATACCACCGAGCTGACGCTCGAGGAAGCCGTGGAGAAAATTATCGGGATGATAAAGGAAATTATGTAAAGGACGGTAAGGCTCGTTGAACGCTTTTGTCAGATACACTGTAATGGGAATTTACAAGCTGTTTTATAATTTCAAGATAGAGGGCAGGGAGAATGTTCCGGAGACCGAGGGGCTTATCATTGCCTGCAATCACCGCAGCTATGCCGACCCTGTTATTATCACCATGCCCATGAAAAGACCCGTTACCTACATGGCTAAGGAGGAGCTTTTCAAAAACAAGCTCTTCGGGGCATTTATCCGCTTTCTGGGAGCTTTTCCCGTTAAGCGGGGTGCGGGAGATATGAAGGTAATAGATGACTGCGTGGATATCCTGCACAGCGGCAGGAATGTGGTCATTTTCCCCGAGGGCACCCGTTCCAAGGAAAATAAGGTTGGCAGAGGCAAGACGGGCGTTGCGCTTATTGCCGCAAAGTCGGGTGCAGATGTCCTTCCCATGGGAATTGTTTTCGAGGGGGAAAAGCTGCATTTCCGCAGCAAGGTCACTCTGAAGATCGGCAAGGTCATTAAATCAGAAGAGCTTGACATCGGCGAGGGCGATTCCAAAAGCCTCAAAAAGGTGAAATCCGTCATTATGGACGCCATTACCGAGCTGGTGGAGGGGCCAAAAATTCAGGAAAATTCTTCCGAAATTGCTGAATAAGTCCCTTTTTTATGGCAATAATACACATAAAGATGGTCTGAAAATTATGAAAAAATTCACAATTACCGCCGCAAAGTCCGCAGGTTTCTGTTTTGGTGTTGACAGAGCGGTAAAACTCGTGTATAATGAAATAGAACACGGCTTTAAAACGGCTACTCTGGGCGAGATAATCCACAATCCTTCGGTGGTGGACGATCTTGGCAAAAAGGGGGTTCGGGTCATTTCCTCCCCTTCCGAGGCGGAACCCGGTGAAAAGGTCATTATCCGTTCCCACGGTGTTGGTGCGGACGTTTACAGAGAGCTGGAGGAACGGGGCATTTCCTATTCCGACGGCACCTGTCCCTTTGTGAGACGTATTCAGAATACTGCCGCCAAATGCTCCCGTGAGGGTATGTACGTTATCATTATGGGTGACAATACTCATCCCGAAGTCATCGGAATTGCAGGTCACTGCGAAAACAGAGCATTTGTTTTGCAAAATTCAGAGGAGCTAAATGCTTTTCTGAAAAAAAATTATGAAAATTCAAAAAAAAAGGTTGCAATTATGCCGCAGACAACGTATAATATAAATATGTGGCAAAATTGCGTCCGAATAGCCGCCTCTTTTCCGAATGTGCTGACCTTTGACACCATTTGCAGTGCAACCTCAGAAAGGCAGGAGGAGGCAATGAGGCTGGCAGCCGAAAGCGATATCATGATCGTGGTCGGCGGGCGGCACAGCTCAAATACCGTTAAGCTCTTTCGGATATGCAGCGGGCTTTGCGGGTGCTGCTTTCATATTGAAAGCCCTGAGGAAACAGGTTTGCTGAAAATGCCGGAAGGCTTTTCTAATAAAAGTGATATCCGAATAGGTATCACCGCCGGAGCGTCCACCCCGGCATCTATTATCAAGGAGGTCAAAAACCAGATGAGCGAAATTATCAAAAACATGGACGAGGACTTTAACTTTGAGGAGGCGCTCGACGCTTCTTTCAAAAGATTATATACCGGTAACAGGGTGAAAGGATACATAACTGCTGTAAACAACACAGAAGCTATTGTTGACGTGGGTACAAAGCACACAGGCTATGTGTCTCTGTCCGAGCTGACAGACGATCCTTCCCTGAAGCCCGGCGATGTGGTTAAAGTCGGCGAAGAAGTCGATCTTATCGTTATCAAGATCAACGATGCGGAGGGTATCGTTCAGCTCTCCAAGAAGAAGGTCGACGCACTCAAGGGTCTTGACGAGCTTGCCAAGGCAAAGGAAGAGGGCACTGTTCTCGAGGGAACTGTTACAGGCGTTGTGAAGGGCGGCGTTATCGTTCTGGCAAACGGCGTGAGAGTATTTATCCCCGCTTCTCAGGCTACTATGAGAAGAGATGAGAAGCTTGAGGAGCTCCTCAAGAAGAACGTTAAGTTCAAGGTTATCGAGGTAAATGAGCAGAGAGGCAAGGCTGTGGGCTCTATCAAGGCTGTTCGCTCCGCTGAGAGAGACGCTGCCAAGGCTAAGTTCTGGGAAACCGTTCAGGTGGGCGACGTTTTCAAGGGCGAGGTAAAGTCTCTTACTTCTTACGGTGCATTTGTTGACCTGGGCGGCATTGACGGCATGGTTCACATCTCCGAGCTCAGCTGGGACAGGATCAAGCACCCCTCCGAGGTTGTTTCCGTTGGCGACACTCTCGAGGTTTATGTTAAGGATCTGGACAAGGAAGCAGGCAGAATTTCTCTCGGCTACAAGAAGAACGAGGACAACCCCTGGGTCAAGTTTGAGAATGAGTTCAGCGAGGGCGATGTTGTTAACTGCAAGATCGTTTCCATCACTGCTTTCGGTGCATTTGCTCAGATAATCCCCGGCATTGACGGTCTTATCCACATCTCTCAGGTGGCTGACAAGAGAGTTACCAACGTGAAGGATGTTCTTTCCGTAGGCGACGAGGTAACAGCCAAGATCACCGAGATAGATTCCGATAAGAAGCGCATCAGCCTTTCTATCAGAGCGGTTCTCGAGGAGAACGGCGCTGAGGCTTCCGACGAGGAATAATCGGATAATATTGCATTTTATGACGGCAGAGCCTTCGGGCTTTGCCGTTTTTTTAGCCCGATTATTTAGCTAAATTTGATTTACGAATACGTTTTATTATTAAAAATAAACAAAACTAAACAGAAAATTATTTGCAAAACGTCATTGACAGTTTGCGTTAAAAATGATAAAATAATATTGTTTAATTATATTGTACGGCTTGAACGTATATGTGGACAAGCCCCGATGAGCTTATCCATAACAAGTATTATTGGAGGTTTTATATGAAAAATTTCAAGAGAACAATCGCCGGTATTTCCGCTCTTACCTTTACTCTCGGTCTTACTGCCTGCGGAGGCGGGTCTGAGGGCGGCACAACAGAAAATACCGAAAACACTACTGTTGTTACCACTACAGCGGCTACAGTTGAGCTGAATACCGCTACATACGCCGAGGAGGATAAGGCTACCCTCGAGGAGATCGCTGCCAAGGAACTGAAGGACGTTGAGCTTGAGAACAAGACAATCAAGTGGATGGCTCACTACGATATCAATCCCTCAACCTCCAAGGGTGACTCCGAGGCTGTAAATATCACTCTCTTTAAGACAAAGTACGGCGGAACAATTGAATACGTTCCTACCACATGGAATACAAGATACTCCGACCTTTCTACCAAGGTTCTGGGCGGCGATGGAGTTGACTTCTTCCCCTGCGATACCGCTGCACTCCCCAAGGGCGTAATCAACGGTATGTTCCAGCCTATTGATGACTATATCGACATGGATTCTCCTCTCTGGACAGATGTTAAGGACGCTATGGAGATCTACAATTTCAAGGGCAAGCACTACGAGTTTGTAACAAGTGTTTCTGCCGAGGCAGTTGTAATCTACAACAAGCAGACCATCGAAGAAAACGGCTTTGACGATCCCTGGGAGCTTTATAAGGCAGGCGAGTGGAACTGGAACACCTTTACCTCCATGCTTGAGCAGTTCTGCGATCCTGACGCTGACCAGTGGGGTCTTGACGGATACTGGGCTGAAAAGGCTCTGTTCCTCTCCGCAGGCGTTCCCTCCGTTAAGTCCGTTGACGGTTCTCTTACCACTAATCTGATGGATCCCACCGTTGAAAAAGCTATGAACTGGATGTATGAGCTTTACAACAAGGGTCTCGTTATGGACAGATCTCTCTTCGACTGGAATGAGCAGCCTGCTTTCATGGGCGAGGGCAGAGAGCTCTTCTACATCGTTGGCGCATGGCACGTTCAGTCTAATCCCGATACATGGGCTACAGGCATATCTCCCGACAATCTGGGTCTTGCTCCCGTTCCTTCTCCCGAGGGCTCCGATCCCTATCAGGGCGCAACTCTTGACGGATGGGTTCTCTGCAAGGGCGCTGCTAACCCTGAGGGCGTTGGACTCTTCGCTGACTGCACTCGTCTCGCTAACACCAATGACGAGGCTATCGCTATTGCCGACCAGAAGGCTATGGATGATTATCAGTGGTCTGAAGAGCTTGTTGCAATTAACAAGGAGATCAATGACCTCGCTCGTCAGTATCCCGTTGTAGATCTTGCTACAGGCGTTTCCACCGATGTTGCTTCCCTCACCACCGACGGCGGCGACGAGATCGGTCTGAGAGCTGCTCTCCACGGCGTTGAATGGGCAACCAACAGAGAAGAGATCTCTGCTGTTGTTGATATGCTGGTTCAGGAAGCTGACGCAGCTCTCCAGGATCTTCAGTAATTATTTTTCCGAAATTTCCTCGGGTATCACGCTTGGGTGTGATACCCGATTTTTTTCTTGACATCAGCAGGCTTATGTGGCATAATTATTTTATAGGATAATTTTTGAAAGGATGTTTTTTATGCAAATTTCCGATGATATCAGATACATAGGCGTTAACGATCATATAAATCCGAATTTTGAAGGACAGTACAGAGTTCCTCATGGTATGTCCTACAATTCCTACGTTATCCTTGATGAAAAAATTGCCGTTATGGACACGGCGGACGGCGGATTTATAGATGAATGGCTGAGTAATCTGGACGGCGCTCTTATGGGCAAGTCACCCGATTATCTTGTGATCCATCACATGGAGCCGGATCATTCTGCGGGCATTGCTGTGTTTATGGAAAAATATCCCTCTGCTGTGATAGTATCCTCTCAGAAGGCTTTTGCTATGATGAAGAATTTCTTCGGCACTGATTATCCCGACAGGAGAGTAGTTGTGGGCGAGAATGATACTCTTTCTCTCGGAAAGCACACACTCACATTTATAACCGCTCCCATGGTTCACTGGCCCGAGGTCATTATGAGCTATGACAGCCTTGATAAGGCGCTTTTCTCCGCCGATGCCTTCGGCAAGTTCGGCGCTCTTGACTATAATGAGGAATGGGACTCCGAGGCAAGGAGATATTATTACGGCATTGTGGGCAAGTTCGGCATGCCTGCTTCGGGCGTTCTCAAAAAGGCGGCAGGGCTTGATATTGCTGTTATCTGCCCTCTGCACGGTCCTGTACTTTCGGAGAATATCGCACATTACACAGAGCTTTATTCAAAATGGGCGGCTTATGAGCCTGAGAATGAGGGCGTTCTGATTGCTTATACCTCGGTTTACGGAAACACGAAAAAGGCTGCGCTGATGCTTAGGGACAAGCTTGCCGAAAAGGGCAGCGATGTTCGTGTTATTGACCTTTCTCGGGAGGATATAAGCTTTGCTCTGGCTTCCGCATTTGAGTACAAGAAGCTTGTCTGCGCTTCCACCACCTATAACGGCGGCGTTTTCCCATTTATGAGGGAATTTATAACCGAGCTTGCGGAGCATGGCTATAAAAACAGGCAGGTCTTTCTCATTGAAAACGGTTCATGGGCTCCCACGGCAGCAAATGCCATGAAAAAGCTTTTCGAGGGCTGCAAGGGAGTTGTTGTTTCGGAAAATATCGTTAAGCTATGCTCTGCCGTGAATGTGGAGAATGAGGCGCAGATCGAGGCACTTGCGGAGGAAATCGCTGCTTTATGATAAAAATTTTTATTTTAAACGGAGGTTCGCTATGATAACAAGGGATTTTCAGAATATTAAGCTTTCCGCTCTCGGAATGGGAAATATGCGCCTGCCTGTTGTTCATGGCGGCTCTGACGGGGATATTGACCTTGCAAGAGGTATGGAGATAATCGACAGGGCAATGGCAGAGGGCGTAAATTATTACGACACAGCCTACATATACCACGGGGGCAGATCCGAGGGCTTTCTGAAGGAAGCTCTGGTGAAGAGATATCCGAGAGAAAGCTTTTATATTGCGGACAAGTTCTTTATCCATGCAAACTCCGACTACAAGGCGGTTTTTGAGGAACAGCTGGAGCGGCTGGGGGTCGATCATATTGATTTTTATCTTATTCACAGCGTTACCGACAACACAGCCGAGACATACATAAATAGCGGCTGCATTGAATATTTCGAGGAACAGAAGCGGCTTGGCAGGATAAAATTCTTGGGCTTTTCCTCTCATTCAAGTCCCCGCACACTAAAGGAATTTGCAGAGTATCGTGATTGGGATTTTGCCCAGATCCAGCTCAATTACTACGACTCTCTTTTCGGCTCGGCAAAAGCGGAATATGAGGTTCTCTGCGAAAAAAATATTCCAATTATTGTTATGGAGCCTGTCAGAGGCGGCAGGCTGGCAGCGCTTACTCCCGAGACAGAGGCTATGCTGAAGGATGTTCATCCCGATTGGTCTGTTGCCTCATGGGCTTTCAGGTGGCTCAAGCGCCTTGAGGGCATTAAGGTCATTCTCAGCGGTATGTCCGACAATGCTCAGATGGCGGATAATCTGAACACATTTTCCGATGATTACGCCCTGTCGGATAATGAGGAAAAGCTTCTTTTTGATGTCTGCAATACTTTCAGCAAGGCAATAAAGGTTCCCTGCACCTCCTGCCGATACTGCTGCGGAGGCTGTCCTGCCGAGATAAATATTCCCGTTGTGCTGGGGCTTTATAATCGCTATAAAATTGACGGTCCATGGGCGCTTGAGGATTTGGACAAGCTGGATTCCAAGGGCAAGCCATCCGACTGCATCGGCTGCGGCGCCTGCGAGGGTCACTGCCCACAGGGAATCGAGATAAGCAAAATTATGCAGGAGCTTGCGGAGAAAACGGCGAAATGACGATAACGACCAATAATTTCAGCATTTTCTTTTCCCCCTGCGACAAAGCCCTTGCGGAGCTTGTGAGCCGCACTCTTGGGGAGAATATTTGCAGGATAACACGATTTTTCGGGCTTGACGGAATCGAACACATTCAGAATATTATCATTTAGGGATTACAAAGCTCATGTGGAGAAATTTACCGAATATTTCGGCTGGATGATCGGCGATACATACGACGGCAATATAAATCTCCTGTCCCTTGAGAGATGCAGGGAGGCTGATGGGCATGGGGATATAGACCCTTTGGAATACGAAAAGCTCATTCTCCATGAATTTGTTCACATCTGTCAGCAGCAGATAAATCCCGATGCAAGGGGTGTGATCTGGTTCTGGGAGGCGCTTGCAATGAATCTTTCGGGACAGACGGCTGAGGATATTGAGATAAGCGTCACCGCCTCGGAGCTTTCGGATAATTATACCGCTCTTAACGGCTGCTATGCGATAAGCTGTAAGCTTGGGAAATATATGCTTTCTCATTATTCTCATGACAGGATAATGGAATTTGTGAGATTTCCCGAAAGGCTTCCGGCGGAGACGGAAAAGATTCTCAGTGAAATTATGCGGAATACTCAATAAAATAGCATCAGCAACACTGATTTTCTCGGTGCTGCTGATGCTTTTATTTTGGAAATACCTTGTTATTCGGCATAATCAAAGCCAAGCCTGATGGCTCTCAGATTATTCTCAATAAGCTGTGCCTTTTTAGCGGGGACGATCTTTCTGATGGCGGCTTCAATGTCGTCCATAGAAATAACGCCCGTTTCCTTTATGAGCTTGCCGATAAGGATTATGTTTGCACCGCCTTTAAGATCGTTTTCGTCTGCAAGCCTGGTGGCGGGTACTCTGAATTCATGGATATCGCTGCGAACATCTGCGGAATCCACAAGAGTGCTGTCTACAAAGGCATAGCCTCCTGCCTTAACTGCGGTTATAAACTTTGTGTAGGAAGGCTCGTTCATGGCAATAAGCAGGTCGGGCTCATTTACCACAGGTGAGCCGATGGGGTCGTCGGAAAGGCAAACCGAGCAGTTACAGGTACCGCCTCTCATTTCGGGTCCGTAGCAGGGAAGCCATGATACCTCTCTGTCCGCAAGCATACCGCAGTATGCAAGCACCTTGCCCGCAAAAAGAATACCCTGTCCGCCGAAGCCCGCAAGCTGAATTTCACTGGTCATCTGATATTCTCCTTTCCATTACTTGTTTTCTGCGGTGATGTCCTTGTAAACGCCCAGAGGATAGTAAGGGATCATTTCTGTTCTGACCCTCTCCATAGATTCCTCGGGGGTCATACCCCAGTTGGTGGGACAGGTAGACAGCACCTCGATAATGGAAAAGCCCTGCTTGTTCTTCTGAACCTCAAAGCCCTTGCGGATAGCCTTTTTAGCCGCATTGATATGTGCGGGGGAATCTACCGAAACTCTTTCCGCATAGGCAGTTCCTGTGAGCTGGGAGAGCATTTCGCATACCATTACGGGATATCCTGCCACCTTGGGATCACGTCCGAAGGGAGTTGTCTGTGTAACCTGACCTGGGAGAGTGGTGGGAGCCATCTGTCCGCCTGTCATGCCGTAAATGGTATTATTAATAAAGATGATGGTGATATTTTCGCCTCTGGTCGCTGCATGGACTGTTTCGCAGGTTCCGATGGCGGCAAGGTCTCCGTCGCCCTGATATGTAAATACGAATTTGTCGGGTCTTGAACGCTTAACGCCTGTTGCAACGGCAGGGGCACGTCCGTGTGCCGCCTCGATCATATCACAGGCAAAATAATCGTAGGATACAACCGAGCAGCCTACGGGGCAGATTCCGATGGTATCACCCTCTATGCCCATTTCGTCTATAACCTCGCAGACAAGACGGTGCACGATTCCGTGTGTGCAGCCGGGGCAGAAGTGCATACTGATATCCTCAAGTGCGTGAGGCTTCTGATATATAGCCATTATTTCAGCTCCTCCTTTGCGATCTGCTTGATCTGAGCAAGAATTTCGGCAGGTGTATGTATTACTCCGCCTGTGCGTCCGAAGAAACGGACAGGTCTGCGGCAGCTTGTAGCAAGCCTAACATCATCTGTCATCTGTCCCATGGAAAGCTCCACAACAAGATATGCCTTTGCAGTTTCAACAGTATCGGCATAAGCCTTCTCGGGGAATGGCCAGAGGGTGATAGGTCTTATAAGACCTGCCTTTATGCCCTCCGCTCTTGCGGCATTTACTGCGGAGCGGGCGATTCTTGCGGAGGCGCCGTATGCGGTCACGATAATATCAGCGTCCTCGGTGAGATAGTTCTCAGCTTCGGGAAGCTCCGCCTTGACGATATCGTATTTCTTGTATCTTTCGATATTGGACTGCTCAAGCTCCTCGGGCTTTAAGTAAAGAGAATTGATGATATTATGGCGTCTCTTGTTTCCGTGACCTGTGCAAGCCCATTCCTTGGGAGACTCGTTATCCTGTATTTCGGGGAACACTACAGGCTCCATCATCTGTCCCAAAAGTCCGTCGGAGAGTATCATTGCGGGCATACGGTATTTATCCGCCATATCAAATGCCTTTACAACATAATCTGCCATTTCCTGTACGGAGCTGGGTGCATAAACGAGAACGGAGAAATCACCATGTCCGCCTGCTTTTGTGGCAAGGTAATAATCCGACTGAGCGGGCTGGATTCCGCCGAGACCGGGACCGCCTCTCTGAACGTTAACCACAACGCAGGGAAGGTCGCAGCCTGCGGCATAGGAGATCCCCTCGGATTTAAGGGATATTCCGGGAGAGGAGGAGGATGTCATAGCTCTCACGCCTGTTGCGGCTGCACCGTAAACCATATTTATTGCAGCAATTTCGCTTTCTGCCTGCAGAAACACGCCGCCGCACTTGGGCATACGCTTGGACATATAAGCGGCAATTTCCGTCTGGGGGGTGATTGGATAACCGAAGTAGCATTTGCAGCCTGCCCGAACAGCCGCTTCGGCAAGGGCTTCATTGCCCTTCATTAGCATTCTTTCGTTAGCCATTGATAGTCATTCCTTTCAGAAATTATCTTTCAACAATAATAGCGCAGTCGGGGCACATTGTATAGCATACAGCGCAGCCTGTGCATTTGCTTTGGTCCGAGCACTCGGCAGGACAGTAGCCCTTGGGTGTGCGGATATCCTTGCGGATAGTGATGATCTTCTTGGGACAAGCGGAAACGCAGAGCCCGCAGCCCTTGCATCTGTCGTTAAGAACAGTCATCTTAGCCATTTTGCAAGCCACCTTTCTATGTAGGATATGCGGAATTTTTTTTAATTCCACACGTTTTTGATATATACTGTCAGCGGAAAAAATCCCGCTCTGTCAATTTCCTCACAGGAGGGAATCAGGGGCAGAGTGTGACAGAATACAGGGAGACCTGTAAGCACGGATATTTTCTCCGCCTTATGTCTGCCGTTTTCGATTATTTCGCTGTCGGTCTCAAAGCCTAAGTTTGAATTATTAACAATGCCTGTGGCAGCAAGTCCGCAGGCTGCTTCAATTTCACGAAGTATCTCAGCCGCTTCATTCGGTTCATGAGTAAGAAAGCGGCAGAAATTCACCACATATAAGATCTCCGCATCATCGCTGTGTGCCTTGATAAATTCCCTGAATTTACCGAGGGGAAATGCACCTGCATCGTCCCCCCCCAGGTCTATCACAAGGTTTCTTCCCTCGGAGAAAAGAGCGGGAATATCAAAGTCCAGAATGGGAACGTCAAGGTTTGTTCCCGCATATCTGGGGGCGGCGAGCTTAACGCCGTTTTCGGTGAATATATCCTCTAAATCGGCAGTGCGGTAATAGGGATTAACGGTATCCATATCAACGACAGTGACATTTTCTCCCATTGCAGCCTGCTGAATAGCATAATTTGCGGCAAAGGTTGATTTTCCGCTGCCGTAGTGACCTGCAATAACTGTGATTTTCTTCATATAGCTCCTTTAATTCGGCTCGACGGATATGATATAGTAATAAACGGGCTGACCGCCTCTGACAAAGTTGACATCAACAGAGCTGAGCTTTGAACGCATAATATTTTCAAGCTCCTCAGACTTGTCCGAGGGCACGTCCGAGCCGTACATCACTGTGACAAAGCCTGCATTGCCCTTGAGATTCTTCATGAGCTTGCGTGTGAGCTTATATGCCGCACGGGTAACGTCCCTGTCGATAAAGGACAGTCTGCCGTTTTCCAGAGCGAGAATATCACCCGTTTTTATCTCATGTCCGCTGAAGCTGCTGTCTCTTGCGGCAAAGGTCACAAGTCCCGACTGAACCTTTTCGGCGGCGAGAGTCATATTCATGCGGTTGGTATCAAGATCGGAATCGGGATCGAAATTCATCATTGCGGACATTCCCTGTGGAACGGAGGTGGTTCTTAAAACGCAGATGGTCTTTTCGGAAAGCTTCATTGCCTGCTCCGCTGCCATAATAATATTCTTGTTATTGGGCAGAATGAACACAATTTCTGCGGGAACGGAATAAACCGCTCTCAGGATATCATCTGCGGAGGGGTTCATGGTCTGACCGCCTCTGACAATTGCGTCAGCGCCGAGATCTGTGAACATTGCCTCGATGCCGCTGCCGTTAGCCACCGCAACAAATCCGAATTTCTTCTCGGGTGCCGCAGGGACGGGCTTTTCGTTTGAGGGCTTCGATGCAGCCTTCTTCTCCCTTTGCAGGCGCATATTGTCAACCTTCATGTTGCAGAGAGAGCCGAACTCAAGACCCTTTTCAAAGGCAAGCCCGGGATGGTCGGTGTGGACGTGGACCTTAATGATATCATCATCATCGACCACCACAACGCAGTCACCGATGGATTCCAGATATGACCTCAGCTCGGCGGGCTTTTTGCCTGTGTCGGTGACATTTACGATAAATTCGGTGCAGTAGCCGAAGGTAATCTCCATGGTTTCGTCATCTTCAACGGTGAAGGAATATTTGCCGTCGGATACCACCTTGGGCTCTGCGGAGATGGTTCTCGGCTCGCCCTTGAAGGCTCTGAGCATTTCATTGAATATTATTACAAGACCCTTTCCGCCTGCGTCCACGACTCCCGCTTTTTTCAGGATGGGGAGCTGCTCCGGGGTCTTTGCAAGGGCATCCTCTGCGGCGATGCAAACATCGCTCCAGAGGGTAACAGGGTCATTTGTGGAAAAAGAGCTTTCTCTTGCCTTCTCGGCTGACACCCTCGCTACCGTGAGGATAGTGCCCTCCGCAGGCTTCATTACGGATTTATATGCTGCTTCAACGCCTATTTCAAGGGCGTTTGCAATATCGTCGCAGTCTGCCTCCTTTTTGCCCGCAAGCCCCTTTGAGAAGCCTCGGAACAGCAGAGAGGTGATAACGCCCGAGTTGCCTCTTGCTCCTCTGAGCATGGCAGATGCGGCTGCGGATGCCACCTCGGAAACCTCTGCATCGTCTGAAACTGAAGCAAGGGCGTTCATTGCATTAGAAAAAGTGAGGGACATATTTGTGCCTGTGTCCCCGTCGGGAACGGGATATACGTTCAGCTCATCGACCTGCTTTTTCAAATCAGACAGGGTCAATGCTGCTGAAATAAGCGAGTCTTTAAGCATTTTTCCGCTGATCAACGAAATCATCTCCCAATTTTGATTTTGTATAATAAATAATTCATATTCATGCTTGAATAAAATTGCTCAATTAAATTAAATTATACCATATTCCTCTCGGAAAATCCATAAGAAATTATGAATAAGAATAGTCATAATTGTTATAGCAAGGAAAATTGTGTTAATTTTTTGACGCATATGCTCCATTTGTCGGGCATATAAATATATGAATAATATATAAAGAGGTGTTCTCTATGGATTCGCAGAAGAACAAGCCCCAAAAGGAGCATTCGGTCAGGCTTGAAAACCGCAGCAGAGCGGTTATTACGGGTGTGACCGATACGGATAAATTCACCGAAAATCAGGTGCTGCTTTACACCTGCATGGGCGAGCTTATCATCAAGGGACGTGACCTTCATGTGACCCTTCTTTCGGTGGAAAGCGGGGACATGGCGGTGGAGGGCGAGATAGACGGCATAATATACGGTGACAGTCAGGTCAAGTCCCCTCTGGGCTTCGTGGGAAGATTATTCAAATAGCCTGCATGAAAGGATGGTCATTATGACAGAGCTGCTTGCTGAGATCGAGCCTGAGACCTTTATGCCCGTATGCCGTCAGGCGGAGCTATTTCTGCTGTCGGTGCTGCTGGGCGGCGGTATGGGCGTTTTGTATGATGTTTTCAGGGCGCTGAGGGCAATATTTCCGCCGCTTGGGAGGGTAGTTCCCACAGCGGTCTGCGATATAATTTTTCTTCTGCTCTGCGGGCTGGGGATATTTCTTTTCTCCATACTCTGCGGGGATGGGCTGGTGAGGGGATATTATCTTCTGGGGGCATTTCTCGGGATGACCATTTATCTGCTTACGGCGGGTACGGTGGTCATCGGCATTATCAGAACGGTTTTCGGGGGTATCTACAGAGTGCTCGGAGGCATCCTCAGAAGGCTGGGCAAGCCGCTTGCAGGGCTATTTAAAAAAATCAGCACAAAAAAAGGTTACAAATTTGTGACAAACGCCAAAAAATTGTTCCCCAAATGAAAAAATTAGAAAAAAGACTTGAAAATCATCCCTGCCATAGTGTATAATAAGACAGATAGGATGATATTGCTTCGGCTTTTGAAAGGACGGTGTTTTTTATGTATGCAAAGAGCGACCCCAAAAAACGCAGAGCAGCCAAGGCTGCGCTCAAAAAGGCGTACAATAAGAAATATCGTCGTGACAGCGGTGTTTTCGGCAAGGCGGGCGTTGTGGTGCTGGCGCTTCTTATCACTGCCTGCGGTATTTCTGTTTTCAGCGATATGCTGGAATATAACGAGAAAGAGGCTGAGCTTGAGGAGCTGAAGCTGATCGCAGAGCAGCTTGAGGCTGAAAATGCCGAGTATGAAAGCATCCTCAGCGAGGAGGATGAGCGTACTTATATGGAGCGCATTGCAATCGAAAAGCTGGGCTATGCCTATCCCGATGAGCGCCGTTTCTATGACACCACCAGAAGCTGATTTTTTCATTCATAATAATTAAGGAAGGGTAATATTCTATTTATGCAGCCAGATGTAGGAAAAATTTATGAGGGCAAGGTAACAGGCATTACAAAATTCGGAGCTTTCGTTGAGATCGAGCCGGGGGTAACGGGAATGGTACACATTTCCGAGGTTGCCAACACATTTGTTAACGAGATTAAGGACCATCTTACAGAGGGCCAGCAGGTTAAGGTCAAGGTGCTTTCCGTTTCCGAGGAGGGCAAGATATCTCTTTCCATCAAAAAGGCTCTTCCCGCCCCTCCCAAAAAGGATTTCAGGGGTCCCCGAGAAGGCGGCAGACCCGCAGGCGGTCAGGGCAAGCCCAGACAGGACAAGAATGTTCCCAAGGAGCCTCAGACTCCCGAATCTGCTTTTGAGGATATGCTCAGCCGCTTCAAGGCAAGCTCTGACGAGAGGATCGGGGATATCCGAAAGAATATGGACAATAAGCGCAGAAACACCTCAAGAAGAAGAGGCAGCTGATTATATTATTAATATTTTAGGCGCATATCCTCGGGATATGCGCCTTTTTGCATATTTGTTGAGCCGAACAGCATTTGGATAAATAAAAAAGCCCCGAGCAATCTCGGAGCTTTATCTGGAGGCGCCACCCGGATTCGGACCGGGGGTCAAGGAGTTGCAGTCCTTTGCCTTACCACTTGGCTATAGCGCCTTTGATCTTTTTCTCTGCAGAAAGGAGAGGCAAATATTAATGCTTTTGCAGAAATAACAAACAATGCAGAGAAAAAATGGAGCGGATTACGAGGCTCGAACTCGCTACCTCCACCTTGGCAAGGTGGCGCTCTACCAGATGAGCTAAATCCGCAAGAAAAGAATATGCAGCTTTCCGCACCCGCTATTGCAGATACCGCAACATATTCTTTGGTGCCTCCGATCGGAATCGAACCAATGACACGGGGATTTTCAGTCCCCTGCTCTACCGACTGAGCTACAGAGGCGTTGGCGATCTGGATGGGATTCGAACCCACGACCTCTGCCGTGACAGGGCAGCGTTCTAACCAACTGAACTACCAGACCAATTTGGTGGGAGCTACAGGGCTCGAACCTGTGACCCTCTGCTTGTAAGGCAGATGCTCTCCCAGCTGAGCTAAGCTCCCATCCATTTCCTTTCGCCGTTCCCTTTTGCTTTGCTTTGTGAGCATCACTCCGTGACGACATGTATTATTATACACCATCTCTTCCGATTTGTCAACCCCTTTTTTCAATTTTTTCAAAA
>JALFVE010000039.1 GCA_022787085.1 Oscillospiraceae bacterium | reverse complement strand
GATGAAAACAAGATCTGGACTATCGGATATAATGTGGACAACAGTCAGCGATTACCCGATACATATCTGACTGCACCTGTATGGAACTGGGAAAAATTCTACGAGCCGAGAATACTTGAGTGCCTGCAGGGAAAATTCAGGGGCATTCATTACTGGGAAGGCGTTGAAACGGGTATAGTCGATCTTGCTCCATTCACCAAAAACGTAAAGCAGGGTACTGCGGAAAAGGTCGAACAGGAACGCAAGCGGCTTATGGACGGGACCTTTGATGTATTTTACGGTCCCATAGTGGATAATGAGGGAAATGTCAGGGTTAAGGAGGGTCAGAGCATGACGGATTCTGCAATGCTTAATGATTTCTTCTGGTATGTTGAAGGAGTGGTCGTTGATGAAAATCAGCAGTAAGAAAAGAAATGCCTTATTGGTAGTGATAATTTTTTTGATTGCGATCATGGTGGCTGTTCTGCTTCTGACAGGCACCACACCTACTGTGAAAAAGGAGAAGATCGGATTCATTATCACAGGCAGCATTGACGAGGGCGGCTGGAACGGTATGCATTATAACGGAGCTTCTACAGCCTGTGAGATGCTGGGCGTTCAGCTGCTTGTCAAGGAAAATATCAAGGAATTCTGCGGCGAGTGCGGTCCTGCGGTGGAGGAGCTTGTTGGAAAAGGCTGCAAAATGATAATCCTCACAAGCTTCGGTTATGTGGAGGAGGTCAAGGATATTATCAGCAAGTATCCCGATGTAGCATTTTACGGCAATTTCTTCAACTATCATGCGGATAATGTCACCTCATATTTTTCCCGAATGTATCAGGCACGTTATCTTGCAGGTATCGTAGCGGGTATGAAGACGCAGACAGGCAGGATAGGTTATGTTGCCGCTATGCCCACAAGTGAGGTGAACCGAGGCATTGATGCGTTCACATTAGGCGTAAGACGGGTCAATCCCGAGGCGACTGTGACTGTAGCATGGAGTGGGGAATGGGACGATGAGGAGCAGGAGCGCAGGCAGGCAGATGCACTTATCGAAAACGTCGGTGTAGATGTTCTTACTTATCATCAGAATAAGACCTATGTTGCACAGGAAGCAGAGAAATACGGCATTTATTCTATCGGATATCATCAGAGCCTTGAGGGTCATTCAGATAAGTTTCTTACGGCGGTGGTATGCGACTGGGAACAGACATACGAAGCAATTATCAGACAATATCTTCGCGGAAACTCACATGATATAAAGATATACTGGGTAGGAATGGAAGAAAAAACAGTTAAGCTTGATGGCTTCTCTCCTATCGTAGGCGAAGAAATAAGAGAAGAGGTATCACGGGCACAGAATGAGATACTGGCGGGACATGACGTTTTTTCAGGCGTTATTTACGATAACAAGGGAAATATCCGCTGCAAGGAAAATCAGACCATACGAGACGAGATATTGTTAGAGCAGCTTGACTGGTATGTTAAGGGAGTTGAATTCTATGAATAATCAAAACAATGGGAGATCAAGAGTGATCGGCTTCCTGACCATTGTTACGATAATAATGATCGGCGTGGGAGTATTGATGAATTTCAAGCTGCGGACCCTTTTGCGGGAATATGTTGAACAGCAGATCACGGAGCAGGCAAGGACTTTTGCAGAGCTTTCTGCGGAACAGTTTGAACTGGAGATATACGATCTTGAAAATGCTGCTGCAAGGATACCGGCTGATGTTAAGCCTGATGACGAGATACTGGGTCTTGTGATAAACAGCAGCGACAATATCACAATGGGACTGCTCTGTCTTGACGGAACAGCTCTTTCGGGAAATACTCTTAGTTTTTCCGATTTTCCCGGGATACAAAACGCATTCCGAGGCAACTCCTCGGTGTGCTACAAGGAAGGTCAGGGCATACTTTTCACAACGCCTGTTTATGACGGTGAAAATGTTAAATACACCTTATACAAGCTTTTTGATGAAAGTGTTCTTCTTGATAAGTTTGGCATATCCTGTTATAACGGACAGGGACAGGTGGCAATTTTAAATCAGGCAGGGGAGGTAGTTATACCGTTTTCCGATGCAGGAACAGTCACGAGTGATTTTCTTGAAAAGGATATTATCAAAGCCTCTATGCAGAAGCTTTCGGAAAAGATGAATATTGACACTGCGGCTGCTGTTTACTATAAAGATAATAAGATCGGCAATTTCATGTTTATTTCGGAGGTCAAGAAGCTCGGGATCTATCTTGTCGGTACAGTGCCCGAGGAGGCGCTGACAGATGGTATTTCCACCATAACAGCACTTATTCTGTGGGTATTCGGTCTGCTGATACTCCTGTTCGTCATTGGCATGATATATCTTCTCAGCGCAGAGGAAAAGGTTCGTGAGAGCGATGAACTGCGTGAGGCAAAGAATATGGCGGAGCAGGCTAACCGTGCAAAGAGTGACTTCCTTGCAAATATGTCCCACGAGATACGAACACCTATCAATGCCATCATGGGTATGAATGAAATGGTGCTGCGAGAGAGCAATGACGAGCATATCCGTGATTATGCGGTAAATATTCAAAGCGCAAGCAAAACGCTGCTGTCCCTTATAAATGACATACTTGACTTCTCCAAGATAGAAGCGGGCAAAATGGAAATAGTACCTGTTGAATACGATACTTCGGTCTTTCTTAACGATGTTATCAATATGATAGATATCAAGGCAAAGCAGAAGCAGCTTGATTTTCTTGTGAATATTGATGAATCCCTGCCCTCCATGCTTTACGGCGACGAGGTAAGAAACCGTCAGGTCATTGTAAACCTGCTGAATAATGCGGTAAAATATACAAAGCAGGGCTATATAAAGCTGTTTGTATCGGGTGAACATAAGGAAGGCGGATTTACGCTTAAAATGCAGGTATCCGACAGCGGTATCGGAATAAAGGAAGAAGATCTTGACAAGCTTTTTGAGGGCTTCCAGAGACTTGATATCCGGCAGAACCGCCATATTGAAGGAACGGGTCTGGGATTGGCTATCACACACAGATTAGTGGAGCAGATGAACGGCAGTCTTGATGTTTCCAGCATTTACGGAATAGGCTCTGTTTTCTCAGTATCACTTCCCCAGGAAATACGAGATGAAGCTCCCATCGGCAACTTCAGGCAGCGTTTTGAGGATGTGGCAAAAAATCAGACAGAGTACAAGGAAAGCTTTACCGCTCCCGATGCGAAGGTGCTTGTTGTTGACGATAACGAAATGAATCTGGCAGTTGTGAAGGCTTTGTTAAAGAAAACAAAGGTCAGGGTAACTTCCTGCATGAGCGGCAAGGAGTGTCTGGAGCTTGTATCGAAGGAATATTATGACGTTATCCTGCTGGACCACATGATGCCTGAGATGGACGGTATCGAAACGCTTAAGCGCATACATGAAACCGAAAATAAATGCAGCTCTGTTCCTGTTATCGCACTGACAGCCAATGCTATTGTGGGGGCAAGAGAGGAATATATAAATGCTGGATTTGAGAATTATCTGGCAAAGCCTATTGAAGGCGCACTGCTGGAAAAGATGCTGCTGCAATATTTGCCGAAGGAAAAAGTATATATTGAAAAAAGCGGTTCATCCGAAGCCTCGGATAAGAAAAAGCAGGATATGCAGACGGATGAATCCTATATCAATATAAAGACCGGCCTGCGATATTGTTCAGACAGCATGGATTTTTATTATGAGATACTTGAGGTTTTTATTGAAAGCTATGATGAAAATTCTGCAAATATCAACAATTCTTTTGCTGACGAGGACTGGAATAACTATACCGTCTATGTTCATGGATTAAAATCCGGCTCCCTGACGATCGGCGGCGAGAAGCTTTTTGCTGCTGCCAAAGAGCAGGAAGTGGCGGGAAAAGCTGTTCGGGCAGGTGAAAAAACCGAGGAAAATATAGCATATATTAAGGAGCATCACAGCGAGGTCATGGCTTTATACAAGGAAACCCTGAATGAGGCTAAGAAAATCATGAGCGAAAAATAAGGAAAAATGTTGATGCTTAATTAAGTCAAAAGCTTACACTAATAACTTACTGTCCTATGGATAAAGACTGTGGATAGAGGTGTTTATCATGCAGGAAAAGAAATACATATCGGTACATTCAAAAAGAAAGGATCACAATGTAGAGATAGACAGGATACTATACGTCCTTATGAAAAGAAATGATGCCGAGGTGCACGTTTACGGCGGAAGTGTATATGTCACAAGGAGAGCCTACAGCGAATTTGTAAAGGCGCTGGGCGAGGATTTTATGGAGATACGCCGAGGCTGCCTTGTTTCGGTAATTGCCATACAGGATATCACAAAGCAGGGCGTTGAGCTGATAAACGGAGAATGTCTGAAATATACAGCCCGCAGGAAAAGGGAGATAATCTCCGTTATGCAGGAAAAAAAGGAGAAAATAATCAGCGGCTATTCCAAAGACGGCGTGCCTATGACCTTCGAGGATTACCGCAGTCATTATATCAGCTTTGAGAATATGCCCTTCGCATTTACCGATATTGAAATAGTGTTCAGCGAGAAAAACAAGGCTGTTGACTGGATATTCCGCTACGGCAACGAAGCCCTTGCAAAACTGGAAAAGCTACCTCTTGAAAAGCTAATCGGCAGCACATTCGGCAGCCTGTTTTCAAATATGGATACCAAATGGCTGAAAAACTACAAGCGTTCGGCAATTTACGGCGAGACGCTTGAAATAGTCGAATACAGCCCCGAGATAGATACATATCTGAAAATAATATCCTTTCCCACTTTCAAGGGTCACTGCGGCTGTATCCTCTTTGATATAAATGAAATTGAGTTCACAGGCAGCGAGAAAATACTCCTGTCCCGTTTGGGGAAGAATAATGAAGAAAATAACCGATGATTTTCGGCTGCTGCTCGGAACAGTGATATCAAAAATGTGACGAAATGACAAGAAAATTGATTTTTATGTCGTTTCGTCACATTTTTATACCTATTTCACTGTTATAATTCATTTGCATCAGCTTTTTGTATCGAAAAAGCTTGACAATTTTTCAAAATTGCATTATAATATGTTATAAGTCATATTATGGATCATGTAACGATCAAATGTTACATAATTTCAGGTGAAAGATGTTCTGAGCGAGGAGGACTATTATGTTAAAACCCCAGAAACGGCTTCTGGCAGCAGGAATTGCGGCGCTGGTGCTTATAACTGCACTGCTCTTCATTTTCACTGCCGTCACAGTCAATGCGGACAGCCCCGAATGGGACGGAACTGCTGCATCATCATTCGCAGGCGGTACGGGTACATCCGATGACCCATATCTTATCGCAGCTGCCGAGGAGCTTGCGTATTTAGCAAACCAGGTCAACAGCGGAAATGATTTTGAAGGCAAGTACATAAAGCTTACAGACGACATCCTGCTGAACAGCAGCCTTGAGGCTTCGGCGGCACCGAGAGTGTGGACGCCCATAGGCAATGAAAATAATATTTTCAAGGGTACCTTTGACGGAGACGGAAAAACTGTTAAGGGTATTTATATCAATACTCAATACTCTGATCATCATGGCTTGTTCGGTGTGTCCGATGGAACTATAAGGAATGTAAATGTTACCGGAAGCATTAATGGAACCGTTTATGTCGGCGGCGTTTGCGGAATTAATAGGGAATTGGGTACTATTGAAAACTGTACAAATGGCTGTTCGGTGAGCGGTTTTAACTTTGTGGGCGGCATTTGCGGAACAAACAACAACAAAATAAAAAACTGTTCAAACACAGGAGCGGTGAGCGGAGAATATAATATCGGCGGCATTTGCGGAAATATCTATCTCGTAGATGATATGGACGATGCTATTATTGAAAACTGTTCTAATGGCGGCTCGGTGAGTGGTATAATCTTTGTGGGCGGCGTTTGCGGATTAAGCGACGATACAGTAAAAAGCTGTTCAAACACCGGAGCGGTGAGCGGAGAATATGATACCGGCGGCATTTGCGGAAGCGGCTACATAACAACAAACTGTTCAAACACAGGTTCGGTTAGCGGAGAAGATAATACCGGCGGCATTTGCGGAGAGAACACCAACATTATCCAAAATTCTGTCAACGAAGCAGATGTAAGCGGTGAAAGCTGTGTGGGCGGTGTCTGCGGATATAATTACAATACCATCGACAGCTGCGCCAATATCGGCAGAAAGGTCAGCGCATCATGCGATGGAACAGCCGTAAGTTCATTTGATTTCAGTGCTGCAGGCGGCGTTTGCGGAGATAATTTGGGTGAAATATTAAACTCCTATAATAAGGCAGAGGTTTACGGCAGCAGCTATGCCGTAGGCGGTGTGTGCGGAAAAAATACGAGGTACGACCCCGGTCTGCTCAGGAGTTGTTATAACACAGGCTTCGTATGGGGTGACAGCACTCATATCGGCGGCGTTTGCGGATATAATCTCGGCGATGTGGAAAGCTGCTACAATGTGGGCAATGTTAAGGCATCCCAAAAATATGCAGGCGGCGTTTGCGGAGCCAATGGCGGAATAGCCGATATCTTCAGAACCGAGACAGAGCTGGACGGAACGATAAAGGACTGCTACAGCGCAGGCAAGCTTATTCATACTGTTCCTGATTCCGATCTTGATAAAAATGTGGGCGGCATCTGCGGACTTATTTACAACAGCGGCAGCACCATCACAAACTGCCAATACAATAAGGACCTGTGTGCTTACGGAGGCACAGGCACAGAGGGCGAGCGTGATGCCGATACCGACGGTGCAAAGGGTCTTTCTACTCTGGAAATGACCTGCGGCAATGCTCTTTCCATAATGGGCTATAATTCTGCCGTATGGAACAAAAAGCCCAACGACAAGGGCAGCCTCATTGCATATTATCCCGACCTGAAAGCCTTTGACAACGACGCTCCCTCGATCGGATATGAGACAAAGCTTGATTTTGCTCGTTCCGATGGCAGTCTCTTCGTTTGCGGCGGCAGGCTGAGCCTTGATATATCTGCTCTTGTGAAGTTTGATAGTATGGCTGATTACATTGCAGATAACACCGCTCTTTCGGACGGCAAGGGAGATTTCGCCGTAAGCCTCGGAGCAACAGAGCTTTGTACGGGTACAGTTTCGGATAATACTGTACAAACTGCAATTTATTTTGACTCAGCCAAGCTTCTTTCTCCCGAGGAAAGCTATACATTAACTCTAAGCTACAGCGGCACAAATTCGGACTATTTATTGAACGATAATTCAAAGACTGCTGTCGTTAGTCCGGATGAAAGCCTTACACATACCCCCGCAAAGGCTGCGGATTGTCTGAATGAGGGAAATATTGAGTATTGGACATTGATAACTGACAGCGAGACCTTGTATTTCAGCGACGAGGCAGGAACATCGGCAATAGCCGAGGAGAATACAGTTATCCCTGCAACGGGACATAACTGGGACAGAAATTATTCAAACGACGAGCATGACCATTGGCACAAGTGTCTGAATGAAAACTGCCCCGTTACCGACAATTCTCAGAAGGACGGCTACGGCAAGCATTATTCTGCTGCTCCCGCAGCAGAGGACGCAGATGAGGTATGCGCAGTCTGCGGATATGTTATCACACCTGCTTCGGTTCACGTTCACGCCCCCTCCGAGGAATATTCCAAGGACGAAACAGGACACTGGAAGACCTGCTCGGGCTGTGATGAAAAGCTTGATTTTGCAAAGCATACATTCGGTGAATGGAATATAACAACTGCTGCCACCGCTGAAAAGGACGGAGAAAAGACAAGGGAATGTACTGTTTGCGGATATACAGAAACAGCAATTGAACCCAAGCCCGAGGTCAAGCCGATCACATACTATCCTGTCGTAGTAAGCGGAAATGTTAACCTTGATAAGCCTTCCGCTGCAGCAGGCGAAACTGTCAATGTAAGAACCGATTTCGGCTATGACATCATTGTTACCGCTGCAAACGGAAAGCTGATTGCACAGATAACCGAACAGGGCAGCTTTACAATGCCTGCCTGCAAGGTTTATGTAAAGGTAGTTCAGAACGATACATTAGCACTTATGTCAAAGGCATGGAGCAACTCTTATGTTTACTCCTATGACAGCGGTATGAACAAGATCAAGGTAAATTCCACTAAGAAGCGTGGCGTTATCGTCATAAATCTCGGAGAGGAATATGCAGGCAAGTTGTTCACTATCTACAGCGGAAGAAGGAACACTGATGTTAAGATTACCGAAGGCGTGCTGAATTCCAATGGAGCATATAAATTTGAAGTTCCCGACGGAAAGAATTACACACTTGTCGTTGAGGACTAATCCCAATATAGCTTTATAACATGCAAAAGCCGGGCTGCTTATTATGGCAGCTCGGCTGTTTTTTTTGTTTGACACGAATGGGCATATCAAAGGCAAATAATATCAGCCCTTTGAGTGGTATATGTCGTACCAAGCTCATTATAATGCTGTATGAGCGTTATAAAATGGTTATAAACGTTATAACGTGGTGATTCAGATTATAATTTTGTGATATCGGTTATAATTACTTGACTCACGTTATGGAGCATAATGTTGACGGGAATACATTGACTGTAACTAATGAAACACCTCTTGATAATCATAGAACTGACTACTCTTTAACGGATATTATAGTTAATGGTAGGGGTTGTCAGCCATTTCCACGAGATTTTATAAGTGAGACAAAGGAGCGGTTGGAAATGACAGGAAATCACAAGGAGGCATTGAAACAGGGATTGAAGAATAGGGGATATAACGTAAAATGAAAGAAGGACAGATATATGGTAGATAAGATGATTTATACCGTTAAAGAGGTATCGGAAATTATACATACAAATCCAGCATATGTATATTCGTTAATAAAATCGGGTTTATTACCAGCATTAAAATTAGGTTCATATAAAATCAGAAAAACAGCTTTACAGAATTTCTTGGAAGATAATGAGGGTTAAGACATTACAGACCCATTTAATATAAAGCCTTTGAGCGTTTTTGATTGATTTTCTAATTGAAATCCAAATGTTCTTATGATATAATTTAGAAAACTATAGGCTCTGTCACCCTAAATGACTGATGTAAACTCACCATAATAAGCCAAGCCTTAGTTAAATTGTTAGAATTCTTTTTTTAGGAGATTTTAATATTATTATGCATATATTCATAAATTGTTAATTTAAAAGTGCTACAATTATTGTGATAACTGTAACATTATAGCAATGTCTTATCAAAATGTGGACAAATTTCGGATAATATATTTTTCGTTTGCAGAGAAGGACTGATAAAATTGAATAGGAATGACAAAATTATTAATCGGAATATGATAATCGGATGGATTTTAATAGCGGGGATCCTGCTGATAGCATATTTCGGTGAGTATATGAAGGGAACACGGTCGTTGGAATACATACTGATGTTCTATGCTGCAACCATTCTTCCTCCCGCATTCTGTACCATCAGGTACACCAGAAATCCGGATGACAAGAATCTTAGATACTGCATTCTTGTGGGATATTTCATAATGTATGCCTTTGTTCTTATAACAGGCAGCACTATGATGGTTTTTACCTATATTCTGCCCATGCTGTCGCTGATGGTGCTGTATCATCGTCCGAAGCTTACGCTTGCTATGGGCGTTATTACGGTCATACTGAATATCGCATATGATGTTAGACTTTACCTTGAAGGGAAGATAAATCTTGAAAACAGTAAAGATGTGGAGATTCAGATGGCGCTGTTATGTCTGTGCTTTGGATTTCTTTACTCTGCCTCCAAGCTTTATGATGAAATATCCCGTAAAAATGAAGCCTACATGGCTGAGATAGAAGAAAAAAACCGTCAGATCCAGCGTGTTACCCTCCAGACCATTACTACCATTGCCAATATAATAGATGCAAAAGACGAATATACTAAAGGACATTCTCAGCGAGTTGCGGAGTACTCATCGGCAATTGCCAGGGAGATGGGATACACGGAGCAGCAGGTTCAGAATATCAAGTATATCGGACTTCTGCACGATATCGGCAAAATAGGAATACCCGATACTATCCTCAACAAGCCGACAGGACTGACTGAGGCAGAATTTAATATTATGAAGCAGCATGTTGAGATAGGCGGCAATATTCTGAAGGACAACAAGATGATCGAGCATCTTGATGAGGGGGCAAGATATCATCATGAGCGCTATGACGGCTCAGGCTATAATCGGGGATTAAAGGGCGAGGAGATACCCGAAATTGCCCGGATAATCGGCGTTGTTGACGCCTATGACGCTATGACGAGCAACCGTATTTACCGCAAGCGGCTTACCGATGACGATGTTATCAACGAGATAGAAAAGGGCAGCGGAACTCAGTTTGACCCTAAGATAACCGAAATATTCGTAAGGCTTCTCCGCCGGAAGAAAATCGACCTGCTTTCTCCCGATGCGTCTCCCGCAGTTTCATCGGGAATTGAGGAGCAGAGTGCAAAGCTTCTTCGTGATATAATCGACATCAACAACAGCCGAAACAGCAGAAACGATGAGCTTGATTACCTTACCGACGCATATAATCGTAAAGCAGGGGAGAATTATATCCGTCAGATGCTTGAGTTAAGCGATGGTCTGCTTATACTTGTTGATGTCATTAACATAAGAGAGACCAACTCCAGATATGGATTTGTAGTCGGCGACAGGCTCATAAGGATGGTAGCCAGTGCCCTTGCGGAATTCAATGAAAAGATGATAACCGTCCGTTTCGACGGCGACCAGTTTCTGTGCTTCATAAGCGGAATAAAGGATGAGGCTGAGGCGGAAAATCAGATGACCGATATGCATAGGACCGTAACAGCAGCGATCCGTGAAAACAGCAATTTTGATATTAACAATATCTGCATAGGTGCAGTTCTTTCCTCTATGGTAGGCAGAGAATACAACGACCTTATCATCAGTGCGGATAAGGCGCTGTACTATATGAAGCAGATCAAAAAATCAGGCTGGTACATTTTCCGCACTTCCGATATCAAGCGTGATGAAAAGCAGAATATCTCCAAGCATGATCTTGATCAGCTAATTAATAGCATCAAACGTCAGAGTGCTTACGAGGGCACATATAACGTTGACTATCCCGAGTTCATAAAGATTTACGACTTCATTCGCAATGTGGGTTTAAGAAATCATCATGATGTTCAGGTTATTCTGCTCTCCCTCTGTGCAAATGACGAGAAGAATACCACTGTGGAGGAGCGTGACAAGGCAATGCATTACCTTGAGAAGGCTATTGATACTTCACTCAGAAAGGTAGATATCATGATGCGCTTCAGCAGTACGCAGTGCATAATTTTCCTCATGAATCTTTCCGACGAACAGATACAGATAGTTACCAACCGTATCATGAATATGTTCTATAAGATATATGACAATAAGAATATGCTGCTGAGCTACGATGTTGCCGACATTAATGCAAGCAGCGAAAACACAGTGGATCAATAAAATGCAATTCTTCGCTTATCATTGAGCATAAGCGCAGGCTTGCCAATATACGGTATAGTCAAAAAATCCTCCTGCTGCATTTTTTCAGCGGGAGGATTTTTAATAAGTGTTGTATTATATTTTATTTGTTTTTCTCGTAAATAATCATCAGCCCCTTGAGCATAAGGTCATCATCAAGAATGATCTTATTTCTGCAAAGGGGAGTAATGACGCCTGCCAGACCGCCTGTGGCAACGACAGTGCAGTTTGTGCCCATATCCTCGTTAATGCGGTCGATAAGCCCGTCAATAGCGCCTGCATTACCGTAAAGAATACCGCTTTTAAGACATTCAACGGTATTTTTGCCGATAAGCCTGCGGGGAGGCTCAAGAGCGATCTTAGGGAGCTGAGAGGTCCTGCTGATAAGGGAATCATGAGAAACTGCAACACCCGGAACGATCATACCGCCCTGATAACCGCCTTTTCGGTCGATCACCGAAAGGGTGGTGGCAGTGCCCATATCAATGATAATAAGGGGCAGGCTGTATTCGTTGATGCCTGCAACAGCATCGACCACAAGATCGCTGCCGAGCTGAGCGGGATTGTCAATAAGTATGCTGAGCCCTGTCTTTATCCCGGGACCTACGATCATAGCCTTATTTGGAATAAATTTCTCGGCAGCTTTTTTCAGTGCGGATGTCACCGAAGGAACGACCGAGGAAATGATGGCACCCTCAAGCTCAGAAGGGTCGATCCCGTTCATGTCGAAGGCAGTCTTGAAGAGAGCCGAATATTCAAGGCTTGTGGCAGAGTGATTTGTTGAGATCCTGTCGCTGAAAAGGATCCTGCCGTCCCTGCAGCAGCCGATGACAATGTTGGTATTTCCTACATCAATAGCAAGTATCATATAATGCTCCCTTTCCGTTAACGGGTCTGAAATCAGTCGTTTTTATTGTCGGATGATTTAATGAGCTTTGCTTTGATAAGCGCAGCGCCCACACCGCCTGTGACAATGGTAGACGCCAGCATTTCAAAAACAGCATTGATACCGACAAACATTACCACAAACAGAAAAACGTTGTGAGTGCCCTTCTTGTCCATAAGCTCCTGAACATAATCGGTCTGACCGAAAAGCAGAATGAGCGCCGACATAAAGAAAAGCGTGTTGAAAAAAGCGGTGCAAAAGCCTGTAACAGCACAGGCGGCATAATTGTTTATCTTTTTGCTCAGCGCCTTGTAGATAACGCCCACAAGGAAGCCGTCAAGAAGTCTTGGGATAAACCTCTGCACAAAGGCGAGGAAGGGGTTGATCGCAGCCAGAGCTGCTCCCATGCCGCTGGGAACGCCGATTCCGAAGCATTGCAGGAAGCTCAGTATTCCGAATATTGCACCTGCTGCCGCTCCGCCTGCGGGTCCTAAGGCTACCGCGGCTATGGCTACGGGGATAACATTCAGAGAGATGGAAAGCGGTCCGATGGGGATCGTTCCGATGGGTGTCATGGAAAAAATCAGCAGCAGAGCTGTGATAAATCCCATAAGCACAAGGTTTTTTGTCTTACTGTTCATATTAAATTTTCCTCCTTGTTATTATTCTCCTCAAGGGAGATACAATACAATTCTCATAGATTATATCACATAAATTCAAAATATATATTTATTTTTTTGCCTGATTATGTTATAATATAATTAATACTGAAAAACAGGAGGATAATCAAATGCTTACTGGAAAGACCATAGTGCTTGCCGTTTCGGGCAGTATTGCCGCATATAAGCTTCCGAACCTTGCAAGGATGCTAAGAAAGCTGGGTGCAGAGGTGCAGGTGCTGATGACAGCCAATGCGGAAAATTTTATAAATCCAATAACCTTTGAAAGCCTGACAGGCACAAAATGCCTTATAGATACCTTTGACAGAAATTTTGAATTCAGCGTGGAGCACGTTTCCATAGCCAAGAAGGCAGACTGCGTACTCGTTGCACCTGCGTCTGCAAACGTTATCGGAAAAATAGCAAACGGAATTGCCGACGATATGCTCACCACAACCGTAATGGCGTGTCCCTGCAAAAAAATAATATCGCCCGCCATGAATCATAATATGTTTCATAATCCCATAGTGCAGGACAATCTTGAAAAGCTCAGGCGCTTTGGCTATGAGATAATCGCACCCGATCACGGAATGCTTGCAAACGGGGACAGCGGCGACGGAAGAATGCCCGATGAACGGGTCCTGCTTGAATATATCCTCCGTGAGACTGCCTTTGAAAAGGACCTTTCGGGCAAAAAGGTGCTTGTGACCGCAGGGGCAACAATGGAGGCGATCGACCCCGTAAGATACATCACCAATCATTCCAGCGGAAAAATGGGCTTTGCCATAGCGAGAGCGGCAATGCTCCGAGGCGCAGAGGTAACGCTTGTTGCAGCCCATACCGATTCTGAGCCGCCGATGTTTGTAAAAAGAGTCGATGTAAAGTCGGCAGAGGATATGTTCAGAGCCGTTTCGGAAGTTTCATCCGAGCAGGATATCATCATAAAGGCAGCTGCGGTGGCAGATTATACCCCTGTTGCAGCCGCCGACAGCAAGATAAAGAAATCCGACGGGGATATGAAGATAGAGCTTAAACGAACAAAGGATATCCTGAAATATCTGGGAGAAAATAAGCGAAGCGGTCAGATAATATGCGGCTTTTCAATGGAAACGGATAATGTCCTTGAAAATTCAAGAAAAAAGCTTGTCTCCAAAAACTGCGATATGATCTGTGCAAATTCCCTGAGAACAGCAGGATCGGGCTTCGGCACGGAAACCAATATAATTACGATCATCACAGCCGATGATGAATGTGAGCTTCCTATAATGACAAAGGAAGAAGCCGCACATCGGATATTTGACAGGATACTGAAAATGAGCACTAAATAATATTCATATATTATTTACAAAATTTTCCCATAAATCCATCCCCCGCAAAACGTATAATTATAAAGCAAAAAAAATAAAGGAGGGTTTACTTATGAAAATTAAATCAGCATTGCCGATCATTCTCAGCGCACTTATCCTGACCGCCTGCGGAAGCAGCGAAATGGCTGCGTCTGAATCATATTCAATGGGAGCGAAGAGCAGCAGTTATTCGGGTGCTGCCGTCAATTCATCGGACAATTACTCTTATGAAGAGGGCAGCTATGACATGGCAGACGCAGAAAGCTATGATGCATCCTCAAACAGCGCAGGCGATGAAAATGGACTCACATCTGAAAAGATACGAAAGGAAATGCTTGTCTACACCTGCAATATGACTGTGGACGTGCTGAATTTTGATGAAGCCATCGGACAATTCAAGGAAAGTCTGGACAGCTTCGGCGGATTTGTGGAAACGGAGAATTACAGTGACGGCGGCGGAAGCAACAGATGGTATAATGAAAACGAGGAAAAATGGCAGAGCTACTCTGCAACGGTGAGAGTGCCCAGCTCGGAATACGACGCATTTTGCCTTGCCGCCTCGGAGCTTGGGGATCTTCGCAGCAAAAATGCCGCAGTCGAGAATGTGAGCAGCGAATATTATGACCTTTACACCACCCTTGAAATATACGAGGCAAAGGAGCAAAGGTACATAGACCTTCTTGCGGATATCACCGACGATGCCTATGCCGTAACTGTTGAAAAGGAGCTGACAGAGCTTCAGATAGAGATCGCACGGATAAAGACCCGCATGAACAAAATACAGACCGACGTAGCATATTCCTTTGTAAATATCACCATCAATGAGGTCAAGGAATACAAGGCAGAGCCGATAAAAAAAGACACCTTCGGCGAGAGGCTTATGAATACTGTCTCCGATACAGCGTCAAACTTCCTGATATTCCTTGAGGGACTGCTTTTCCTGATAATATCGCTGTTCCCATACCTTGTCCTTATCGGAATAATCGTGGTTATAATCATTTCGATCAGAAGAAGAATAAAAACAAAAAAGGCTCAGAAATCGGAAACATTGTCCGCTCCCGAACAGGAAACAGCAAAATCCGAGGATAAAAAATCAGAATAAATAATCAAGCCTCAGCGGAAAAACCACCGCTGAGGCTTTAATAATATCAGCTCATAACCGTGTTCATTTTTTCGGAAATATCGGTAACTCTTCTTATCAGCCCATGGATATCCGAACCTGTTTTTCCTGTGGATTCAACGGAATCACGAAGCTTAATAAGAATATCCGAAAGCTCCTTTATTTCAGCAATAATATCGGTGATGTTGCTGTTGACCATCCCTGTTTCCTCGGAAACCTTGCTGTAGCTTGTGATAAAGCTCTTGGTGGCGTTCTGAGTTTTGTCCGCAAGACTGCCGACCTCGCCTGCAACAACAGCAAAGCCCTTGCCTGCCGCACCTACATGAGCAGCCTCAATGGACGCATTGAGAGAAAGCAGCTTGATCTGCAAAGCGATATCCTGTATCAGACCTGAGCTGTTGTTATATTCCTCGTTGATGGAATTTATCTGCACAATATTCGCAGACATGGTATCGCTGAGCTTCTGAAGCTCGGAAACGATCCTGTTGACCTCTTCGATAAGCGAAACGTTCTCACGGGAATCAGCCACGATCTTGTCGGTATTTTCCGAAACAAGCCTGATATCGCTGTTAAGAGCGGCAGTCAGCTCGTTAATATCGTTGTTAGCCTTTAAAATATTTTTGTTAGCCTGTTGGATATTAGCATTTTCCTCAAGATTCTTTTTAAGGATGAACTGATGGCAGTTTTCGGGGGAATTAAGTCCCTTTGCCACAGCATTTGCCATATCAAGGCAGGTAGAATAGCCGCAGGCCTGACAGTCGAAATGCTGTTCCTCGTCAGTCGCCTTGTAAAGCGCAGCGAATGCATTTGAGATATCCTTCCGGGAAACAGGCTTCACATCAAGAGCCTTCGGTGTATAGGAGCGGAGGAAATCCTCAAGCCTCAGGCTTGAATCAAAAAGCTTGTACTGCTTGCTTTTATTAAGCAATGTCTGCTTTGCCTGCCTTGAGAAGGAATCGTTTTTGACCTCATCCATTATCTCAGCGATCTCAAACTTATTGTGCTTTTTGGGAACTCCGGGACCGACAGTGCAGCCATAATCGCAGGAAAGAACGTCAAACACATCGGGGCGGGATTTATCGGGAGTGTTCAGATAATTATCCAGATCGTGATAAACATGGGGAACGCCCTCGGAATTCATAACTCTGAGCGAAGGGTCAATGAGTTTCAGACATTCCTTGAGACCGCCGGGCATCGGGTAAATTGCGCCGCTGTAGGAGGGGAGACCGTCAAACTCAAAGGGCTCGCTGTCGGGACGGATATTATTATCCGAGAAATATTTTTCCAGCTGAGCAAAGGTGACATTATATTCCACCACACCTGTGTCTGAAAATTCGGTTTTCTTGGCAATGCATGGAGAAAGAACGGCAATGGCATTGCTGTCCTTTGCATATTTTCTGATGTAAATCGCACCGCAAAGAATAGGACTGTGAACGGGGGAAAGATAGGGGATAAGCTCATGCTTGTATTTCAGGATATAATCGGTCAGAGCAGCGCAGGGCTGAGAAATGATCTTGCCCACCTTTTTCTCGGCAATAGCTTTCAGATGCATATATGTGCAGATATCCGCACCGAAGGAAACGTCGTAAATTTTGTCAGCACCCATTTTCCGAACAGCGCCGAGCATTTGTCTCCAGTTGCTGCGAAAAGCGATCTTAACGGCAGGAGCCACAAGAACGGTTATCTTCTTACCATTTTTCAAGTCCTCAAACATACGGGCGGTATCGTCGTCATAAAATCTTGCCTTGTGAACGCACGCCTTGATACATTCACCGCAGTGAATACAATTTTTGTCATTAATATTAATAATAGTTCTGTCTCCCGATTTATGAGACATATTAGCGTCGTTAACGGGACAGGCTCTTATGCAGGCATTGCAGCCAACGCACAGCTCAGGCTTGATCCTAACCATGATGAAGTAACCTCCTGAAACAAAATAATGCTGAAGAAAATCCGTAAATAATTAAATGTTATTTCCTTATTATGTAAATATTATATCACATTTTTCGACAAAAAACAAGAAAATTTTTTGTTAATATATAAATTTGTTTAAAAAAATACCCGCAAGCGTAACGGTAACGCTTGCGGGTAAAAGAGTATTCAAGCCTTTTTCCTTGAGCAGAGGAGCATAATTGCAGAGGGAATACAAAATGCGGACATAACGAGCAGAAGGATCGAAGAAATTTCAAACTGCTTGGCAAGAAAAAACTTCTCCGTCATGCTTTCTGCGAGGAAAAAAGCGGACATGGTATTGGCAATATTGTTGTGGACCGCGTGACAGATGCAGGCGGGATAAATGGAGCCTGTCCGCTCGGTGAGCCATGTGAGCAGACAGCCCATAAAAATGCATAAAACGCACATCATAGCATATCCTCCCCAGGGATAAAGGCTGTATTCCGTGCCGAAATTATGCCCGAAATAAACAAGAGGAGCGTGCCACATTCCCCATATAATACCGCTTACAATAATAGCTGCAGGCTTTTTCATGACCGACTCAAGCTTTGGAGTAAGATAAGCCCGCCAGCCGTATTCCTCACCGAAATAAAGCGGAAACATGAGAGCGCTCAGAGAAACGATCTGAAGAATGATACATGTAAATTCCGCAGCCGTATCGCCGTTCAGAGCTTTGCTCAGACTGTAATTATCAGTCATGACATTCCCCGCAATTATGGGAGAGATAATAAATGCAATGATAGGAACTGCCGCCGCAATAACATAGTATCTGATATTTCCTCGGAAATTAGCAGCATAAAGCGGGTCCATAAAGCCCTCCTTGGTAATAAGCCTGGTGAGGTAATTAGCGATTGCTGGAGCGAAGGCGATAGCCAGCTGACTGAGATTTCCCGAGATCGTATCCTGCAGATAACCGAACAGCGAAACGCAGGCAATGACGATACCATAGGAAATAGCCGTAAAAATAAGGATACGGATAACAGTGATTTTCTTTTCGGAGGTCATAGCATAACTCCTCTCATTAATGTTCAAAGGATTCGATTCCCTTGGTATACGCTCTGCATGACAGCCTGTAGGAAAGATAAAACATTGTCACGCTGAAATAAGGGAAAACAGCCAAAACAATAAGAAAAACGTCAGGCAAATCATTTCCCTCTGCAATGCAGATTATGGTGTTCATCAGCTTTTCCGGGTCCCCGAAAATGCTCAGATCTCCGAACAGAAAATAAATCATTCCCGCAAAAATAATCAATTCAAGGATCATAGCACGGTATTTATTTCCGTTAACGCTGCCGAAGCGGATAGAAAAAGGAATTTCCACAGCAAGAATAAGCAGGGTAATAAAAAACAGTGTGCTTTCAAAAAGGATACCCGAAAAGCTAAGCTTTGTCAGCGCATTTACGACTACATTGTAAATATAGCTTATAAAAAAAGCAGCAAGCATACTGATAAGACAGAAATAATATTTTGAAGCGACCTGACCCCGGGCCGCCTGCGGAGTTGAAATTATAAAGCCCGCCCAAGCCTTTGTCTCATCATATTTCATTATTTCCCAAGTAAGCATATAGCCGAAACCCATTATTAAAGCCTCGGTAAGCATTACAGTCATAATAATGCTGTTTTCGGGCGTCCCTTTATTGACCTCGGATAATATGGAGCCGGGAATAAGCAGAAAGGGCGCAATAAAGAACCACAGATATTTCCTGTTAAGATAAAAGTCTTTGAAAATAAGTCCGCTCATTTCTTGACAGCCTCCTTTTTAATTCTGCGGGGGAAATTCTCACGTTTTTTAAGAATTGCCGTTATCACAAGCTGACCTGCCGCGAGTATGAAAAGAGTAATAACAGGGTATGCGGGGATAAATCGGGCAATATTTTCAAGAAAAGGCATAAGCGTAAAATCCTCCGAATTATCCGAAGAAGCAATGATAAGCTTCATCATAAAAGGATATGCTGCGGCAAAAGCTGCAATAATGATCAGAATTGCCGCTGTTGTGGAGCTTTTCAAAAATATGGTCAGGGATATGAGCAGCAACGCTCCGAGAGCAGTGACAGGCATCAGAACAAGAAGCAGTCCAAGAAGCTCACGTTCAAGGCTTCTGCCGTACAAAGCGCAGAAAAGAGCGGCATTAGCCATTGACATAATAAAAGAAAAAGAAATTGTGCAGAAGATTATCATGATCTTTACAAAAGCGTATTTTTTCTCGCTGACGGGAGTTGAATACTGAAACAGAAGCCATTTTGAGGTGATATCCTTATCAATAAGCTCAAAATTAGCCGACGACATCAAATAAAGCACTGCCGATGGAATGATCACGCTTATGTAGAAAAGGGAATCGAGGGTTGCTTTGTTGTCAGCCGCAATTAAATATCTGAGATTACCAAAGGAAATGCTCAGATTTATCAGCACGCAGAGAACAGTTATAAGAACATACACACAAACTGCGCTTAAATATGTTTTCCTCGTAAGATAAAGCTCCCTGTAAAACAGACCTTTCATCATGTCCACTCCTTTTTTGCGGCATTAACATAGTAGACCATAATTTCATCAAGGGTGGTGTTGTCCATTACAAGACCCGAATATTTCTTTGCGCAGGCATTTCTGTCCGAAACCATAACATTCACGCCGAAATCAGAAATTCTTGCGCTGACAAAATCATTTTTGTCAATGGCTTCATAATCCGAGCGGGAGCATTTTAGGACCCCGTGGCTTTCGATGATATCGTCCTTGTAGCCGCTGATAAGCAGTCTGCCTTTATCAATAAAAGTCACGCTGTCAGCGATCTTTTCAAGGTCGCTTGTAATGTGGGAGGACATTAAAATGCTGTTGTTTTCGTCCTCCAGATATTCGAGAAATATATGAAGGATCTCGTCTCGAATAACAGGGTCAAGACCCGTGGTAGCCTCGTCCATAATAAGCAGTCTTGCGCCGTGGGAAAGAGCGGCAGCGATCTGGAGCTTCATTTTCATACCCTTTGAAAACTTTCCGAAGGGCTTTTTCTCGGGGAGACAGAATCGGTCAAGATATTCCTTGAATTTGGCATTATCCCATTTTTTATATATCCCTCCCATGATAATCTCCAGCTGCTTAGCGCTGAGACTGTCATGGAAAGGGAGCTCGTCAAATACTGCGGAAATATCCTCCTTTATCTCGTATTCATGCTCAATGTGATCCATTCCGAAAATGTTGATATTTCCGCTGTCAGCCTTGATAATGTTCAGAATAGTCTTGATCGTGGTGGTCTTTCCTGCGCCGTTCTGACCGATAAAGCCCATAATGCTTCCTTTGGGAACATTAAAGCTCACATCGTTTAGGGTAAAGCCGTCATATTTTTTTGTAAGCCCGCTTATTTCAATGGCATTTTCAAAATCAGTCATTGTCCAAACCTCCGTAAACAATTTCAAGAATTTCCGTAAGCTCCGAAAGCCCGACACCGCAGAGCTTAGCCTTTTCGCACGCCTGCCGAAGCAGCTCCTCAGCCTGCCTCAGATTTTCCTCCTTGATAAGCTCGGTATTCTGTCCCTTGACAAAGCTGCCCTTGCCCGTGTAGGATTCGATATAGCCGTCTCTTTCAAGCTCCTCGTATGCCCGTTTTGTGGTAATAACGCTTATTCTCAGCTCAGCGGCAAGAGTGCGCATAGAGGGGAGCGGGTCGCCCTCGGAAAGCTCACCCCGCATTATCATCGCCTTTATCTGTGAGGAAATTTGCAGATAAATCGGCTCTCCCGAGGAATTGCTGATAATAATATCCATGGTACACCTCAGATTGTATATATACATTATATACATTATACCAACCTATATTTCATTTGTCAATAGTATTTGCAAAAAATTTCCCAAGAAATAAAAATTTCCGAGGCTTTCTGAAAAAACATTAAATTCCAAAACCCATTGACAAAAATAAGCTTTTATGATATAATTATTAAGAACGGTTAAATATTTTTGTGATAATATTTTTATAGCGAGATGATGATATGATAAATTCGGTTCAGCAGGAGCAGAAGTGTGCAGAGCAGAAAAGCTCGGTTTCGCTTTCAGCTGCATTAATGGGAGCCGTAAGCAATAAATATTTTGTGATATCGCTTTTGTCAGTGGTACTGGCAGGGATAGCATATTTTCTTGGCTCGGAGGATGTAAGCTGCCTTGCGGATGTTTCAGCGGCAGCGCTTCTGGGGCTGCTTCTGTGGGTCGTGCAGTATATATGGCTCAGAAAATACGGTATCAGCAGAAAAATGATACTTGAAAATTCCGCAAGCGTGGACCCGAGGCTTGCGGGAAGCTTGGGAGATCTTAACAGTCTCGGCAGTACCATGGGAGCCCTTGCGGGCATCTCGGTGGTGCTTTCGGAGCTGTTTATAATAAACGGCGGAGCGCTCAACAGCGGAGAAGTAGTTCTGCCCATTATGGAAAATATTGCCAAAGCTGTCTGTATCGGTTCAATGATATCCGTCACCACCTCAAGACCCTCTCTCAGATGCTCGCTTTATATAATAACGGGCAGGAGTACAGGTGCAAGGGGAAGCGAGCTTCTGAAAAAGACCTGCCGTGCCTCAAGAAGCGAAGGGCTTATGACAAGGATACAAAAAATGTCCTATTTAAGGATCGCCGGCGCAGTAGTGACAGCTCTTGTGATAGTAATGTCAGCTCTCAGCGGAGCAGGTTCAGCGTTTACCTGTGCAGGAACAGCCTTTTTGTGTATGCTTGCAGTGGGGCTGTCGGGCTGCTGCGCCAAGGGAAAGGACGAAAAGCTTTCTGATGAAAAGCTGCCCCTGTTTGATAAGGAAGGCAGAAAAAAGTGTACGCAAAACTGTGTTTTCTTTATGATCATCTCGTTTTTGTTCATGTATACACTGCCCTTTCGGAGTGTATATACCGAATATACTCTCAGGCAGGACTATTTTTATGATGATGTGGTAACGGAAAGGTTTGAAATATTCAGTATTCCCGCCCCGGGTGATGAAAGCGCCGCACTGATGAACGGGCTGTTCATCACATCAGCCCTGATGATAATAGTGATCTCGGGAGTGTATGCTCTGTCATCGGGCTTTATGTCTGTCTCACAGATATCCTCCGAGCTGATAGGAGCGGCGATCTCCTTTGGAGCAGCAGCGTGTTATGGAGCGATAAATAAAGCTGCAGCGCTGGATCCGATTCAGTATCTTGTGGCAGCGAGCATTGCCTGCCTGCTGATAGTTCTGAATATGATAGCTTATCTAATAGAAAAACGCCGTCTTAAAAAGCAGTCCGAATAAATGCCCATACAAAATGTAATCAACAAAAAAATCAAGATCTCAAATACCGCAGCAAAAACTGCGGTATTTTTGTATTTCAAAAAATAATTATTGAAATTCGATAAAATACTATTGACAAACAAGAATCGATGTGATATAATTCAATCAATGGAAATTTCCTTGCCCGAATAAAACTATTGAAAGGCGGTAAAATGAAATGAAAAATGAAAACAGATCAATCAGGCTGACATCAATACTTATCAAAACAGCCATCGTGCTGTGCGTGGGAGCGCTGTTTGCCATGCCCTATGCAGCGGAAATATACGAACAGGTATCCTTTATGAGCGATGACGTGACCGTACCTCTGCTGATAACCTTCTATTCCTGCGCAGCAGTGGGCTTTGTGATACTATTTGTTCTTGATAGGCTTGTGGAGAATATCAGGAAGGGAGAGGTCTTTGAGGAGAAGAATATCCGACTCCTGCGGATACTATCCTACTGCTGCTTTGTAATAGCATTGATAACGCTCATCTTTGCCCGACTGAGAATAATCGTGTTCGTCATCACCTTTGCAGCCGCATTTATCGGACTTATCCTTCGTGTCATCAAGAACTGTTTTGAGGAAGCAGTAAGGCTTCGAGAGGAAAATGATTATACTATCTGATAGAATCAGCCGCAGAAAGGAAGAAAATAAATGGGAATAATAGTAAATCTTGATGTAGTGATGGCAAAAAGGAAGATCGGCTCGGGAGAGCTTGCGGAAAAGATCGGCATAACACAGGCAAATCTCTCCATATTAAAAACGGGCAAGGCAAAAGCAGTGCGTTTTTCCACTCTGGAAAAGCTCTGCGATGTCCTCGACTGTCAGCCCGGAGATATTTTGGAATTTACAAGGGAGGAGGGCGAGAAGAATGAATGAAGCGGGCTATTATCCTTATGAAGCTCACGTTTTAAAAAATGACTGCGAATATTCAAAGCGGGAAAGGCTGTATGCCTTCGGAGCAGTGGTTATGGGCTTTCTGTTCATAAAGCTGACGGCAGCGCCCATCATAACAGCCTCACGAATGGGACTGGGAACGACGGTATTTCTGCTTCTTGCACTGATATTCACCCAAAGCTTTGAAGAACGCAAAAAAATAACGCCCTCAAAGGCGCTGCGTAATATTCTGTATGTCCTGTTTTCGGCAAATATATTTTTAAGTGCCAATCTGCTTATCCGTTGGCTATGCCTGATATTCGCCCTGCTTATCCTTGTTTACGGCAGCCTTGCCGCCTCCGACAGAAAATTTGAAGGGATACGCAGATTCTTTCCTATAGATATTGCTGCAGCCATATTCCGACCGCTTTCGGATATGAGCGCCTGTCCATCCGCAATAAGATCGGCAGCGGAAAAAAACAAAGCGGGAAAAGCGATAAAAAATGTGGTTTTAGGGCTTGCGATAGCCCTTCCCTCCACCATAGCGGCAGGGGTTCTGCTAATGAGCGCAGACAGCGGCTTTGCGTCGATCCTGAACTCCCTTGCGGACGGCGGAGTTCAGACGCTGGTGATAATAGCATTACAGGCATTTATAGGACTGCCTGTGGGATTTTATATCTTCGCCCTCTGCCATGTCTCCGGGGAAAGCGTGGATTACAGCGATGAGGACTGCTGTGCAAAAATCGCCTCAATGAGATTTGTGCCGTCGGGAGCGGCAGCATTTTCAGCAGTACCGCTATGTGTGCTGTATGTGATATTTTTCTTTTCTCAGATATCCTATTTTCTGTCCTCCTTTGCCTCAAGACTTCCTGCGGAAATGGGAAGCTATTCGGAATATGCAAGACGGGGATTTTTCGAGCTGTGCCTTGTTTCGCTCATAAATCTGGCAGTTATCATAGCCATAAATCTCTTTGCAAAATACAATGAAGACGGCAGCAGACCTGTATTTCTGAAGATAATGAGCTGTATTCTCTGCATATTCACGGTTCTGCTCATAGTCACCGCCGTAAGCAAAATGGCAATGTACATAAATGTCTACGGACTCACAAGGCTGAGATGTTACACCACATGGTTCATGCTCTTGCTGGGGGTGCTGTTTGTCGGGATAATGATATCAATGCTCTCCCCAAAATTCAACCTGTCAAAATTCGCCGTAACTTCCTTCACGATAATGTTTTCGATTCTGAGCTTTTCAAATGCCGACAGACTGATAGCCGAGTATAATATCAGCAGATACCTGAACGGAACACTTCCCGCCGCAGATATAACCATGTTCAGAGAGCTTTCGGCAGACGCAGTCCCCGCAGCAGAAAAGCTTCGGGGTAGAATATCCCCCGAGGAAGAGCTTGAGCTTGTAAAAATAATATCGAAAAAGCTTGAAACAGCAAAAGAAGCAGATATGCGGACAGCAACATTAAGCGAAATGACTGCAGAAAAATATGTTCATCTGAAATTATAAATGAAATCTTCTTTCGATCTCTTCCTTAGTGGTTTTGCCCCGAAACAGGAAAAGCGCCGCAATAAAAATAATGCTGATGCAGCTGCAAATGACCGAAGGATATGTGATCCTTGTAAGCCCCGCAATAAGGCATATCAAAGGGAGAAAGCCGTAAAAACCGCCAAAAATAAGATAAAGCATATATTCGCCCGCCTTCATTTTCAGAACCTTAGCAATAATGAAAATGGAAACCACCGAGCAGATGCTTGCACAGGGCAGAACAAAATCCACCGACCAGCCTCTCCAGCCCGTAAACCTGTCCCAGATAACTGACAAAGCGGTAATGAGAATAAGCTCCCATGTGATATTTTTAAGTATCCTTCTTCGGTAGGTAATGCCCACAGAGGTAGTGAGCCAGGCGCAGATGATACCGCCGATGCAGATAAGCGACCATGTTATCCGTCCCGAAATAATATAATCGGTACCAATGCATACCGCCGCAGCGGAAATGGAAATAAAAGCAATAAGCTTTAAGAGAAAGTCGCTTCCGAAGCGGCTTTCTGTAATTTTAGGGTACATTTCAGGCTCGGGAGAGCCGGTCAGCTCACCCTGACAGAGGGGGCAGCGCTCCTTGTCGCCGTCAACATTTACTTTGCATTTTCTGCACTGTTGCATACTTCTGCCTCCTCCTTCTGTTCTCTCTCAGCATACGAATCATTGCTCCTGATAGTGACCTCAATGCCCTGAGACGTAAGCGCACGGAAGAAATTCCGCTGAACGTCGGTCGAAGCATAGCAGGAGGTGATGCCCATCTGCAAAACATCGTTAAATGAGCAGATGTTGAGCTGAATATTGCCTGTGCTCACAAAAACGGAAAAGCTTTTGATAAGCCCGTCAAACTGCTCAGGCATCTGGATACGCCCTACGTTTGAAATGACCGAAGTTTCGCCTTTGACGGTGATGTGTCTTGCGATTCTCAGAACACGGTTTTTAAGGGGCAGTGGAGCAATGCGCACAAAGGGATTATGCTCCAGAGCAGCGAGACTGTTCATTCTCACCGCAAGCTTTTCCTTGGTAAGCTGCTCCTTGAACTGCCTGTCCACGCAGGAAATAATGTCCTCCAAAGAACCGTCCCGACGGAAAAAATCATATTTAACAGAGATCATTCCGAAAAAGTTTTTAGCCGTCTCCGAGGGAAAGAACTGCCTCAGATTAACGGGAATATTAATGACCACAGGCTTTTTCCTGCTGGAAACAGACATTTCCATGCTCAGAGCCTTGATGTAAAGAGCGGTAAGAAAAACGGTGAGAGTAGTCTTGTTGTTGTGCGCCGCCCCGATAACGCTTTTAACGGAAGCGAAGCCCTCAATGGCAGAAAGCCTGTTGTTTTCAAGCCTTTCGGATTTTAATCTGAAAGCCTTAACGCTTTTGGAGCGGGGCATTTTAATGCTCTTGTCGTAATATTTTGAAAAACCGTCGGAGTTTTTCTGAGAGAATGAAGCGTCATTATCCAGCACAGGCAGCTCACCCTCAAAAAGCTCGGAATACCTGTAAATAAGATATCTGTAAACAATGGTTTTCAGGAACATAATAGCCCCTGTGCCATCTGCAATAACATGGAAAACCTCCAGATTTATCCTGCATCGGTGATAGGTGATGCGGTAAAGCAGAGAGCGGGCGTCCTCCTCGTAAATTGCAGCACAGACATGATCGTTTTCCTCAGTAACAACAGGCTTCAGATCGCAGTTTTCCAGATAATACCAGAAAAGTCCCTTTTTCATTATCATGTTAAAGGTGGGATAGCTCTCAGCAGCTCTGTCAGCAGCCTTCTGAAGAAGCTCTGGGTCGATATCATCATTCAGCTCGCAGGAAAATCGGAATACACGGGTATCGGACTTTTCCACAGTAGAGGGAAATATCTTGGCAGCGTTGTCGAGACGGCTCCATGAAATATGCTTTTCACGTCTCAAAAAAATTCCTCCTTTCCTCAGTCAGTAAGGCGCAGAAAATACATTATCATGCTGACCGCCTTGCGGGCATGGGGATTAAACTGCAGATCGGAAGCAAAAAAGCCATGATAAGCGTTTTTGATACGAAAAGCCATGACTCTGCAGCCGCTCATAAAGAGCTTTTTGCCGAATGTCTCGCCCTCGTCTCTCAGAGGACATCTTTCGGCGGTAATGATAAGAGTGTCGGGCATACCAATAAGGCTTTTAGCCTTGGCTGGCGCAGCATATGGATTATTTTTCTCATCGGGGGAGTTAAGATACAGCTCTAAGTAGCCTCTCATTCTCTCGGCAGTGAGAATACAGCCCCTGCCGTTTTCGGAAAATGAAGGATAAGGAGAATCCTCGCCGAATTCGCAGTCAGCGGCAGGATAAATAAGTATCTGCCTTCGGATACGGAAAGCCCCCCTGTCACGAGCCATCAGAGAAACAGCCGCAGCGAGATTTCCGCCCGCACTGTCTCCCGCCAGAATAATATCATTTGGAGAGACGCCTCTGCGGACAGCATAATTGAAAATACGGCGTGAAGCCTCGTAGCAGTCGTTCAGACCTGCGGGGAATTTGTGCTCCGGGGCGAGACGGTAATTAACGGAAACCACATAGCTGCCCGTGATCGTGGAAAGCTGGCGGCAGACCTTGTGATATCTGTCAATATCGTCAATAACCCAGCCTCCGCCGTGGAAAAAGATGATTACTCTCTTTTTGGGGCTGAGAACGGAAGGAGGATAAATGCGGACAGGAACAGCTCTGCCGTCACGGGCAATAATATCCCTGTCGTAATGACCGTCCTTGGCAGTAGCGGCAGTGCGTACCAGCAGATGGATAAGCTCCCTGTGAATACGGTAAACCTTGCGGATATCGGGCGGGTCGATAAGTCTGACAATATGGTCAAAAAAGCTCAACATACAGATCAAAGCCTTTCAAAATATCTTGATACTATTATACTATAATTTTTTCGTCAGGTCAATCGTAATATGCAGAATCATGGAGAAATGACGAAAATTTACATAGAAGAAAAAAATCCGCCGAATATAAACTCAAACGGCGGATCGAAAATGTGAATTTATACTATAGCAATCCACAAAAATATCCTGCCAAGTTCGGCGGTTCAGAGCGTGAATAGTGTCGTCATTCACCCTTGCTGGGCGCAAAGCCCGCCTACGGGTTCATTCCTAACTCTTCACGCTCTGCCCTCGCCTCCTTTTGTCAGTCTATTTCTGTGTCTTGCTATAATCTTTGTCCATAGGTTGATTAAAGATTAGTATTAACTTCTTGGAGTAAAAACGCTGAGACCCAGCTTGAGTCTGACCATATCTTTGAATTGGGGCTTAACGAGATAATAAACATAGCTTTCAATAACGTTCAGAGGATGGATAGTCCTGCCCTCGATCTTGAAATGCTGATAGCCCAAAGGAACGTATTTGTTATAAAGAGTGTCGGGAGTAACATGAGTGGAAAATTCGACAGTCTCGAGGAAATTCCTGTTGATCGCCTCACAGAGGAAGTGTTCCTCCTGATTAACGTTCAGCTTCAAGCCGCCCATACCCTGAAAAGCGTTGATAGTGGAGCGGTTGATCTGCTGCTTTCCGAGGAAGCTGTAATGCTCGCCGCGGCGTTTGCAGTTGGGGAAGCAGTAGGGGCAGACAAGTACCTCAAGCCTGCCTCGGAATTTTTCGGGTATCTGTTCAAGAGCCTCCATGTTATTGTTCCAGTTGTAGTCGAGGACCACAAGGCTGTAGTCCTTTTCAAGCTCATTGATAAGTGGCTCCATCTCTCTTATCTGCTTGCAGGTGGAGGAGGTTATCTTGTATTTCGGGAAATTTTTCCGAATGTGATCTTCAACGATCTGAGTGTTGACAATGGCTTCGTTCAGTCCATTGTCCGCCAGTTCCAGAAGACGGTTGCAGAATCTGTCGCTCATATGTTCTTCGGTGAGATGGGGATTAGTGAAGGTAAAGCGGCAGGGGATACCTCTTGAATTAAACTCGTCAAGAATCTTTTTGATTATCTCCTCGGAAGCAAAGCCGTTGATATTTCTGCCGCCGTTCCATACAGCAGGCGGGAAGCAGCCGTAAACGGAAGCAATCTCCACCCCGTCATAGAAATATTCGGGATTGCTTTTGATCATATCAATAAGAGCAAGATTCAAGGGACCATGGGACCAGAAATCGGGAAGATGGAATTTGACGCTCATTGAAAAAACTCCTTAATAAAAAGAATAACATAACTCTATTTTAACATTATCAAGCTCTTTTGTCAAGCAAAACACTTATCGAATAACAAGCTGTGCCGTTAGTGCAGGAGAGCATTTTCCGCAGTAAAACCGTTCAGCGGGAAAATATCTGGAATTATATTTAGCTGCGATCTGTTCCTTGCTGCCGATATATCCGTCTCTTTCCAGAACTCTTTTGAGCCGTACATCCTCGGGGATGTCAATAAAAATCATAAAATCGAATAAATCCCGAAGCTCATCTCTCTGCAAAAAGATGCCTTCAATAATAACAACGCTGCCCGCAGGGATTTCCGTATCGGAAAGAAAATATGAATCCATGTCCTTGTCATAAATTTCAATTTCCTTATGGAAATGCCCGTCGTTTCTTAATGGCATGATGATCTCGCCGATCAGATAATCATACCGCCACTGAAGATAATAATAACATTCCCAATCAGCCGTCTTATCGCTGTATCTTACAGCCCTCGGGTGAATAAAATCATCAATATGGAGAATTGTGCAATGGATGCCGTTATCCGAAAGAGCGAGCCGAATTTTTTCGGAAACAGTGCTTTTACCCGCACCGCCCAACCCGTCAATTCCAATGATCGCAGTACGGTTCGGGTCAAAAATTTTCATAATTTCGTCAAGAATGATCCCATGTTCCATATAATAACGCTCCAAGCTTACCTGTAATATTTTTCCAGAAGCTCCTTAACAGGGATACCGTCAATGCTCATGCCCGAGATCTGACAGGAGCTGATAGAAAGCCCCTCAAGGTTGCAGTTTTCGAGCACAGCGCCCGACAGATCGCAGCCCTTAGCGGAAATGCCGTTCATATCAACGCTTTCAAGCTTTCCTTTCCGGATATCGCCGTTAGTCATTCTAAGACCTGAAAGAGAAAGATCGGAGAAAGAGGAATTAGCCATATTACCGTTTTCGATGGAAGCGTCCTCCAGCATAACATTGTCGAGCTGAGCGGATATCATATTGCAGCCGCTGACAGTAATATCGGAAAGATCGCAGTCAACAGCGGATACAGCGGTAAAATCAGAGCCGGTGATATTGGAATATGAAAAGTCGCAGTCACGGCAGATGTCAATTTTCTCATTTTCTAAATTCATACATAAACCTCCTTTTTAATAAAAAAGGCGTCATACACCCATCAGAGAGTATGACGCCGATCTGACGAATCAGTATCCGATTACTTTTCAGCGATCACATCAACGCCGGGAAGAACCTTGCCCTCCAGGTATTCGAGAGAAGCACCGCCGCCTGTGGAGATGTGGGACATCTTGTCAGCAAAGCCCAGCTGCATAACAGCCGCAGCGGAATCGCCGCCGCCGATGATAGTAGTAGCGTCAGTCTCAGCAAGAGCCTTAGCAACAGCAATAGTACCCTTAGCAAGAACAGGATTCTCAAAAACGCCCATAGGACCGTTCCAAACAACAGTCTTAGCGGACTTAACAGCCTCGGCGAAAAGCTCCATAGTCTTAGTGCCGATATCGAGACCCATCTTGTCAGCAGGGATCTTGTCAGCGTCAACCACCTCAACAGCGATCTCAGCGTCGATAGGATCGGGGAAGGAAGCTGCGATAGTGGTATCAACAGGGAGAAGAAGCTTCTTGCCGAGCTTTTCAGCCTTAGCGATCATTTCCTTGCAGTAATCTATCTTCTCGTCGTCAACGAGAGAAGTACCGACCTCTTTGCCCTGAGCCTTGAGGAAGGTGTAAGCCATACCGCCGCCGATAATGAGGGTGTCGCACTTTTCGAGAAGGTTGGAGATAACGTTCAGCTTGTCAGCAACCTTAGCGCCGCCGAGAATAGCAACGAAGGGACGAACAGGAACCTCAACAGCGTTGCCGAGATACTGTATCTCCTTCTGCATGAGGTATCCAACAGCAGTCTCCTTAACAAACTTGGTAACGCCTGCAGTTGAAGCATGAGCACGGTGAGCGGAGCCGAAAGCGTCCATAACGAAAACCTGACCGTCAACCAGCTCGCCCAGCTCCTTGGAGAGATTCTCGCCGTTCTTAGTCTCATCAGCGCCTCTGAAACGGGTATTCTCAAGGAGAACAACATCACCGTCAGCCATTTCGGCAACAGCCTTCTTAGCATTGTCGCCGACAACAGCGTCATCAGCAGCAAATGTTACCTTAGTGCCGGGGAGAACTTCAGCGAGTCTCTTAGCAACGGGAGCGAGGGAGAACTTAGCCTCGGGGCCGTTCTTGGGCTTGCCGAGATGAGAGCAGAGAACGACCTTTCCGCCGTCTGCAATAAGCTTCTTGATAGTGGGGAGAGCAGCCTGGATACGGTTGTCGTTGGTGATAACGCCGTCCTTGAGAGGAACGTTGAAATCGCATCTTACGAGAACCTTCTTGCCCTTAACGTTAATGTCGTCAACAGTGACCTTGTTTAATCCTGCCATTGGTATGACATCCTTTCATAAATAAAATGATCCCGGCTTTTTGTGAATCAAAGCCATTAATTATATTTTATACCATTTCGGAGAAATTTGCAATAGTTTTTCACAATTTTTTGCATAACATCAGCAAAAAAATCAAATATTTCTGTGATCAATAACCCTCTTGGTTTTCTTTTCGCTTCTCGGGAGTGTGCCCACAGGAACCACCGTAACCTTGGGAGTCACGCCGATAAGGGATTTGAACAGATCGGTGACAGCCTTGGCGGTCTTTTCGAAATTGACCCTGCCCTCCGCCTCAGCAGTAAGTAGCATAACATCGCGGTTCTTTTCGTCATCATGAGCAATGTTAATGCTGTACTCGCTGGAAACCCCATCGATTCTCTTGAGTATCTCCTCCACCTGGCTTGGGAACATATTAACGCCGTGGACCTTGAACATATCATCGCTTCTGCCCTTGATAACGTCAATTCTTGGATAGCTTCTTCCGCAGGAGCATTTCTCGGGAATGATGCGTGAAATATCATGAGTGCGGAAGCGGATAAGAGGCGCGCCCTCTTTTACGAGAGTAGTAATAACGATTTCGCCCTCCTCGCCGTCGGGAAGGGGCTTGCCCGTTTTCGGGTCGATTATCTCGATGTAAATGTAATCATCCCAGTAATGAATACCTCTCTCCTCGGAGCAGTTGATTCCGATACCCGGACCGTAAATTTCCGTCAGACCGTAAATATCATAAAGCTCAATGCCCAGCTCGTCGGTGATGTATTTTCTCATCTTGTCGCTCCATCTTTCCGAGCCGAAAACACCTTTTTTAAGATGGATCTTGTCCCTGATGCCCCTCTTGTTGATCTCCTCGGCAAGAAGCAGGGCATATGAGGAGGTTGCAGTAAGAACAGTGGTTTTCAGGTCCATCATCATCTGAAGCTGCTTTTCGGTGTTTCCGGGACCCATAGGAACCGCCATAGCGCCCAGCTTTTCGCAGCCCGCCTGAAAGCCGATGCCCGCCGTCCATAAGCCGTAGCCGGGGGTTATCTGGATCCTGTCCTTGTTGGTAATGCCCGCAGTTTCGTAGCAGCGGGCGAACATAACAGCCCAGTCGTCAACATCCTTGGCAGTGTAGGGAATAATAACAGGCTTGCCCGTAGTGCCCGAGGAAGAATGGATACGAACGATCTCCTCATCGGGGACAGCCTGAATACCCAGAGGATAAGCATTTCTCAGATCGTCCTTGCTTGAAAAGGGGAGCTTCTCGAAATCCTCCTGACTTGAGATACCCTCAATTCCCATATCACGGTACATCTTACCGTAATAGCTGTCAGTTTTTACCAGTTTTTTTATCTGAGCGTCCACCTGACCCAGCTGAATTTCGTTCAGTTTCATAACGAAAAGCCTTCTTTCATAATAAATATATTATTTAGCAGCTTCAATACCTGCCGCAAATACTCTTTTGTTAGCCTCGATAAATTTCTGGGGAACACGCCGTTCCATCTCAGAAATAAGGGCTTCGGGAGAAATACCAAGCCGTCCCGAACCCGCAGCCGCACCGAGAATAGCACAGTTGTAGAATTTAGAACCAAGCTCACCGCAAAGCTCGGAAGCGTCAACCACCAGACAGCCGCATTTTTTCTTGATATAGCTTATCATTTCCGAACCGTCATAGCCCGTGTCATGAAGTGATTCGGTGGTAGGCTTCACAGGTATCCTGTTCACAATAACAAATCCGTCCCTTTTGAGATACATAAGATTCCTGACCGCCTCCGCAGGTTCAAAGGCAATGATAATATCAGCGCTTCCGAGAGGAATAAGCGGTGAAAAGGCATTATCACCGATACGGATATGGCTTGTGACCGAGCCTCCTCTCTGAGCCATACCGATGGTCTCAGCGGAATGAACGGAGTTTCCGAGGCTCATAGCCGCCGAAGCGATGAGCTTTGAAGCGAGAACAGTACCCTGACCGCCGACGCCGCAAACGAGAATATCCATCTTCATCAGCAGTCACCTCCCTTTGAGATAGCCGAAACTGGGCAAACGTGAGCGCACAGCCCGCAGCCCGTGCAAAGCCCCCTGTCAACGGAAACCTTATCGTTCGAAATAACGAGAGCAGGGCAGCCAAGCTCCCTTATGCATTTTTTGCAGTTTATGCATTTGTCGGAAATTGAGATCTTGCCGGATGGCTTAGTCACCGCAATGCATGGCGACTTAAAAATGATAGCCTTAACGCCCTTAATGTCCGCACATTCCTTTACGGCAGCCACCGCCGCAGGAAGATCGAGGGGATCCACGGAAATGATCTTCTTAACACCCATGCCCTCAAGAATCTTCACAATGCTGACCTTTTCAACCACATTCCCCATCATAGTCCTACCCGTGCCGGGGTGAGGCTGATGACCTGTCATAGCCGTGGTAGAGTTGTCCAGAACGCAGAGGATCATGTCCGCCTCGTTGTAGACCGCATTAACAACACCCGTCATGCCCGAAGCGAAGAATGTGGAATCGCCCACAAAAGCGAAGCAAACGCCGTCCTTGTCAACTCTGTTGAAGCCCTGCGCCATAGTAATACCCGCACCCATGCAAAGACAGGTGTCCACCATATCGAGAGGCATGGCATTTCCGAGAGTATAGCAGCCGATATCGCCGCAGAAATAGCTTTTCCTGCCCTTCATAGCCTGCTTCACCGCATAGAAGGAAGCCCTGTGAGGACAGCCTGCACATAAAACGGGAGGACGAACGGGGAGAGACGGCATATCCGAAAGCTCAAGCCCGTTCTGACTGATATCTCTTCCGCAGAAGCTGCTCAGAACTCTTGCCGCATAATCGGCGGAATTTTCGCCCGCCGCCTTCACATCACCGCTGTGCTTTCCCATAATTTTAATATCAAGCCCGTGCCTGCCCGCAAGAGCAAAAAGCTCTTCCTCAATAAACGGGCTAAGCTCCTCGAGACAAATGACCTTATCCACACCCTCAAGGCATTTCAGAGCAAATCTCTCCGGGAAGGGATAAGGCGTTGCGATCCTGCAAAGCTTCACATCGGGAATGTCCTTCAGATATTCCTTGGCATAAGAATAGCTGATACCCGAAGCAAAAACCGCCCTTGAGCCGTCACCCTCGCAGGTGTTTCCCCGATAATCCGAAAAATCGCTGCCGATCTCGGGATTTCTCTTTTCGATCATCTCGTGATTCTGATAGGAAAGCCTGGGGAAAATGACCCATTTTTTCGAGTCCTTTACAAATCCCTCGTAATTCTTAGGCGATGTGTTGTCCTGAACCTCCACCGAAGCATAAGCGTGACAAATGCGGGTAGTAGGTCTGAACAGAACGGGAGTTGAGAATTTCTCCGAATAATCGAAAGCCTCCTGTATCATGGTGTAGGCTTCCTCGGGAGAGGAAGGGTCGAAAACGGGGATGCGTGCAAATTTCGCAAACATTCTGGTGTCCTGTTCAGTCTGAGAGGAAATAGGACCGGGATCGTCAGCTGAAACGATCACCATGCCGCCCTTAACGCCCACATAAGCCAGCGACATAAGCGGGTCGGCAGCAACATTGAGCCCAACCTGCTTCATAGTGACCAAAGCCCTTGCACCCGAATAAGCCGCAGCAGCAGCCACTTCGAGAGCCGCTTTTTCATTGACGGACCATTCGAGATAAACGCCCTCATGGGGATACTTGAAAACAGTCTCCACAATTTCGGAGGATGGCGTTCCGGGATAACCCGAAACAACATTCACCCCTGCCGCAAGAGCGCCCAGAGCAATAGCGCTGTTGCCCATTATGTATTCCTTTTTCATTGCAATGTCCTTTCTGAGATAAAAACATAATTATACATATTATACCACAAAAATTTCCGTCCGTCAATAATTCCTGTATCAATATAGTAGCACAAATGTTTCTGAATGTCAATGTATATTTTGTAAATTTTTCGCCGTTCTTCCGAAAAAAGGAAGAACGGCGAAAATAGGTAATCACTGTTTTTTCAAGTCCACGCAGGCAACGATCATCTCGCCCTTTTTGTTGTAGAATTTGGACGAAATGGTCTTGCAGCTTTTGCCCGTAGCATTGCTTATGTACCAGCCCGAGATAAAGGGGTCTTCGATCTGTTCCTTGATGGCATAGAAATAATTCTTGATGTCATGATTAACGCCCATAAGCGCAGGGTGATAGCCCTCAAGTATCTCAACATTGGGAGTCATTACCGTATCGGTGATCTGAAAGCCCTTGCTGTCAATAAGAAAGGCACATTCGATCTCATTGTGCTCGTCAACGTAATCTCTCAGCTCAGTGTTGAAATCATCGTGCTCCATGCAGGAAAGACGGTTGACAAGCTCGTAGATAATGCGCTTGTAGCTTTCGATCTTCATGTTCACAACAGTGGGATTTTTCTTAGTGGAGATGTTCAGCTTCTGAGCGGCGTCCTCCACTTTGAGTCTTGCCTCGTTGGTGAAAAGGTAATTGAACTGCTCGGGCTTCTGGAAATAAAATCCCTGAAAGTAATCCACACCCATGATCATGCAGGTAATTACCTCGTCCACCGTCTCAACACCCTCAGCAACGGTCATAGCGCCGATCTGCTTGGCAGTGTTGATAATGGAGCGGAAAACCTCCTGATTATACTTGTTGCTGTCGATCTGGGAAACGATGGCCCTGTCTATCTTAATGATATCGGGATTTATGAGCATAATGCGGTTTAAGGTGTCAAGACCTGCGCTCACATTGTCGAGAGCGATAAGGAAGCCCTTGGAGCGGTAAAAATCCACAAACATCATCAGGTTGTAGGAATCCTTTACCCTTGACTCATTCAGCTCGATAACGATATTCTGGGGAGAGATATGATTTTCCGCAGCAGTCTTGAGGATCTCCCCCGTACCCGAGGTAAGCCCGTTAAGAACAGAAGTCTCAAAGTTAATAAAAAGGGAAGGGGCGGAGCCCTCTGCTGAGAAGGCTCTCATAGCCTTTTCACGGCATATCCTGTCCAGAGTAAGGACAGAGCCGTCCTTTTTGGCGTATTCAAACATAAAATAGGGGGAAACGATCTCGTCGCCGTACCTGCCTCTGGCAAGGGCTTCAAGACCGATGTATTTTTTCGTATTAAGGGAGTAGATGGGCTGAAATTCAACAATAATGTCTTTTCTCTCAATGATATCACGGACGATCTCGGCGGTAACTTTCACGGCGCAATCTCCAATCGTAAAAATAATTTATGTCAGTTCCTTCCGGGTGAGGATGTCGGTAACGGTGTTGTTCTGAGGCTCAGCCTTGGCGCAGATGCGGTTATAGAGCCTGTAAAGCTTCTGAGTGCTGTTTTCTATGTAATAATAGTATATCAGATAGCCGAAAACGAGAATGAGCAGAAGCCCGTCAATGATGAGGAAGGGTGTTATTCCCGAGATGAAAAAGACGCACAGTCCGATAAAAAGCAGCAGGCAGCACATAATGGTCACCAGCAGATGAATGAGCCTTTCGTGCTGAATAAATTCGATCTGAACCAGATGTTCTCTTTTTAGAGCTTCCCAGTCGGTGCTTTCATTTTCGAGAGCGGCTTCAACCGATCTCATGTAGGTTTTGATATAATTTCCCATAGCGGTCATCCTTTCCGATTTAGATATATTATACCATACCTTAAATTAAATTTCAATAAGATTTCGTTAAAAATTCAAAATAATTCTCTTTTGCTATTGCAATGATAAAAAGATTATGATATACTTTTTCATATATTGAATTATGAACAGGAGAATCAGGATATGAAAAAATTTACCGAATGGCTTATCCTTGTAATAAAGGGAGCCTGCATTGGAATAGCTGACGCAATTCCGGGAGTCAGCGGCGGAACAATCGCATTCATACTGAAAATATATGATAAGCTGCTTGACGCCATCGACCTGAATCTGAAAAAGCTGAAAAAAAATCTGCCCTTTCTCATTCCGCTGGGAATAGGGATAGTGATAGGAATACTGCTGGCGTCAAAGGTTCTTGGATATCTTTTTGAGAATCATAATGTCCCCACCCAGTTTTTCTTTCTTGGGGTAATAATAGGCTCGCTTCCCGCCATAGTAAAGGAGTGCCGTTCCGAGGGAAAGCTGAAGCTGTTTCATCTGATACCGTTTCTGATAGCGGCAGCGGGAATAATCCTGTTCAACTCACTTAAAGAGGGCAGCGCAGCTTTCGGAACAAATCCCGTTTCCCTTATCGTAATGATGATATTTTCCGCAGCGGCAATGATAATGCCCGGGCTCAGCGGCGCACTTGTATTAAAGATACTTGGGGGCTATGAGACAGCCATCAACGCCGTAAATGAGCTTGATTTTCTTATCCTTGCCTATTATGTGGTAGGAGCGGCAATCGGACTTCTTGCAGCAGCGAAGATAATAAGCATACTTCTTAAAAAGTGCAAAACAGGCACCTACTGCGCAATAATCGGACTTATCGTGGGCTCACTTCCCGCAATATATCCCAAGGAATTTGCCTTAAACGGCGAGGGGATAATAGCAATAGTGATATTCATAATAGGAGCAGCGCTTCCTCTTGTCATGGAAAAAATGGGCAAAGGCACCGAAAAAACAGAATCTGACGATAATCAACCAACGGTTGAATAAATATCAACGGATGTTCTCTGTACATGACCTTGACCCCCATGCTATAATAAAGACACAATAAAAACAGCGGAGGTCATAAACATGAAAATAGTAATAGCAGAGAACATCAAAAAGCTCCGAACCGAAAAGGGCATATCTCAGGAAACGCTTTCCGAGCGGATGGGAGTCAGCGTGCAGGCGGTGAGCAAATGGGAAAACGGGTTATCCTGCCCCGATATATCGCTGCTGCCCGAGCTTGGAGAATTTTTCGGCGTAACCGTTGACTTTCTGCTTACGGGCAAGGAGGCGGATATCACGAAAGGGGAGTGCGGGCTTCCCAATGACGGCAGACTTCGAATCGTACAGGCAAGAGGAAATAAGATACTCGGACAGAATGAATATGACAGCAGGCTTGTAATAAAGCTGCAGATGCCGAAGTCCTCCGAGCAGCCGAGACTTAATGTTGATATATGGGGCAGCTGTTCGGTTGATGGAGATGTTAACGGAAATATTCAGTGCGGAAACGGAGTAAGCTGCGCAAATGTAGGCGGCGGAATATCCTGCGGAGACGGAGTAAATTGCGGAAACGTTGGCGGCGGAATATCGGCAGGAGACGGAGTAAACTGCGGAAATGTAGGAGGCAGCGTGACTGCGGGAGATGACATTCACTGCGGGGATATCGGAGCAGATGCCTCCACTGGGGGAGATATCGAATGTGCCATGATATTCGGCAGCGTCCGAAGCTGCGAGGGCGATATCGACTGCACGGAAATACAGGGAGATGTCCGCTGCGAGGGTGATATCACAATACAAAAGGATAAACCGAACCGAAAAGCATTTATTGACAACGGCTTCTTTAATAAAAAATAGAATAGGACAAATTTCACCTCGAATATACATTAACAAAATGTATATTCGAGGTGATTATTTATGCTTGGCGGACTAATCTCATGGCTACTTGAGCATATGCTGTATTTTGCGCTGCACATGGACAGCAGCACAGTGTTCCCGAAGCCTCTGTCCGCAGAAAAGGAAGCGGAGGCATTCAGACGGATGGCAGAAGGGGACAGCGCAGCCCGAGGGGAGCTTATCGAGCATAATCTCCGCCTTGTGGCTCATGTGGTGAAGAAATATTATGCCCCCGGGGTAGACAGCGAGGAGCTTATATCCATAGGAACCATCGGGCTTATAAAAGCGGTATCCACCTTTAATAATTCCAAGTCCGCAAGATTTGCGACCTATGCGGCAAAGTGCATTGATAATGAGGTGCTGATGTTTTTCAGGAGCGCAAAGAAGAGCGCCAGAGACGTGTATCTTGACGAGCCTGTGGATACCGATAAGGACGGCAACAGCATGAGCCTGATGGATATAATCGCCGAGGACGATAATCTTGTGGACAGGATCGACATAATGATAAAATCCCGTCAGCTTTACGGCTTTATAGATAAGTGCCTTGACGAGCGTGAAAAGGAGGTCATCCGCCACCGATACGGACTGTACGGCTTAAAGCCGCTGACCCAGCGGGAGGTAGCCGACAAGCTGAACATTTCCCGTTCCTACGTTTCGAGGATAGAGAAAAAGGCGCTGGAGAAGCTCAGAGATATGTACGAAGGATAATACAGTGATCTCATACCGATTTCACATAGATTTTCTTTGACATAAATTTATATTATAAACGATATCGGTGATATTGTCAAGGGATTTTGATGAAAAATAAACGATATCGGTGATATTTGTAGGGTTGCACAAATATTTGAAGATCTGTAGATTGACATGATAATTATGGATATATACACGAAAAAATGTATGTAAAATTCAAAAGGAACTAACAATAATAAAAAATCTTTTGTGGGAGGGGCAAATTCGTGCTGCAACTATTATGCAACCGTTTTTTTATAAAATCCCGAAAATCATAGTAAAAAAAGAAAAAAATATCCAAACATAATAAATCAAAAAGTCCTCCGAAAACAACGCAACAAAGCGTATTTCGGAGGATTTTCAAATGGTCGAGGTGACGTGACTTGAACACGCGGCCTCTTCGTCCCGAACGAACGAAACTAATAGCTTAATTTTGGCTTCCCTGCGTGGTTTTTTGACACATCAGTCACACTTTTGACCCCCATTTGACCCCCATAGCCTATCATAATAATCGTTGAGTTTGTTCATCTGCTCTGATTTATGCTCTGCGTTTAAGTGGGTATATATTTCCATTGTGGTCTGGATATCGGCATGACCTGCCTGCTCTTTTGCTGTCAGAACGTCAACGCCTGCAAGGTACATATTTGTAATGAATGTATGCCGAAGCCAATGAGCCGTTATCGGAGGAATGACCATCGGAATTTTTACGGGTGCTTTAATGCTTTTCGGCTTCTTGAATTTTTGCGGCTTGCCTTCTTTGTCGATTACAATGCACCCGTCAAAATCGCCGAATTTGAAATTTAATTCCTTGATGTAGCTGTCCCATAGCTTACGCCATGAACTGCCCGACATTAGATCTCCATTGGAATTAGGGCATACAAGCATTGTTTTTGACTTGTTCCGCTGCTCTTCGAGGAAATCTGCGAGAATGGGTGGAATATTTACCGTTCTCATTCCTGATTTTGTCTTTGTGCATGGCTTGATTTTGGGTACATCTTTTACCATAGCAACAGCCTTGTTAATTGTGATCGTGCGTTTCTTGGTGTTTATATCCGTCCAATTCAGCGCAAGCAGTTCACCCCTTCGAAGCCCTGCAAACAGCATTATCATGGCTGCTGTGTGCGCTCTGTGGTCTGTCGGTGCGGTTATCCAGCCCTGCTCTTCCTCGGTTAGCGCTCTGCGAGGTTCTTTGTCATCATCGTCCTGCAAGTACTCGGGAGGCAGCTCAACGCCCTGAACGGGATTGAAGTCCATAACACGATTAACAATAGCATATTGGCATATCTGCGACATAACGGATTTATATTCCTTCAAGGTCTTGTATGCGGCGCCATCGTTTGTGTATTTGTCAATGATATCCTGACAGTCGGCAACTGTCAGCTCTGTGATAGGTATGCAGCTGATATCTTCCATCTTTCGCACTCTGATATCGTATGTCTGATATCGCCCGTCTGATATCTTGCCCTTTTTCTTTCGCAGCCATCTTTCCGCCCATTGCCCGAATGTGTCACGCTCGGCAGTAACATCTATGCCCTTACCAATTTTCAGCCTGACTTCCTGGACTTTGCGCTCCAGCTCTCTCTGCGTTTCAGCATAGACATATTTATATTTGTCGTCACCAAGATAAACTTTTGACTTTAATCGTCCATCGGGTCTTCTTGCGTTCTTCTTTCTTGCCATAAAAATATCCTCCTTTACTTGACTTTTTCGGGAGGATATGGTATAATATTACTGTTCGATTGTTGTTTCCATATCTTCCCTTTTCTCCCCGTTCTGTGTTGGTAGCGCAGGACGGGGATTTTTTATTTCTTTGGGAGCTTTGCGAGTTCTCTTTCAACCTGTTTTATGCTCTTTTCGGGTGTAGGCAAATCCTCGGGCATAGTACCGCCCAATTCTTTGATAGTCTCTCTTACCTTAGCACCGACTTCATAATGCACTCTATTAGCATTTTGCTTTCCCTGCACATTTTCACGTCTAAGCTTTTCGTCAGTCTGTGTTGCACGAAACAGATTAGCCGCAAGTTCCGTACTTCCCATATGGTCAAGTATCTTTTGACTTTTCTTAAGTTTTTTACGTGCGTGTATCTCTTTCATACCAAGACCACCATATAAGCCTTGATAGCCTTTGTTCTGAAAAATAGCATAATCTTTTGGTTCTATTACTCCAGCATTCTGCGCCGCCTCTGCAAGAGATTTGTTATGCTCTATCATCTCGCTGCGGATAGCTACTCTCTTTTGATTTTCTGTAAGCTCGGGATAATTTTCAAGTAGTTCCTGCTGCCTTGTCTTTACGGCAAAGTATGTCTGACCGAGTGCAATAACCTCCTTGTTCGGATCGCCGTTCTGAACTATCAGATAACAGGCATAACGTGATAGCTGATAATCATGCATAATTTTATTGCCGCCATTTGGCATAGGTGATGTTTTGTTGATTTCAACAAAATGCAATTCTACGCCGTTTTCGGCGTTTTTGCAGGCGATTTTTGCCTTTTCTATAACCTTGTTGAAATTTCTCCATTCAGCATATTCAAGAACGACTTGAAGCTCTCGGGCAAGCCAATATTCTTCTCCGTCATCTGAGATATGCATTATGCTTTCAAATAGACTTTCGGCTATTCCCATAATATCACGTCCTTATATATATTTGGGTATTATTACCCTATTTTACATTATACACCATATCCCCCTAAAAAGGGGGATTTATAACATATTGGAATATTTTTATTTTACTCCGCTCAAGAACATTACCGCTCTGCCTAAGATTCGGATATCGTTCAGCTCCTCATTCATATAAACAAACGGCTCATATGATTTATTTTCGGGATAAAGAACAAGGCGATTTTTCTCGGGATAATAGAATACTCGTTTCAATGTGACTTCGTTGTCTATAGAAACGGCTGCTATTTGTCCGTTCTCGACCTCGGGGCAAGATTTGATAAATACGATATCACCGTCATTTATTCGGGCATCAATCATGCTGTCACCCTGACACCGCAAACAGAAATCCGCTTTAATGTCATTCGGGAGTGATATCCATTCGTCTTCTTCCCGATAGATAGGCTCTCCGCAGGCTATTGCTCCGAGGAGGGGAACTTTCCGCATTTCAGGGATTGGCATTATTCCTTTGATGTTGGAATAGTCGGGGGCAGTATTGTTTTCATTATTTTCTTCCCAGCCCATTAAATATGCTGGTGTTGTCTTAAGAGCTATTGCCAAAGGCTCAAGAACAGTTGTAGGCAGCTTTTCTATATCACCATTTTCATATCTGTATACCGTTGCTCTGCCTTTTCCAAGCTTTTCAGCAATGTCATCGACTGATAACCCTAATTCTGTTCTGCGCTTTTTAATTCGTTCTCCTATAGTCATATACGTTCACCTCTTTCTTATCGTACTTATATTATAGCATAGTTGTCGCAAAAATGCAATACCTTTTTTCAAAAAAAAATAATTTTTCTCAAATTTGAGAAAAAGCACTTGACAAATGCCGAATTATGTGATATTATGATTTTAGTCTCAAAAATGAGACACGAAAGGAGTGTTAAAATGGTTAACGTAAACAAGCTTAAGGGCAAAATTGTCGAAAACGGAATGTCAATTGAAAATCTTGCTACCGTAATTGGCGTTGATAGAGCGACTATATATCGCAAACTCAACGGAAACGGTGCTTCTTTTTCAATTAAGGAAGCTGACAGCATTGTAAAAGCATTGTCTCTTAATGCGTCAGAAGCACAGGCTATTTTTTTTAGTCAGTTCATCTCATAAATGAGACAGAAGTGAAATACACCACATCATCTGTGTAAATCGTAACAGGGGAGGTGAGAGAGGAATGGGCAGAAAAAAATTCTCCGCAAGCAACCGACATTGCTCACGGAGAATGACGTTAAAAGCATTTTGGATTAAATACAAAAATGCGGTAATTATACCAATCATCACGTCATCTGTAACAACAGTGATATTCCGTTTATTAACAGACTGGATATTACTGAAACAAGAATAGGGACAATAACGCTATTTTTCAGTGCGCTCCACTTTTCGCTATTTACAAAATCCTTATAATCCTCAAGATAGGATAAGCCGCTTTCGGTAATCGAATATTTTGCAGGCTCTTCTAACTTGCCCCACGGATCCTTTTGAGAAGATACCATGTACGATGCAATAATCAATTACATCAAGGAAAATCCCTATGCAAATCGTAATGATATCATTGCCATCACAGGCGAGGATATCCACCTTGATAACTTTTTCCCCGCGAAAGAAGGTGATTTCGATGACTGATTACGATACCTTATGGCGGCATAATCTGGAGACCATCAGACAGCTTGAGGAAGAGTATTATTCCGATGACAGGGACTATGAGGACGATGAAGAGGATTATCCCTATGACACAAGCGAGGAGGCGTTTGACTGATGGCTGATTTCTCCTCAGGCGTTTCGGGATTCGTTACAGCGACTGCAACAGTAACAGTGAAATTCCCCATAGACAACAGGGGCAATGCAGACGTTTCCTGCTTTCAATGCCCCTATTATAGCCAGTCAAGCCGCATTTGTCAGCTGAATAAGGCTGTACCCGCATATCCGTCAAAGTACATCGGGCAGGATTGCCCATTCTGGGGGAGCCTGAACAAGGAGCGTGATAACGATGGATAAGCTGATATTTGTCAAGCCTGCCCCAAAGGTCACAGCCGCAACGTCAACGATTATCAGAGTGAGCGGTGAAGCCTATAACGCTATTGCTCAGATTGAAGCTGAAACGGGGCTGTCAATGTCCTACATAGCTTCGCAGATGATTAAATTTGCGGCTGAACATATGGAAATAAAGGAAGGTGAAGATAATGGGTGAGCCAGTCTTAATATACGGCAAATCAGGCAGCGGAAAGAGCCGCAGTCTGAAAAATTTTGCCGAGGACGAGATTTATTATGTCAATGTCGGAGACAAGAGCCTGCCATTCCGCAAGAAATTCAAATATACGACTGTTTCCGATAATACCGCACTAATTCGTGCAGGATTGCAGAAAATGCCTACAAAGACCGCTGTAATTGATGATGCGGGATTTATCCTTGCAAATCAATTCATGGACGAACACAGCAAGGACAAGCGGGGCGGTGACGTTTACAAGATGTACGACAGCATTGCCGATAATTTCTGGGGGCTGCTGAAATTTATAAAAACAGATCTCCCGAAAGACGTTATCGTCTATATCATCATGCATGAGGATTCCGATGATTTTGGAAATTTCAAGCTCCGCACCATCGGGAAGCTGCTGGATAACAAGGTCGATATTGTCGGCAGATGTACAATTGCATTACGCTGCTGCACTCAGGGCAATAACCATTTCTTCAAAACCAAAACAGACGGTTCCGATATCACCAAATCGCCCGAGGATATGTTTCCCGAGGCTCAGATGGAGAACGATCTGAAAGCGGTTGATACGGCTATACGGAATTACTATGAATGGGAGGCGGAAAGCGATGCTTCAAAAGCCTAAGCCGTATTTATACCATATTCGCAATTCTGATAAGGAGGAAATTGACCTTGCCATTCATAACCTTAATGCTTTTGTTGATGAATATGGCATATCAAGACAATCAGACAATTTTATAGAATTCTGCAAATTTAATTGTGGAATCGGCAGGAATAATTATGTGGAAGCTTAATTTTAAAGGAGATATAAAACTATGAAACCATTCAAAAACTACGAAAGCACACAGACATTTTCAAGCAGACCCACACTCCCCGCAGGCGGATATGTCTGCAAGATCATGAACGCTGAGGAAAAGGTATATAAGTCCTCAAAGGGTACATTTAACAAGCTGGAGATCAGCATTGACATCATCGAGGGCGAATACAACGGATTTTTTGCAAGCGATTACCGTTCTCAGCAGGGCGAGGATAAGAAGTGGAAGGGCGTTCTCAGAATGTCCGTACCCTCTGACGATGGCACCGAGATGGACGAAAAAATCAAATCCATGTTCAAAACAAATATCACAGCCATTGAAGAGAGTAACAGCGGCTACCATTGGGATTGGAATGAAAAGGCTCTCAAAGGGCTTGTTGTTGGCTGCCTGTTTCAGTCTCAGGAATGGGAGTGGGAAGGCAAATCGGGTTGGAAGTCTCAGCCTTATGGATTTATTGATGCCGAAAAAATCCGAAGCGGAGATTTTAAGGTGCCTAAGCCTAAGCCTCTCAAGGGCAGCACAAGCACATCACCCGCTCAGGCTTCGGATTCCATGAAGGATTTTGCCGAGGTAAGTGATTCAGATCTCCCATTCTGATATGACACCATTTGAATTAAAATCCGCATTGGCTTCTGCTGTTCTGCTTGTCGATACCCGAGAGCAGGATACAGCAGCCCTGCGGAAAAGGATAGAGCAAACAGGATTTGAACATCAGCGAATAAAGCTTTTTTCGGGCGATTATTCGATAAAATGCACCATCGGCGAGGGAGAATTTTCCCTTGCCGAAAAGGTCACTATTGAGCGGAAAATGAGCCTTGACGAGCTTGCCGCCTGCTTTGGCAGAGAGCGGGAGCGCTTTGTGAGAGAGTTTGACAGAGCAAAAAGCATTGGTATGCGGCTGTATATGCTTGTGGAAAATGCTACATACGAAAACCTATATTCCCACAAATACCGCTCACAGCTTTCGCCTGCTGCCTATTCTGCCAGCCTTTTCGCATGGATGGCAAGATATGATTGCAGAGTTATTTTCTGCAAGGCTGAAAGCAGCGGAAAAATCATTCATGATGTTTTATATCGGGAACTGAAAGAACGTTTGGAAAGCGGTGAGTATATGTGAATTTGGACGATTTTAAAGAGCCTGCCGATCTGCTGAAACGTGAAAATCTGCTGGAGATCTGCGAGGTCAAAGGCAGCGAGAGGGCGGAGTTAATCGCACAAATAGAGCTGAAAGCCGCTGAATTTAAGGTTAAGACCGCATTGAAGCGGCTAATAAATGAAATGTTAGCCGAGGAACAAGCTGAGGAAATGCGAAGGGCTGCTATTGCCGAGGATTACGATATCAACGGCATAAAAGTCAAAAGAGACGGAAACGGCAAGCCCATTACAAGTATTGAGAACTTTGTCGAAATTATGCGGCAGGACGAATTTTTCAGCGGGATAAGATTTAATCTGCTGACATATTCACCCGAATGGGACGGCGAAAAATGGGACGATATGGGAATGAGAGCATACAGATTTTTTGCAGTATGTCTTGTTTGCGGAGTTGAAACGCCAAGAACGGCAAGGACAGTAAAGCAAGCAATAGATGCTTGGAACAGGAGGGCTGACAATGACTGAAAATTTGATTGTAGGAGAAATAATGCAGCAAATCAGAAATATTGCTGCTAATGTTGAGCCTGTAAAGCATGGGCATTGGGTCAAAGAGAAACCCGATGTATTGACCGACACCGACAAATGGATTGAACAAATCAGTAATATGGTTTTCGATGTCAATCCCGCTGAAATAGCCTCTCACATTCAGAACGGTACGTTAAAAGAATGGTGTTTAAGATGGCAGCAGGAAATGAATATGCTGATTATTACGGCACCATTGGATTATTCAAATTCAAAGGAGCGTGAGCAGAAATGAGCAGACAAATCCAGATAGGCAGTGTGTATCGCCATTTTAAAGGATTTACAGCAAAAATAATTACCATTGCTACTCATACAGAAACAGGTGAAAAGCTTGTTATATATGAGTGTACAGGCACAGGGAACGATAGCGGTCACAAAAACGGCATATACGCAAGACCGCTTGAAATGTTTCTATCAGAGGTAGACCATAACAAATATCCAGAAGCGGAGCAGAAATATCGTTTTGAGCTGCTAAAGGAGCGTGAGGCTAATGGCTGAACAATTATGCTGGTCTTGCTCCAAAGCCTGCGGCGGGGCGGATTGTCCGTGGGCGAATAAGCTGAAACCTGTCGAGGGGTGGAAGGCTAAGAAAAGAATAATCTGCGGGCAGAAAAAGCCTATCGAGACGTTTCATATTGTGGAATGTCCGCTGTATGAGAAAGAAGGGAGGAAAAATCGTTGACAGAAAAACAGCTGAATCAAATATATTTTCTCTCCAAGGAGAAGAAAATGTGGGAGGACAAGCTAAAGGAAATCACCGAGATAAAAGCTATGGGATACGAGAACAGCGGCGCAGGTCGCAGCTCTGATGTCTCCTCTCCTGTTGCAAAGCTCGCAGAACAGCGTGAGAAGATTCGGGAAATTATATCGGCAAAACTTGCAGAGATATCATTTGTCGAAAAAGAGATTCTTGAATACATAAACACTATTGACGATTCTCTCATTCGGCAGATTATGATTCATCGGCATATTGAACTTAAAAGCTGGGTGCAGGTTGCAAATGCTATAGGTGGCAACAATACAGCCGAAAGTGTTCGTAAAATGCACGACAGATTTTTGCAGAAATCATAACTTGTCCGTTTTGTCCGCTTTGTCCGATGTATAATATAAAATAGCAAAGAATACATTTGAAGCCCAGCCGAGGGTGGGAGCAACAGCTTTCGCTTGTCGGCGGCTTCCTTTGCGCTCAAGATTTTTCTGCGCCCTTCGGGGTGCTTTTTTATATCCAAATTACGGCAGGTGGTGACCCGTGAATGAAAAGAATTTAATTCGACCCGAAGATTTAACTTCGAGTGAACTTCGAGAGCGAGCGCAAAAAGGCGGCAAGGCTTCCGCCGAGTCAAGGCGGCGCAAGAAGGATATGAAGCAGAAGATGAAGGCTCTGCTTGAACTTCCTGCTGCGGTCAATGACAGGGAGCAACTCGAAGCTCTCGGTGTGGATCCCGATGATATGGATAACGAGATGGTGCTTGTTATGGCGATGTTCCTGAATGCGGCTCAGGGCGATACAAAGGCGTTTGACAGGGTAATGCAGATACTCGGTAAGGATATCGGACATGAAGAGCTTGCACTCCGTAAGCGTGAGCTGAGGCTTAAAGAAAAAGCCGCTTCTGAAGGGGATAACGCTGCACTTGCAAAGCTTGATGAAGTTCTCGGGAAGATCGAGGGGGGCTTCTGATGTTTACGCCTATGCAGCAGGAATATTTCCGCAACGCTACGCACAGATGGAATACAAAAACGGGTGCGACACGTTCCGGAAAGACATATATGGACTATTACGTTATCCCGAAGCGGATAAGGAATGTCGCAGGAAAGCCGGGAGATATCCTGATCCTCGGGCATACTCAGGGTACACTTGTGAGAAATGTCCTTTATCCGCTGATGGATATATGGGGCAGCGAGCTTGTGCAGCCTATCAGGCAGAGTGACAATACGGCTATGCTGTTTGGTGAACGATGCTACTGTCTCGGGGCTGACAAGAAAACCTCGGTCGATAAGATTCGTGGTATGTCGGTGAAATACTGCTACGGGGACGAGATCGTTACCTGGAGCGAATCTGTGTTTGATATGCTCAAGTCCCGTCTGGACAAGTCATATTCAACCTTTGACGGCACCTGCAATCCCGAAGGACGGCAGCATTGGTTCAAGAAATTCCTTGACAGCGATGCGGATATCTATTGTCAGAAATACACTCTTGACGATAATCCCACCCTTGACCCGAATTTCGTCAATGCTCTGAAAAAAGAATATGCGGGTACGGTTTATTATGACCGTTATGTGCTTGGCAATTGGGTCAATGCGGAGGGTATTATTTACCGCAAATTCAATGACAGACCCGAGGATTTTATCATTGACGATCTGAATGGGCTTGACCTTGTTTTTGCGACTGTGGGAGTTGACTTCGGCGGCGGAAAATCGGCTCATGCTTTTGAATGCACGGGCTTCTCCCGGGGACTTGGGCAGATAGTTACTGTTCACGATTATCACAGGAAGGACGCAGCTACCCCGCAGCAGCTGTATGATGATTTTGTACAGTTTATCATCGAGTGCAGGCTTATCCTCGGGAATGTGCCGCTTATTGATATTTACTGCGACAGTGCGGAGCAGACCCTTATTGCGGGGCTTAGAGTTGAAGCAGCTCGAAGGGGCTTAAAGATTGAAATACATAATGCCCGCAAATATCCCATAAATGACCGCATACGCTTCTATACGGCTATGATGGGAGCGGGGCGGTACAAGATACTCAAGAGCTGTCAAACAACGATAGACGCGCTTTCTGAGGCTATGTGGGACGACGATGAACCGACAGCCGATGTAAGGCTTGACGATGGCACGACAAATATTGATAATCTTGACGCATTGGAATACAGCACCGAGCCTTATATGCGTGAGATGTTGGAGAGGGTGATAAGGTGATACCCGAAAAGGAAAGATATGAAAATCTAGAGAAATTCACACCCGCTGTTACAGGGAAATATGACATTCCCGTTATAGAAGCCGATGAAGCCACTTTTTCTGACTTTATCGGCTTTAATTATGCCAATACGGCAAAGGACAGGGCAGATAAAGCGGTGCATTTCTTCCTTGACGATTATCAGTTTCTCAGAGTATGGAACAGACCAAAAGATTACATAAAACTGCTTTCGGATTTTGCCTGTGTACTTTCGCCCGATTTTTCACTTTATACCGATTTCCCCGTTGCCATGCAGATATACAACCATTACCGCAAGCACTGGCTCGGGGCTTACTGGCAAAGCTTCGGGATAAAGGTCATTCCCACAATATGCTGGTCAGATGAAAGGTCGTTTGAATGGTGTTTTGACGGTGAGCCTTCGGGCGGGACCGTTGCTGTTTCATCGGTGGGAACGCAGCGGAGTGAGGAAACAAAGCGGGCTTTTCTTCTCGGATATGATGTCATGCTTGAAAGGCTTTCGCCGTCAAAAATCATATTTTACGGAACTGTTCCCGAGGAATGCAGAGGAAATATTGTTCACATAAAATCATTTCAGGATAAATTCAGGGAGGCTAAGGTTTATGGGTGGTAGAGGCGGAGCAAGCGGTGTTGGCGGTTCAGCCTCAAATGGATTTAACGGTCAGGAGCACGCTGTTGAAGTAAAATGGGACGATGGTACAGCGATAAGGTATCGAATTAAAGGGACAAAAATGTATGAAGATCATTGGGGTTCAAATGTATCATCGGCTAACATCGGAAAATCAGAGCTGTATGATGTTCCAAAAAATCAGGCGGAAAAAATATTAAGTAGGGCAAATCAGAATGGAGCAACAGCAAAGCTGATAACACCCAACGAGCTGAAAAAGATTGATAGTGAAAGTGCTAAAAGGCGTGCGAACGATAAGAGTGACCCGTCCCTTGGTCTTTTCTCGAACGGTATGGTTGCAAAAAAATACAGATCAACTGTTATCAGGAACAGGCGATCAAGATAATATTGACATCATCAGACCGAGGTGGTATAATGGGCGGAAGAGGTTCTTCAAGCGGTGTGAGCGATAAGGGCAAGCCTTACGGGAGTGAGTACACAACTGTTTTGAAAAGCGATAATATAAAGTTTGTGGTACCTAATGAGGGGAGTACAACCGCACCAATGGAAACAATGACAAAAGGAAGGGTCTATGTTACTATAAACACAGACAAAAATGTTCCTGCTATGATAACATATTATGACAAGCAGAATAAGCGTTTCAAGCAAATTGACCTCACTCACGAACATAAATCCATGAAACCGCACACTCATCACGGATATTTTCATAATGAAAATGACAGCAAAAAAGGCGCAGCAAATCTTACTGTAGAAGAAAGAAAAATGGTTGACAAAATAAATAATTTGTGGTATAATCGCAAGTAACAAGTCGTCGTATAGGTGGAGTACGCTTCCATCGTGTTGAGGCTCCGGTTCAAATCCGGGCGCTTGTTACCGTCTGAGAGATCAGGCGGTTTTTTTATGCCCATATTTCCAAAAAGGGAGTGAAATATTTGAATACTGACAAAATAAAGCAGGCTTTCCCGAAGGAGAGCTTTCCCGAGGATAACGGATTTTTTGCTAAAATGGACGGGTGGCAGCTTATCTATGAAGGCTCTCCCGATTGGCTGAGCGTAAAGCGGGCGGGGCTTGGCAAAGGCGGCAAGCGGCGTATGAATATGCTGAACACTGCGAAGATACTTTGTGATGAATTTGCTCACAAGTGCTTTGCGGAGCAGGTGGATATTTCCTGCGGGTCGGAAGAATATGACAAATATATTCTTGATTTTCTTGACCGTGAAGGCTTCTGGAAGAACATTCCCCACTTGCTGTCGGCGGCGTTTGCTCAGGGCGGCTGTGCGCTTCGTGAATATATCGAAAATGGCAAGGTAAAGCTGTCCTTCGTTGAGGGGCGGCATTTTTATCCGCTGAAATGGGATAATCGTATCATCACCGAGGGCATTTTTGAGGAGATATCCGCAAGGGGAAAGTTTTATTACACGCTGTTTGAGAGGCATTCCGTAAAGGGTGAGAATATTCTTGTGGAGGATTTTCTTTACAAGTCTCCCGACCCTAATGCTCTTGGAGACAAGGTGCCGCTTACAGAGTTTTATCCCGAAATGACGGCGGACACGTTCACATATCCTGTGAGTGCTCCACTGTTTCAGTATTTCAAGCCCGATTTCCCTTCCAATGTGCGGACGGAGCTGCCCCTCGGTATCAGCTGCTTTGCGAACTGCGGCGATACCCTCAAGGCTCTTGATGTGGCTTTCGATAGCTTTGCGAGAGAATTTGTGCTTGGCAAGAAGCGCATTATTGTGCCGTCCTCTTGTATTCGGACTGTTATTAATCCCGAGACGGGTGAGACCGAACGCTATTTTGACGCTGATGATGAAGTATATCAGGCACTGAAATGTGACGAGGAAAAAGACCTCAAGATTACCGACAACACAACGGTGCTGAGGGTGCAGGAACACGTTGACGGAATAAACGCTCTGCTGAATATCCTTTGCTTTCAGGTGGGATTGTCTCCCGGTGCGCTTTCCTTTGACAGGGCAGGCGGTGTAAAAACTGCTACCGAGGTCATTTCCGAGGAGAACAAGACGGCGATCACTATCCGCTGTCAGAAGAATCTTCTTGTGGAGATGATCGAGGATATGTGCAGGGCGGTTCTATCTCTTGCTATGGAGACGGGAGAGATCTCTCGTGGGGTGCCTGAGATCACTGCGGCGTTCAAGGACAGCGTTATTATTGACGATAACACCCTTATCGAAAATAACATCAATCTTGTGGCGGCGGGTCTCAAGTCTAAGGTATCTGCCATTATGGAGGTTATGAAGTGTGATGAAGAGACGGCGAGGGCTGAGCTTGAGAGGATAAACGCCGAAGCGGCTGTTGCGGGCGTTTCGGATGGTGAGGGATTTGGCGGCGGTGATATGAATGACGAGGGAGCAGTATGACGAACTTTCCGCTCCGCTTGTGCGGACGCTGCTTGATATGGAGGACGATATCCTCAGAGAAATTGCGGCGCAGCTTTCAAAGGACGGCAGGGTTTCGGACACTTCAAAATGGCGCATTCGTCAGCTTGCACGTTCGGGTCGCTTTGACAAGCGGGCGGCTGCCATTATTGACGGCTATTCGGGTGTGCAGAACGGGCAGGCTTTTGATATGGTCCTTGAGGCGGCTCAGACGGAGATAGGATATCTTGACAATGCGGTGCAGGCGGCGAATGCTGCGGGGCTTGCGGAATATTTCTCGGATATTCCTGCAGAGACCTCTGCTCTGAATGCGGCTAAGGCTTTCCAGAGGCAGGCAGCGAGTGATCTTAATCTTGTGAACACGGTTATGAAATACAAGGCGGGTTCTTCCTTTGTGAATGCTGTCAATTCCGTTTATCGTGAATCGAAGAAGAGCAGGCAGGACGTTCTTGACGTTATGGGAAAGTCGGCGGCTAAGACTGTGATGGGGCATATGTCCTTGCAGGAAGCCACACGAAAGACTATCAGGGAGCTTGCAAGGAAGGGTATTCCCGCTTTTACAGACAAGCTGGGACGGGAATGGTCCCCCGAGGCTTATATCATGATGGATATGCGCTCCACTCTTGCCAATGCGGCGAGGGCGGCGCAGAATATGCGGTGCGATCAGTACGGCATACAACTTATTGAAGTCTCCTCACATATGGGCGCAAGACCGCTGTGTGCGTCGTATCAGGGCAGGATTTTCAGTCGTGACGGCTCGAAGGGCATTACGATGGACGGGGCGGGCGGCAAGATATATTACACTCCGCTTTCCGAAACAAGCTATGGAGAGCCTGCGGGGCTTTTCGGCATTAACTGCGGTCATGTTCAATATCCTTTCGCCCCGGGCATAAATTTTCAGCGGTATTTCCCTTATCCGAAAGAGGAGAATGACGAGAGATACAAGCAATTTCAGCGGCAGAGAGCTATGGAGAGGGACATCAGAGCTACCAAAAGGGAGTGCATGATGTTCAATGAGATGGGCGACAAGGAGGCTTTTGAAAAGGCTTCCGTGCGGCTCAAGACTCAGAAGAAAAAGTATTCCGATTACTGCAAGGATACGGGGCTTAAACAGCATAATGACCGCACTCAGGTTTATGGGTTTGACAGGTCGGTTTCTTCTAAGGCGGTCTGGGCGGAGAGGAAGGCTACCGTTAGCGAAAAAAGTTCCAAATCTATTACGCAAATAACAGATAAATCTATTGAAAGGGTTCCAAATGTTACAATTAACGGTTATACAACGGCTCAGTGTGATACAATACAGTCACAGCATAAGGAACTTTTGAAATATTCACGTGATAATAATAATCATAATGAGGTTGCTTTTGTTTTCAACAATGATTTTTCAAACAGAAAAGAATTTATGGGAACAGATGATAAGCTTGATTTTTGTGGTGGCTTATACGGAAAGGATTTGTTTGTTATGCATAATCACCCGAGGAACAGCAGCTATTCTGATACTGATATCGCATTTTTCTTATCTAATGATACCGTAAAATCTTTGTCAATCGTAAAAAACAACGGCAAAGTTGAGGTATTGACAAAGTCTGAAAAATATGATAAAATGAAGTTGATAAATAACTTTAAACGCTGTTATAAAAAGCATGTTAAAACCTATTCCGATAGTGAAATAAACAAGGCTGTATCTGCCTTTTTGTCTCAGAACAAGGAGATGATCGAATGGATTCAAAGCCCATAACCATTTTGGACGGTTCTTTAGAAGAGCGAGAAGCTGCAATGAAAGAATTTTTCGGGCTTTCTCCCGAACAGTCTTTCCAAGATATTGAGACTGATGACGAAGAAAATGCCGACTAATCACCTTACACCCGTAGGGTGATTTTTTATACCCGAGAGGAGATGAAAATATTGGAATATCTTTCCGAGAGAATAACAAATATCTCAGAACTTGAAAAGCTTCTCGAAACGATAAATATCAAAGCACAGGTCGCAAGAAAAAGCACCTGCATTTCCGACATACAGGCGCTTGTTTCTGATATTGCTTATCTTTCGGAGAAGGCTGCGAAGTTTGAGCTTAGGATCGAAAAAAGGAAAGTTATTCTATCCGAGTGACTTTATGCGTGTCAATTTCTTCCGGAAAATCTTTCAACAGCGGGCATTGAAGATAATCAAGACATCTGAGCAGCTTATACTTTACTTCCTGCATATGTAAGGAACGTTTGCTGCTCTCGACAATCGGGCATGAAGCCGACTTAAATTTCCCGATGCTTGAATTAATGTCATCAGATAAATAATATTTCCCATACAAACAAATATCGATATCCCACTTTGGACAATGGACTGTCCTTGGGATTTCAACATAACGCACCATTTTACACACCTCCTTCCTTATGCTGATTATATCACATTCGGAAAGTGAGGTCAATTTACCACCCTCACAAGGCGGTTTTCTTATGCGTACACCCGAAAGGTGTGCGCTGTTTTTATAAATCGAGGTGAATAATGTGGAAGGCAAACTTCTTGAACAAATGTATGTAAAAGGCAATCCCTGCGTAATATTTCACGAGAATGTTTTTTTTGAACGTCTTCACGAAAATGAGAAATTTGTGAAGTGGTGCAATGAGCATTCGGAGGTTCAGGCAGAATTAAGCCGCTATGAAGCTGATATAATCGCCCAAGCTGAGGAAAATGGTATTACTATGAATGATGATTTTAGGCACTACCTGAACAATGCGCTTATAAAGAAAGCTATCAATATGTTTAAGAATTACCTGGCTGTACAGGACTATGAGCACAAAATAAATCCAATATCGTAATTAAGCGTTTATGTCTTCGGGCATAGTCACTGTTTTTATGCCAAAATGAGAGGATTGATTCACATGGACGAAAAAATGAAAGAATATGCGGCGATTCTTGAGGAGAATATCAAGGAGCATGGCGTTGTAGAAGAAACTGTTATCGCTATGGAGGAATGCGCTGAGCTGATACAGGCAATTTCTAAGGTGAAGCGTTACGGCTTTGTCGGCGAGTACAAGGATAATCTTATTGAGGAGATTGCTGATGTTGACATTGTTATCACCGAGCTTTTGATGGTTTTTAATGTTACAGAAGAAGAATTTTTTAATGTCTTGGACAGAAAAATTCAGAGAATCAATAGCAGGCTTGAGGGAAAATTTTAAATTTGATTGAAATTTGAAATTCAGATTTGAAATTAAAAATCTGCATTTTAAATGCGTTATTTGCGGATTTTCTGCAAATTTGCAGATTATAATGCAGTTTTTGGCAAGTTACAGGCAAGTTAATTAACATTTTAGTGAGGTCACGAAATAGATATGTGGTTATTTCAATTTTGGAAACAACCATTTCCATTTCGGAAACTGTTGCATTTTCTGCATATGTTCAATTTAATACAGTTCCCAAGCGTTCTTCCTCCAACTATTGGAGGACGGGCGCATTTTTTGTCCTTATATGTTCATGAGCTGGCGAGGACACCAATGAGCTGTGACGTCTGCAGCCTTTTAATTCAGACGGATATGCCGACAGGCTCAAAAAGGAGGAAATATTTATGGCAGAAACAAACACAAACACAACCGTAACCGAAACCAATAAGGTGGAAAACAACGGAGGTGATCCCACACAGGCTGTAAAGGGCAATAGCCCCGAAAAGGCTGTATCTACGAACGAGGGTGCGGAAAAGACCTTCACACAGGCGGAGCTTGATGAAATTGTCAAGCAGAGACTTGAACGGCAGAAAAAGGGGCAGCCCACTAAGGAGGAAATGGACGCATTTCACAAGTGGCAGGACAGTCAGAAAACTGCCGAACAGCTTTCGGCGGAAAAAATTTCTGCTGCGGAGAGCAGAGCTGCAGAGGCAGAGAAGAAGGCTGCTGCTGCAGAAGCAAAAGCCTATGCTTATTCAAAGGGCGTGAATGCAGAGGCGGTTGACGATGTTATCGCTCTTGCTATCCCCAAGGTGGACGATAATACCACCATGGAAAAGGCAATTGAAGCGGTCATCGCAAAATATCCCTCATTCTGCTCTGCAAAATCCGAAGCACCCAAGGGCATTACCACGGGGGTAAGCTTCGGGAACGGCGGCGGCTCTCAGCTTTCGGGGGTTGAGGCTGCTTTTTATGCGAAAAATCCCGATTTAAAAATTTAATTATGGAGGTTTGATCTATGGGACATGAATTACAGGAAAGATATTCAAAAATGGTTCTTGCTAAGGTTCGCAAGGAGCTGAAGCTCAAGGACGGCGTTGTTTTTAACAATGATTATGAGGGCGACCCTGCTGCGGGTGTTGTAAAGATCCCCGTAAGAGATGAGGAGGTCGTTGTTTCCGATTACGACAGGCTGAACGGCATCAACATCACAAGCGGCTCTACTACTTATGACCCCTTCCCCATTAAGAAGGACGTGGCTGTAAACGAGATCATTGACGATTACGAGGCTACTGCCGTTCCCGACAATATTGTTGCGGACAGGCTTGACAGTGCGGGTTACGCTCTTGCGGCTAAGCTTGACAATGACGCTGCGACAGTTCTTCTTGCAGGCTCTACACCCATGAATGTGGGCGCTCTTGCGGTTGATACTGTTTACAGCACTATCGTTGATATCAGGACAGCCATGAGCAAGGCAAACATTCCCGATGACGGCAGACGCTATCTGCTTATCACTCCCGAGGTTTATGCTTATGTTCTCAAGTGCCCCGAGTTTGTGAAGGCATCTTCTCTCGGTGCAGATGTCATTCAGAACGGTATTGTCGGACGCATTGCGGGCTTTAACGTTATCGAGTGGAATGACAGCACTGCAAACCTTGCTATGATCGCAGGTCATCCCAGATTTGCAACAAGGATCAATGCATGGAAGAAGGCTATCCACATTCAGGATCTTAACGGTGACGGCAAGCACATCGGAGCTTGCGCTGTTCAGGGCAGACAGGTCTACGATCACAAGGTGCTCAGAAGCGTTGCTATCAGGGCGGTTTATACTCCCGGCTCTCTCGGTATTACTGCATCTCAGGCTGGCACTTCAGGCAACACCGTTCTTAATGTAACAGGCGGCACAGGCTCTGCTCTCGCTTACAAGGTTAATCCTGCGGAAAGGGCTGTTTTCAACATGACTTCTTCTGCATATGCAGGCACAAGCCTTACAAGCGGCAGCACCGAGATCCCCGTAAGTGTGGGTGATATTATCGAGGTCGTTGACCTTGCTTCTTCAAAGGTCAAGTCTGTAGGTTACATCACAATTACAGCGGCAAATATCAAGCCCTGATAAGGCGGTGATCTTATGGCGGTCAATGTAACCGAGGATTTTTATTACAGCATTTTCGGCGGTACGGACTATCCCGAGCTTGACCGTCTGCTGAAAAGGGCGGGGAATGAGATAGACAGCCTTATTCTCCGCTCTCCCGAGGGGGAGCTTGAAGAACGGCAGTATTCCTTTGCGGTATGCGCTCAGGCTGAATATATGGGGCTGTGCGGCGGCGTTGAGGCTTGGGCTATGTCTGTATCGGGCAATGCTTCAAGCGTTAGTATAGGCTCGTTCTCAATGTCTCAGGGAGGTTCTGCTTCGGGCGGTGCTTCCGATGACGGGATATGCGGCAGTGCTTTGCAGTATCTGAGCAGGGCGGGACTTTTATACAGGGGGTGTGCGGCATGGTGACAGCTCCTATACCTCGTTATCTTCTGCCTCATGCCGTTACTCTTGTGGAGGCTCTTTCCTCCGACCCTTGGGGCGGAAAGGGGCAGGAGCTGAGGACGGTCATTAACTTTGTCCGCATTGAGCCTTGCCGCTCTCGGAGTTTTTCCCTTGGCGGGGATATTCCCGAAATAAAGGCAAAGCTGTTTTTTGACGCTTTTTCTTCGGTGCCAAATGATGTTTCCTTTGAGACAGGTGACAAGGTCATTTTCGGATCGGAGGAGTTTATTGTGAGTGAGGTTCAGGAGTTTTACGGCACTACGGGAGATATTCATCATCTGGAGGTGCTGCTCAAGTGAGATTTGAAGTCGATATCCGCTCGTCTTTTTCGAATCGGAATGCCGAGGAGGCTATGAGGAAGGCTATTGCGGCAACTTCTCAGCAGGCACTCAGAGACTGCAATTTCTACTGCAAGCAGGATTACGGTGCTCTTATCGAATCCTCTCACATTCACAGCGACATTGATGGTGGCGTTTTGAAATGGGTCACTCCTTATGCGGAATTTCAGTATAAATTCCCATCTGCGAGGACGGACAAGAATCCGAATGCCTCTCCCGAATGGTGCAATGTGGCTGAAACTAACCACAAGGACGAATGGGACAGGGTGTTTGCTAATGCTCACAGGGAGGCTATGAACAGATGAACGGCGATATTTACACGATAATTGCGGAGGGACTTCGCAGGGTGGGTGGTATTGACCGCATTGGCGTTGTTACTGCTCCCGGGGAGAGTGCAATTATTTATGCAGGCAATAAGGACATAAGAAAATATTATGGCGGAGGCGGCATAAAATCCCTGATTTTTTCTATTTCGGCTATGGGCGAAAATGAAGATCAGAAGGGGCTTATCGAAAAGCTCTGCGGTATCGGTGAAAGGCTTGCCTGCGCCGATTTTCACATTGACGGCGTTTTTCAGCCAAAAGTGAAAATAAACTCTCTCCCTGTTCCGACAATGCACAACGAGAATTATTACATTTACACTTCGAGTGTTGAATTTACATTTTCTATGAAAGGATGATTTTTTTGAAGCTCAGAAATTTCTTTGAGGGCATTACCACAGACCCTGATTACAAAGGCAAAATCATGACCGACAACATGGTGCTTGCGGTCGATATTTCGCCCACACAGGACGCGGATGTTGATGATTTTGCTGTTGCGTACATGGGCTTTACGGACAAAAGCTCGTCTCTCAATCCCAAGGAAAAGACAAGTTCCTATTACTATCACGGCGAATCCTCCGTTAAGACGGGCAATCAGCGCACCATCGACTTCAAAGCTGACAGATACAAGGGTGATGAATTTCAGGATTTCGTTACTTCCTTTGAGATGAAGTATGCAACGGGTCAGAAGTCCATTGTGAGATATGCATATTTAGATATGCTGACGGGCGAGGGAGAGCTTGGCAAGGGCACACTTATTCTTTCCGATGACGGTTCGGGTGCTCCCGAGGATCCTCTTTCCATCGGCGGCAGCATCAAGAAGTCGGGTGAAAATCCTACCAAGCTTATTTATCAGGGCTTTGGCGGTTATACTCTTACCGACAAGGAACCTTCCGACTGGAGCACAAAGTATTCCGAGTATTTCGCCCGTGCAAACGGCGCTTTTGTGGCTGTTAAGGCTGCTGAGGGCGGTTCTGCTCCTGCGTGGGAAAAGGACAAGTATTATTCCAAGAATAAGACTTTGTAAATCAAAATCAGACAATGCGGTATGCGGATTTTTCTGTATGCCGCATTTTTTATGATACGGAGGTTTTAATATGGGTTTCAGATTTAATGACAGGATCTGCGTTATTGATATCAATGATGTGAAATATTCCGTTACCTTTCAGAAGGCACTTGTGGACAGGCTGAATGAGGCAAAGGGTACATTCGGCTCATTCAAGGACAGCGGCAACAAGGACAATGCTTCTGAGGTCTGCGCTGTTTTTGACAGGGCTATTGACAGCATTCTCGGTGTCGGCTCTGCTGCTGCGATATTTGCGGGGCGTTTTGATAATATTACCGAGAGATATGCGGTTTTACAGTACATCTATGACGAGCTTACCGCATTTATGAAGAGTATTTCGGAGGAGAAAAATGTTCAGCCCGAAACCGAGAATCCTCATAATTAACGGTGTAAAAACACCCATTGACCCCGATTTCCGAATTATGTGCGAATATTCCGAGGCGGTGGCAAGAAATGACCCTTCGGGGCTTACGGGAATTGCTTCGAGGTTCTTCTTTACGGGTGCTCTCCCCGAGGGCGTTTCCGAAAAGGCGGCGGCTGACGCTATGAAGGATTTTTATGTGGCTGGGCTTGCTCCTTCGGGCGGCGGGAAATCTTCCGCTATGGAAGCTCCTGAGCCGTCCTTTGACTTTGAGGAGGACGAGGCATATTTCTTTGCGGCGTTTCTTTCGGAGTATGGCATTGACCTTAACTTGACAAAGCTTCATTGGTTTGACTTCTGCGCCCTTTTTCGGGGCTTGCCCGATGAATGCAGGCTCAAGCGGATAATTTCAATAAGGTCGGAAAGCACTTCCGATATAAGATCGGCGGCGGAAAGGTCGAGGGTCACAGGGCTCAAGCGTATTTTTGCACTGAAACGGAAGAAGCAGCAGAGGTTTAACAGCGTTGCCGAAAGGGACAAGGCTATGATCGCAGAGGTGGAGCGCATTCACCGTGAGGCAAGGGAGAAAAGGGGTGAGAACGGTTGACGGTAAGTGAAATTGTTTACCGCATTTTAGGCGATGACACTCAGTTTAAAAGCACTATGAGCAAGGTCGGCACTACTGCGGAGAAGGCTCTTTCTGCTGCTTCAAAGGCGGCTCTTGCTGTAACGGGTGCGGCTGCGGCGGCGGTGGGTGCTTTGGCGAAAAGTGCCATTGAAGCTTATGCCGAATATGAGCAGCTTGTAGGCGGTGTTGAGACCCTTTTCGGCACATCTGCCGATGTCATAAAGGGCTATGCGGACGAGGCTTACAGGACAGCGGGAATGTCTGCGAATGCGTACATGGAGACGGTGACAGGCTTCTCCGCTTCCCTTCTGCAGGGCTTAGGCGGTGACACTGCAAAAGCTGCCGAAATTGCAAATCAGGCTGTTATTGATATGTCGGACAACGCCAACAAGATGGGCACCGACATGGCGATGATTCAGAACGCTTATCAGGGCTTTGCCAAGCAGAATTACACCATGCTTGACAACTTAAAGCTGGGCTATGGCGGCACTCAGTCCGAAATGGCAAGGCTGATAAACGATTCGGGTGTGCTTGGTGACGCTATGACCGTTACTGCCGAGACTGTCAACAGCGTTTCCTTTGACAAGATTATCGAAGCCATAAACGTTATTCAGACGAAAATGGGCATTACGGGCACAACTGCAAAGGAAGCTTCCACCACAATTCAGGGCAGCATTTCAGCTATGAAAGGCGCATGGCAGAATTTAATGGTGGGGCTTGCAGACCCTACGCAGGATTTTGACAGGCTTGTTTCAAATCTCGTTGACAGCGTTATTACCGTTTCGGACAACCTTATGCCCCGAATCATGGCGGTTCTGCCGCAGATGGCGGAGGGTATAACACAGCTTGCGGGCGATCTGCTCCCGCTTATTCCCGAAACACTTGAAAAAATGCTCCCGGGGGTGCTTGAGGGGGCTAATAACCTTATTTCGGCACTTCTCGACACACTTTCTTCCATTGCCGACACTGCTATTCCCATTATTACCGAAAACGCTGACGAGATAATTGACACGCTTCTTACGGGGCTTGTGGACGCTGTTCCGAATCTGATTTCCAAGGCTGCCGATCTTTGCACAGCTCTTATTACGGCTATTCTTAACAATGCGGATATTATCACGCAGGGGGCTGTGGATATTGTTGTCAGTCTGGCGGATGGCATAGGCAGGAATCTTGACACACTTATTCCTGCGGCTGTGAAGGCTGTTCTCACTATTGTTGATACTCTGATATACAATATTGACGATATCCTTGACGCTGCCGAGGAGCTTATAAAAGGGCTTGCGGACGGGCTTATTTCTGCCTTGCCCGAGCTTATTGCCAAGGCTCCCGAGATCGTTATTGACCTTATTGCGGCACTTGTGGAAGCTATTCCCGATACTATCGAATTTGCGGTGGAACTGTGCACCCATATTGCAGATGAACTTGTTCATCACGACTGGGCTTCCACCGCTGAAACAATGCTGAATAATCTTACTGACGCTCTCGACAGTGCGCAGAAAAATGTTAAACTGGGAATTGATAATCTGCTTGGCGGCAACGTTTATGGTGGTGATATCAATAATGTCGGCTCGACTGAAATGGTCGGTTATATGCGTGACGGTACAGAAGAAATTGTTCAGGTGATCGAGGGCGGGCAGAAATCTATTTCCGAAGCATATGACAACGGTATGCGGGAAATAAATGAAAAATTCGGCAATACAGCGGAGGACAAAACAGGCGAGGAATGGCTCAAGGCTGAGGCTGAAAGAGAAGCTAATGCGAGAGCTGTTTTAGCCCGAGAAAAGAAGCGTGCCGAGGAATGGAAAAAAGCTCAGGCGGAAGTTGCGGAGGACATATATTCATCAAATACCGGTGAAAATACGGGAGTTATAAAATCGAAAGAGGCTGAAAAGGCTGCCAAAGAGCAGGAAGCGGCTCTGAAAAAATCCATTCAGGACAAATTCAGGGAGCTTGAGACGGAGCAGCTTAAAAAGGATTATGATGATTCGTGGCTTCTTGAGCAGAAACGGGCATTTCTTGAGACTTTTGACCACAACACAGATCTATATAAGGACTATAATCTTTCACTGCTGAAGGAGCAAAAAAGCGCTGCCGACAAGCTTACAAAGGAGACTGAGAATACTGCCAAAAAGCAGCAGGACGCTATTGAAAAATCCTATAACAGCATTATAAAATCAAGGGACAGTCTGGCTTCGAGCCTTTCTCAGAAGGGCGATATTTTTCAGTCCTCCGAGGAGACCGACAAGCTGACGGGAGCTAAGAAAAAGAGCAGGGGCATTGACATTGAAGGCTTCGAGAAGAAGATCGAGGCTAAGAAAAAGCTCACCTCAAAAATTGCGGAGCTGCTTGAAAAAAATACCCCCGATGATATCATTTCGGAGCTTCTGAAGCAGGATCCCGAGGACGCTCTTGCCTATGCCAATGAGCTTTTGCGCTCTCCCGACAAGCTTGACAGGCTTTCAAAGGGCTTTGAAAATGATAATAATTACAGCAATGCTATCGCCAATATGATTACCGAAAACTCCGAGGATTTTAAGGCTCTCGGGGAGGAATCGGGAGCATTTTTCGGTGAGGGTTTTATTGCTGCTTTCAAGGAAAATTGGGAAGACGCTTTCGGTTCTGTTTTCGGTGATGCGGAATTTATGGCTGCCTCCTCGGCGGCGGTAAGGTCTGCAAACAGCTCGGCAGCAAGTGAAAGCACCTATATCCGCAGGGAGTATGTTGTTTCCGAGAATTCTTCGGGAGGCAAGGCTTCTAAGCCCTTCGGGGCAAGCTCTCAGGGTGTTTACAGGATCGTTGATATTAACGGGCGGTATATTGCGTCCGTTGTCAATGCGGAAAATTCAAGAACTGCTATTTCGGGAGGAGGTTGATTTTTATGGCGGTTACTATTCTTAAAATCGGCGGCGTTGATCTGTCGATGATCACCGAGCAGGAGGGGGTTCAGATCCGGACTTCTCCTGTTTATGATGATGAATTTACAAGCGTTGTGGGAAAGAAGCAGCGGAAGGTTCTCGGTGAAAGCGTTGATATTTCCGCAAGCTTTAACCATGTTCCCGAGGATATTGCGGCGCAGATCGTTTCTGCCTGCAGGAATGATTCTGTAACGGTGGAATACAAGGACCCGATCGTTACATCTGCTGTGTTTGACCGTCCCGAATATGTTTCCGTTCCCGATTTTGCGGCTTCGGAAGATGAACGCTACTGGAATATTTCTGTTTCCATGTCCTGCCCTCTCAAGGGCGACGGTCTTTGACTTGCCGTATAAGGTCATTGTTTACGGCACCGAATACGGGGCAGACAGGCTGGCGAATATTAAGCTTTCCCGCAGTCTCAGCGGCAAGGGCTTTAATGGCGTTTCTACTGCCTGCTTTTCCTGTGATATTTACACCGATACTGTTTTCTCCGAGGGCGCAAGCGTTGTGTTTGACGGGTATTGGCTGCCGACGTTTTACATCAAAGAACAGTCTCATGCCAATGGAGTCAGTCACATTGAATGCTATGACAGATGCAAAAATCTTGATATTCCCTTCGATTACAGCAATTATGAGCAGTTTGAGTACATTATTGACAGCGAGGGGAATAAGATTGTTGACGAAAGAAAGGCCAGATGGTATCCAACGTCTCAGGTTTTAGGCGATATTGTAAATCAATGCGGATTTACCGGTTCGTCTCCTTCAGCTTCGAGGATTGATTTCCTTTGTTACCAAGATTTCAAGGGGAAGTCTTGCAGGCAGATATTGGAGATGGTTTCAAAAATTGAAGTGGGCTGGTTCTGCGCTAATTCCGAGAATCAGCTTATTTTTATGCCATTTTCGCCAGATAAATTGGGATTTTCTATTGATGAAAATGACAGGACGGAAATTCAACTGAGGGGCACTAAAACCATTTCGGGAATTGTTGCCGAGGACGAAGTTTACGGCGGCATTTATTCCAGCGGCGCCCCCTGGAATCACTCAGAGAGGATAAGCGGTCGGCGAATTACTGCCGATATTGCCGCTTCTATGGTTTCGCAGATCCTCGGGGGCGGCGGTTCCTATGAATACAATGGCTGGGAATGCTCTGCGGCTATTGTTTCTATGCCTTACAACATCGGGGACTGCATTGCATATAACGGCAAGGTGCTGCCGATTCTTGACATCTCCTGCGATTTTACCGCTCTCGGCATTATTACAGCTATGTCTGCCCCTGCGGCGGACACGTCTTTTTCCGAATATCAGGACCTTTATTCAAGGCAGCTTGACGGTACCGTGAAGCTTGACAGGGTTTTCGGGTGTTCGGTGGCTACGGTCGGCGGCATGGGTTTGTGCTTGGAGGTGTAGGCTTGGCTAAACAGAATTTTATTCCTTTTCAGCCTGTTGAGGGTGTGCCTGTGGTTCAGCAGGGCGGACGATTCTATCCCATTGAGCCGCCTGTTGACAAAGGCTGCAACGAGGACAGGACTGTCTTCTGGTTCATCTATCAGGGTGAAGTGTGCGGCAAGAAAGGCAAGCTTACAATTAACGTTGATACCTGGGAAGAGACTTTTGAGGAGGTGGAGTGATGTTTCCTTATCCTTTTTTGGAAGCTGCTTATATGGCTAAAATGTGCGGCGGCGGAAGCAAAGTTATTCAGCCCCTCAATGTTACAGAAAACGGCTCCTACGAAGCTCCCGCCGGCGTGGATGGGTTTAATCCTGTTTCGGTGAACGTGCCCGATAGATATGATGAGGGATATCAGGACGGATATAACCGGGGATATGATGATGGATTTAAAATTGCTGATGAGTTTTTTAACCGTATTACAGACCCTGACAAAAATTATACGCTAACTGTTAATATTTACTATGCGTTTAACGATCCCAACGGATTCAAAAATGTAAGATTCATTGTTCAATCTACTGATGGAGCATACTGGGAAGAGGACCACTATGTTGATGGAACTTGGCGCCATTCGTATGACGCAAAGGTCACTAATATTGAATGGGGAAGCAAAGTCGGAGAATTGTTTTTCACGCTGATTGGCTATGATTCAGATGGCAATGTTTATACAGA
>JALFVE010000049.1 GCA_022787085.1 Oscillospiraceae bacterium | reverse complement strand
AAAGCATAAGCCCTGCGATCTCCGCATAATTCTCCTTGGAAAGAGGACTGAAAACAACTATCTCGTCAACACGGCTCATAAATTCGGGGCGAAGGAACTCGGAAAGAGACTTCATAGCCTTTTCCTTGGTTATCTCCTCTTCCGTGTTGTTGAAGCCGAGGCTTGTGGTCTTATCCGAAGAGCCTGCATTTGAGGTCATACAGATGATGGTGTTCTCAAAGTTCACAGACCTGCCCTGAGCGTCATTCACCTTGCCCTCGTCAAGTATCTGGAGCAGTAAATTCATAATATCCGGGTGAGCCTTTTCAATCTCGTCAAAAAGCACCACCGAATAAGGGTGACGGCGCACCTTTTCCGTAAGCTGACCTGCCTCGTCATAGCCCACATATCCCGGAGGAGAGCCGATAAGCCTTGAAACAGCGTGCTTTTCCATAAACTCAGTCATATCAAGACGGATAAGAGTATCATTTCCGCTGAAAAGCTCGTCGTTTATCACCTTAACAAGCTCGGTCTTACCAACGCCTGTGGGACCTACAAAAATAAACGAAGCAGGTCTGCGGCGTTTTGAAAGCTGCGCACGGGAACGCTTTATAGCCTTGCAGGCAAGCTCAACAGCCTTATCCTGACCAATTATCCTTTTTTTCATTGAGCCTTCAAGAGCCGAAAGCTTTTTAAGCTCTGTTTCCTCGATCTTGTTTGCGGGAATACCAGTCCAAAGCTCGATAACCTTAGCAAGATCCTGCTCGGTTACGTTGATTGCGGAAACCTTTTTCGTCAGTGCGTCAAGCTCGTTCTGTACCCTGATAAGCTGGGATTTTTTTTCAGCAAGCTCCTCAAAATTCGGCTCGCTGCCGTCCTCGAGAGCCTTTATTTCATTCTCAAGCGCTGAAACCTCCCCTGTTTTTTTCTGATGAAGAGCAAGCACCTCGCTGGAAATGCTTCTGTTTGCGCAGGCTTCATCAAGAAGATCTATCGCCTTGTCGGGAAGATATCTGTCGCTGATATATCTCTCGGAAAGAACTGCGCAAAGCCTTACAAGCTCATCGCTGATTCTGACCTTATGATGCTCCTCATAAAAATGCTTTATTCCCTTTAAAACCTCAACTGTGTCATCAACAGTAGGCTCGTTAACAGTAACAGGCTGAAAACGTCTCTCAAGTGCGCTGTCCTTTTCGATATACTTGCGGTATTCCTTAAAGGTGGTTGCACCGATGACCTGAACCTCGCCTCGACTGAGAGGGGGTTTGAGAATATTAGCCGCATTCATGGACGAGCCTTCGCTGTCTCCCGCACCAACAATATTGTGTATCTCATCAATAAAAAGAATAATATTGCCCTCAGCCTTAACCTCGTCAACAAGCCCCTTCATACGGCTTTCAAACTGACCTCTGAACTGAGTGCCTGCCACAAGAGCAGTAAGATCGAGAAGAAAAACCTCCTTGTCAGCAAGCTGAAAGGGGACCTCCCCCGCTGCAATACGCTGAGCAAGACCCTCGGCAATGGCAGTTTTTCCAACGCCCGGCTCACCGATCAGACAGGGATTATTCTTCTGTCTGCGGCAAAGAATCTGAATAGTGCGGGCAATTTCCTTATCTCTTCCGATAATTGTATCAAGCTTGCCTTCCTTTGCACGGGATGTAAGATCTGTGCAGAAGGAGCTGAGATATTTCCTCTTTTTAGCCTTTGTTTCCTTGGTATCCTTGCCCTTTCTGATGCGCTCACGTCTCTCGGTCGCCTCCGTATCTGATTCTGAAGAAACCGCATTTTCCGAAGGATTTTTATTTTCATTCTGCAAACCGCCGAAAAGAGCATTGAAAAATCCGGGCAGGGAGTTGGTGCCGCCCTGATTGAACATCTCCATGTCAAAGCTGTCCTTAACGCCACTCATAGCGTCGGCAAATTCCTCTATATCGTCATCGGTAACACCCATCTGATCCATATATTCCTTGATCTGAGGCACGTTAAGCTCACGGGCGCAGACAAGACAAAGCCCCTCGTTTCGCTTTTCGCCTCCCTGCATTGATGTGATGAACACCATTGCCTCTCTTTTTTTGCATCTGCTGCAAAGCATTAAATCATTCCTTTCCGCCCGAATGATCGTCGGACAATGAGAAAATATTTACATTATTTCAAAAAACTGAAGCCCTTTGCAAGATCATACAGCCTTCCGAAGAAAAGGGTACGGGAAAAAATATCCTCGTTCATATAAGTCATTCCGCCTGTAAACCTGACTAAGATAACGATGAGAATGACCGATGAAACGACAACCATAGCACCCACAGCGGCTCCGAGAACGCCTCCCAGCAAGGAATCACAGGTCTTAACAGGCTCAATCTTCCTGACAATGAGAACAATGCTGACAACAATTCTGAGAACAATGCTGACAGCAGAAAAAACTACCACCCAAACAATAGTACCGATCATTCTAATCGCAGTGGGGCGAACGATTTTCTTCTCCAGATAATTAGCTGCGCCTGTTGTTGCCGAGTCTTGGGACTTGATGCCAAGAAGCTCGTAAATAACTGCTTCGTGAGCCTCAGTGTCCTTAAAGATCTCTTCCACCGAGCTTTGAGACACCGTTATGCCAAAGGGCAGCCTGCTGTTGATTTCAGCCGCAACAGTGCCGCTGTATTCAGAGGCTATAATATCTATTTTATCACGAAAATACTGATTAGTCAATAGGGAGCTGATATCAAGCTGAAAATATGAGAAAGCATCTGATATCTGACTGCGAAGCACATCATCATCAGTGCCCAGATAATCCCTTACAAGCTGCTTTAATTCATCCGAGCCGCCCAGATTATCATCAATGAAGCTGTCAGCGGACTGCATAGCCTCATCCTTGATCTTTTTTGACGCTTCGTCCCTGACCTCCTTGACAGCAGAATCAATATGCTCATTTACAGTCTCTGAAAAGTAATCATCATATATTTTTGAAGTCACAGGATATGACGAGCAAGCCGCAGCAGCAGTAAATGCAATAATCATGCATATCAGACTGAGAACAGTCCTGAGCACTCCCCGCTTGAATCCCCGACCGATAAATGCGATCAGAATTACAGCTGCGACTATGTCATAGACATATTGGATCATTTTTTAAAATTATCACCTCGAAATAAAGCATTATCCGCTGTAACTGATACGATTAACGCTGTCATATCCTAACAGGAATATGTATTTTGCGCATTTGCAGAAATCGTCGAAATCGTCCTCAAGAAGTATCTCGCCGCATAGTATCCCATCTGAGCTGTAAATCTCAATACTGGAATCATTAAGAATGTAAACCTGAGAATTATCGGCAGAAACCTTCTTTGCCTCCTCGTCCAGAGATATCACCACAGGAGAAGCGCAGTCCGCCCCATTAAACGAAATAAGCCGTGTTTTTCTGATATCGGTATTTTCGGTGATAACGGCGGATATCTGACCCGAAGTGCTGTAATCGGTAATAGGATCGCTGTAAACATACTGAGAAACCAGCACACCGTCCCCGGTAAAGCCCGCAGAAGCAGTATCACCTATCATAATGATGCCATCGTCGGTAAATTCCACATCGAGAGCAAGAGTGGCAACACCGTCGCTCTCCCACATAGGCTCAGTGTCATTAAAATCGAAGCGCTTCATGCGGGAAATGAGCTGACCGCCCTCAGCGCTCAGAACAGTAACGATACATCCACTGCTGTTATCGGTAAAGGTCACATTAATAATACGGCTGTCATAGCTGAAATATGTGAAGATGGGATTGCCCATGGGATCGTAAATCTTGAGCATCGCAAGATATTTGTCCGACTTTGTGACGACTGCGGCATAATCCGATTTTGAAAGCTTTGCAAGATAGATAACATCGTCAGCGGTTTTCGAGTAAATATTCTTATACTTGCTCTCAAGGCTGAAATCTCTTCCGCCCTCATCGTAAATTAGAGCCTTGGAGCCTGAAACGCATAGTATCGGGTTTGCAAAGGTGTGCTGACGCTCGTTCATGACCTTTCCGTCAGTGCTGTAAACATGAAAACGTGATTCATCAAGAAGAGCAAGGGAACCATCCATATCCATAAGCTGAAAGCCCGAGCCGCCTTCGACCTTGAGAGGAAATTTCCCCTCAGACATTTCAGCCGTGCCCTCGGAGGAAAGATTTTCGGGTATAGTCGTAAGTATCCCCTTAAAATAAGGCAGCCACATATCCTTAGTCAAGGCGGCAATAAGCGCAGCGCCGCATATAAGAAGGATAATGAACACCTTAATTATCATATTTTTCGTCTGCTTAGCCTGTCTCCTTTTTCTAAGCTCGGAAATATCCGTAACGGGCATATTAACGCCTCCTCATTCATAGAATACACGATTGAGATAAAGACCGCATGGCTTTGCCGTAATACCCGCACGGTTCCTGTCTCTGCTTTCAAGAATATCGGGCAGCTCCTCGGAAGAGATCCGCCCTTCACTAACTTCAATAAGAGTTCCAGCAATTATCCTGACCATGTTGTAAAGGAACCCGTCTCCCCTGACAGTCAGAATGACCATGTCACCCTCACGCCTCGTTTCGCACAGAAAAACCGTGCGTACAGTATTTTCCTTCACACCCAGAGAGCCGCAGAAGGAAAGAAAATCATGAGTTCCCTCAATAAATTTTCCAGCCCTGTTCATTTTATCCACATCAAGCTCAAATGGATAATGAAGCGCAAGCCCATCAAGAAAGGGGTCTCTCACACTTCGGTTGAGGATCTTGTAAATATATTCCTTCCCTGTGCAGGAATACCTCGCATGAAAATCCATGGAGACCTCTTCGCAGTCAAGGACCGCAATATCGGCGGGCAGGATGCTGTTCATTCCACGGATAATATTGCCGCAGGGAATAGGATGTTCGGTAATAAATGAAAAGAAAAATTCATTGGCATGAACTCCCGTATCTGTACGGGAGCAGCCGTTGATCTTCACAGCGGAAGCAGTTAGACGGGACAGCCTGTCCTCAATGACATTCTGAACGGACAAAGCATTTTCCTGTCTCTGAAAGCCATGGTATGCCGACCCGTTATATGCAATTTTAACCTTTAAATTACGGGCTGACAACCTAAAGCCCCCTTTCAAACTAAATTATTATCCTGCCCATGTCAATGATCAGAACGCCGCATAAAAACAAAAGGGAGAGGCAAAGCGCAGCGTAATCCGAGCCGCCCGATACCAGCGATTTAAGCTTTGTCCGACCTTCACCGCCGTTATAGCAGCGGCACTCCATGGCAAGAGCAAGCTCTTCGGCTCTTCTGAAGGAGGACACGAAAAGCGGGATAATAACAGGCACCAGCGCCTTAGCTCTCTGAGGGAGAGTTCCGCTGTCCATGTCAGCTCCTCTTGCCTTCTGAGCTGACATTATCTTGTCCGTTTCCTCAATGAGAGTAGGAATAAATCTCAAAGCAATGGTCATCATCATGGCAAGCTCGTGAACGGGGAAATGAAGCTTGCCCAAGGGCTTCATCATCTGCTCGATAGCGTCGGTAAGCACGATCGGCGATGTTGTATAGGTCAGCAGAGAAGAGCCGCAGATAAGCGCAATAAGCCTTATTATCATATATCCCGAGGTAATAAGCCCGTTATCCGTGATCCTGATCTTCCATATCTCAAAAACGGTAACGCCGTCAATGAAGAAGATGTTCAGCACAGATGTGAATATGATAATAGGCACAATAGGTTTCATACTTTTGATGATTAACTTTGGCGAAAGCCCTGACGCAGCAAAGGCGATCACAAAGAACAAAAACGCAAGAAACAGCGATAAAAAGCTGTCTGCGGAGAAAATCATAATAATAAAAACAGCTGTAATGACGATCTTGAAGCGTGCGTCCAGCTTGTGAACGGGAGAATTTCCGGGGAAATACTGTCCGATGGTAATATCCTTAAGCATTTGCAATACCTCCCCTGCCATGGCTCTCAAGGTATTCGCTGATGGTTTTTAGAGCAAATTCCACCGTATAAACATCTCCCCTGATATCAATGCCTCTGCTTCGCAGGATAGCAAATATTTTTGTTATCTGAGGCACCGAAAGCCCCACAGCGGATATCTCATCAGCCCTTGCAAATACAGCGGGAGGAGTGTCATAGCAAAGCACCTCACCCTTGTTCATAACAAGTATCCTGCTTGCAAATCGGGCAACGTCCTCCATGCTGTGGGAAACAAGCATGACAGTTGATTGTGTTTCCTCGTGATATCTCTTTATCTGCCCGAGAATAGTCTCACGGCCCTTTGGATCAAGCCCTGCGGTAGGCTCATCAAGAATAAGCACCTTGGGTCGCATTGCCATTACCCCTGCAATAGCCACCCTTCGCTTCTGACCGCCGGAAAGCTCAAAGGGAGACTTATTCAGAAGCTCGGGACTGATTCCCACGAGCTCTGCCGTTTCACGAACTCTCTTATCGATCTCCTTTTCATCCAGTCCCATATTTTTAGGACCGAAAGCAATGTCCTTGTAAACAGTCTCCTCAAATATCTGGTATTCGGGATACTGAAAAACCAAGCCCACCTTAAAGCGGATATCCCGAAGCTTCACATCCTTGCCCCAGATATCCGTCCCGTCAATAATGACCCTTCCCGAGGTAGGCTTGATAAGCCCGTTCAGATGCTGAATAAGGGTAGACTTGCCCGAACCTGTGTGCCCGATAATGCCCACAAGCTCTCCTTCCTCAATTTCAAGGTCAACATTATTCACCGCAGTCTTTTCAAAGGGCGTCCCCTGACTGTAGGTATAGGTAAGCTTTTCGGTTTTGATAATAGCCATTTAAACCTCCGAATTAAAATACATTTCCCAAAAGGATAATGTTTTTATTTTTCGTAAAATCAATTGGCTTTCAATTTAGAAAGCGCAAAAATATTTGTAAACATAAACAGAGACAGCACCGAATAGAGAACAGCTCTTTTTTTGCTTATCTTTCCGCATCTGCAAAGGGAAATCGCAGAGCTTATTCCGCCGTATGCGGCTATAAAATAAAAAATGCAGAAAGCAGCGCCAAGAACAAGGAAAAGATTTATAACGGGAAGGCAGCCGATAACAGCTGTTAATCCCCAATATGCCATAATAAACGGAAATAACACTATCACGACCACAAAGCCAATGCAGAAGGTGAGCAGTCCGATGAAAAGCAGGGCGAGTATTCCCAGAGAAAGATATGAAATCATTCCAATGCACAGAATAACCGCAAAAGCCATTGCCGCCGCACCGAAGGGAATACAAAGAGCCGCCGCTGTCATGCTCAGCCTGTAATGAGCGTCGGTTAACCCCGATTTCCGATTATGCCCGATAAATCTGACCGCTCCGATAACCGAAACGATCAGCTCGGGAACCGCAATAATAAAGCAGAGAAGAATATAAATAAACTTTTTCTGCGAAGCCTCGTCATCAATAATTCCGAAATCGGGCTTGACTCCGTACATTACAGCAGAAGAAATGCCTATCGCAGCAGCGTGAAGAATCGGAAAGAACAGATAGAATACACCTGTGCCGATATATTCCCTGTTAAACCTTCCCCGAATGTCGGAAACAAAATACCCTACAGCAGCGATCAAAATTATTAACGAAATAATAACAGAAATCATACATTCTCCTTAACTGTTTTTCAGCGATCTGTAAGAAATAACTATCAGAGCAATAAGAGCAATGATATTTACCGCAGGGATAAGCATGAGAACGAGGAAAAATACACATTTCAGAAGCGAGAAAATTCCCTTGCCAAGAAGTGAAAGCAGAAGCCAAACACCTGCAAGAATACATATAATAGCAGCAATGCACATAAACAGCAGAACTCCCACTCCGGAAAAAAGCGACAATACAGTAATGCCTGCAATTACAAGAAGTGAAACCAAAGTTATAAGAGTAAGAATCATCATATAGAAATCCCCTTTCAGATTTTGTGATATTATAATACCACCTCAACCTTAAATCTGCAAATAAACAGGATTAGAATATGATTAAAAAATCATCAGCCCCGAAGCAGCCTTTCAAGATAATCGGCACATTCTTCCTCGCTGATAATGTGAGTGTCAGCGTCGGCTCGTCCGTTTTCACGAAGGAGATACATCAGCTGAGTAGACTGGGGAACGTCAAGTCCAACCTCCCGGAGTCTTTCCACATGGGAGAACACCTCAGACGGCGTATCATCGAGAATAATTTTTCCCCCGTCCATGACCACAACCCTGTCCGCCTGTGCCGCCTCATCCATGTAATGGGTAATAAGAACGATGGTGACGCCGTTTTCACGATTGAGCCGCTTAATGGTTTTCATGACCTCCCTGCGTCCCGCAGGGTCGAGCATGGCAGTAGGCTCATCAAGAACGATGCAGTCCGGCTGCATTGCAATTATTCCCGCAATAGCAACTCTCTGCTTCTGACCGCCCGAGAGCTGTGAAGGAGCGTGCTCACGGTATTCATACATTCCAACAGCCTTGAGCGCCTCGTCGACCCGCACCCGCATTTCATCGGGAGAAACCCCCATATTTTCAAGGGCAAACGCCACGTCCTCCTCCACAACCGAAGCAACTATCTGATTATCGGGATTCTGAAAGACCATGCCGATATGCTTTCTGATGTCAAAAAGCCTGCTTTCATCGGCAGTATCAAAGCCCGCAGCAGTCATTTTTCCTCCGCAGGGAAGCAGTATTGCATTAGTGTGCTTTGCAAATGTAGATTTTCCGCAGCCATTGTGCCCGAGAATAACGGTAAAGCTGCCCTTTTTAATGTCAAGGCTCAGATCATCGAAAACAAGCACCTTTCCCGATTCATTAGCCTCACCGTTTTCGTCCTCCGACAGCTCCGAGTAATAGAACATCAGATTCTGCGCAGAAATAATATTATCCATAAACTGCCTCCGTTATTTTGCCGACTCTGAAATAAACATCGCTGTTGAGCCGCAGGGAAGAGCATATTTTCCTGTTTCCACCGGGAGACCGATCTCGTCAGCGGTAACGCTGCCTTTGAATTTCTCTCCCACCGTCTCTCCGATAATATAAGCCATGACCGAAGGAGAAAGTCCCGTAGTATAGCTGTTCAACAGGAAAAACAGCGGGGCATCGCTCAGCACTCCCGTGCAAAGCTTTACAAGGTCATAAATGCAGTCCTCCAGCTTCCAGACCTCCTGATTAGGTCCTCTGCCGTAGGAAGGAGGGTCCATGATAACAGCATCATATTTTCTTCCCCGCTTTATTTCTCTTGCAACGAACTTCTCGCAGTCGTCCACTATCCACCTTACAGGTCTGTCTGAAAGCCCCGAGGAAGCGGCATTGTCTCTTGCCCACTGAACCATTCCCTTTGAAGCGTCCACATGACATACGGAAGCTCCAGCAGCAGCGCAGGCAAGAGTAGCTCCGCCTGTATATGCAAATAGATTCAGCACATTGACCTCTCTGCCCTCGCTTATCCTGTTTCTGATAAGCTCCGATGTAAAATCCCAGTTAACAGCCTGCTCGGGAAATAATCCCGTATGCTTGAAGCCCGTGGGACGGATATTGAAAATTAGCTTCTCCCCGATGCTCAGTTCATAAGCGATCTGCCAGCTGTCGGGAAGCTTTTTGGCAAAGCTCCATTGTCCCCCGCCCTTATCTGAACGAAAATAATGCCCGTCAGCCTTGTCCCAGAGGGGAGATTTTTTATCGGTTTTCCAGATCACCTGAGGGTCGGGGCGAACAAGGCTATATTTTCCCCAGCACTCCAGCTTTTCAGCGCATGAGCTGTCGATCAGCCTATAATCCTTCCATCTGTCAGCAATTCTCATGGGTAAAATCCTTTCTGTGAATCAAATAGCGGCGCAGAGGCTTCTGACCTTTTCAGCAATCTCAACAGCCATTGTGTTAACTGCGTCAAATCGCCTGCCCTCAACCGTCACCTTAATAACAGGCTCAGCAGGGCTTTCTCGAACAACTATCCTGCCCATTCCGCCGAGCTCTTTTTCCTTTTTCTCGATAAATTCCTCCAGCTCAGGAATATTTTTCCAAGCCTCCCGCCAGCCTTCGGATATTTTAACATTAATTGCCACCTGAGGGAATCTTTCCATGACCGAGCAAAGCTCACCGAGCGTTTTACCCGAGCGCTTTACAGCAGAGATAAGCCTTACAGCCGTAAGCAGACCATCGCTTTCGCAGTTCATATCTCCGAAAATTAACCTGCCCGACTGCTCTCCTCCGAGAGAAAAGCCCCCTGCAAGCATTTTTTCAAGGATGTAGCTTCCCCCCGCCTTTGTGGAAACGGGCTTTATATTATTCTTTTCGGCAAAAACGGAAAATCCCAGATTTGCCGAAGCGGAAACCACCACAGAATTATTTGCAAGCAGCCTTCTCTCCGTCATATCCTTGGCGAAAACAGCTAAAAGCTTCTCACCGTCAGCAGTTATTCCATTTTCGTCCACAGCAAGGCATTTTGAGCCGAAGCCGTCAAAGGATATGCCCATATCGCATTTTTTCTCCCTGACAAAATCCGCAAGAGCTTCCATATGGGACAGCCCGCAGGAGCTGTTGATATTATCCCCGTCAGGCTCGCAGCTAAGCAGATAAACCTTCGCCCCGAGAGAGGAAAAAAGCTCCTCGGCAGCGAGGGCGACCGCACCGTTTGCACAGTCTGCCGCAATTGTCATTCCAGAAAGCTCCGTGTCGGAATTTCTTAGAATGAAGTCAGCATATTCCGAAACAGCGTTTTCATAAACCGTTTTTCTGCCGAAACGTTCAGAACAGCGAACTGTTTTAACGGTAAGTTCTGCCGTAATTTTTTCCGCAATATCAGAGGATATCCTGAGTCCTCCCGAATCGCAAAAGAAAAAGCCGCTGTGAGCCGCCTCCCGATCGGGGTCGCCAATCATAATAAATCCGTCCGCACCAAGCTTTTTAACAAGATAGGCACCCGCTGGCTCGGGGATAATGCCGAGAGAGGTCACATCAGCCCCCGCCGACAATATTCCCGCCGTAAGTGCAGCTTCAAAAGCATCTGATGAACGTCTTGTATCCCTTCCAACAAAAATATTTCCGCCGCTTTTTCTGCATAAGACCACAGCAGCGGCATATCCGAAAACAAGTGCCGCTTCGCAGGAGATATCCTTTGCAGGCGCGCAGAAGCTCCCCTCCGAACTAAGTGAAATGCTCATATAAATACGAAATCTCCTCGAAATTATTCAAATAAAGAGGTCTGTTTATCGGGCGCTGTTATTCCGAGATGCTTATAGGCAAGAGCGGTAGCGCACCGACCTCTCGGTGTACGGGAAATAAATCCCAGCTGCATAAGATACGGCTCGCAAACGTCCTCAAGAGTAACAGCTTCCTCACCGATAGCGGAAGCAAGGGTCTCAAGTCCCGCAGGGCCTCCGCCGTAGCCCTTGATAAGCATATTCAGAAAACGCTTGTCAAGGCTGTCAAGCCCCAGCGAATCTATCTCCATTCGGTCGAGAGCAATGGCGGCGATCTCGCCATTTATCCTGCCCTTGCCGATAACGTCGGCAAAATCCCTGACCCGTTTTAAGAGCCTGTTTGCAATACGGGGAGTTCCCCGTGAACGTTTGGCTATCTCTGCAGCGCCGTCATTGTCGCAGGCAATTCCTAAAATGACCGCACTTCGCATTATAATATCTGAAAGCTGCTCATGAGAATAAAGCTCAAGCCGCTGAATAATACCGAATCTGTCTCTCAAGGGGGCAGTAAGCTGTCCCGCACGGGTGGTGGCACCCACGAGAGTAAATCTGTGCAGCTCAACCTTCAAAGAACGTGCAGCAGGACCCTTGCCCACAATGATATCCAGAGCAAAGTCCTCCATTGCAGGATAAAGTATCTCCTCAATGGAACGTGAAAGCCTGTGGATCTCATCAATAAACAGCACATCACCCTCGGAAAGATTTGTAAGCAAAGCCGCCAGATCGCCGGGCTTTTCAATAGCAGGACCCGAGGTAGTCCTGATATTCACACCCATTTCATGAGCAATAATGGTAGACAGAGTGGTTTTTCCAAGCCCCGGAGGACCATAAAGCAGAACGTGATCGAGAGATTCGTTTCTCTGCTTAGCTGCCTTGATGTAAACCGCCAGATTCTCCTTTACCTTGTCCTGACCGATATATTCATTCAAAGCTTTCGGTCTGAGGGAATAATCTATATCATCATCGGAGGGCATGGATTCGGGCGAAACCATGCGCTCCTCAAAATCAAGCTCCATATCGCTTTGTTCCAGCAATTCGGAGTCACTCCTTTCAATAATCAGTGAAGGATTTCGGGGTAATGTTCTCGGGAAACGGGCGCTTCCTGCCCGAGGTCTGCTTTGTGGATATCACACAAAGAGGGAGACACATTTCGTCGGAGGTGATTCCTCCCGAGCCTGCCTTATCGGGAGAACGATGCTTCTGATTCAAGGCTCTGAAGGTCAGTGACTTGTCTCCGATGGCAAAAGCACAGTAATCCCCGATAAAATCATAAATTTTCTTGTTGGTTTTTCCGCAGCCGAACAGCTCTCTTTTAAAAATATCGGCTCTGCTCATAAGATGGAAATCCTCGGAAAGGTCTCTTGCGAAAAGCTTTTCAAAATCCGAGCGGCAGTCCGCCTTAACATAAAAATTCACAGCACGTCCGCCGAATACGGGGGGCATAAGCAGACAATCGCAAAGCTCGTATTTCAGATTAAGCATTATCTCCGAGGAGATGTCCTTCATTCCGTGAGTGGAGGTCACGATAATAAGCGTGTCCGTCATGGATTTCGACAACCCGTTCACAGTGTCGTTGATATCCCTGATAATGCTTTTTGTCTCATTGCTTTCGCAGCCGAATTTCATGGCAGCTTCCTGAGGAGCATTCCACTGAACATAGGTGAATGTATTCTGATCGGTCTCAGCAATCTTTTTAATAAGCTCAAACATACGCTTAGGATTGTCAGCAACCTTGTGATAGCTTTGGTTTTCGGCGATCCTGATGCCGGGCTGAGCAATAGAAAAGGGCTGAACACCGCCTAAGATCGAGCCTGCAATTTCACCGAAAATATTTTCATAAGGCAGAATAAAATCCGCCGCATTCGCCACCGAAACAGGCTGATTGGAATAGGGATCAAGATTGGAGGAAAGCTCCACTGTACGGCAGAATTCCTTGAAAAACATAGTCTGTCCAAGCCTGCCGTGCTCATTGGGATAAAGCCCCGAAACAGAGCTTACCTCTGCCGCCGCAGGATATGAGGGACAAACAGAAGTCAGCTGCTCCGTCATTTTTTTCAGCAGGATATCCGAAGGCTTCAAAGCAGCTCTGAGCATATTCTCCCCCGCCCCGCAAAGAACGATAAGAACCACATTCTGAAACATTCTGTTCAGCTCGTTGTCCAGCTTTTCGATGGAGGGAACGCTGGTCGGGATACGATAATATTTTTTTATAGATGAGATAACATTGACCGAGCATTTCTTGTAATTCGGAAAAACAAGCACAAAAACCAGTCCTTATTTAAATTTTGCAAGACCCTTCAAAGCAAGCCTGATAAGCTCCTCGGGAGACAGCAAGGGATCAAGCTTTGAAACAGCGTCCTCCGCCTCCGCCTGAGTATATCCGAGAACAAGCAGAGCGTCCACAGCCTCCGCAGCAGCTCCTCCCGAAATAAATGCTCTGTTCACCTTTCCCGCAGGAGCAGCCTGAGTGAAGCTCATCTGTTCCTTTGAGAGCTTGTCTTTAAGCTCCAGAACGATCCTCTGAGCCATTTTGGGACCAACGCCTTTGACCTTGGTAAGCTGCTTGTGATCGCCTGTGGCAACAGCAAGAGCGAAGCTGTTGGGATCAATATCCGATAAAATGGAAAGAGCCACCTTGGGACCCACACCCGAAACGCCCAGCAGCATTTTAAAGCAGCCCAGCTCCTTTTTGTCATAGAAGCCGAAAAGCTCAGTTCCATCCTCCCTGACCTGCAAATAGGTGTAGAGCATAGCTTCTTCACCGACATTACCCAGAGAAGCGAGGGTGTTGTAGGTAGTACGGCAGCCGTAGCCAACGCCTGCACATTCAATAACAGCAAGTCCCGCTTCCTTGATGATAAGCGTTCCTCTGACGCTGTAGATCATTATTTTTCATTCCTTTCCAAAGCATCATTCATATTGCACCGATGATGAGCTGTGACCGTGACAAATGGCAAGAGCCAGCGCATCAGCGGTATCATCGGGCTTCGGCACATTAGCAAGACCCAGAATACTTCTTGTCATCTCCATGACCTGCTTTTTCTCAGCTCTGCCGTACCCCACCACAGACTGCTTCACCTGGAGCGGAGTATATTCAAAAATGGGGATACCGTTTTCCGCCGCCGCAAGGACGATCACTCCCCTTGCCTGAGCAACGTCAATACCCGTTTTCTGATTAGTGTTGAAAAAGAGCTTTTCAATGCTCATAGCGTCGGGCTTGTACTTGTCAATAACAGTATTCATGTCGTTGTAAATATCCAGCAGCCTCAGCGCAAAATCCGCACCTGCCTCTGTGGTAATAGCTCCATAGCCCTTTGGCTTGAAGCTGTATCCGTTATAATCGAGCACTCCGTAGCCCACAATGGCATAGCCGGGGTCAATTCCAAGAATTATCAAAAAAGCACGCTCCTTGGCAAACCTATTATTTCAGACTTATATTTCATTATAGCACAAATCTTTCTTTTATGCAAGCCCTTTAACCGTAATTTCGGATAATTTTCCGAATTTTTCTGCCAAGTGATCCAAAAAATATGAGGATACCGCAGAAGTACGATATCCCCATATATTTTACGGATTATTATATCTTTGCAGAAACTGCTTTGTCCTCTCATTCTCAGACTTCTCGAAAACCTCCTCGGGAGTACCGTTTTCAATAATAACGCCCTTATCCATAAAGATGACCCTGTCCGAAACCTCTTTTGCAAATGCCATTTCATGAGTGACAATAACCATTGTCATCTCCGCCTGAGCCAGAGCCTTTATTACCTTCAGAATCTCGCCTGTAAGCTCGGGGTCGAGAGCGGAAGTCGGCTCGTCAAAAAACAGCATATCGGGATTAAGCGCCAACGCCCTCGCAATGGAAACACGCTGCTGCTGACCACCCGAAAGATTGCAGGGATATTCATTTGCCTTTGAAGAAAGGTTCATTTTGCAAAGCAGCTTCATCGCCCTCTCTTCGGCTTCCTTCTTGTCCATTCCGAGAACGCATACAGGAGCCTCGGTAATATTCCTCAGCACCGTGAAATGAGGGAACAGATTGAAATTCTGGAAAACAAGACCGATTTTAAGGCGAACCTCTCTGAGGGTTTTTGAATTTGCATAAACCGCCCTGCCGCTGTCATCGCAGGTTATCATCGGTATTCCGCATATGGAAATAGAGCCGCCGTCTGCTTTTTCAAGCTGATTAACGATCCTGAGAAGAGTAGATTTTCCGCTTCCCGAAGGACCAATGATAGACACAGCCTGTCCCTTTTCCACAGAAAATGAAATATTCTTTAAAACCTCAAAGCCTCCGAAGCTTTTAGAAAGCTTATTTATTTCAAGCATTGACATATTAACCGACCCTTTCCTTTACCTGTAATAGCTGAGCTTTTTCTCGATAAATGAGAAAAGAAATGTGAGCAGGGTCGCCAGAATAAAATAGAACACACCCGCAATGACAAGAGGCAAAAGCGAGCTGTACACCTGCATCTGCTGACGAGCCTTGAGGGTGATCTCAGCATACGCAACAACATTGGCAATGGAGGTATCCTTCACAAGAGTGATGACCTCATTAGAGGAGGCGGGAACGATCCTCTTAACGACCTGTGGGAGGATAATTCTGAAAAATGTCTGAGTCTTGGTAAAGCCCAGAGCGGCAGCAGCCTCATACTGTCCCTTTGGGATGGATTCAATGCCCCCTCGGAATATCTCAGCAAAATAAGCGGCATAATTAAGCGAAAAAGCCGCCAGTACCGCATAAAACATATAATTCTCGCTTCGGATATCAATACCCGCAAGAATGGAAGCTATCGGCTTCGGAAGCCCCTCGGCAAGCTTGAGATACGGGATTATGTAATAAACCGCAATGACCTGGAGCATGAGAGGCGTTCCTCTCATTATCAGGATGTAAATATTTGTAAGCCAAGAAATAGGCTTAAAGCGGCACATTTTCAGCATCGCTGCGATCATGCCGAGAGGAATGGAAAACAGCAGAGTAAAGCCGAAAAGCTTCAATGTAGGAACAAGATAATTTAAAAGAATCCCTGTGACGTTTATAATATCCTGAGTTGTCATTTAGAATATCAATCCTTTCGGAGCATAAGCATAATATATTTATTATATCAGATATTTCCTCAAAATGCAACAATTCAGCGAGGGAAATTTTTTTATTATAACAAAATCTGATTGACTTTTTTGTAGAAATATGCTAAAGTAGTATAGTAATATTTAAAAAAGGCGGTAGAACTATGAAGCTTATCACATTTTTATACAATAATTCCGAGGTCATTGGAGCAATAACCCCCGACGGACAGCGTGCAGTCCCCTTCTCAGAGCTTGGAGCGGAGTATGCCGATATGGAGTCTCTTGTTTCTAAAATAAGCGATTCAGAGCTTTCAGCAATGACTGCAAGGCTTGCAGAATATAAGGGCGGAATCCCTCTCTCCGAAATAAAGCTCCTTGCCCCTATCCCCCGTCCCTCGAGAGACATAATCTGCCTGGGAGTAAATTTCCGTGACCATGCAGAGGAAAGCGTGGGAGTGATGGGCGCTGAATACGGCGGAGAAAGGAAATTCCCAATTTATTTCGCAAAGCACGTTAATGAAGCTGTTCCCTGCGGAGACTATATAAACGGTCATTTCGACATTGTCACCGAGCTTGATTACGAAGCTGAAATGGCATTTGTTGTAAGAAAGGATGCCCTGAACGTTAAGTCTGAAAATGCAGCTGAATATGTTTTCGGCTATACCATAATGAACGATGTCAGCGCAAGATGTATCCAGATGCGCCACAAACAGTGGTTTCGAGGAAAGAGCTTTGACGGCTTCGCTCCCATGGGTCCATGCCTTGTCACCGCAGATGAATTTGAATTTCCTCCGAAGCTTGATATCTCATGCAAGGTCAACGGCGAGCTGAGGCAGAAGAGCAATACCTCTCTGTATATCCACAATATCTCCTATGCCCTTGAGGAGCTTTCAAGCGGAATGATGATAAAAGCAGGAACCATTATCTCAATGGGAACTCCCGGAGGCGTAGGAATGGGCTTCAAGCCGCCGAAATATCTGAAAAGCGGCGATGTGATCGAGTGTGAAGTTGAGGGTATAGGAAAACTTGTGAACGAGGTCAGATAAATCCGAAAAAATCCTTGACAAACAGCGAAAAATATGCTTCAATTAATATATATATATATATGTAAATTTTTAATAATATCGGAGATTTATATGGATTTGATTTTAGATATTGTCCTTGACGCACTGCTGGATTCGGTAAAAATGCTGCCCTTTCTGTATGCCGCTTTTCTGCTCATGGAATTTATCGAGCATCATGCGGGAGAGAAGCTGTCAACAGCTCTTGAAAAAGCAGGTCATTCAAAATTCGGCGGAGCCGCCGCAGGAGCTGCCTTAGGCTGCGTTCCTCAATGCGGATTTTCCATTGCCGCCACTAATCTATATGCCAGCAGAATAATCGGCGCAGGCACACTGATGGCAGTATATATCTCCACCTCCGATGAGGCTATTCCCATCCTTATTGCTCATCCCGACAAAATAGGCTCGCTGTGGAAGCTCATAGCCGCAAAGCTTGTCATTGCAATTATCGGAGGCGTGCTCTTTTCATATATCGGAAAATTTCTTCTTTCAAATGATGATGAAGCGGATTTTGACGAAATGTGCAGCGGCTGTGGCTGCGGAAGCCACGGTATATGGATCTCAGCCCTGAAGCATACAGTTTCCATCTTCATATTTATTCTTATAGTAAATCTTGTTCTGGGGTTGATAATAGGCTTTGCGGGAGAGGATAATGTAGCCTCATTTCTAAATAATATGGGCATATGGCAGCCCTTTGCCGCAGCCCTTGTGGGTATGATACCAAACTGTGCAGCCTCCGTAATCATCACAGAGCTTTATGCAAACGGCAGTATTCCCTTCGGAACCGCTGTGGGCGGTCTCTGCACAGGTGCGGGAATGGGACTTGCAGTATTGTTCAGAACCAATAAAAAAATCAAGGACAACCTTATCTTTGTCCTATTTCTCTATATCATAGGCGTTCTCAGCGGCATACTGATCAACGCAGCATTTTAGGAGTGACTTTGTTTTGAGCTTCAAAGAGCTTTTAAAAAAGGAAGCCGTCACAATAATTGCAGCAGCGGCGGCGCTTATATCCTGTATGTTCGTTCCCGTAACGGATTATGTGGAATATATCGACGCTGACCTTATCGGGATATTATTCTCCCTCATGGCAGTAGTGGCGGGCTTTTCCGAGAATAATGTTTTCAAAAAGCTGTCAGTAAGCGTTATCAGCCTTGCGGGAGATACAAGACGGCTTGCCATGACGCTGATATTCACAGTATTCTTTATTTCCATGCTGATAACCAACGACGTTGCGCTGATCGCCTTTGTCCCCTTTACTATCATGCTCTATGAAAAGATAGGGCGATCACCCGTTTATGTCATCGTACTTGAGACAATTGCCGCAAATATCGGCGGAGCCTTCACTCCCATAGGAAATCCTCAGAATCTTCTTCTCTTTTCGATTTCCGAAATGTCCGTCCCCGAATTTTTCGGAATAACCTTGTATGTAACGGGAATTGGCTTTGTGCTTCTTTTAATAGCCTCAGTTTTTATAAAAAAGGAAGCGATATCCATAGACACAGGTGACGAGCTTGAAATAAAGAATCCCCGATATCTTGTTCTCTATGCCATACTGTTTATACTCTGCATCCTGTATGTATTCAGAGTAATAGACATAATCTATGTGTTGTCCTCCGTCTGTCTTGTAGTTGCAATAATCCAGCCAAAGATATTTTCCAAGGTGGATTACGGACTTCTAATAACATTTGCCTGCTTCTTCATCTTTGTCGGCAATCTCCGAAATATTCCGGGTGTATCAAAAACAATTGTCGCCGCTCTTAACGGACGGGAGTTTGAGTGTTCGCTTATTCTGAGTCAGTTTATCTCAAATGTACCCACAGCAGTAATGCTTTCGGGCTTTACAGATAAATACAAAGCCCTGATAATAGGCTGTGATATAGGCGGACTGGGAACAATGATCGCATCACTTGCAAGCCTTATCTCTTTCAAGTGCTACTCAGGGTCCGTCAGCTCTGGAAAAAGCAAGCTGCGCTTCATCGGAATATTTACAGCTGCAAATGTAGTATTCCTTGCAGTCCTGACAGCCTGTGCAAAGCTGTTTATCCTTAAATAAAGCCATAAATTGCATTTGAAATATGATCTGAAACAGTATATAATATACCTATGAACAATTCAGTTGTATAGGAGTCTGCCAATGAAAAAGTATAAACAGATATTATCCTGCGCCGCAGCCATAGCCGCAGCCTGTACATTAACAGGCAAGGCATTTGCAGACAGCGGATTGTTTGTGGAAATAATTCCCACAACAGGCGGCGCCAGCATTTTTGTGGATACAGATAAGGGGCAAAAAAAGATCAGTCCCTATATTTACGGCATAAACGACATAGGAGACCTGAAAAACATATCACCCACAGTAATCAAGCAAAGGGGTGTCTCTCTCTCGTCCTATAACTGGGAAACAAACTATTCCAACTCAGGCGCCGAAGGGATGAACGCCAACGACATTTCCCTTGTCGACGATTATCCTTCCTCAAAGTGGGAAACACCGGGGCTTTGTGCCGAAAAGCTTGCAGCAAGGAGCAGAATGAATAATATCCCCGTTAAGCTTCTGACGCTGCCAATGATGGGCTATGCAGCAGCCGATTCTATGGGTATAGTGGCAAACGACGAGTCATCAAAGAATACCAGATGGAAACAGGTTTTATTCAGCAAGAACGATACATACCTCAATCATCCCGATATAAATGATGATACGGTATATATTGACGAATATGTGAGCTTTCTTGTAAACCGCTTCGGAACAGCCTCCGAGGGCGGAATAAACGGATATTTTCTTGACAGCGAGCCTGACAAATGGAATACAAATTTCCCTGTTCTGAATCTCTCTCCCCTGACCTTTTCAGAGCTTGCTGATCGTTCAGCGAGCCTTGCAAATGCAGTTAAGGCAATCGACAGCAATGCCTTTGTTTTCGGACCGTCAGTCAGCGGACTCCAAGGCTGTATAGATCTCGGGAACCCATCTGACACAGGGCTTTCAGCCGCCGAGGGCGAATATTCATGGTTTATCGACTATTATCTAAGTGAGATGCGTGCAAGAAGCGCTCAGACAGGCTATCGTCTCCTTGATGTGCTTGACGTCCACTATTATACAGAAGCCCAGACCCCTCTGGGTGAAGATATAAGAACGGGTACGGATCAGGTGGCAAACGCCCTGAGAATGCAGTCGGTGAGAACTCTCTGGGATCCCGATTATACCGAGACCTCAGTAACGGTAATGATGAATAAGCAGTTCACACCCGTGATCCCTAATCTTCAGGCGTCAATTCGAATGAATTACCCGAAAACAAGGCTGTCCTTTTCCGAATATGATTTCGGCGGAGGGGAAAATATGAGCGGCGCCATTGCAGAAATAGACGCACTTGGCGTATTTGCGGAGCAGGAGGTATATCTTGCCTGCCTTTCTCCCCTTTCGGATAAATATCCATTCCAGAAGGCGGCTCTTAATCTTTATACCGACTATGACGGCAATGGCAGCGGATTTGGAGATACCCTTGTTTTCTCCGAAAATCATAATGATGAGTTAAGCTCAGTATATGCCGCCGTGGATTCTGATGAACCTGAAAAGCTGAGAATAATTCTCACCAACAAGCAGATGGTAACAGAAAAGGATTTTGATATCGTCATAAGCTCGGAGAAATACAGCTATGAGCTTGAGAGCGCATTTGCCATTAATTCTGATAATGCGGATATTGAGGAATGTGATATCGAAAATTTCACCTATGATGATAATACGGTTTCATTCACCGCAGACCCCTTAGGAGCATATATTCTTGTTTTGAACGGAACCTCTGCCGAAGAAACAGACATATCCGAAAGCGTCTGGACAACCGAAAGCACCGAGAGCGATACGGATATTTCGGAGGAATCTCATCTGCCCGAGGACAGCACAGTTCCCTCCGAGACCCAGTCTCTTCTTGTGATATCGGACATGACCGAATCCGAAACGGAAGTTATAAACCCATCGGATGAAACCGTTCCCGACCTGACAGAATCTCAGACCGAATCCTCGGAAACCGCAAAGGAGACAGTCTCGGAAACCGAGCTAACGGAAAGTACAAGCATTTCCGAGGATACATCACATAGCGATCCTCAGGAAGAAGAAGCTCCCCCCTCCGTCCCGCTGCCGCTGAAAATAATAATCAGCATGATGTGCCTCACGGTAATAGGCGGCGTGATCTATATTCTCATATTTGACAGGAAATAATATTATCCCGCTGCCATTACGACAGCGGGATTTTTTCATGATACAACATGGCACCCTTTGATGGATGATCAAAGGGTGCCAAAAGCAGTTTAATTACCTTGAAAGCCATGCATAAGCAATATCGAGAGCCTCATAAAGGCTGCTCTTTTCGCTCTGCTTGATAATAGCCTCAACGGGATTCAGTTTTTCATCGGTAGCCATTTTGTAGATCTTCACCTTGCTGGCAACATCAAGATCGCCGACCTTGGTCTTTTCCATGATCTGCATCATAATAACATAGGTGTCGTACATATTGCCGTAATATATCTGATCCCCTTTTCTTACCAGCGGATAACCCTTGTAAGTAAAGAAATCTGTCTTTTTTGCTTCTGCTGTGTCACTCATAGCTGCTCCTCCTTATATCATAGTCTGATCTGCAAATCTTCTTGAAATCATTATATCACAAAAATATCTAAAAATCAAGTAGTTTTTTAACATTTTCATAATTTTTATTAAAAAAGATTTTGCCAACCGAATAATTCAATTATACCATCTCGAAAATGCGGAAAATGTCATAAAGCTTACCAAGTGGTAACAATATTTTCGCCATTCAGAAGATGCTCAGTGTTTTCAATAAGCCTGTTCACATAAGCGGTCCTGCATCTGAAGCTGGTCCTGCCGTTAAGACGTATAATGGATTTTCTGTCTGTTGAATTTATAAATTCCAGCTTATCAACACCGTTTTCATGAATGATCGTCAGTGTAATATCCGCAGGGTCGGAGCAGTCCTCAAGGTAAAGCTCCTCGGCAGGCGCACGGAGGATAAACTGATAATAGTCCTTGAATATACCCTCGGAAACGTCATCAATACCCTCACATTCCACCTTGAATTCATCGCTGCCGCCGCTAAGCTCGAAAATCGCATCCTTGCCGCCGGCCTCGATCTCAAGAGAGTTAATGGTGTAAATATAAGTGCTTGTGATCATTGACATGGTAATATCCAGAGGCATGACAGTCGCCCAAGGAAGAATGCTGTAATCGAACATATAAATAATGTCAATACCGTCAGCCATGCAGAATCTTCCCTTGGGAACACCGTTTTCATCAGTGTACTCGTTTCCGATTATCAGATAGAAATCTCCGCCCGTAATATCAAAGCTTACCTCGCAGAAGGGATCTGCCAGACCATATTGAGCGATGATCTCGTCTGTGGGAGCCGCAACTGCTATCTCTGTGGCAGTCAGATTGAAAACGCTGTTTATCAGATCGTAGGAATTATCGGGATTGAGATCAAGACAAACAGGGCTTGTCATAACATGGCTTGAGGAATTGCCGTAAACGGCATTTTCATCGTCCTGACGAACATCATATTCAAGAACGATATCGTAATCAATATTCTTTCTGGAAATGGAAAGACTTGTGATCTTTGTGTAATCGGTGGTGTCATTTTCGTCCTGAGCCTGCCTTGGGGTGTAAACCGTCTTGGCAAGGAAATAAAACCTGTCATTCAGAAACACCTCAACATCAGAGGTATCCACCGCATAAACGGTATTTTCCCCCTTAAAGGAAGCATAGCAAAGTCCATCTGAAGGAGACTCATTGCCGATAAGCAGTTCTTTGACATCAGAGCCGCCGCCGAAGGTTACTGTAACATCAGCACGAGGCTTGTCAAGACCGTAAACAGACAGATCCTCCGCATTTTCCGAAGCTACCTGCTGAGATGTGAGCGTCGCAGCGCTTGAGCAAATGCTATTCACAGCCACAGCACTGTGAGGCAGACCTATAAAATCCTTCACAAACCAGGAGCTGTCGTCATATTTTACAATGTCATACTCTCCCGACTCGTTTGACACATGGATATTGTCGATCTGAGCGGGATCCTTGTCATATAGGAGCCTTGAAAGAGTTTTGGAAGCGGTAGTTGTCTCCTCAACAGTTTCAGAGGATTCCTCCGAATCTCCCATGACATTCAGCAGGATAACAGCGGCTGCAAGAACAACAAGAACCGCTGCGCCGATTATCAAAAGCTTAACATTGGACTTCATTTACTTGCTTCTCCTTCTGATGAAAACCACGATTCCGATAATAACAACAGCAACCGGAATGATAATGATGAACAGAGTAAAATACTTATTTGCAGTACCGCTGTCAATATCGAAGCTGTCAGAGCCCAGATCCTTTGCGACGATAGAAATACCGCTGTTCTTTCCTGCCATAGTGTTCACAACGGAAATGAAATAATCGCCGTTGTTGAAATAGGTGGTAGAGGTAAAGCTTTCATCAAGGGTCTCGGAGGAACCGATAACAAGAACATTGCTGAAAACCATATTGTTTTCCTCGTCGAAAATATACTTTCTTCCGAGAGCCATGGTTGTCTGAACACCGTAATTTATTCCCGAGCTATCTCCGTTTTTGATTGCCTGCTGAACCTCATCGGTCATAATAAATGCAGTATCCTTAGTCTGGAGCAGAGGAACAGTGCTTCTTGTGTCCTTGTTTTCAAAGAGGAGAGTAAGAGGTCTTGACTGGAAATCGATCACGGGAAGTGATGAATTGGCAAGGTTAGTGGAATAATCATTTTCGGTGATATAGTCACGGATAATATAAAGATTCTGACTCTGGAGATTGTTCATATCGCTGTCCGCAACGATCCCGTTCTCCACACGGATACCCCATTCCTCAAGGAATGTGTCCATATTTCCAGTAGTTTTCTGGCTGTAATCGGCAAAGTAAATAAGGTTTTTGCCAAGCTTGCCATCGTTGTCAAGGAATGCATAAAGCATATCAATAACAGCGGAGTCATAGTCATTGAGAGGCGCATTGATAACAACAATATCCGTATCCTCGGGAATAGTTTCCGCAAGAGGATTTATCTCGCTGACCTCATAGCCGTTGGAGGAAAGGAGATTATAAACGTTGTCATAGGAGGTTCCGGAGGTCTCGCTCTTGAAAACAACCGCCTTGATGGGATCGGGATCGGTAACGTACATAATTGCGGATGTTATCTCCTGCTCAGCCTTTGAGGAAACAGGAACTTCCGTATATGAAAAGCTGCTGTAATCAAACTGAGATTCGGTATTGTAAAGATCCTGAATACCAAAAACCTTTATACGTCCGTTAGCCTCATTTTCCACAATAATGCTGTACTGATTTATCTCGCCCTTGTAGGACTCCTTGTACCGCTCGGCATAGGTGGGGTCTGCAATCATATCCACAAAGGTAAGATTAACCAGATCGCTGTAAATGGAATATTTTTTCAGCACCTCATATGCCTGCTTGTAATAAATATATGTTGCAGTCTGGAAGGTAAGCTCGTCTGAGAGGCAAACGATATTCACAGGCTGATTCAGAGTGTCAAGATAGTCGATAGTCTGCTGGGATATCTCAAAATTGCCGTTTGCGGTAAGGTCGATGGACATATTCACCTTGTTTGAAGCCATGTTGACAATGACATTCACAAGCACCACGATAGCCACAACGATAATTGTAATAGCAGCAGCAATGGAGCCGTATTTCAGCTTTCTTTTGTTAAAGCTGCTTTTTTTCTTTTCCGCAGTGCTCTCCGCAGAGACTTCGGCAGAACTAATCTCAGCTTCATTTTTATTTTTAGACATTTGATTCATTCCTTTCAGATAAAAAAACTTAGCTCCAGCGGCGGCGCTCAAGCACCCTTACCGTAAGGAAATTGAAAATAAATATAACGCTGACGAAAAATACAACGCTGGTAACGTTAAGAATACCCTGAGTAAACTCGGTATATCTGTTGTAAAAGCCTACCGAGACCATTACCGCTTTAAGGGGAGCAAAGGTCACTCTCGAAGCGAAAACGTCAATCATATAAAGCAGGAAGTTGATAAGCAGGCTGATAATCGCTGCAACGATCTGAATCTCAGTGAGTGAGGAAACAAACAGACCGATTGAAACAAAAGACGCACCAACAAGGAGAAGACCCAGAAAATGACCGATAATAGTCGCCCATGGAAGATGACCCGCAAGGCTGTTAAGCACCAGCACATAAGGAATGTAAATTGCCATTCCCACAAGGAAAACCGTAGTGGCAGCGAAGAATTTACCCAAAACTATCTCTGCTAAGTTAACAGGCGCCGTAAGCAGCCCCTGATCGGTTTTCTGCTTTTTCTCGTCGGACATAAGCCTCATGGTAAGGAGCGGAATAAACAGCATAATTATCATAAAAATGCCGAGAAAGGCGTAGGACATATCGGTGGTAGCACCCATGATATTATTTCCCACAAAATAAAATGCACTTATAAGATAAAAGATCGCCAGATAAATGTATGCTATGGGAGATGTGAAAAATGCCTTCATCTCTCTTTTGTAAATTGCGCCCATTATTCGTCCCCTCCATCGCTTTCACTTTCAGGCTCAGGCTCCTCGCCTGATATTTTTGACTGACTTACAGCATCCGCCGCAAGCACAGCTCCGGAAACCTGGTCCATAAGCTCTCTCTGAGTGTTTTCATCAACAGGCTTAGCGCCCACCTTGATATCACTTCCCATGGTGATCTTCAGGAAGATATCCTCAAGTGTCATCTCGTTGGATTTAAGACCCAGCATATACCAGTTGCGCTCAGCAAGGCGTTTGAAAAGATCACGCCTGATGTCGGATTTCTCCTGCACCTCGATCTCATAATCGAAAATGCCGGGCTCTCTTTCCATCTCGGCAGTAACGTCCTCAACGCCCTTGATACCCTTGATAAGCTTGATGACCTCTTCTCTGGGACCGTCTATTCTTGCGGTGTATCTCAGATCATCGGAAACAGCCCTTGTAAGATTTTCCGTAGTATCATCGGCAACGATTGAACCCTTGTTTATAATAACGATCCTGTCGCATACAGCCTGAATCTCCGAAAGGATATGGGAGGACAGAATTACAGTATGCTTTTTACCCAGACGCTTGATAAGATTTCTGATATCAAGGATCTGCTTGGGGTCAAGACCAACGGTAGGCTCGTCCAGAATAAGAATCTTGGGATTACCGATAAGAGCCTGAGCCATGCCCACACGCTGCCTGTAGCCCTTTGACAGATGCTTGATAAGCCTGCCGTAAACATCGGTTATCTTCACAAGCTTGCAAACGTCTTCAATGTGAGCCTCACGGGGTATTTTGCACTTTTTCAGGTCATAAACGAAATTCAGATATTCCTTAACGGACATATCGGGATAAAGAGGAGGTATCTCAGGAAGATAGCCTATCTCCTTCTTAGCCGCTGTAGGATTATCAAGAATATCAATGCCGTTAATAAGCACCTCGCCGTCGGTTGAGGAGATATATCCTGTCAGAATATTCATAGTAGTGGATTTTCCCGCACCGTTGGGACCGAGAAAACCCAATATCTCGCCGTCATTTACGGTAAAGGAGATGTTATCCACAGCCTTTTTAGTCCCGTAATGCTTTGTAAGGTTTTTGACCTCTATCATTTTAAACAGTCACCTCTTGAAAAATCATCAGTAGTATAAATATTTTACTGAGATCATGTGAAAATCATGTGATAATACAGCGTAATCGGTGAAAAATGAGAAAAACTCCGTCCCAACACGCTGTATTATCAATAAGATCACAAATTATTTCTCCAGCTTAGCAATAGCAGCTTTTACCCTGTCAATAGTGACATTCTTTCCGAGAACAGCCGCAAGCTCGATTCCGCCGCCGGGAGTGAGCGCCTTGCCCGAAAGAGCCACACGGAGAGGCCAGAGCATAAAACCGTTCTTAACGCCCTGCTTTTCGATCTCGGCAAAAGCAGCAGCATGAATATTCTCCTCATTCCAGTCGGAAACGCCCTCCAGAACGGGAAGCAGCATTTTCAGAGCAGAAAGACCCGTCTCGGTATTGGTTTTCATCTTTTTGTTAAAGTAAAGCTCCTCACTGTACTCGGGCATTTCGTCAATGAAATCCACTTTTTCGGGAATATCGGTGAAAAGCTCTGTTCGGGGCTGAAGAGTCCTGATAAGGACATCAATGTCAATATCCTCACGCTTGCAGGTCTGACGGATGTACGGGAGAGCCAGCGCCTTAAATTCGTCGTGGGGAAGCCTTCTCAGATGCTCAGCATTGATAGCCTTCATCTTAACGATATCAAAAACCGCAGGCGACTTGGACAGACCGCTTATGTCAAATTCCTCCACCAGCTCGGAAAGGGAGAAGATCTCATTTTCGCCCTTGGGAGCCCAGCCCAGAAGAGCAATGTAATTTATGATAGCAGGAACATAAAATCCCTTTTCAACGAAATCTCCGAAATAAGCATCGCCGTCACGCTTGGAAAGCTTGTGATGAGCGTCTCTCATAATATGCTCCACATGGATATACTGAGGAACCTCCCAGCCGAATGCCTCGTAAAGCAGATTATATTTAGGCGCAGAGGAAAGATATTCGTTTCCTCTAACAACATGGGTTATTCCCATCAGATGATCGTCAATAACATTTGCAAAATTATATGTGGGCATACCGTCAGCCTTGATAAGCACCTGATCGTCAAGGATAGTATTCTCAACAGTAACATCGCCGTAAAGAACATCATGGAAGGTAGTGCTGCCCTCAAGAGGCATCTTCTGCCTTATAACATAGGGTGTGCCTGCGTCAAGAAGTCTCTTGACCTCCTCCTGAGGCAGATCTCTGCAATGACGGTCGTACATCATATTAGAGAGCTTAGCCTCCTTCTGAGCCTTGTGAAGAGCGTCTATTCTCTCCTTGGTGCAGAAGCAGTAATATGCGTGACCGGACTCAATAAGCTTTAAAGCATATTCCTTGTACAGAGACATTCTCTCCGACTGAATGTAAGGACCAACAGGACCTCCCACATCAGGACCCTCGTCCCAGTTAAGACCACAAACTCTGAGGGTATCGTAGATTTTCTCGACAGCACCCTCAACATATCTTTCCTGATCGGTGTCCTCAATTCTCAGAATGAAGTCTCCGCCGTATTTTCTTGCAATAATATAAGTATAAATTGCGGTACGCAGATTTCCGATATGCATAAAGCCTGTGGGGCTGGGTGCAAAACGGGTGCGTATTCTCTTTGAAACGTCCATTTAAAGCATATCCTTTCAAAAAAAATTATTAAAGAGCTCTGACGGCATATTCCGCCGACATGACGCTCCGAACATCACTGTCAATTTGCTTTCTAAGCTTGTCCGTATTATCAAAATGAATCTCGGGGCGAATAAATTCAACCAGCCTTACAATTATCTCCCGTCCGTAAAGCTCCCCCGAAAATCCCGGAAAATGAGTCTCCGCCAAGGGAATACCCGAGCTTTCCACAGTAGGCTTAACTCCGATATTGGTAATGCCCCTGTATATTTTTCCGTCAAGCTCCGCATAGGAGGCGTAAACACCGAATCTCGGCATTACAAAATCCCCCCGCATACGCTGATTGGCGGTAGGGAAATTCATCTGCCTACCGAAATGATTGCCGTGAACAACCTGACCCGTAACCGCATAATCATGCCCCAGGAGCAGATTTGCTGACCTGATATCGCCATCTGCAATATATCGCCTGATATCAGCAGAGCATATCCTGACTCCGTTTTCGGTAATATCGTCAACCACGCAGAGCCTCATTCCCAGACGGTCACATATCTCATTCAGACCCTCTGCGGAACAGGCGGCGTTTTTTCCGAATCGGAAATCCCTGCCGCAAACCACGATGCGTGCATTTAAAACACCTTGAAGGATCTTTACCGCAAATTCCTCGGGGCTCATATCCCGAACCTCGGAAAAATCGGGACTGTAAACATAATGTGCTCCCTCTTTTTCAAGAAGAACAAGCTTTGTTTTATCGCTGTAAATGGGGCGATAGCTGCTTCCCTTGGTGTTTACCGAACTTGTTTTAAAGGTGCAGACTGCAGCGGAAAGACCGTTTTTTTCAGCCTCCTCCGCAGCCTTTCCAATGACCGCCCTGTGACCGCGGTGAACGCCGTCAAAAATTCCAAGTGCGGCAGCCGTTCCTCTGCCGTTCATTATAACGGAGGGCGACAATTCAATCAAATCAGATCACCTCAGAAAAAATTCTTTTCCACCCGCAGAAGCCGCTCCTCGGGCATTAATACAGCCGTACCGATAAATCCAGAAGCGCCGAAAACCGCATATCTCTCCCCATCGGGAGTATCTTTGCAAATCCTGTCAAAATCGAGACGAATCCCGTTTCGGTACATTCTTTCCTGCGCATCGCTGAGCCTTACCTTGGGAAGGTAGTCAAACACCTCCGAAACAGGCATAACAAAGGATGAAAAATCTCCCCCCCTGTCCGCCTCCTGCTGAAGCTGTTCAATTGTAACACAATCGGAAAGGGAAAATCCGCAGGCAGCGGTTCTCACCAGAGAGGTCATAATCCCTCCGCAGCCAAGCCTCTCTCCTATGTCGTTAATGAGAGTACGGATGTAGGTTCCCTTCGAGCAGGAAATTTTCAGCCTGCCTGACCGTTCATCCTCGTTATATTCAAGAATATCCAGCGAATAAACGGTAATGGGACGGGGCTTCCGCTCAACAGTAATCCCCTGCCTTGCCAGCTCATAAAGCCTTTTGCCGTTTACCGAAACAGCCGAATACATAGGCGGGATCTGCATAATATCACCAACAAAAGTCCCGGAAGCGTCCTCAAGAGCTTGTCTGCTCACAGCAAGACCGCTTTCCGAAAGCGTTTTACCAGTAATATCCTGAGTATCGGTAACCAACCCCAGCCGAAATCCCGCTTCATACACCTTGTCATGGTCGGGAAGCATTTCGCTTGCCTTTGCCGCACTTCCGGCAAAAACAGGCAGAACACCAGTTGCCATGGGATCGAGGGTGCCGCCATGACCCAGCCGCTTCATTTTTAGGATCCCTCTCATTTTGGCGATAACGTCAAAGGAGGTGAAGCCCTCGGGCTTGTTCACACAAATTATCCCGTTCAGTTCGTTTATGACAGCCATAGATCAAACCCCATTGCAGGCGCAATAACCGATAAAAGCTTCAGCTTCACCTGTGAAAGGTCTCCCTCCACAGTGCAGCCTGCCGCACGGATATGTCCGCCGCCGCCAAGCTTGGCACAGATATCAGAAACATTCACATTTTCTGCGCTTCTCATGGAAACCTTGTATTTATTCGGCTCCTTTTCCTTGATGGTAACGCCCACCTCAACACCTTCGATCTGCATTGGAATAGAAGCAAGCCCCTCAAATTCCTCGGGAGCAAGACCTGTTTCCTCAATAGTCTCCGAAGTAACGGCGATCATGGCGCACTTGTCGTCAAGATATGTCTCCAGATTATTGATAACATACTGCTCCACCATAAACCTCGCCTTGCTCTTGATATCGAAAAGCTGACGGTTTATCTTTGCAAATGGGATGCCGTAGCTCATAAGCTCAGCGGTGATGATGTGAGCCTTTGGAGTGGTGTTTTCAAATCTGAAGCAGCCCGAATCCGTTGCAATTCCCGTGTAAAGGCAGGCAGCGATATTCTTGTCAATGGGCATATTCCCCTCCTTCAGCACCTGATAAAGAAGCTCGCAGGCAGCAGTGGCATTTCCGTCAAGGAGCAGCCTTGAAGCGTAACCCGTGTTGGAAATGTGATGGTCAATGGCAAGATCAACATAATCGCCGTAAACCTGCAGCTCTCTGCCGAAAAGGGTGGTATCCGCAAGATCGGTGGTAACAATAGTCTGAGGGGTAAATTTCATGGGAGCGTAATCCCCGTAAAGAAAGCCGTATCTTTTAGGGAAAGGGTCGGAGCAGAGAACGTTAGCCCTTTTGCCCATTGCACGCAGAGCAAAGCAAAGCCCGAAACCGCTTCCCATAGCGTCACCGTCGGGACTCATATGGGTAAGGATATAAAAATTATCGTTTGTTTTCAGAAAACCCGCAGCGTCAGCAATACTAATGCTCTGAGACTTGCCGTTCATACTCCTCGCCTCTCCTTGTGTTAAATTATTCTTCGTCCTCCGAAGCTTCGTCCGATGAATCGGAAATATCCATATCCTCAAGCATTTTAGCAATTTCGGCGGAATGTTCGATGGAATCATCCGCAATGAATTTCAGCTCGGGACATTTTTTCAGATGAAGCTTGTTTGAAATTTCCTTTCTAATCATCCATGAAGCGCTTTCAAGCCCCTTGACGGCATTTTTAGAAGCCTCCATGCCGTCAAGATGTGAAATAAACACCTTGCAGTGGGAATTATCCCCGGAAAGCTCGGTGCGGACAACGGAAACAAGACCGAATTTCACTCTCGGATCCTTGATGCGCTCTCTGATAAGCCCGGAAATCTCTCTTTTGATATCCTCGGATAACCTTGCATTTTTAAAATTAGGCATATCTAAGCCGTCCTTTCTATATTATCAGTCGGGACGATATTCCTCAATGATGAATGCCTCGAAGATATCGCCTTCCTTGATATCGTTGAATTTCTCAAGTGTGATACCGCATTCGTAGCCCTCAGCGACCTCCTTGACATCGTCCTTGAAGCGCTTGAGGCTGGACATCTTATCCTCAGCGATAACGATACCGTCACGAACAACTCTGATCTGGCTTGCCCTTGTGACCTTGCCGCTGAGAACATATGAGCCTGCGACAAGACCAACGCTTGAGATCTTGTAAACCTGTCTAACTTCGATTCGACCCATAGCGATCTCACGGAACTTGGGAGCAAGCATACCCTTCATAGCGGTGGTAATTTCTTCAATAGCGTCGTAAATAATGCGGTAAAGACGTATATCAACGCCGTCACGCTCGGCATTATCCGCAGCCACAGGGTCGGGGCGAACATTAAAGCCGACAATAATAGCATTAGAAGCGCTTGCAAGCATAACGTCTCCCTCGGAAACAGCACCTACAGCTCCGTGGATAACTCTAATGCGAACCTCATCGTTGGAAAGCTTTTCAAGGGACTGCTTCACAGCCTCAACAGAGCCCTGAACGTCAGCCTTAACGATAATGGGAAGCTCCTTGATCTCGCCCTGCTCGATCTGGCTGAACAGATTGTCAAGTGTAACCTTCTGATACTGCTTGAACTGCTCCTGCTTAGCCTCATGCTTACGCTGTTCAACAAGCTCTCTTGCAAGGCGCTCGTCCTCAACAGCATTGAAAATGTCACCTGCGGATGGAACCTCAGCAAGACCTGTGATCTCAACGGGATAGGAAGGACCTGCCTCGTGAACCACAACCCCCTTGTCATTTGTCATAACTCTTACACGGCCCACAGAAGTACCTGCGATAATAATATCGCCTGTTCTGAGAGTACCGTTCTGAACGAGGACTGTTGCAATAGGACCTCTTCCCTTATCAAGACGAGCTTCAATAACAGTACCCTTTGCGAGCCTGTTGGGATTAGCTCTCAGCTCAGCCACCTCGGCAACGAGAAGGATATTTTCAAGCAGATCGTCAATTCCCATGCCTGTCTTTGCGGAAACGGGAACGCAGATAACATCGCCGCCCCATTCCTCAACAACGAGGTTGTGCTCGGTGAGCTGCTGCATAACGTTCTGAGGATTAGCACCCTCCTTATCCATCTTGTTGATGGCAACGATAATGCTTACACCCGCAGCCTTTGCATGGTTGATAGCCTCAACTGTCTGAGGCATGATTCCGTCGTCGGCAGCAACAACGAGAATAGCAATATCCGTAACGGAAGCGCCTCTTGCACGCATAGAAGTGAACGCCTCATGACCGGGAGTATCCAGGAATGTGATCTCCTTGCCCTTGCACTTAACACGGTACGCACCTATATGCTGAGTGATTCCGCCTGCCTCGGAAGCAGTAACATTAGCGTTTCTGATCCTGTCAAGAAGAGAAGTTTTACCATGGTCAACGTGACCCATAACAACGACAACGGGAGCTCTTTCCTCGCCCTCACCGTCATCCTCACTGTCATCAATGAGCCTCTCCTCAATGGTAATGATAACTTCCTTTTCAACCTTTGCACCCAGCTCCTCGGCAACCAGAGAAGCGGTGTCGAAGTCAATAACCTGATTTATTGTGCACATTTCACCAAGACCCATAAGCTTCTTGATGACTTCCGTAGCAGTTACCTTGAGACGAGAAGCCAGCTCGGAAACCACGATCTCATCGGGAATAAGCACCTTGAGCTGCTGCTTTCTTGCACGCTCAAGCTCAAGTCTGCGAAGCTTTTCAGCCTCAGTTTCCTTCTTGCTGGAATACTGCTGCTTGTTTCGCTGAGCGGACTTCTGAGTGAGCTTCTGCTTCTTTGAGAAGTTATCCTTGCCGTGCTTTCCGCCGCCTCCGCCGTTTACGGGAGCGATATTTTCATACTTTTCATTGTACTTGTCGATATCCACATAGCTGCCTCTTGTGTCAACAGTGCGGACCTTCTGCTCCACCTTAACACTCTCTGTGGAGAAATTGCCGCCAAGCTTTGTCTTAGTGGATTTGTTTTCAGCAGGCTTTGCTTCCTGCTTCTTTTCGGAAGCCTTTGCAGCCTGATTCTTCTTCTGCTCATTGGATTTCTTGATCTGATTCTCAAACTTCTCCACAGCGGATTTCTGAGTATCCTTGCGGACAGGAACATTCTGCTGAGGCTTCTTATCGGATTTCTGAGTCTCAGTCTTGGGAGCTTCCGTCTTGGGAGCCTCAGTCTTAGGCGCCGATGCCTTGGGAGCCTCGGGTTTTTTAGTCTCCTTTACCTGAGCAGGAACCTTTGCAGCTTCCTTGTTTGCAGTCTTTTCGGTAGCATCAGACTTAGGCTGCTTTGATTCATTCTTCTTATTTGCAGGCTTTTTCTCCGCAGCAGGCTTTTCTGCAACAGGCTTTGGAGCAGGCTTTTCATTTCTTAAAGCAAAATAAGGTTCAAAGCTGTCAACCTGATTATTTTGTGAATAATGCTCGAGAATATAATTAAGCTCATCCTGATTTATGCTTGCAGAAGGCTTTCTGGGCGAACCGAATTTCTCGGACACAAGCTCTGCAAGCTCCTGATTTGAAACCTTAAGGTCCTTGGCAACATCGCTGATTTTATTTTTTGTCTGCGTCTGTTTTGTACTCATAGGCTATAACACCCTCCTAATATTACGTTACGACTGTAAAAGCTCGGTCAATTTCAACGCAAAGCCCTCGTCGCAGATACCGATCACACCCGCTTTTCTGCCCGTGTAGAACTCGATCTCTGCAATGGCAGCAGGCAATACGCTGACGGAAAGCGCGTTTTTATCGGCGAAAAATCTGACTTCCTTCTCCGTTTTTGGAGAAATATCATTCGCAAGAAAAACAGCCTTAGCCTTGCCCGTAAGAATGGATTCCTTAACAGAATCAAAGCCCATGGTCATTCTTCCCGCTTTTCTGCAAATCGTAAGCAGATTGAAAATTTTTTCTTTATTGCCGTTCATTCAGCTCTCTCTCCATAGTATCGTAAACCTCGTCTGATATGCGGCACTCGAAGCTTTTTTCAAAGCGTTTAGCTTTTCTTGCAAGCTTCAGGCAGTTTGGGTCGGGGCAAACATAAGCACCTCTGCCCGATTTTTTTCCCGTAAGATCGAGAGATATCTCACCATCGGGAGACTTGACCGCACGGATAAGCTCTTTTTTCGGCTTCATCTCACCGCAGCCGAGACACATTCTCATTGGAATTTTCTTAACGCCTGCCACAATATCACCTCATCTGACTTTTAAAATATATATCAATGCGGATCACTCCACAGGATTTTCGGGCTTGATGTCGATCTTGTAGCCTGTGAGACGGGCTGCAAGCTTGGCGTTCTGACCTTTATTTCCGATTGCGAGAGAAAGCTGATTGTTGGGAACGATAACGGTGCACATTTTCTCCTCGCCCTCAGCAATTTCAACCTTCACAACATCTGCGGGAGCAAGAGCCTTTGCGATAAATACCGCAGGATCCTCATCATAGATGATGATATCTATCTTCTCGCCGCCCAGCTCCTCAACGATCTTGCCTATTCTTGAACGTCTGGGACCGATGCAGGCGCCAACGCAGTCAACATTGGGATCCTTGGAGCAGACAGCGATCTTAGTGCGGGAGCCTGCCTCTCTTGCTATGGACTTTATTTCAACAACACCGTCGTAAATCTCGGGGATCTCAAGCTCGAAGAGTCTCTTTACAAGGTCCTTATGTGTACGGGAAATTTTAACGGAGGGCTTTCTGTCGGGATTCATGATACCCACAACATAGATCTTGATGATATCGCCCTCGGTAAGTACCTCTCCGGGTATCTGCTCGTTCTTGTAGAGATAGATCTCATTCTTGTCAACAAGCAGAACAGCGTTTCCGGTAGCAGGCTCGACCTTCTGAACGGTAGCGGAAATGATCTCGTGAACCTTATCCTTGTACTGAGCAATAAGCTTTTCCTTTTCAAATTCCTTTACATCGTGCCTGATGGACTGCTTGGCATACTGAGCAGCAACTCTGCCGAACTTAGCGGTATCCAGCTTGTAGGGAACAGCATCGCCGCAGGAGCAGTTGGGAACGATGGTCCTTGCTTCCTCAATGTTTATCTCATTAAGATCAATAGGCTCATCGTCAACAACGTTTCTCATAACGCAGACATCAAATTTGTTCTCATCGGGATCAATATCGACCAAAAAATCATCGCAGTCGGGATATTCCTTTCTGACCGCCTTCAAAATACCCTGTTCGATCTTTTCCACAAGAGCGTCAAGCGGAATGTTGTTTTCATTTGCGAGACATTCAAGTGCGTCAAAAAATTCCTTATTCATTTTGCTGAAATTCCTCCTGAAAATATATTTTAAGCTTCATCGTCACTGTAAAATTCATCGGGAAGCTCCTCATCGTCATATAGCTTGACAAAAGCGGTCTCGGAGAGCGTGATCTCCTCTGTTCCCCGCTCCGTTTCAACGGTAATGCTGCCGCTTTCCCTATTATACGCAGTGAGCACAGCTATAAATTCCTTAATGCCGTCTTTTTCACGGATGTATCTTATGCGCAGCGGACATTCAAGAAAGCGTTCAAAATGCTCCTGCCGCTTCAGCTCTCTGCCAAGCCCCGGTGAGCCGACCTCAAGCATATACTGCTCGTCTATGGGGTCTTTTTCGTCAAGAGCCGCAGAAAGGGGTCTCGTCATAGCCTCGCAGTCATTCATATCAATAAATCCGTCGGGCTTTTCGATAAGGACCCTGAGATATCGCAGTGCGCCCTCCTTGTCGTAGGTAATGTCCCAGATAGTGAGCCCGAGACTGTCGGCAATGGGCATAGCGATCTCAAAAACCGCAGCTACCGTATTTCCGCCCTTGCCTCCCTTTTTAACTGCCATAAGCATACCTCCATCAAACAAGAAAGACCGGATTGCTCCGATCTTTGCCTCAAACTATTGGTGTACTTTAAATATTATAGCACATTTTTCACCGAAATGCAAGCGTTTTCAGAAAAAATTTGTCGGTAATAGGTAAAAAATTGCCGTCGGTGTGCAAAAAAATGTGTGCAACATCACATAAAAGCAAGGTTCGGAGGGTATTTCTACCCTCCGAACCGAAAAATCACAGCTCAGCGATTACCTCGACCTCCGCAAGAACGCCCTTGGGAAGCTTTGACACCTCCACGCAGGAGCGAGCGGGCTTGCTTGTGAAATACTCACCGTAAACCAAATTGAAAGCCGCAAAATCGTCCATGCTGTCAAGGAAGCAGGTGGTCTTTACCACATTGTCAAATGTGCAGTCCGCTTCGGCAAGCACAGCCTTCAGATTCTCGCATATCTGCCTTGTCTGGGCTTCTATCCCCTGAGCGTCAACATTGCCCGTTGCAGGGTTTATTGCGATCTGACCCGATGTGAAAAGAAGATTTCCGCACTTTACAGCCTGTGAGTAAGGACCGATAGCGTCGGGAGCGTTTTTGGTGTAGATTTTTTCTGACATGGTTTTTCCTCCTTGAATTTTATATTTATTAATCAAGCAATGACGTACCATATGAATTGTCAATGGCGCATAACCATTTTCCATTCACATTACGATAGACATATGTTGCTCTTCGTTCCATACTGTATTGCGATTCAGATTTGTTGTCCGCATCTAACAACGTTTGTGATAAGACTAAGATCGTGTCACCGGCTTCCAGCATTATCATATTCCCCTGCGTCGGCTCAATACTGTTCTTAAAGTATTCAGCTATTTTTATAAACGCATTCTTTATGGCCTGTTTGCCCTGCACTTCAAGCCCGGGCTTTACTACCAGAACAGCATCATCGGTATAAAAATCCATCAGATCATCAAAACGTTCTTCTTTTATCGCTTTATCTGCCTCAGAGATCAATAGCCTGACTTTTTCGTTCATAAGCATCATCTCACTTTCACCTACAATGATACATTGATCATTTAAGGATAAACCCCGCATCTGTCAGCGTATTCCTTATCTGAGCAATATGCTCGTGATTTCTCGTCTCAAGAATAATTCTCAGGTAGCAGCCGTTGATGTCCGCGCCCTCGTTTGCACGCTCGTGATGAACAGAAATAACATTTCCGCCCAGAGAAGCAATTATGTCCGAAACGCCCTTGAGCTGACCCGGTTTGTCGATAAGCTCAATGTTAAGCAGACAGGTCCTGCCCGATTTCAGCAGACCTCTCTCAATAACACGGCTGAGAATTGTAACATCAATGTTTCCTCCCGAAACAAGGCATATCACCTTTTTGCCCTCGATCTCGGGAATTTTGTCAAACATAACTGCCGCAACGGGAACGGCTCCCGCACCCTCGGCAATAAGCTTGTGCTGCTCCATAAGAGCAAGAATAGCGCTTGATATCTCATCATCGGTAACTGTGACAATACCGTCAACGTATTCCTTGCACATTTCAAAGGTGTTGACTCCGGGCTCCATAACCTTAATTCCGTCCGCAATGGTGGAAACGGAAGACAGCCGCTCAATTTTGCCATGAGCAAGAGACTGCTCCATGCTTGGAGCGCCCGCCGCTTGAACACCGTAGACCTTGATCTCGGGCTTGAGCTTTTTGAGAGTAAATGCAACTCCCGAAATAAGTCCGCCGCCGCCGACGGGAACTACAACTGCGTCCGCATCGGGAAGCTGCTCGAGAAGCTCTAAGCCGATGGTTCCCTGTCCTGCGATAACATATTCGTCGTCGAAGGGGTGAATAAAGGTGTATCCCTTTTCGTCCCTGAGACTTATTGCCTTTGCGTATGCGTCATCATACACGCCGTCCACAAGGCAGATGTCCGCACCGTAGGAACGGGTCGCCTCGATTTTTGAAATAGGCGCAGCGTCGGGCAGACAGATAAGAGACCTTATACCGTTCTTTGCAGCCGCAAGAGCAACGCCCTGTGCATGATTTCCCGCACTGCAGGCAATAACTCCCCTTGCTTTTTCCTCATCGGAAAGCTGAGAAATTTTGTAATATGCACCTCTTACCTTAAAAGAGCCTGTGACCTGCAAATTCTCGGTTTTAAGAAAAACACTGCATTTATCCGAAAGCTTCGGAGCAGGAATGATATCGGTTTTTCTGATGACCTCTTTGAGCTTGTAGGACGCACTGTAAACCATGTCAAGTGTAAGCATAACCTTTTCTCCTTTATATTTTCAGATTATTTCGGAAAAATAAAAAACCTCACCCCTTATTCAAGAGGTGAGGACAAATGTACCCACGTTACCACTCTTATTGCGCCGCCAGAAAGGCGCCGCCGCTCTGCTTTCCGTCCATCAACGGAAACTCTCTGTAACGGGAGAAGCCCGCTGCCGCTTAATAAGCAAAATGCCTTTCAGCCGCAAAGCTCAGGGGTGATGGGAGAAAAATGCCTTAAAAGCCGCCTGCTCGCACCAAATGCAGACTCTCTGATTACTTTGTCGGGCGCTCCGTCCCCGTCAGCGCATTTGTAATAATATCCGATAATTTTATTATAGCCTAAATTTCGGATTTGTCAAGTGTTTTTTCAAACAAATTCAAAAATCAGTCAAGAACCCTTTTGATAGCAGCCATAAGCTCCTCGTAGGTCTCAAAAGCTGGCAGCTCGGGATTGTCATTCTTGATCTTATCAGTGCTCTTAAAAAGGAAGCCTGCCTTGCTTGCCTTTATCATTCCGAGATCGTTGTAGCTGTCGCCGCTGGCAATAGTATCATAGCCAATGGACTGAAGAGCCTTTACAGTAGTGAGCTTTGACTGCTCGCAGCGCATTTTGAAGCCTGTGACCTCACCGCTTTCCGAAACCTCAAGAGAGTTGCAGAAAATAGTAGGCCAGCCCAACTTCTTCATAAGGGGCGAAGCAAACTGAGTAAAGGTATCACTGATAATGATAACCTGAGTCAGGGAACGAAGCTCATCCAAAAACTCCTTTGCGCCGGGCATGGGGTCGATCTTAGCAATGGTGTCCTGAATTTCCTTTAATCCCAGACCATGCTCCTTGAGAATACCGATGCGCCATTTCATAAGCTTATCGTAATCGGGCTCGTCACGAGTGGTTTTTTTAAGTTCGGGGATTCCGCTTGCTTCCGCAAATGCTATCCAGATCTCGGGAACGAGAACGCCTTCAAGGTCAAGACAAACTATGTTCATGTTAAATTTCCTCACTTTTCTCATAAGTAATCCTGCCATACAAGGCAGATTTTATATTATTATACCATAGATAACAGGTAAAGTCAATATTTTGAAAAAAACACTTGACAAATTTCCCGCAGTGTGATAAAATATCTCATATGCCGGTATGATGGAATTGGCAGACGTGACGGACTCAAAATCCGTTGGTAGCGATACCGTGTCGGTTCGACCCCGACTACCGGCACCATCCCTCAGACAGATTGTCTGAGGGATTTTTTATATTTTTTCGGAAGCAAGAAGAAGCTCCTCCGCATTTTTTAGCGCAGTATCGGTAATATTTTCTCCCACCATTATTCTTGCTATCTCACGCTTGCGCTCATCAAAATCAAGCTTGTGAACAGATGTGAAGGTGCGGTCATTTCTGGTCTGCTTTTCGATAAGCAGATGATTATCAGCCATGACTGCCATCTGAGACAGATGCGTTACGCACAGCACCTGCTGACGCTTTGAAACGCTTTTTAGCTTGATTCCGATCTTCTGAGCCGCTCTTCCGCTTACTCCCGTGTCGATCTCGTCAAAAATCAGGGTGTGGATATTGTCCTTTTCGGCAATAACATTCTTGAGAGCCAGCATTATTCTGGAAAGCTCTCCTCCCGAAGCAATCTTTGACATGGGCTTCATACCTTCGCCCGCATTTGTGGAGATCATAAATTCCACCGAATCCATGCCCGCAGCGGTAAGCTTGCCCTTTTCCATTGCGGCGCAAATTTTTACATTCGGCATATCGAGAAATTTTAGCTCCTCCTCAACCTGAGCAGAAAATCTTTCAGCAGCCTCCGCTCTTGCCGCAGAAAGCCGCTTCGCCTTTTCGGAAACCTCCGCAAGAAGCTTTTCCCTCTGCATAGCTATCTGCTCGATCTCATCGGAGGATGTCTCGATATCCTCAAGCTCCCTGGAAGCGGAGTTCAGACAGTCAAGAACATCCGAAAGCTCGGGGCCGAACTTCTTTTTTATCCTGTTAAGCTCGCTGATGCGGTCAGTGAGATATCCGTATCTTTCAGCGTCAATGTCGATCTTATCAAGCTCCGAAGCGATTTCCGAAACGATATCCTCAATTTCCACACGGGCATTTTCAAGACGTTCGGAAAGCTTTTTAAGGGAAGGAAGCGTTTCCGAAAATGCACCCAGACTGTCGCAGGCATTTGAAATAAGCTCGGAGGCTCCGGGGATATCGCTGTCCTCCACGCCGTTTAGAAAGCTATGAGCCTCATTCAAAGCTGAGCAGATATCCTCGCTGCTCTGCGCAATCTTATATTCTGCTTCAAGGAGCTCGTCCTCATTTTCTTCAATATTAAGACTTCCGATCTCCTCGACCCTTTCACGAAGCATTTCCTCACGTTCAAGCTTTTCCTTTCTTTCAAGGGAAAGCTTTTTCAGCTTTCGTGATATTTCCTGAAGCTGCCTGAAGCTTCCGTGATAATCCTCCGCCTGTTCCTCAAGGTCGCCGAAGCTGTCAAGAATGGAAAGGTGCTTCTCGGGGTCCATAAGTATCTGATTATCATGCTGACCGTGGATATTTACAAGGCACTCCCCTATTTCACGAAGAACAGAAACGGTTGAAGCCCGTGAATTTACTCTGGCAATGCTGCCGCCGTCGGAGTTTACCTCACGGGTAAGGGTAAGCTGACCGTCCTCGTGAGATATACCCAGCTCGTCAAGCCTTTTGCAGACATTGTCCGAAAGCTCTGTGAAAAGTGCGGTAATAACTGCCTTGTCACAGCCTGCACGAACAATATCCTTTGTGATGCGCTGCCCAAGAACAGCATTTATTCCGTTTATTAGAATAGATTTTCCCGCTCCCGTTTCTCCTGTGAACACATTAAAGTGATCCGAAAACGGAATGGAAGCCTCTTCAATTATGGCAAGATTTTTTATATAAAGCTCACTGAGCATTAATATCACCCTTTTTGCTGCTGAAAATAACGCTTTGCATTTCCTTAACGAAAGCCGCTGCGTCCTTTTCCGAACGCATTACAATGAAAATGGTGTCGTCTCCCGCCAATGTACCCACAACGCCGCTGTAGCCCAGCTTGTCAAACATTGCGCAGGCTGCCATTGCCATTCCCGCATGGCACTTGAAAACTACCATATTCATGGCATGATCTATGGAATTTACCGATTCCCTGATAAGTGTGGGTATCTCGGCTGTGCTTTTCTGAGGCACGAAATACCTGTCCTGCTTTTTTATCAGTCCAAGCTCCTTGATATCACGGGAAAGGGTCGCCTGAGTGACATCTATCCCGCCCTCGAGAAGCCTTTCACGAAGCATTTCCTGAGTTTCAACAGAGCCGCTTTTAATTATCTCAAGAATAATTTCATGTCTCTGAGACTTTGTCATTCGGTTAACACACCCTTTTTTACATATCCTTAATAGGATTCAGAAGCTTTTTGTTTACGGCATTGAAGAAGGAATTGCCCTGAATGTCGATAAGCCGAAGGAATTTTCGGGAACGGGTTATTATCAGCCTGTCGTCCTTCTCAGCACTTTCGCAGATCTGACCGTCAATGCTCAGATAAAGCGGAGAAATGTCCCTTGAGCTGAATGTGACCTCAAGAGCCTTATCCGTTGAAAAGAGCATTGTCCGTGAAACAAGGGAATGAGGGCAGACAGGAGTCATCTGGATACACTCAAGCCCCGGCTCAAGGATAGGTCCCCCTGCAGAAAGTGCATAGGCTGTGGAGCCTGTTGGTGTGGAAAATATAACACCATCCGCCCTTATCGTACTGACAATATTTCCGTTTATGGAAACGAAATAATCCGACAGCCGCCCGAACTGGCTGGAAATAACGATATCGTTCAGTGCAGTAAATCGTTCGCTTTTCCCGCCGCCAATAAATTCGCAGTCAAGCATCATTCGGTTTTCGACTGTGTAATCTCCGCTCATAAGCCTTGAAAGATTATACAGCTCGTCAGGCTCCATTGACGCCATAAAGCCAAGCCGCCCCGTATTTATCCCCAGAAGCAGCTTGTCGGATTCCGCAGCATAGGCAGAAGCCTCGAGGATAGTACCGTCTCCGCCTACGGCGATTATCAGGTCGCAGTCCTCCACCGCTTCTTTTATGGGGCTGAATTTTAAATATTTTTTCACAGGGAAACGTTCCTTCAGCTCATCAGAGCAGGCGATCTCAAAGCCCATGTTGTGGAGCATTGAGCATACCTTTCCTGTAGTCTCAAAGGCATTCTTTTTTGAAAAATTCGGGTATATCACAGTTTTCATAAATATCACGCTTTCTTAAAGCTCTGATGAGCTGCCGCAGTTATCTTTGCGCAATCGACAGGCTTTGCCGCTCCGCCGTTTTTCTCCGCATAGATCAAATATTCGATATTGCCGTCTCCCCCCTGAATGGGCGAATAATCGGCTCCCATTACGAAAAGTCCGCTTGAATTGCAAAAGGAGATCATATCGCTGAGCACCGCTCTGTGGACATTTTCGGAACGGACAATGCCATTCTTGCCGATATCCGCTCTGCCGCATTCAAACTGCGGCTTCACAAGCATTACCGCAGTGCCGTTTTCGGAAAGCAGCTCACATATCTTCGGAATCACTTTTTTAAGTGAAATAAAGGATACATCAACGGATATAAGATCTATTGCCCTGTCAAAATCCGACAGAGAAACATCCTTGATATTTACCCCTTCCATATTCCTAACCCGAGGTGAGCATATGAGCTTTTCATCAAGCTGTCCATGTCCCACGTCAACGGCATAGACATACTCTGCGCCATTTTGAAGCATACAATCGGTAAAGCCTCCCGTTGATGCTCCGATATCCATGCAGACAAGTCCGTTAACAGACAGCTGAAAGGATTCAAGAGCCTTTTCAAGCTTCATTCCTCCCCTGCCCACATATTTGGGAAGAGGGGCGCAAAGCTTCACTTCATCGCCTTCCGAAACATCCTTTGAAGGCTTTGTCACAATACTGCCGTTTACGGAAACACCGCCCTCGGATATCATTCTCTTTGCCGTCTCACGGCTTTTTACAAATCCGTTTTCAAAAAGATATATATCAAGCCGCATGACTTTTTTCACCTTATTCCGCTCGGATAAGCTCCGATATTTTTTTCTTGATACCTGCCTTGTCGAGGCAGAAACGTTCCAGAACGCTTTCTGTCTTTGCCTGCTTGACAAAGCCCTTGACAGCATTTATTTTCACCTGTCCCTTATGCCCTCTCTCTGACAAAGCGGCGGCAATATGCTCGCCTATTCCGCCGCTGCGCATAGATTCCTCGAATATGATTATCTTTTCATAATTCATGCAGATATCAATAACATTATTTTCCAGTGGAAATATTCTAACAAGCTTGAGTACATCGGCGAGCAATCCGCTTTCCCTGACAGTTTCGGCAGCAGCAGCCCCTGTTCTTCCATAGCCTATGACCAGAACGCTTCCGCCGTTACTATCAAAGCAGAGCATATTTTCCTCATCAAGCTTCATGTGAATACTGCAGCATTCTGAGCCTCGGGGATATCTTACCGCCGCAACGGAGGGTGTAGAATAAATTGCCTTTCTGAGACAAAGCCTCAGTTCGTCATAATCCGAGGGAGAGAATACAGTGATATTCGGTATCCCCGTTAGCATGGGAACATCAAAAAGTCCCTGATGTGTCTCCCCGTCCTCACCCACAATTCCTGCACGGTCAATGGCGAGAACGATATGAGTACGGCAGATGGCAGCGTCGTGAATTATCTGGTCGTAGCCTCGCTGGAGAAAGCTTGAATACACCGCAAAAACAGGTATCATTCCGCTTACCGCAAGTCCTGCGGCAAAGGTCACGGCGTGCTGTTCGGCAATTCCCACATCAAAAAACCTGTCGGGACATACCTGGGCAAATCTGTTTAGTCCCGTTCCGTATTTCATTGCAGCAGTTATTCCGCAGATGCGCTTGTCGGAGGAACCTAATTTTGCAAGCTCCTCCCCGAAAACGGCGGAAAAGCTGTCGCTGCTTATTATCTCGGGATCTCCCTGCTTCATAGCCTTGGGAGCAAGCCCATGAAATGCTCCGGGATTCTTCTCCGCAGGACGGTACCCCTTTCCCTTAACGGTATTTACATGGATAAGAACGGGCTTTTTTGCGGCAGTTGCGGCTTTAAGAGTTTCTTCAAGGCTTTTAAGGTCGTGCCCGTCAACGGGTCCTAAATAGATAAATCCCAGATTTTCAAACATTGTGGCACCCGCAGGCTGTCCGCTGGAGCGATAGAGAAACCATCTTACAGCATCCTTTGAGGCAAGCATAAATTCCTTCACAGGCTTTCCGATGACAGGAGTTCTGTCGAGAGCGGTTTCAACGCTTTTTTTCGCTTCAACATAAGCCTTTCTGCCTCTGAGTGAGGACAGATATTTTGCCAGCGCTCCCACGTTTTTGGAGATGGACATTTCATTGTCATTCAGAATAACAATAAGGTTATCGTCGCTTTTTCCCGCATTGTTAAGCCCCTCATAGACCATTCCGCCCGTAAATGCACCGTCTCCTATAACGGCAATAACATTATGGTTATCCCCCTGCAGCCGCATTGCTCTTGCAATACCGCAGGCGGCAGAGATCGAATTGCTGCTGTGACCGCTTATAAATATGTCATGCTCGGATTCCGATGGCTTTGCAAAGCCCGAGATACCCCCCTCTGTTCTGAGCGTCGAAAACTCGTCAAGCCTGCCCGTCAGGATCTTATGTGTATAAGCCTGATGACCCACGTCCCAGATTATCTTGTCATATGGCGAACAGAAAACACGATGGAGCGCCATTGTCAGCTCCACAGTTCCAAGGTTTGAAGCAAGATGTCCTCCGTTTTCCGCTACTGTGCCGATAAGGATATCTCTGATCTCTCTGCAAAGGCTCACGCATTGGGGAATGGAAAGCTTTTTCAGGTCTGAGGGAAGGTCAAGCTCCACAAGCCTTACTGTTTTATTGTCTTTCATTTTTCACGATCCTTTTTAAAAGTTCACAGGCATTAAAAAAGCAAGAATAATACCCAGAAGCGCACCGCTGGCAACCTCGAAGGGAGTATGTCCCAGATATTCCTTCATAACCGCTATGCTTGTATTGGCAGCCTGAGCAATATCCTCAAGTGGCTTGCCCGAGGATGCGGGCTTGCTTTCAAGGATACGGTTTATCCTGTTTATCGCCTTTGCGTGCTGACCCGCAGCCCTGCGGACTCCCATAGCATCATACATGGTTATAAGCGCCACTATGCACATTATCGCAAACTGAGTTGACTCAACTCCCTCGATCCGATATACTCCCGCAGCAGCCGAGCATACCATTGCCGAATGTGCGCTGGGCCAGCCGCCTGCACCGAACAGCCTTTCAAAGCTGAATTTCTTATATTTTATCAGATTGATGATCGTTTTAAGGAGCTGAGCTATGCACCATCCGAGAACTGAGGTCACAAGAATATAATTATAATACTGCATATCGTTTAACAGCCTCTTTCATTAATAATCCCTTTTAAGAAGATATTTTGTAAGCTCCGACAAAAATCCGCTGTCGGGAAAGCCTTCTGCAACGCTGACTGCTTTTTCGGTAAGCTCTTCCGCTCTGAGCTTTGCGGCTTCAAGCCCGAATACGGCGGGGTATGTGGCCTTGTTCAGCTCTGCATCGCTGTGAACGGGCTTACCGAGCTTTTTTTCATCCGCTGTGATGTCAAGGATATCGTCAACTATCTGAAAGGCAAGTCCCAAAGCTTCGGCATACTCCTCTGCTGCAGGTATCATGTCATATCGCTCTGCGCAGATACAGCCCATCACACAGGCACATTTTATCAGTGCACCCGTTTTCATGGAATACATTTTCAGAAGCAGCTCTGCGTCAAAGGGCTTGCCCACATTTCGGACATCAACGGTCTGACCGCCGATCATTCCCATAACACCCACTGCCTCCGAGAGGCATTTTATCAGCTTCACCCGCTGCTCAAAGGAGAGCTTATCATCCGAAGCGATAACATCAAAGGCATAATTTTCCAATGCGTCTCCCGCAAGAAGCGCCATATCCTCGCCGAATTTCTTATGACAGGAGGGCTTTCCCCTGCGCAGGTCGTCATCGTCCATGCAAGGGAGATCGTCATGGATAAGCGAAAATGTGTGTATCATCTCAAGTGCGCAGGCACTGTCGGCTGCCTTACCCTCGGAATCTCCCCAAATTCGGGCAAATTCCATCACAAGAACCGGTCTGACCCGCTTTCCGCCTGCTGAAAGGGAATATTTCATCGCTTCGGCGCAGATAAGCTGATGAGCGGCATTTTCTTCGGTGTAAACGCTCATAAGCTCCTCAAGCCTGCGGTTAATAAGCTCCGCTCTTCGATCAAGTTCAACCATTATCAAAGCTCCTCCGCACTTGTGACCGTCATAACGGCCTTCTCGGCTTCCTCAAGAAGCTTACGGCATTTTGCAAGCTCCGACGCCCCTGTTTTATACAGCTCCACTGCCTCCTCGAGGGGAACATCTCCCTCGGAAAGCCTTCCAATTATCTCATCCACCTGTTTTACGGATTTTTCAAAGCTCATTTTTCTGACCGTCCTTTACCCGCCGATAACAGCGCTGGTCTCGCTGTCGGCAAATTTTATGGTTATCCTGTCGCCCTCGGAAAGCATTTCCGCTGACTTTACAAGAGTATTTTCTTTATAAACAAGGCTGTAGCCCCTTGACATTATTTTCAGGGGACTGAGAGAATCGAGAGCCGCCGCTCCCGAAGCGATCTCCCCGTGCTTTCTTTCAAAATATATATTTATTGCTTCCGAAAGCCGCTTTTCACCCGATATTACCCGCTCCCGGAGTGCCGACAAAGCCGCAGATGGAGCATAATTTTTAAGCTCCGATCCGAGCTCCAGAAGCCTCTGCCTTTTTCCCGATATCACATTGCTCAAAGCGTTATCAAGGGTATTTTTATATGCCGCAAGAGCTTCATAAAGCGCCGATAATTCGGGAACTGCCAGCTCTGCCGCCGCAGAAGGAGTAGGAGCTCTGAGATCTGACGCATAATCAATAAGAGTGGTATCCGTTTCATGACCCACTGCTGAAATAACAGGGGTATTCATGGCAAAGACTGTTCTTGCTATCTTCTCGCTGTTGAAAGCGGACAGATCCTCATAGGAGCCGCCGCCCCTGCCGCAGATTATAACATCGCAGCCGCTTTCATCGGCAAATTCCAGAGCGTCACAGACAGAATCCACGGCATATTCTCCCTGAACCACGCAGGGGAAAATAACAGCCTCGCATACGGGATATCGTCTGCTCAGAATATTCAGGATATCTTTCAGAGCCGCTCCGCCCTTTGCGGTAACGATACCCACTTTTTCGGGAAATTTGGGCAGGGGCTTTTTATAAATCGGGTCAAAAATCCCCTCCTCCGACAGCCTTTCCTTGAGCTGCTCCAGAGCAAGATACTGCGCTCCGATACCGTCGGGCTGGATATCGGTTGCATAAAGCTGATATACCCCGTCTCTTTCGAAGACCTGCACGCTGCCCATGACGATAACGTTCATTCCGTTTTGCGGCATGAATTTCAGAGAACCCGCATAGCTGCTGAACATTACTGCCTTTATGGCAGATGTTCCGTCCTTGAGGGTGAAATAAAAATGTCCCGTTCTCATGTGATGAGTAAAGCCCGATATCTCTCCCTTGACAAGAAGCCCTCTGAGCTTCCCGTCCTCCTTAATCTTAAAGGACATATATCTGTTGAGCTGGGACACCGTAAGAATACTGCTCATTTGAACTGCCTTTCATAAGTATAATATGCATAAAGCGCCGTTCCTGCGGCATTGTCGCAGGAAAACTCGGGTGCCGAAAAATACACATTGCGGATTTTTTCTGTGATAAGCCCTTTGATATACCCGTTTGACATGACCCCTCCCGCATAAATTACGGGAAGCTCTCCGTAAACGCTGCGGGCATATTTCGTCATCTCATAAACCGTGGAAAATACGGCATTAAGAATATATTTTGCGGTATTTTCCGGGGATTCGCCCTCTCTTAGCATTGACTGAGCCTTGTTTTCAAAGCCCGATAGACAGCACGAACCGTTTTTCATGACTGCTCTTGCCTTAATGCTCTTGTCCGCTTTTTCCGCAAGAGCTTCAAGAGCCTTGCCGCAGGGGAAATCAAGCCCAAGCATTATGCCTGTTCGGTCAATAAGCTGCCCCGCCTTCAAATCAAGGGATGTTGCCGTTTCGGCAGCTTTTATAAGCTCCGCTTCATCTGGCTGACAATATAGACAGTCGGTGGTTCCGCCGCTTACATGAAATGCGATAAAGGGCGAATTTATCATGGAGAGCCTGTCCGACGAATACAAGGCTGCAAGAATATGACCGATCTGATGTGAGGTCTTATACACAGGAATATTATTCAATGCGCTGAAGCTGTCCGCAAGTCCCTCTCCGCATAGAAAGCAGGGCATATAAGAACCTTCGGTATTCCTTGGTCTGAATGAAACGCCCACTGCCGAAATTTCCGATACTCCGCCGCACTCGGCACAAAGCTCCTTAACGATCTCGGGAAGCTGCTTTGTATGCTGAAAAACAGCATCACTCTGGCGCAGTCCCGCTTCGCCGCTTTTCACCGTCAGCAGCCTTTTGCATGATATCATTTTACCGTCATCGCTGTTAAAAAGCGCTGCGGAGGTTGTATAATTGCTGGTATCAAGCCCTAAAAACAGCGGCATTACTTATCACCCTGAGGCTTTTCGGGAATATTTTTCTGAGGAATTTTTCCGCTGCGGGAGAAGGAGCCGAGAATACCGTTGATAAACTGCTTATCCGTATCAAAGGCATATTTTTCGGCAAGGTTCACAGCCTCGCTGACAGCGACATTTACAGGAACGCTTTCCTCAAACATACATTCATAGACCGCAAGTCTGAGAATTGCAAGACTCACCTTTCCGATTCTGCCGACCTTCCGCTTTTCGCTGTATTCCGAGATAATGCCGTCAAGCTCCTCAGTCTTTTCGGTAACAGCCTTGAAAATACGGCATACCTCCCCGTCAAAATCATACTCGTCCGCTTCCTTTGCAGATTCGATTATCTCATCGCAGCTGTCGTCCCTGAACATTTTTTCAAAAATAAGCAGAAACGCTGCCTCTCTGATGTGGCTTTTCTTTAATGCTTTACCCATATTCAATATCCTTTCCCGCCTTATGTGATATAAGCCCTAAAGCCTGTAAGGATACGATTTTTTTCGGTATCCTACAGGCGGGCTTATACTTTCCGCTTTAGTATGCAAAAGCGGTTAATATATTCATTATTTCTATTATATCACATCTTTGGGAAATACACAACTACTTAACTTCAAAAATTCTGATATTTTCTGCAGGAATTGTCACCTCTGTTAATAGAATATCTTTAATTTGTGCTGCTTCGTCTGCTGCAAGCCCCTCAGAGCGAACAACAATGCTTGCGGTCTCACCGTCAAGATACACAACGCAGTCCTCAAAGCCCTGCGCCTTGATGAGAGACTCTATCTTGCTTTCGCTTTCGGAAAGCTGCGAAAGATTTACAGCCTCCATTGTATATGCCGCATTTTCCTCCTCGGTCAGATCGCCGCCGTTAAGAATTGCAGAAAGGGTCTGAACTGCGTCATCCCGTGAGGTCATTCTCGAAAGCCTTGCCTGAGCAAAATAATCGGACGAATCCACATCGGCGGATACCTCCTTTATTTCCTCTCCGCTGTCCGCATTGACAAATGCCGCATCGCCGTAATTAACCCTTGTGCTTTCTGCTGCCTGCTTCACCTCTGCATCTGCGGCGATCTCATCCCCCACCTCCGAGAACACATAATTCATGTACACTGCAATTCCCAGAACAAGGGTCAATCCTGCAAGGATTATCTGCTTTTTGCCTATGATAAGATTTGGTTTGCGCATAATTGATTCCTCCATTTTAAATAAATTTATTCCATTGCGGTTACATAAACTTTGCTTGAGGGTATCCCGAGAACGGCTGTCACCGTTCGGTAGATCTCTTCCTTCACTCTGTCGGACCTTCCTCCCTCGCATACTGTCGCTACTCCCGTTATTACGGGGGTATTGACCTTTCTTACAAGCGCCTCCTCTCCCTTATCCGTTTTGACTGTAACGTATTCGTTCTGCATTTTGTCGCCGCTTACGTTTTCAGCCTGTGCATATATGTACTCCTCTGTGGAGCTGACCGTTATCATCACTTCTACCGCTCCCACGCCGTCTATGGCGGACAGTATCTCCTCCAGCCGCCGCTCTGTATCGGAGCAATAGTCTGTCCACACGCTTTCTTCCTCTGAACAGACGGGTATTTCCGTTTTCTTTTCATCTTCTTTTCCTCCGCTGAGTAATATCATGACCATTCCCGCAATACCGAGTGCGGCTGCGGCTGTCATTGCCTTTTTGCTTTTTGTGAGCTTATCGTATATTCCCCGAAGCCTGTTAATTAGCTGCATTGTCATTCTCCTCTGTTTTTACTGTTACCAGGGATTTTTCGATCCCAAGCTCCTGCGCCGCCGTTTCTGCGGCTTTTTCGGATTGGGAGCTGTCCCGCAGAATTATTTCTGCTTTGATAATAGATATGCTGTCCTCGTCGGAATTATTTATATCTACGGAAATTTTTACGGGAAATATACCCTGGTCCGCAAGAGCCTTTCCAAGATTATCGCTGATATTTGTACTTATCATATCCTCAAGATGATTATCGAATATGTATGACATATCCTCGGGAGCCTGCTCGCTGATATTTTCAAAATCAAAGCTCAGCTCCTTCTTTGCAAAAGGCGCAATAACAACGGCTATCATAATTAGCGAAAAGATGATATTCATCTGCCTTGAAAGCTTTTCCGAGGGGGTCATTCCGTTTATCACCGAGAATATTATCCCAAGCACACAGGCGGATGCCGCCGCCGAACAAAGCATATCCATATTTATTACTCTCCTATGCATTTACTGTTCCAAGCCCCGCTGCCATCAGTATGACAGTGGATATTACAAACATAACCCCGAAGCAGGCAAGCACCGCAAGCCCCAGAGACAGCACCGATGCCGCTCCCCTGAAAAATGCTCCCAGCTCCTTTATACCGAACATCTCCGCTGCTGCCTCCCCCGCAGTCATTGCAAGATAGAGGCACGCCGTTTCAAGAATGGGCGGCAGAAGAGTTATGCAGAGTGCGATTATCCCGAAGGCGCCTGCCGCTCCCCTGAGCAGTCCCAGCCCCGAGCGCATGGTTGAATATGCGTCCGCCACTGCGCTTCCCACCACGGGGACGAAGTTTGATACCATAAATTTAGCTGCCTTTACTCCCAGCGTGTCCGCAGATGCGCCCACTATGGACTGGATAGACAAAAGCCCCGTAAATATGGTCATTCCAAAGCCCAGAAGCAATGCCGTCAACTTCTTCATAAGCCCCGTTACCGAGGACAGACTGAAAGAGGGATTAACTGCATCTATTATATTCATAGCCATGCACAGGGACAAAACGGGCATAAATACGTCCGAAGCTATCCTTGCCGCTGCCTCTGCGATTATCAGGACCACTGCGTTATAGCTGAGCGCCGAGGCGGCATTTCCCGCCGATGCTGCCACTCCCGCAAATACGGGAACATAGCACAGCATAAACTCGCTTCCGCTTGTCAGGGTTTCTGCGGCATTTTCAAGGCATGAGCCTATGGACGGAACGGTTATGATCACGGCGGAAAGCACTGTTATTGTCCTGTACAGCTCCGTACTTCCGCTTTTTCCCATAGAATCTGCCGCCGCTCCCGCAGCTGCTCCGAGCATGACGGCAGCAAGTATCATTCCGAAAAGCCTTATGGGAGCGGCTGCGGTGTGGCAAAGCTTTTCATACAGATAGGACAGGACGGTTTTGGGGGTTATTTTTGTGATGCTGTCTGGGTCGTCGGGGGAAATGCCGTTTTCTTCAAGAAAGCTTCCCGCATCATAGGATAGACCGTCGGACAGTCCGCTGATGCCGTATTCCTCCGCAAGCTCGCCAAGCAGAGGTTCCTCGGCGGATACATTGCCCGATACGGCGCATATCAGGATCATGGCTGCAATAAGCACACGGATCGCTTTTATAATTTTTTTCATTTCATTTTCCTTTAATAAATAAGCTCCAGCGCAAGCTGAGCCGTCTTTTCAAACAAGGGAATGGCGATTATCAACAGCGCTGTCTTTCCCGCCATTTCCGCATGAACTGCCAGCGCACCCTCTCCGCTGTCTTTGCATATATCGGAAGCAAGCTGTGTGAGATAGCATATTCCGAGTCCCTTGAGAAGTATTGTCAGATACACGTTTCCTGCGGGAATTTTTTCATACAGCTCCTCAATCTTTTCCACTGCGGGCAGAAGCCCTGCGATAACGGCTGCGGCTATCCCTGCGGCTGTCACCGTTTTGATAAGCACCCCGTATTCCCTTGAGCCGCTGTCAAATATCCGGCACATGGCTGCCGCAAATATGCACACTCCCGCAATTATTACAAGCTTATCCCCTGTCATGGCTATATTCCGAAGGTCTCACGGACGGTCTCGAACAGCGTTCCGATCTCGTCGATCATCAGCATTAGCACCACCACAAGCCCCGCAAGCGTTGTCATCAGCGCCTGCTCGTCCCGCTCAGCTTTTTTGAGCAGGATATTCAGCACCGATACAATTATCCCCACTCCCGCCACCTTGAAAATAAGCTCGATATCCATGTTTTTACCGTTCCTTTCATCAACATCATACCACTATCACAGCGATCACCGCACCCGTTATTGCTCCAAGTGCTCGGTAAAGCTTTCCCTTTGCCATATACTGCTCCTTTGCGTCCATGATAAGCCTGTCCGCCTCCTCGCACAATAACGTTAGGGCGGAAAGCTGTCCGTCGCAGTCACAGGAGCCGAGAATTTTTCCCGCACGGGATGCAAGAGCTATATCCTCCTCCGAAAGACTGCCCCTGTTTTCACTTAATGCCTTGTCCCACGCCTCACCGAAGGTCATTTTTCCGCTTTCACAGGCTTCATCTGTATATTTTTTCAAAGGGGCAATAAATGCAAGCCCCGAAAATGTGCTGTCCTCGGAAAGCCTGCGGACGATCTCCGTTACCTCAAGGGCTTCGTAGCGTATCATAAGTCTCAGCGATTCAAGGCACAGCCTTAGCTGCTTTAATTCCCTGACTCTCGCTTTCAGTCCCTCCGCTGCAAATGAGCCTGTGAGTGCTGACATGAAAAGCAGAAGAATAGTTCCCAAAAGCTTTACCATGCTTCATCCCCTCCTTTCATACAGTTTTACAAGCTCCTCGGAGCTTAATACCTGTTTTATCTGCCTGTCCTCCGTAAATGCGGCATAGTCAAAGGCTCCGCAGGCAATAAGTGGATAGACGTTTCCCGAAAGCAGCTCCCTTATGCTTCCTCCATGCATTGACGCTGCTATTTTTACGCCGCTTATCCATGCCTTTTTCAGTGCCTTGATATCCTCCTCGGATCCTATCTCGTCGCAGACTATCATTCGGGGGGACATTACCCGAACCGCTGTGCTTATTCCGTCCGTTTTGGAAAAGCCGCTGAATACATCGGTATTTGCACCCACTCGATTTTTCGCCGTTCCTCCGCTCGAAGAAGCTATCTCAAAACGCTCGTCCACAAGTGAAACGGGATAGCTGTCTCCCACTCTGCGGCACAGATCTCTTAATACGGTGGTTTTTCCCGAGCAGGGCGCTCCGAATATGAGTATGCTTTTAAGCCCGTTTCCCATGACCTTGTCCGCTATTTTGTCAGCTGCACCTATGACCTCCCCCGCTATCCGGAAATTTATGCCGTTTATGTATTTCACATTTTCGATCACACCCGACGGTGAATAGACTGCCGTTCCGCACAGCCCTGCACGATGGCCTCCCGCAACGGTCACAAAGCCTCGGTTTATCTGATTCTGACAGCTGTGGACCGAATATCTGCAGACCGCTTCAAAGCAGTGCCTGATATCTTCAATCGTTACCCTCAGCCCTTGAGATTCGTAATCGGTCAGCACTCCGCTTTCCGTTACATAGGAATATTTTTCGGGGAGGGTTATGCTGAGGGGCGCTCCCGCACGCAGCCTTATCTCGCTGACCTCAGCCCTCACTCCCGACAGTGACCTTGAGACTCGGGGACTGAAATATCTTAATACTTCTGATACTGCCGTCATTTTTACTGCCTTCTTTCCTTTGTTTGTACATTCTATTCGGCTGAACAGATAAATATGCCTTGAAGATAGGATAAAAAAATCCCCTCCGAATTACTCGGAGAGGACATAGAATATTTTATAAAGAAGCTCACTTTAAATCATAAAGGCATATCTCGCTCTCATGGCGCTTTGGTCTTCCCATAAGCTCACGGATAGCGTCTCTGGGATTTGCGCCGTTATAAAGCACGTTATAGCACTTTTCGGTGATGGGCAGGCATATTCCGCATTTTCTCGACAGCTCATAGGCAGCCTTGGTACAGAAATAGCCCTCGACGGTTCCAACCTGCTTTACTGCTTCGTCGGGGTCAACGCCCTGACCGATAAGTATTCCCGCACGCCTGTTGCGGCTGTGCATACTTGTGCAGGTCACAATAAGATCACCGATTCCCGACAGTCCCGCAAAGGTTTCCTGCTTGCCGCCCAGAGCCATTCCCAAACGGGATATCTCCCATATTCCGCGGGTCATAAGAGCTGCCTTGGTATTGTCGCCGAAGCCCATGCCATCGCATATTCCTGCGCACAAAGCGATGATATTCTTCATTGCGCCGCCTATCTCACAGCCGATCACATCATCGTTATTGTAAATCCTGAGTGTGCTGTTTGACATGACGCTCTGAACATATTCAGCCTGCTCGGGAATTTCGGATGCAGCAATAACGGTTGTAGGCATTCCGATAGCTACCTCCTCGGCGTGGGAGGGTCCTGTGAGAACTACGATTTTTTTGCCCGTTTCCTCAAAAATAACCTGACTGATGAATTTCAGAGAGCCGCCCTCAAGTCCCTTTCCCGTATTGACAAGAACGGTCTTTTCATCAATATAGGGAGCGACCTCCCCTGCAACCGATCTTACGAAATTAACGGGTATCCCGAAAATTACCAGATCCTTGCCCGTTGCCTCTGAAATATCGTCGGTGAGCCTTATCTTTTCGCTTATTTTTACGCCGGGAAGCTTTGCCTTGTTTTCGCCGTCCCGCCTGATATCGTCAAGCTCGGAGCGGAATTTTGACCATACGGTAACATCATGTCCCATTCCGTTCAGCATTACCGCAAGGCTGAGTCCGAAGCCGCCCGAGCCAAGTACGAGTATATTTGACTTATCCATGTTGTATCCTCCTTTATTTCACTTCGTCAGAATCGTTCATTACGCCGTTATCCTTTTTCTTGCTGCCGAATTTATTTTCGGTGCCGTTTTTAAGGCGCTGAATGTTGGAGCGGTGCATATATATCAGAAGTATGCTTGTGCAAAGAACAAGTCCCGTATGGAGCAGTGACCTTGACACTCCCACGTCATAGATGAAATAATGAACAAAGAATGTGATTATGGGATAAACAGCCGCCGCAAGTATGGAGCCTAAGGAAACATACCTTGAAATCGCTACGACCAATGCGAAAAACGGTATTACGATACAGAAGGTTACAGGGTCTATTACCAGCAGAATGGAGCAGGAAACCAGTACTCCCTTGCCGCCCTTGAAGCCGTAATAAAGCGGAAAAATATGTCCGAGAATCGAGCAGAGTCCCGATATGTAGCCGATCGCACGTCTGTCAATGAAATAAACGCTCTCAAAATCTGCCCCCAGAAGCAGCTTTGCTATATATATGGATACAAATGCAGCGATCACGCCCTTGGCAAGGTCGCCGATCAGGGTTATCAGTGCGGGAAGCTTGCCGTAGCACCGCAGGGTGTTTGTGAGCCCTGCATTTTTGCTTCCATGCTCTCTGATATCCTCATGCTTTAATAGCTTAACGGTTATTATGGCGCTGTTGCAGCTTCCGAGAAGATAAGAAATGACCGCTGTTATCAGCAATGTGAGAATCAACATTTATTTATCAACCTCTTGTTTTCATGTTATAAACGGAGAAATAAAATACCCCGACGGTGTTATTTTGTATCGCTGTTATCACGTTCCCTGATAACAAAGCGGACGGGTGTGCCCGTAAGTCCGAAGGTCTGACGGATCTGATTTTCGATATATCTCTGATAGGAGAAATGGAACAGGTCTGCACGGTTAACAAATACTACAAACGTGGGCGGCTTTGTGGATGCCTGAGTCATGTAATATATTTTCAGTCTCCTGCCCTTGTCGGAGGGAGGCTGGACTCTTGTGGTGGCGTAGGAAAGCACATCATTGAGCATTCCTGTGGTAATTCTCATGCTGTTCTGGGAATTTACGCTGTTGATCAGGGGGAAAAGCTTGTCGATTCGCTGACCTGTTTTTGCAGAGATGAAAATAAATGGCACATAGGACATGAAGCTGAATTTTTCCTTCAGCTCATTGGTAAATTCGTCCATGGTGTTGGAGTCCTTTTCAACGGCGTCCCACTTATTTACGGCAACGATGCACGCCTTGCCCTGCTCATGGGCATAGCCAGCAACCTTGGAATCCTGATCGGTAAAGCCAACAAGAGCGTCGATAACGATAATGCAGACATCAGAGCGGTCCACAGCCATATATGCTCTGAGAACGCTGTAATGCTCGATCTTCTCGGTAACTTTGGATTTTCTTCTTATCCCTGCGGTATCAATAAACACATATTTTCCGTTTTCATTTTCAATTATAGTATCGGTTGCGTCACGGGTGGTTCCTGCAATGTCAGAAACGATAACACGCTCCTCCCCTGCTATCCTGTTGATAAGCGAGGATTTACCCACATTGGGCTTGCCGATAACTGCGACCTTGATATATTCATCATTATACTCATCCGTCTCGTCATCGGGAAAATGCTTGAAAACTTCATCAAGAAGGTCTCCCGAGCCATGTCCGTGCTGTGCGGATACTGCGATGGGATCGCCCATGCCAAGATTGTAAAATTCATAAAACTCGGGAGGAGGATCGCCGATACTATCGCATTTGTTTACAGCCAGAATAACGGGCTTTCCGCTTTTCTGGAGCATGGAAGCCACCTCGAAATCATCTGCGGTCACTCCGCAGCGGATATCGGTGAGAAACACGATAACATCCGCTTTTTCAATGGCGACCTGCGCCTGTCGTCTCATCTGGGCAAGGATAATATCGTCGCTGGCAGGCTCGATTCCGCCCGTATCAACTATCATAAATTCCCTGTTTCGCCACTCGCACTTTGAATAAATGCGGTCTCGGGTCACTCCGGGAGTGTCCTCCACAATGGACAGGCGCTTGCCTGTGAGCTTATTGAAAAGAGTGGATTTTCCCACATTGGGACGACCCACTATTGCAAGAATAGGCAGCATTTTATTACCTTCCTTTCCTATATCCTTCCAAAATAAGAAAATATCTATCTTCCAAGAATGGCGTCAAGCAGCGAACTGCCGTCATTTTCCGCAAATCTGAGCTTAACGCCAAGCATTTTTTCCGCATCTGAAATTGTATAATCGTCAAGAAACAAATCCCCGTCATGGATTATCATTGATTTTGACAGCAGAAGCTCTGTTCCCAGCTCCTTATCTTTAAGCTGTGAAATGATATCTCCCGCTGTTAACAGCCCTGTTACGGTTATTGTTTCTCCGAAAAAGTGATTTATTATTTTATATACCCTGCACCGTATGCCGAATTTTTTCTCGGCGGCAAGGGCAAGCTCCGAGATCATGTCAAAGGCTGCTGCGCCTGTGGCAATGGAAATATCCCTGTTTATTTTTTCACATTCCGCAGCCTCAAGAGCCTCAAAAAATTCATCATAAAGGGAACGCATCATTCCGACGCCGTTTTCATACTGAGGATATTCCTCGTAAAATTCGGCATCGGGAAGCGGTCTCTCTGCCTTGAGATAAAACTCGTCCGAGGGAAATACAAGGCGTGTACCGTATTTTTCCAGAAATTCCTTCTGAAAGCTCTCGATTATGTCAATAGCCTGTCCTGCGCCTTCCTTGTCGAACATCGTAAGGGGGTAAAGCCCCTCTCTGAATTTGGTAAGTCCCACAGGAACAATTGCAACGCTGCTGATATTGGGCATTAAATTCCCCAGATCGGTAAGAGTCCTCCGAAGCTCGTCTCCGTCATTAAGACCGGGACAGAGCACTATCTGGCAATTCATGGAAATACCTGCATCTGCAAGCTGTCTTAAATAATTTATCTTCTCCCCCGCAAAGCGGTTGTTCATCATTTTGCAGCGAAGCTCGGGATTGGTAGTATGCACCGAAATGTTGATATTCAGCTTCATTTCGATAATTCGGTCAATGTCCTCCTGCTTCAGATTGGTAAGAGTGACATAATTTCCCTGCAAAAATGACAGGCGGGCATCGTCGTCCTTGAAATATAAGGTCTTCCTCATTCCCTCGGGCATCTGGTCGATAAAGCAGAATACGCATTTATTGCAGCAGCTCTGCTTTTTATCCATGAGAAAGGTGTTAAATTCCAGACCAAGATCATCATACTCACTCTTGCGGATTTTTAGCATAAGATGCTTTTTTTCTCGCTCAAGAAGCAATGTGACGGTATTTTCTGAGGAATAATACATATAATCAAGCACATCGGATATCCTATGACCGTTTATTGATACAAGGATATCCCCCGTTTTTATCCCGTGGCGGGCAGCGGGTGATTTGGCAGCAACGCCCGTAATTTCAGCAGACATAATACCTCCGCAATTTTCTTTTTAAGAAAAAAGCAGAGAAGGATCGCTCCTGCTCTGCTTTTTGAGGAAACTAAATTACGCTTCCTTCTTAATTACCTCAACGCCCTTGTAATATCCGCAGTTCTTGCAAACCTTGTGAGGAGCGGTAAGCTCGCCGCAGTGTGAGCATCTTGAAAAAGCGGGGGTGTCCAGCTTCCAAACAGCGGAACGTCTCTTATCACGTCTTGCCTTGGAAACCTTTCTCTTTGGTACTGCCATTATCCAGCACCTCCTTATCATTTAAGATAATCAAATTCCTGACAGCTTGATTTGATAAACATTCTTTGCGAATATGTTTAATGCAAAACAAGCATTTCTGTTATTCACAGTCACAGTCGGAAATGTTTAGATCCGCACCGCATTTCGGACACAATCCCTTGCAATCCTCCTTGCAGAGCAGCTTTGTCGGCATCTGCAGCAGAATATCATTCACAGCAAGCTCGTCCAGATCGAGCTTATCATTTTCAGTCACCACATATTCATCATTATCGCCGTTCAGGCTCCTGACAAGAATATGCTCGAAATCAAATGAATAGCTCCGTTCAAACCCGCAGAGACATCTGTCACATTCGGCGGAAATCGTCAACTCCGTGCTGTAATCAAGGGAAACAACCCCCGCACGGTTCTGAATAACGCCCTTCAGACTAACAGGACCGATAAAGCTATAACCATGTATTTCTTTCAGCCTTTCGGGAGAAATTTCCGAACATATGTCAAATCTTTCCCCAGTGATCTCGTAAAGCTGCTTTAAGCCTATAACCATAATACGCTCCTGCACCAACACACAAGCTATATTATATCACACACATTTTAATATGTCAATAGCCTGCGAAAAATTTTTATAATTTTTTACTTGACAGCGTACTTTGTAACGCTCTCGGGAAGATCAGCCTTATCGGCGGAAACGGTGAATACTACATTTACATCGTCGCCTGTGAGCTTGTCGATCTTTGCAAAAAGTGCGCCCAGTGCCTCGAAATCAGCTCCGCCAACCTTGAGGATAGAATCTACGAAGATATCCTTGATATCGTAGTTTCCTGCAACAAGACCTGCAACAAGACCGAAGAATGCTTCAAAAGAATAGATTCTATAAACATCGGTATCAACGATTCTTACGCTGTGACCGATATCGTATCTGAGCTTGTCGCTCTTATCAATGCAGACAACGTAGCCATCGGTGTTCTGGGAAGCGGCATTGATCATGTCAATGAGGATCTTAGTCTTACCTGAGCCCTTATTACCTGTAATAATCTTTACCATAATAACTCCATTCTCAGCGGGGGAAATGTATTTTTCAGGAGTCCCGCAGCGGATCTCATACGGCGCCGCTGTGCTGCCGAATGAGCCGACGGATAATTCCGCCATGACTGACAGGCTCCTTTTATCATCACCCATAAAGGGTAGAAGCCGTTTTTATCTGCCGAGCTTTGCCTCAAGAGCGGATTTCTGATCCTCATAGCCGGGCTTGCCGAGGAGAGCGAACATATTTTTCTTGTAGCTCTCAACGCCCGGCTGATTGAAGGGATTGATTCCCAGCATATAGCCGCTTACGGCGCAAGCCTTTTCAAAGAAGTAAACCATATAGCCGAAGCTCTTTTCGGTGGTATCCTCAAGCTCGAGAACGATATTGGGAACGCCGCCCTCGGTGTGCGCAAGAATAGTACCCTCAAAAGCGCATCTGTTTACAACGGACATATTCTGATTTGTGAGGAAGTTCAGACCGTCAAGGTTCTGAGCGTCGTCCTCAAGGAAGAAGTCCTGCTTGGGCTTCTTGATATCAACGACAGTCTCGAACATTACTCTTGAGCCGTCCTGAATGAACTGACCCATGGAGTGGAGGTCTGTGGAGAATATGCAGGAAGAGGGATAAATACCTCTGTTGTCCTTGCCCTCGCTCTCTCCGAAGAGCTGCTTGAACCATTCTGCCATCATTGCGAAGGAGGGGTCATAAGCCTCAAGTATCTCAACAGATTTGCCCTTTCTGTAAAGGATATTTCTGATTGCGGCATACTTATAGCAGTCATTGCTGTCAAAGTCAGCCCCCAAGTCTTCTCTTGCCTGAGCTGCGCCTGCCATTACAGCATCAATATCGCAGCCTGCAACGGCGATGGGAAGAAGTCCTACTGCTGTGAGAACTGAATATCTTCCTCCCACGTCATCGGCAATAACGAAGGTCTCATAGCCCTCCTTGTCGGAAAGCTCCTTGAGAGTTCCTCTTGCCTTGTCGGTGGTAGCGAAGATCCTCTCCTTAGCGCCCTCCTTGCCGTACTTCTTCTCAACAAGAGCTCTGAACACTCTGAATGCAAGAGCAGGCTCGGTGGTAGTTCCCGACTTGGAAATAACGTTTACTGAGAAATCCTTTCCCTCGCAGAGAGATACTATCTCATTAAGATATGTGGGAGAAATGTTGTTGCCCACATAGTAAATATCGGGTGTATCCTTTTTAAGGTTATTGTAAAGCGGGGACTTCATAAGCTCGATAGCGGCTCTTGCGCCAAGATACGAGCCTCCGATGCCGATAACGATGAGAATATCGGAATTGGAGCGGATCTTTGCGGCAGCTGCCTTTATCCTTGCAAATTCATCCTTATCGTAATCAACGGGAAGATCGACCCAGCCCAGAAAATCGTTTCCTGCGCCTGTTCTTTCCTCTAAGGTCTTTGCGGCAAGCTCAGCCTGCGCTTTAACAGCCTCCATCTCATGAGGAGCGATAAAGCTCTCAAGATATTTTGAATTAAGATGTAAAGGTGCCATTTTTTTATCCTCCTAAATCTTCACATTTCTCTCCAAATGTGACAATCAATCCATACACAATATTATATTACTATATTTTCGGGAAATTTGCAAGATTTTTTGGCAACATTAACTCGATAATCGAAAAATTAGTTGTTTTAACTAAAAACAAATCAAATATTTCAGCATATCAGACAATACATTAAAAGTGTTTTTTTCCTCGATATCCTCCGCAGCCCGAAGCTCTGTTTCCTTCAGAAGACGGTCTCCCAGATAATACCGAAGCTCCCCCACCTTGTCTCCCCTTTTAACGGGAGCATACACATAAGACGGGAGAATAATCCGGGAGGTGATATTCCCTCCGCTGCCCTTACCCACCACAGCGCAGCCCGTCTGTCCCGCTGATATCCGAAGCTCGGGCGATCTGCCGTTTTTAACGCGTATACGGTCGGGCAGTTCCTCGGGTATCTCAAGGGATACGACTGTATAACTGCCAAAGCCCATGTCAAGCAGCTCCTTTGCAAGCCCCAGCGCCCTGTCCTCGTCCTTGCAGTCCATCACTGCACAGACAAAGGATATCCCGTCACGGCAGGCGCCCTCTGCGGCGAAATATCCCGAGGAGGGTCCCGTTCCGCATTTGAAGCCCACAGAGCCTTTATAATGATGTCCCATTGGATTTGAGGTCACAAGCTGGACCTTTCCCTCCTTGATATCCTCAAGACGGGTGGTAAATATTTCCGTAAGCTCCTCATGCTCCGAAAGCTCACATAGAAGCAGTGCGGCGTCATATGCGGTGGTATATTGGTTCTCATCGTCATAATAGCCCGTACATTCGGTAAAAAGGGTATCGTTCATCCCAAGCTCCTTTGCACGGGCATTCATCAGCTCGGCGAATTTTTCCTCGGTTCCTCCGATTTTTTCGGCAATTACGCAGGCGGCGTCATTGGCGTTGCCGATTATCACACCCTTGAGAAGCTCAAGCATCGTGGTTTTCTCCCCCGGCATCAGCCATATCTGCGCACCCTGCTTTGAATTGGCATTCTCGCTTGTGGTGAGAACTGTATCAAAGGAAAGCTCTCCCCTTTCCACAGCCTCCGCCGCCAATAATACGGTCATCAGCTTATTGAGAGAGCCCATTCTGACTTTTGCTCTGCCTTTTTTCTCGCAGATCACCGTTTTTGTGACAGGCTCCATCAGGACATAGCTTTCGGCATATTTCTCCTCGCCCGCCGATGTGCCTGCGGCAAAGGAAATCATCAGCGCAGCAGACAGAATAATTGCGGCAAATCGTTTTATCAGCTTCATATCATCACCCTTATATTCTATGACGGCACGCACTGAAATAGGACAAACAGGGTGAAATGAAAACGGCTGCCCCGATAAAACGAAGCAGCCGCCCGATTGCAAGAATCAAAAATTATTCAACAATGTACTGCTTGATGTTCTCAAAGAACTCTGCAGCGTCATCAGTGTGAGCCTCAAGAGCGATGGGCTTGGAGAGATCAAGGCTGAAAATACCCATGATAGACTTAGCGTCAACAGCATATCTTCCCGAGAGAAGGTCAACATCGTAATCGCACATGGAAACCTCGGAAACGAAGTTCTTTACATCATTGATAGTTGCAAGCATAATAGTAGTCTTTTTCATAAACGACCCATCCTTTCATGGTGTTCAAAAATTTGGGTAATGTCCCTGAGAAAGCTGCCCTATTTTTTCTGTATGCGGCTTCCTTAGTTTTAAGAATAACAGTTTTTTCCGATTAAGTCAAGAGGGATTTGCAATTTTTTTTATAATATTGTATAATAGCATATAGATAAAAAAACCTAAAAGGTTTACAGTGTACATTATGCACAATATTTCAAGGAGAGTTTTATGTATATTCACTTTATAACCTTCGGCTGCAAGGTCAATACCTACGAGACTGCCTGCATGACTGCGGCATTTGAAGCGGAAGGCTTCACGCCCACTTTAGAAAAAAAGCTTGCGGATATATTCGTGATAAATTCCTGCACCGTCACCTCCGAAAGCGACAGCAAGCTCCGTCAGACTCTAAGGGGACTGAGAAGAGGCCATCCCGAGGCGGTTATTGTCCTGACGGGGTGTTATCCTCAGGCATTTCCCGAGGAGGCTGCCGCAGAGGGCTGCGCAGATATTGTTACGGGAACGAAAAACAGAGGCGATATCGTGAGACTTGTTAAGGAATACCTTGACAACAGAGAACGTATCTGCTCGGTATCGCCCTACTCATCCCATGACGGATTTGAAAAAATGTCCGCCGATCATGTGGAGGGGCACACAAGAGCATTTATGAAGATACAGGACGGCTGCAACGCCTTCTGCACCTACTGCATTATCCCATATTCAAGGGGAAGGATACGCTCAAAAACTCTTGAGGATATTGTCAGCGAAGCCAAAGGGCTTGCGGAAAACGGTTATAAAGAGATAGTTCTTGTGGGGATAAATCTTGCGTTTTACGGAGCTGAGCTTGGCACCGATCTTGCTGATGCGGCGGAGGCTGTCAGCTCGGTGGAAGGCATTGAGAGGATAAGGCTCGGCTCTCTTGAGCCCGAAAAGCTTACGGATAATATCCTTGACAGGCTTGCTGCTCTGCCGAAATTCTGCCCGTCCTTTCATCTGTCTCTCCAGAGCGGCTGCGGAAAAACTCTCAGGGCAATGAACAGGCGCTACACTCCCGAAGAATATGAAGCTCTTGTTTGCAGGATAAGAGAAAAATTTCCCGACTGCGGGATAACTGCGGACGTTATGGCAGGCTTTCCCGAAGAGACGGAGGAAAATCACAGGGAATCCTTGGAATTTGTGAAAAAAATCGGCTTTTCCGATATCCATGTGTTTCCATATTCCCGAAGAAAAGGAACCAAAGCCGATCTGATGGAGGGACAGGTTCCCGCCGATATAAAAAAGCGGCGTGCCGCAGAGCTTGCCGCTGTCGGTGCAAATTCAAGGCGAGAATTTATGAAATCCCTTGTGGGAAAAGATTTTCCCGTTCTTTTTGAACGGGAAAGATCCGACGGTATCCATCACGGATATACGCCGAATTACGTCCATGTAAAAATTTTAACAAAAAGTTCAGAAAAAAGTTTGCGTAAAATGATTTTTTATGTTAAAATAGATAAGATAGGAGATGATTGCTGTTTCGGTGAAATTATTCGGCGAGACGGCGGTCACATCACCAACATACAATAAAGGGGAGTATTTTACTTATGCCAGTTTACCGAATTTATGTTGAAAAGAAACCTGAATTTGCCTCGTCGGCAAAAACGCTTCTTTCGGATGTGAAAACAGCCCTCAGACTGGATTCCCTCCGCTCGCTCCGTGTTCTCAATCGCTATGACGCCGAGAATATTTCCGAGGAAAACTTTGAGCTTGCCGCAGGAAACGTTTTCTCCGAGCCTGCCGTTGACGTTACCTATCGTCAGCTTCCCGAGCTTGAGGCAGACGAAAGAGTTTTTGCTGTGGAATATCTCCCCGGACAGTTCGATCAGAGAGCCGATTCCTGCGAGCAGTGCATCCAGATCCTCACTCAGGGCGATCGCTGCAAGGTCCGCAATGCCCGTGTTTACATCACAAAGGGTGTTATTTCCGACAGCGAATTTGAAGCTCTGAAGAAATACATCATCAACCCCGTTGAGAGCCGTGAGGCTTCCCTTGCAGAGGTTGATACTCTTGCTGTAAAATACGATATACCCGAGTCTGTTGAGACACTCACAGGCTTTATCACCATGGACGATCTTGGTCTTGCCGATTTTGTGACAAGATACAGTCTGGCTATGGATTTTGACGATCTCAAGTTCTGCCGTGATTATTTCAGAGATACCGAAAAGCGTGATCCCACTATCACCGAGATCCGCATGATAGACACCTACTGGTCAGACCACTGCCGTCATACCACATTCTCGACTATTATCGACAATGCGAATATCGACGCTGATTACATCAGAAAGACTTACAATGAATACATCAATGCAAGAAAAGAGCTGGGCAGGGAAAACAAGCCCATCACTCTTATGGATATTGCCACAATTGCCGCAAGAAAGCTCAAAAATGACGGTATACTCAAGGATCTCGACGAATCCGAGGAGATAAACGCCTGCTCCGTTAAGATCAAAGTAGATGTTGACGGCGAGCTTCAGGACTGGCTCCTTATGTTCAAGAACGAGACTCATAACCATCCCACCGAGATCGAGCCCTTCGGCGGTGCGGCTACCTGTCTCGGCGGCGCTATCCGTGACCCCCTGTCGGGACGTTCCTACGTTTATCAGGCAATGCGTGTTACAGGTGCGTCAAATCCTCTTGTTCCCGTTGAGGACACCATCCACGGAAAGCTTCCTCAGAGAAAGATCACCGTCGGTGCTGCTAACGGCTACAGCTCCTACGGAAATCAGATAGGTCTCGCAACAGGTCATGTTGCCGAGGTTTATCACCCCGGCTATGTGGCAAAGAGACTGGAAATCGGCGCTGTTGTGGGCGCTGCTCCAATGGAAAATGTTATCAGAGAGGTTCCCGAGCCCGGAGATGTTATCATTCTTCTCGGCGGACGCACAGGCCGTGACGGCTGTGGCGGCGCAACAGGCTCATCCAAGTCCCACACCGAGCAGTCCCTCGAGAGCTGCGGCGCTGAGGTACAGAAGGGTAATCCTCCCGAGGAAAGAAAGCTCCAGAGGCTTTTCCGTGACCCCGAGGTCACTCATATGATAAAGCGCTGCAACGATTTCGGCGCAGGCGGTGTTTCCGTTGCCATAGGCGAGCTTACAGACGGTCTTATCATTGATCTTAATGCTGTTCCCAAGAAATATGACGGTCTTGACGGCACAGAACTTGCTATCTCCGAGAGCCAGGAAAGAATGGCTGTTGTTGTAAGAAAATCCGACATGAAGAAATTCATGGCTGCCGCTGCCAAGGAAAATCTTGAGGCTACAAAGGTTGCCGACGTTATGGCTGAGCCTCGCCTCAAGATGAAGTGGAACGGCAAGGTAATTGTGGATCTTTCCAGAGAATTCCTCAATTCAAACGGCGCTGAAAAGCACACCAATGTTCAGGTTCCCCTGCCCATTACCCTCCAGCCCAAGTCCTATACCGACTGTCCCGACAGCTGGTACACTCTTATGACAAACCTTAACGTTTGCTCTCAGAAGGGTCTTGTGGAGCGCTTTGACTCTACCATCGGCGCAGGCACCGTTCTTATGCCCTACGGCGGAAAATATCAGCTCACTCCCACTCAGGCTATGGCAGCGAAGATCCCCGTTCTCAAGGGTCAGACTACCACCTGTTCTCTTATGGGTTGGGGCTATAATCCCTATGTCAGCGACAAGAGCCCTTATCACGGCGCAATTGCTGCTGTTATCGAGTCCATTTCCAAGGTCATTGCGGCAGGCGGCAGCTATAAGAACTGCTGGCTCACCTTCCAGGAATATTTCGAGAGAACTCAGAATAATCCCACAAGATGGGGCAAGCCCTTTGCGGCTCTCCTCGGCGCATACAAGGCTCAGATCGAGCTTGGCTGCGGCGCTATCGGCGGAAAGGATTCCATGTCGGGCACATTCGAGAATATTGACGTTCCCGCAACTCTCGTTTCCTTTGCCGTTTCCACTGCAAGCAGCGAGAAGATAATCTCCCCCGAGTTTAAAAAGGCAGGAAACAAGGTCATTTACATCACTCCCGATTATGACGAAAACGGTCTTCCCAAGTGGGACAGCGTAAGAAGCGTATTCGAGCGTGTTGAGGCTCTTATCAGCGAAGGAAAAGCTCTTTCCGTTTGGTCTGTCGGATACGGCGGAATTGCAGAGGCTGTTGCAAAGATGTCTCTCGGAAACAGGGTCGGCTTTAAATTCGATAAGAAGCTTGACGAAAGCGTTATGTTCTATTCAAGATATGGTTCCTTTGTTATCGAGCTTGACGGCGATCCCTTTACTGCCGAAAAGGTCATCGGTACAACAACCGATTCCTATACCATCGACTGCCGTGATTATGTTATTGACATGGCTGATCTCCAGAAGGCTTGGGAGGACAAGCTTGAGCCTGTATTCCCCTGCAATATCAAGACCGAAAGCAAGCCTGCCAAGATCTACACCTACACTGCTCACGATACCGTTCAGCACGCTTCCTCATTCGCAAAGCCAAGAGTTCTTATCCCTGTTTTCCCCGGCACAAACTGCGAATACGATACCGCTCGTGTATTTGAAAGAGCCGGGGCTGTTCCCGAAATCGTTGTTATCAAGAATCTGTCTGCCTCTGCCCTTGAGGACAGCGTTAAATATGTTCAGAAGGCTATCAAGAAGTCTCAGATCATTATGATCCCGGGCGGCTTCTCGGGCGGCGACGAGCCTGACGGCTCGGGCAAGTTCATTACCGCATTCTTCCGCAATCCTTCCATCAAGGAGGCTGTTACAGACCTTCTGGATAACCGTGACGGTCTGATGCTGGGTATATGCAACGGTTTCCAGGCGCTTATCAAGCTGGGTCTTGTTCCCTTCGGAAAGATCGTTGATATGACAGATGATTCGCCTACGCTTACATTTAACACCATTGCCCGCCACCAGTCAATGATGGTTTCCACCAGAATTGCTTCCAACAAGTCCCCATGGCTTGCAGGCTGCGAGGTGGGTGATATTCACAAGATCGCAATTTCCCACGGCGAAGGACGCTTCATTGCCTCCCCCGAGCTTATCAAGCAGCTGGCAGACAACGGTCAGATCGCTACTCAGTATGTTGATCTTGAGGGCGCACCCTCAATGGATATCCGCTTCAATCCCAACTCCTCCTTTGACGCTATCGAGGGCATTACCTCCCCCGACGGACGTGTTCTCGGAAAGATGGGTCACAGCGAGCGTATCGGCACCGATATATGCAAGAACGTTCCCGGAAACAAGGATCAGAAGATCTTTGAAAGCGGAGTTGCTTACTTTAAATAATCCAAGCAAATACAAAAAAGTGTCCTCCCGCATTTGGCGGGGGGACACAATTTTTATCCGCAGATGAACTCATTAAGTCCTGAAAATAAAGTAAACGCCACCTGCTGCTGATATGCTTCGTTTGTCAGCTTTGCCGCCTCCTCGGGATTCGATAAAAAGCCGCACTCCGCCATTACAGCGGGATTATTGCAGAAATAGCACAGATAAAGCTCTTTTCCGCAAAGCTTTGTCTCCCTCATATTGTCGGGCTGGAGATTCTGAACGAATTTGTTCTGAAGTATTGACGCAAACCGCTCGCTGTCAGGATTTGTGGAGGAATAAAACATCTGAGCGCCGCTGAATTTCGGGTCGGTGTATGTATTCTGATGAATTGACAGACATACCGAATCGGGAAATCTATTGAACAGCTCAAGCCTGTTTTCCATATCGGAGACCTTCTGATTTCGGATTCCCGTTACTCCGCTGTCATGGATAGAAATGTCCCTGTCTCGGGTAACGGCTGTGTCATATCCGAACAATCTGCACATATCCCGCACTGTCAGCATGATATTCAGGTTTATCCCCTTCTCCGTTACCCCCTCAGCTGTGGAGCAGCCTCCGTCCATGCCGCCGTGTCCGCAGTCCAGCACGATTATCCTGCTGCCGATCTCGGCATCACCTGTGTTAACATAAACAGCATTGTCGATCTTCCCGACAGCATAATTTATCATCGCCGCAGAGGCAAGCACTGCCAGCGCAGAAAAAACTGCTGTTCTGTATTTTGAAAATTCAAATCCCATCCTGAAAACCATTCCTTTCCCATCATAACTCTTGTCCCTGATTTGCTTTCGGGTACAATTGCTCTTGGTAATTCATATGACGGAAGCCGGAATTTAATGCAAGGTTATTCTTCGTTTCTTCAAATCAGATATTTTTTAGGATGTATGGACATTCTCTTTTTTTCATACTATAAAATTAATTTGAAATTGGGCTAATTATGTTGATTTCTTTTGAAAATTGTGCTATAATAAAATATATCTTTTTATCGGATTGGTTCAAAGGAGGATAACATATGTGCGGAATAGTGGGATTTACAGGAAAAAGACAGGCAGCGCCTATACTTCTGGACGGGCTTGCAAAGCTTGAATACAGAGGCTATGATTCAGCGGGTATGGCCGTTTCAGACGAAAATGGAAAGACAGAGGTCGTAAAGGCAAAGGGCAGACTGAGAGCCTTGGAAGAAAAAACAGACAACGGACTTGCTGTAAAGGGCTGCTGCGGTATCGGTCACACAAGATGGGCGACTCATGGCGAGCCTTCCGAGGAAAACGCACACCCCCATGTAAGCGACGATATGAGTGTTGTGGCAGTTCACAACGGAATTATCGAGAATTATCAGGAGATAAAAGAGAAGCTCAGGAAAAAGAACTATTCATTTTATTCTCAGACCGATACGGAAGCTATTGTAAAGCTTATTGATTATTATTACAAGAAATATAACGCAGGTCCTGTGGACGCTATTGCCAAGGCAATGGTAAGAGTACGAGGCTCCTATGCTCTTGCGGTTATGTTCAAGGACTACCCCGGTGAGATATATGCAGCCCGCAAGGACAGCCCTATGATAATAGGCACAGAAAACGGAGAGTCATATCTTGCTTCCGATGTTCCCGCTATCTTAAAGCATACAAGGAATGTTTACTATATCGGCAATCTTGAAATGGCAAGGCTGAGCCCTGAGGGCGTGGAGTTTTATAACATTGACGGAGATATTATCGAGAAAAAGTATGTTGAGATAATATGGGATGCCGAGGCAGCGGAAAAGGGCGGCTTTGCTCATTTTATGCTCAAGGAGATACACGAGCAGCCCAAGGCAGTGGCAGACACCCTTGCTTCTGCGGTAAAGGACGGCAGAATAGACCTTTCCTCTGTAGGACTTACCGATGAAGATATGAAAGGTATCGGACAGATAATAATCGTTGCCTGCGGATCCTCCTATCATGTGGGAATGGCTGCGCAGTATGTTATAGAGGATCTTGCACATATTCCCGTCAGGGTAGAGCTGGCGTCGGAATTTAGATACAGAACCAACCTTTTAAAGGATAATGACCTTGTTGTGTTTATAAGCCAGTCGGGCGAAACGGCGGATACTCTTGCGGCTCTGCGAGCTGTAAAGGAACAGGGCATTAACACTCTTGCTATTGTAAATGTGGTAGGCAGCTCCATTGCAAGAGAAGCGGACAATGTTTTCTATACTCTTGCCGGCCCGGAGATCGCTGTTGCGACCACCAAAGCATACAGCACACAGCTTATAGTTTCCTATCTGCTGGCGGTACAGCTTGCCATGGTGAGAGGCGAGATCGACGAGGAAAGATATAGCTCGCTCATTGCGGAGCTTATGAGCCTGCCCGAAAAAATGCAGAAGCTTCTTGAGAATAAGGAAAGAATACAGTGGTTTGCTGCAAAGTTCGCCAATGCAAAAGATATCTTCTTTATCGGCAGAGGCATTGACTATGCGATCTGCCTGGAGGGAAGCCTGAAGCTCAAGGAAATAAGCTATATCCATTCGGAGGCATATGCCGCAGGAGAACTGAAGCACGGAACGATTTCCCTTATCGAGGAAGGCACTCTTGTTGTAGGAGTCCTGACGCAGAAGGAGCTTTTTGAAAAGACTATCAGCAACATGGTGGAGGTCAAGAGCAGAGGAGCATATCTGATGGGTCTTACCACTTACGGACATTACAGTCTGGAGGATACGGCAGACTTTACGGTATATGTTCCTCAGACAGATGAGCATTTTGCTCCGAGCCTTGCAGTGATACCCTTGCAGCTTATGTCGTATTATGTAAGCGTTGCAAAGGGTCTTGACCCTGACAAGCCCAGAAATCTTGCAAAGAGCGTTACAGTTGAATAATTATTATAAAAAGCTCTCCCCGTTTGTAAGAAAACGGGAAGAGCTTTTATGCATTTATACTATTTCAAAAAAAGTATCGGGTTTAGATGGGTCAAACACCTCATTGCAGGTCATAACAGTAACAAGATTTTCGGTTTGGCTCAGATTGATGATGTTATGTGTCCAGCCGGGTATCATATGAATAGCCTCGATCTTGTCGCCGCTCACTTCAAATTCAACAGTTTCCCCAGTATTGATATTGCGTTCCCGGATAAGACCATGTCCGGCAACAACAATGAAAAGTTCCCATTTGCTGTTATGCCAGTGCTGACCCTTGGTGATACCTGGACGGCTGATATTTACGCTGACCTGTCCGCAGTCCTCAGTATGGAGAAGCTCGGTGAAGCTGCCTCTGTCATCTATGTTCATCTTCATACTGTATTTGAATTTTTCGGTGGGAAGATATGTCAGATAAAGGCTGTAAAGCTTTTTGGCAAATGAACCCTCCGGCATTTTGGGCATAAGGAGCGTTGTGGGCTGTTTTTTAAATTCTTCAAGCAGTCCAACGATCTCTCCGAGAGTGACCTTATGAGTTATCGGGACGAAGCAATATTTTCCGTCAGGTTTTTCCACCGCTTCTGTTCCGATATATTCACAATGCTTTTCCTTTCCCTCCAGAAGATCAAACATCCCTTCAACCAGATCGTCAATATAAAGAAGCTCAAGCTCAGTAGAACTGTCGTTAACAGTAAATTCTTCATCATTGGCAACTGCGTGGCAGAAGGTTGACACCGCAGAATTATATCTTGGCCTTGAGTGACCCATGATATTCGGGAAACGGTAAACAGCCACCTTGCTGCCTGTCTCTTTGGCATAAGAGAAGAACAGTTCCTCTCCTGCTTTCTTTGAACGTCCGTATTCCGAGTCACCAAATCTTCCCTGAAGGGTTGCCTGTACGGAAGAAGAAAGCATTATTGACGCTTTATTATTATATTTTTTCAGTGTGTCGAGCAATTCGGAAGCAAAGCCGAAATTACCTGACATAAACTCGGAAGCGTCTTTAGGTCTGTTTACTCCAGCAAGATTAAAAACAAAGTCCGCAGTGCGGCAGTACCTGTCAAGATCTTCTTTGGAAGAATCTATATCATACTCAAAGATATCTTCTATCTTTATGCCGGGACGGGTTCTGTTCTTGTTATCTCTGATATTTTTCAGATTGTTTACAAGAGCAGTTCCGACCATTCCCTTTGCACCTGTTACAAGAATATTCATCTGTATCCTCCTTTATCAGGTGTCCTTGCGCCATACCATCTTATTTACAACGCCCGTATAGCTCTGAATGATCTTAACCACTTTGGAGCTGACGTTTTCTTCAACATAATCGGGAACAGGAATACCATAGTCACCGTTCCTATTCATTTCCACTGCAATATCAACAGCCTGAAGAAGTCCCTTCTCATCTATTCCCGAAAGCACAAAGCAAGCCTTGTCAAGAGCTTCGGGGCGTTCTGTGGATGTTCTAATGCACACTGCAGGAAAGGCATGACCCACAGATGTGAAGAAGCTGCTTTCTTCGGGAAGTGTGCCTGAATCGGAGACTACTGCAAAAGCATTCATCTGGAGGCAGTTGTAATCGTGGAAGCCGAGAGGTTCATGTCTAATGACCCTTTTGTCAAGCGTGAAGCCCGATGACTCGATTCTCTTGCGGGAACGGGGATGACAGGAATAAAGTATAGGCATATCATACTTTTCAGCCATTTTGTTTACAGCATTGAAAAGGGATAAAAAATTCTTTTCGGTATCAATATTTTCCTCACGATGTGCAGAAAGCAGGATATATTTTTTCTTTTCAAGACCGAGCCTTGTATGGATATCAGAAGCCATTATCTTTTCAAGGTTATTATGAAGCACTTCCGCCATTGGAGAGCCTGTAACATAGGTGCGCTCCTTAGGAAGGCCGCAATCGCTCAGATAGCGGCGTGCGTGCTCCGAATATGCCATATTAACATCGGAAATAATATCTACAATGCGGCGGTTAGTTTCCTCAGGCAGACATTCGTCCTTACAGCGGTTACCTGCCTCCATATGGAATATTGGAATATGAAGGCGTTTTGCGCCGATGACCGACAGGCAGGAATTTGTATCGCCGAGAACAAGAACTGCATCGGGCTTTATCTGTGCCATAAGCTGATAAGAGGCTGCAATTATATTTCCCATTGTTTCTCCCAGATCATTGCCCACCGCATTGAGATATACCTCGGGGTCAGCAAGTTCAAGATCTCGGAAAAAGATACCATTCAGGTTGTAGTCATAGTTCTGACCTGTATGAGCAAGTATAACATCAAAATATTGTCTTGTCTTGTTGATTACGGCAGAAAGGCGGATTATCTCAGGTCTTGTACCTACAATTATCAGAAGCTTGAGCTTGCCATTTTCCTTCCATTTTACTTCACTAAAATCCATAACAATATCTCACTTTCTTGAGTTATCAGTTTTCTTTTTCGGATAAGCGTTCCTGAATATACCTGAGTGCAGCGATCTTAGCCTTGGTTTCTTCGACATTCAGACGCTGAGTATTATTACTGTTAAATTCCGTTAAAGAATTCCTCTTTGTATCTCCCTTTGTAAAATACTTATCGTAATTAAGACCGCGCTTATCGCAGGGAACACGATAGAAATTGCCCATATCAATAGCATTTGCACATTCCTCATTGGTGAGAAGGGTCTCGTACATTTTCTCGCCGTGACGGATACCGATGGTCTTGATATTGTTCTTATCCCCGCCGAAAAGCTCGCAAACTGCTTCAGCCTGTGTCTGTATTGTGCAGGCAGGAGCCTTCTGAACTAATATATCACCCGATTCGCCGTTTTCAAATGCAAAGAGAACCAGATCAACAGCTTCCTCCAGAGACATGATAAAACGTGTCATCTTGCCGTCGGTAATGGTAATGGGATTGCCGGCAAGAATCTGATCTATCCAGAGAGGAATAACAGAGCCACGGGAGCACATTACGTTGCCATAGCGAGTGCAGCATATTTTTGTTGTTTTTGTAGTACGTGACTTAGCAACAATAACCTTCTCCATCATAGCCTTTGATGTACCCATAGCATTGACAGGATAAGCCGCCTTATCGGTAGAGAGGCAGATAACAGTCTTTACACCCTCATCAATTGCAGCAGTAAGAACATTTTCAGTGCCGAGCACGTTTGTCTTAACAGCTTCAATGGGGAAAAATTCGCAGGAAGGCACCTGCTTGAGGGCTGCTGCATGGAAAATATAATCTACGCCATGCATAGCGTTTCTAACGCTGTTATAGTCGCGTACATCACCGATAAAGAAGCTGATCTTCTCGCTGTACTCAGGATATCTGACCTGATATTCATGTCTCATATCATCCTGCTTCTTTTCATCTCTTGAGAAAATGCGTATCTCACCGATATCAGTGGTTAAGAATCTGTTCAGAACGGCATTGCCGAATGAGCCTGTTCCGCCGGTGATCATAAGAGTTTTTCCTGTGAATAATGACATTTTATATTCCTCCATAAAAAATAATAATCAAGGCATCTTTTCAGACTGAGGTTAAAACCTTTTCTGCAAACATAGCCTGAAGAGCTTCTTTGTTATTCATCTCTGAATATTTGGCAGCAGCCTTATCTGAAAGCTCTGCTTGAAGCCTTTGGGAATCCAGAAGTTTACATAATGATAAATAAATATCTGCTTTATCATTCACGCACATGGAAACACCCTTCAGGTACTGCATAGACCCTACACATGCAGGACCTACCGCCAGTATTGGCTTATGCAAAGAAAGATATTCAGGGATCTTTGTAGACAGAGAGAGTTTTGTTTTCTCAATATAGATATCGTCGAATGATTCCGCAAACAACAGGATATCCGACCTGTTTAGTTCTTTGACAAGCTCTTTTTTCCCCAGGGAGCCTTTATTGTGGATATACTGATTTATGAATAAGCCTGATGACTGGGACTCGCTTATCTGTGAATTTGAATATACATTGATATGTACCTTTTTGTCTGACAGACCGGAGCTGTTATATTTTTCCACTGCCTCAGCAACGCTTCTAATGACCATATCTCTGCCGTAATACAGACTTCCCGCATAAATGATATTTATTGCTGATCCATCCGTGCGGACAGAATCATCTCTCAGCGGTTCAGTCATATTTACTATTACAGAGCTTTCCTTGTTAAGAAAAGAGCGGTATTCCTCTCTCATAACCTCCGAAACAGTAAAAAATTCACTTGTCCATTCCAGTGATTCTTTGACAGCACGAATTATTGCTTCCCGTCTTAATTTTTCCAAAGCAGTTTCTTTTTTCCTTGGCAAAATATAATCATCAGTCAGGTACAGGGAGGCTTTTGCATTATATCTGTTGACGATAAAGTCATAAATATTGTAAGCAAAGATACAGTCTCCGGCAACAAAAAAGCCGGCTGTGGGTGAAAATTCATCCAGCCACTGTAAAAGCTGTTTTGGTTTCCATGCTTTATACCATACCAATTTCCTTGCAATACAGGTAAAAGCAGTTCTTTTGATTTTTAAAGGCTATTGGGGATATTGTTTTTCCCGGGAGATACAGCTTCAACTGCCATTCCTCTTTTTCCGGGGGTGAATCTTTTTGTCAGCATATCCATATCGGATAATCTGAAATAGCTATATCCGGGCACTTCAGGGATATCAACGCTGAAATAGAGTTGTCTAATCTGTGAGCCGGGGAGTCCATCAATAAAGGAAAGGATAGTTTTCCGTTGTTATTGGTATAGCTAAGTACATTATTGCTTATGATTAACAATAGGTCTTTCACATTTGCACCTCTGAATATTATTTTAACGTATAACACTTAATTATATTATATAAAATAATATAATACTTGTCAATAGTTATAATTACATGCTCAGGTACTTTCTGACTGTTCCATATCATTTTTTTTACATATGTGAACCACAATGCTGATGAGCATAATAACAGAAGCAGGCACTGCACCTGAAATCATAGCGATACTTGTGCCATTTATTCCGAAAAGCTTTATGCAGATGCCGGAATCCGCAGTGCAAATAGCAGCACCCAGAAGGCTTGCACAAATCAGGCTCCTGATATCTCTGATGATTATTTCAAGCATACCGAGAAACGCCATATATGAGGCAGCAAGAATACACAGAATTATTAGCGGCAGGAGATATGTGTACTCAAGAATAGTCTCGCCGAAAAGGATACATAGGAAAAAATCACCGAATTTCATACAGAATAAAAGCACCGAAAGTGTGACGGCTCCAATAACTGCAAGTATGCGGAGCATCAGTCTGATAAATTCATGATGTTTTTTTTCGGAATAATATGCAGCAAATGATGTTGCAAAAGGAGAATAAATATATCCTGCAGCTGCCTGTACAAGAAGAGCCGGAGCGAATATTGAAGAATAAATACCCAGCGAGACTTCATCACAGAGCTTTTCAAGGAAGAATTTAGGAATAGTCGAAACCGAAGAGTTAAGGAACATATAAACGCACAGCACAACGGTTTCTTTTCCCAGTACAAGACAGTCCTTTATGGGATAAGACAGCTTTACATCAGAGATCCTTCTGATACAGGGAATATCAAATGCAAGGACCGAAATACAGGACGCCGCCGCCATCATAGTCAAGCTAAGCATAAACGACCCGGTGATAAACCAGCTCAGAACAAAAGCGATAAAAACCGCAAGGCCCTTTATCAGAAAGGATTTTCCTGCTATATCAAGACGTTCCCTTTTCTGTGCCATGCCATGCAGCACATCAGAATAGCTTTCGGCTATCCTGAAAAGCATAAACAGTATTATAGCGGAAATCTGTGCGAAATTGTAGCCATTTATCAAAGAAAATCCCAGGCATATAACAGCAGCCACAGCACAGGTTATATGCCTGAGTCCCAGATAGCAGGAATCGCAGTATTCTTCATGAATATCTGACACCTGAAATGACCTGATACCAAAAAGGGCAATAGTCTGAAAGGTAGCGCTTATGGACATTGCAAGCGACAGTACGCCTGCATTATCAAAACCACAGAAACGTGTCACAAATACAGTTATGACCCATTGCAGTCCCAGATAAACTATATTTCCGAACGCATTCCATATAAAATTCTTTCTCATTGAAGGCATATGGCTGACCCTTCCTGTTTATATTGACTCATTTTCCGACTGAGGCAGCATTATTTTTCCGACAGCCCCATTATATAATGGGCTATCCTTCTGCTTCCCATACCATCGAACTTAACTCTGAGGTTACGGGAATACTTCTCATATATATCTTTACCGTTTATCCAGTAGTTCACCCCGTCGCAGATACGGGACAGACAGTTTTCATCATTTCTTATATCCCCTGCGAAATACATCCCCTCCTCCGCAAAGGCGGCGGAATTTTTTATCTGATTATCCGCAAGGACAAAGCACACAGCAGGGGCGCTGCAGGCTGCAAGCTCAAACAGAGTCGTCCCCGAAGCGGTAACGACTATATCGGTATTCAGAAAAATATCGGTGACATCATAAACATTTTTCAGAATGTTAACCTTCGGGTTATCGCTGTACTTTAATGCAAGTCGGCTGTAATTCTCATTGAACCTTCCGCAGAGAATGGTTATCCTGTATTTACGGGCATCAATTGAAGAAATAAGGCTGTCAGCAATCTTTTCGGAGTAATTATTGGGATCTGTGCCTCCGGTAGTGATGAGTACTGACGGTTCAGTTCTGTTTATGGCGGAATGACTTACGTTTCTGAAGCAGGCTCTCATAGGGGTATATTCGGGACCGAGAAGCATTACGGTATCCTTATACCTTTCGTAACCCATATCCTTATAATAAAGCGTATAGTTTATCAGCGTACTGCAGGGATATATCATCTGCCCCAGGTCATCAATATAAATCGTATGACATATCTGTTTTATTCTTTCAAGATATCCTGCAGTAACCATGTATGTATCAATAAGTACAGCACCCGCATTTTCAGACTGAAGAAACCGGGCAAATATTTCGGTCTCATCATCAAGTTCATTCCAGACAGTGCCGAGAACGTTGACCTTGATTCCATTATCCTCGATCATACCCTTATAGGTATCATCAGCACAGACAAACTCACATTCCCCGCCCAACTCCATAATATCATGCGCAATGGACAGGCACCGCATTATATGACCTGTGCCTATCTTTGAATTGCCGTCGGCTCTGAAAAAGAACATGTTATTTTTCATTTTTGCTTTCCAGCTCTCTCACTCTCTTTTCCAGAATAGCCTGCATCTGTGTCAGCCTGTAAATTCTGTTGTTCATATGTGAAACGATGATAGTAAGTGTCAGTATGATAAGCAGCATGAACATTCCCGCAAACACGAAAACGGTGCTTACAGGAGTTGCAATTCCCACCAGATTTCCGATTTTTTCGACAAGCTGCGGGAACAGCGCAAGTATGAGCATACATCCTGCCGCCGCCAGCCATACCAGGGAATATTTCAAGTTAAGCTGTTTTTTTGTAAGATATCTGATAATTATCAGCAGAAAAACTACTATACATATTATAAAAAATATCTGTAAAACAGGATTCATTTTTTCTTCCTCCTTGTTCCGATCCTGCAGATTATGATTGCAAGAGATACCTTTATCATATAGTATATAGATCTTTTTGCATTTATTGAGGACACTCCGCCCTCGCGTTCCTTCATGACCACAGGAACGTCCTTGAATCTGAAATTATTGAGAGAAGCCGAAACGATTGCTTCCGGCTCAGGATAATCCTGTGCATAATTGGAGGCAAAAAACTTGGTTGCTTCGCGGTTAGATGCTCTGAATCCGCTTGTTGTATCGGTTGCATTCACACCGCAGCATATTTTAATAACAAGTCTTATGATATTTATACCCAGTCTTCTTAGGAAAGAGGTCTGAAAGCCTTCCTTTTCTATAAATCTGGAGCCCACAGTGATATCCGCCTCACCGTCAATGATTGGCCGGATAAGCTTCCCGATGTAGGCGGGATCATGCTGACCGTCGCCGTCGATCTGGATCGCAATATCATAATCATTCTGAGCAGCATAGATATATCCGCTCTGAACGCCTCCGCCGATGCCGAGGTTAACAGGGAGAGATATATAATTATAGCCTCTGCGCTTCAGAATATCCTCTGTGTCGTCAGTCGAGCAGTCGTTCACAACAAGGTAATCATACTGAGGGTAGTTTTCGATGAGGTTATCCACTACCTTTTCAATATTTTCGGATTCATTGTATGCGGGTATAATAACAAGTATTTTCATATCAGCATCCTGTTCCTTTATTCCTGATGATATGTCTCATCAAAAATGAAATCTATCAATTTTTTAAGATTAACATTTCTCTCAAAACGCTTGTAATGAAGTTCTTTTCCGTTTCTGCCCATAGCTTCTCTTTCTTCTGCCGTCATGGAATAAAGCCTTATAATATTATCAACAAGAGCATTGACATCTCCCGAATCCGCTGCAAAGCCGCACTTATTATCGTTTACAATGCTCTGCGCCTCTCCGTTCATGGCAAGGATAACAGGCTTTCCCGAAGCAATATAGGACATAACCTTTGCAGGTATAGTGCAATCAAGCAAGGAGCTCTGTACCAGGCATGCCACAAGTCCCGATGCAATGTATGTATATTTAGGTATATCCTCAACAGGCTTGAAGCCTTCAAAATAAAAGCAGTCGCCAAGACCCTTTTCATTGACCTCTTTTTCTGCATCTTGTCTGGACATACCATCACCCACGATGATCCAGTTAATGTCATACCCAAGCTCACGAAGCTTCTGAGCAGCATCTGCCATTAGTGAGAAATTCTGTGCGGGGCTGATATTTCCTGCATAAACAAGATTGAATTTTCCACCGAACCGCTTCACCAGCTCTTCATCAAATATATTTTCCTCGTAAATTTTTTCGCAGCACTGGGGTATACAGCAGAGGGCATTATCGGGCTTCCCTGTGCGGGATTTCAGTATTTCCACAGCCTTTTGGGAAAGCCCGATGAGCTTATCTGATTTTTTATAAAACCATGTTGATGATGCCATCAGCAGCCTTCTGACAACAGGATTTTTAAAATCAAGTACCGAATACAGATTTTCAGGCCAAAGATCCATAACATATGTTATGATCTCTTTCTTTTGAATTTTTCCCACCATTATTCCTGCAATACCCATATACACAGGAGACAGGGAATATATGAATATCTTATCATACTCTTTTTTCAATAATGCGGGAACATGAAATATGCTGGCAACAGGAAATGTCATATAATTTAGAAATATTCTTAAATTTGTATTTTTTCCCCGTTTGATCTCAAAGGTCCTGTGTATCTGTATTCCATTATGTTCCTCATGCCGCTTACTGAACGGTCCATATCCCTCAAACCACTTACCCTTGGGATAATTCGGCTCACCGCACAGAACATCAACCTCTATTGAGTTTTCAACAAATCCATCGCACAAATCGTTTATTCTGAACGATTCAGGCCAGAAATGCTGACATACTACAAGTATTCGCTTTGACATTTATTCTTTTCCTTATAAAAATATTATTGTCACCACAGACACACCAAGGGCGTTTTTTACGAATGAAGTATGCTGTTTATGTGTGACATATACAAAAATATTATATCATTTTTCATCAGAGATGTCAACATTATTTTTTTATTTCCTAAAACTCCTCAAAAATCCCCGAAAACAAGTTCTCGCATCTGCGGGCTCTGAGCTGGCCTTATTTCTGTACGGCATATTCAGCATGATCCACAGGTCAAAATACAGGCAATCTATGGCATAGTCCATGCCGAGGGACTTTGCAAGATTAAGTGCTAAAAATTTATCATCATGCTGTCATCAAAATCAGTTTTTAGTACCCGATCCCATATTTTTTGAGCAGTCACAAAACAAATATCACTATATCACAGATAGTTTACCTTATAGATAAACACATTGCTCTCATGATATATCTCCTCAAAATCCACATAATCAGAGTCTTCATATATGGGAGAAAGCGAGAATAAATATTTTATCTGAGCATCGTCCATATCTTCATAGGAAAGGTTTACTCTGATCAGATCCGCGCCGATAAGATCAAAGCTGGTAGGTTCATCAGTAAATATCATGCTGACGTGACAATATCGGTTATAGATGTCGTTATAAGCCCCATCCTTATCAAGAGTGTTCCACAGTTGGAAATTGGGCATATAGTTTACGGAAGTAATGCAGGGAGCGCCGTTAGCCGCTAAAAACTGTCCTGAAACAATATCATTGCAAGCAGCCCATTTTGCCTCCTTATCATTCCGTACAATACTCTGTACTGCAGCCGATGCAGGCTTTTTAAGCAGTGCATCTGCTCCTCGGTTTATGGGAAGAACAGTTATTCCGCCAATAATATTTACAGTCATCACAATAGAAAGTATGAAATTTCTGTTTTTTTCTGAAATTCTTGTAAAATATGCCATACCGAAACCGAATGTAAGCAAAGCACTTATAGCAGTCAGTATCTGCGTAAGATATGTGGGATACAGAGTCTGAGAGTAGTACATTGAGATTATCACCGAAATAAAGGTAATTATCGCACAAACTCCAAGGGGCAATCTGAACTTCTCATTATCTTCTGAAAAATGTCTTATCATCATATAAATGCATAACAAGCTGATAAAATCAACAGCTCTGAGCGCAGTGGAATAGCTCATTAAGGTTATACCTGCGAGCCATTTCGGGAAACCTACGGTGCAATATGTGATAAGGAATATGCCGACTGCAAGCAGGCATAGATTCAGCTTATCCATTCTGACCGACTTGTCCTTTATTTTTGCAATGATCTGCTTAACTGCAATATATGCTGAGAATATAATAGGAATTGGAAAAAGGCAGTAAAACACACCTGCTTCGCTGTTGTTTCCTGTATCATGGAAGGAATAGAACAGCGACTGTGGATAACAGAATATCTTTGATAAACTAAAACCGCCTGTATCAAAACGTGCGCCGGGATATACGGTCCCCATAATTCCCTGAGTATAGTCCCTCATGTCATACAAATATGCCAGTATCACAGACGCAGAAAAAACAACCGCTGCACCAAGTATCAGCCAATCAGCAGCCTTAAAGCTTCTGATCCTGTCAAAGTAATCTAATAACAGCCATGCTGCAAATGCCATAAGAATATAAGCGAGAGGCACCTGCCATGCGGGATATAGCGAGCATACAAAGAATGAAAATGCAAACGAAAAGCATACAGCCAAAAGAATACGTTTTTTTCTGCTGTCTGTGTTAATAAAATGGTATGCACAGACAATAATTCCCTGCATTGATACGGAATAGGTCATAATAGACCACCATAAGGAAAATGATGATAAAGAGATCAGAACTGCTCCTAAAAGAGCATAGAATCTTTTACCTTTTGAAAGTATCAATGAAAGCTCAAAGGATACCATAAACGACATGATATAAAGCCCGCACCATAACCAACTCATGCCGTATTCAGGTCCAAATAAAAGGAATCCCCAGTTAAATGGATTATACAGTGCTGAATATCCTTTATATAAATTAGATGCCGGAAGATTTTTATTTTCAGTCCCCCTCATGATATGGTTTTCCGGACCATAATCACTGTACGAGCCTGATATTCTTCTGGGAGTTTCAACCAGCCATTCATCGCTTCTGATGTCCCGAGAAATGCCTAAGACCGGCTGAGTATATTCTGAGCGGATATCCGGCTGAATGTAAAAATCAAAACAAGATACATTTGAAAAATTCAGCTTCAGAGAAAATGCGAATATAAATGCAAATAATGCCGCATACCATCTTTTTTCAAATATAAAATTCCAAAGCTTCTCTTTTTCTACAATAATATTCAGATATGCAAACACACCTATTACAGCAAATATACAGCCCCGCACACAATTAGCTCCGGACATTTCATATTCAATGCTTCCGGGTGCAATATAGCAATAAATTCCGACAAAAGCAACAGCAAAAAATATACTGAACAGACCTCCGAATACAATTTTAAGCGCAAGCAAATTGTATTTCTTTGAAATCAAAGCATAGGAGACAGCAGATACACCGCAGAGAAGCATCATCACAGTCATTATCAGGAACTTACTGAAGCCTGTGGACAAGGTCTTGTTATATCCGACCTTAAAGGATATATCCATGTCAGCAGCTGTATCATTTACGAAAAGCTCTCCATTCAAATATGAAGTACCCTCAGACGCCCAGATAGTAACAGCATTGTCAGAATCGGCATTGGAATATATAACAATAGCGTAATATTTTCCTTTAGAATCATTCTGCTGGGGAATGTCTATTTCAATATATTCATTATCGGCAAGCTCTGCTGCGTTCAGAATCCGACCCATAATAAGCTCTTTACTTCTTTCATCATACAACTGAATCGTGACATCAGAACTGTTTATTCTGGCATAAGTTGCAAATTGTATGTGCATAATTCTGAGGCCATTATATTCTGAATAAAACGTCTGTTTGATGACCTTTCCCTGATCAATGGGTCCGACAGTTATCCCTTCCGAGGGATTATCAATACAAACAGCATCATCGGATGATCTCTGCACCTGAATGAAGGCAAGGCATATGAGAAGAATCATAACGATAACAGCACACCCGGCTTTTGCAAGAATTGATTTCAATCTAATTACCTCCGTTCAAATAGCTTTCCTTAATAAATCAGAATATACATAATTATTATACCCATCTCTCAGGCATTTGATTTGCTGATATGTTTACCTGTAGCAATCATAAATCGATTATTATCCAGAATATTTTCAAACAATATCTCAACTGAATACTGTTCATCCTCGTCCAGCAAATCTTCCAGGATATAGCAGATAAATCCGGAATTCCTTATAAAATGAATTTCCGGAAAATATAAAGCAACATCAATTCTTTCATCCGGGAATGTCTCGAATACAAGTAATTTTCCATTGGAACTGCGAAGCACGATTTTTTTGGAATACAGATAATTATTGTTAGTATCAAGGATTGCAAATCCTTTGATCCTGATGCCGTTATCTATGCGCAGAGTCTCATCAATGCTTAATCTGACATCAAGGTCATGCAGGTTTGCATTTATCTCTGTGAGCTGCTCCGGCTTGAGAAACTGCCTGAGCTTTTGTGGGTATTCTGTCCGGTATTTATAATGAAACCATTTTATATGTGATATTCCGCTGCTGTCGATTATCTCAATCCCAATATCATAAGGGACAGTGTTCAGCTTTATAATATTTATATCAATAATAGTGTCAAAGCCGCTGTGCAGCATATCCTTCCGTTTTTCAAAGGCCTCATAAACATCATGGCGAATCATTGACTGCGTTTCTGCACGGCAGCAGACTCCATAAATATCCCTAAGCAGAACATTTACAGTGACTTTTGTGTTATCCTCGTCTGCAAGTCCTGCCCAGCCGGCTATTCTCAGATAGCTTGTAGCTGTAATGGAATCAATACTTCCTAATACATCATCCTGTGCCACAGGCAGCGAATATCTTGATATCTGATAGAATACCGGTTCAAGATCCAGTACACTGCTGTATGTGTGAAGATGACAGTTCATAAAGGGATCTTTATTTCCAATTGAAGGGTGCTTGGCATATAATCTGTTTCTTTCGCAGCTGAGTCTCAGCAGCTTTTTCTCGTCGAGCATATCGTTTCCCCGGCTTAGAGATTCATGATGATAAGCGATAACATCATTGCGCTGCACAATGTAATATCCCGATTCATAGATCCTGTAACACAGGTCCACATCATTATAAGCAACTGGAAAGGATTCATCAAAGCCGTTTATTTTATTCAAAATCTTTCTGCTGACCATAAGACAGGCACCTGTTACGGCAATGCAGTTATAATCAGCCTTGCTGAAGCCAAAATAATAAGCGGCATTATCATCAGCCCTTAAAAAAGAATGGCTGGGGCCTTCCTTGATATTGGCAACACCTGCGTGCTGAATAAGAGTGCTGTCGGGATACAGCAGCTTTGCACCCACAGCCCCGATATAAGGCTGCTGAAATGCACCTGCCATTCTTTCCAGCCAATCAGGCTGAAAGACTTCGATATCATCGTTTAAAAAGAGGACATATTCACCCTTTGAGGCTTTATAGCCGCAGTTGCACATATAGGAGAAATTAAATTCCTTTTTCTCATAAATATAAACCGCATTATTATCCTTGAGATAGCTCTCTATAATGCTTTTATTTTCGGGAGAGCTGCCGTTATCCACAACAATTATCTCATAATTTCTGTATTTTGTAACTCTGTTAACAGAATCAATACACTGCTTTAGGATACTGGGATTGTCCTTTGAAGGAATAACAATGCTTATCAAGGGCTCGCCCAGCACATCATAAGCAATATAAAACTGAGAAATATTGGGTTCATAAATAACCTGTCCCGATAAGCCTCTGCGGGCAAGACATTCCTCTTTAGCCTTTTTCGCCGCCTCTGCGGCATAATTTTTAGAGCCTTTGGCAAAAGCGACGGATTCCTTTCTTTCCCGCCAGTGATAAAGTATCCTGCTGATATGACCCACCCTGCTGTTATCGGAAAGCTCCATAAACCGCAGCACAAAATCATAATCCTGAGAGCCGTTGTATTCGCTGCGCAGACCGCCTGTCTGCTTTACGAGGGACGCCCTGTAAACGGAAAGGTGATTGGTATAATTCATAGTCATAAACAGATCGGGAGACCAGTCAGGCTTAAAAAAAGGCATATGTCTGAGCTTGCCGTCGGCGGTTATTTTATCCTCATCGCTGTAAATAAAATCCAGCTCGGGATCTTCATTCAGCTTTTTGGCAAATTCATAAAAGGCATCAGTTTCAATAGTATCATCACAGTCCATAAAAACGATAAAATCGCCCTTTGCCTGATTCAGACCGTCATTTGTGGCAACTGAAATATGACCGTTTGTTTCTCTGTAAATAACGTGAACATGTTCATTACTCTCGTATGACTTCAGCACAGGGATAACATTGTCCCATGTTGAATGATCGTCCACAAGAATAAGCTCATAATTATCATAGTCCTGAGCCAGAACCGATCCGATTGCTGCCGTAAGCTGTTCGGTAACAGTATTATATACAGGCATGACCACTGAAAACATGGGCTTATACGAAAGCTCTGTCTTTTCCTCCTTATGCCTGTCCTGTTCCCTCAGCCATCTGTGATACGCTTTAATACTTGCTTCATCCTCAAGATGATATTGCTGAAGATCGTTTTCGCTTAAATTTCTCATGATCCTACACTTCCCACTTATGACTTAGTACTACAATACCCTCTGCAATATAGTCCATCTGAACAAAAAATGTTTTCTTCCTTGCTGCATAATCAAGAGAAACAATACCCGTATTATCGAAGATACCCACATCGAAATAATATTCCCCGCCAATAAGGTTGAAATTATCGTAATACAGCTCGATCTCGTTATATCCTTTTTTCCATGGAATTGTTTTCTTGTCGAGCTTTGTGTTTATTCCGCAGATATATTCATTGTCAATGCTTCTGATGGCTACACCCAGAAGAGGTGATTCAATTGTTTCATCCGCCACAATATAGCTTACCTTTAATTTGACGCGGCTCCCATGAATGATATTGTCTATCTCACTGCCCTGATCGTCATACATATGCAGCTCATGTATGGACACAATGTCCACATTGCTGAGATCTATATCCGGATGCTGCTGATCAGCCTGCTCCTTGTTTCTGTTTACAGAGTCAAGAAATTCGCTGATAATCATATCACTCTTAAGAAAATCAAGATATCTGTCTGTGACCTCATCTGTATTTCCGTCCATAATGAGCTGACCCTGATTGAGCCAGATTGCACGGCTACAAAACCGTTTCACAGCATTGACATCGTGAGTAACGAACAGTATGGTCTTGCCCGCCTGAATAAATTCTGTAAATTTATCCATGCATTTGAGCTGAAATCTTGTATCACCCACCGCAAGTGCTTCGTCAACGATCAGAACATCGGGATCCACATTTATCGCCAATGCAAATGCAAGTCTGACAAACATACCGCTTGAATATGTTTTCACAGGCTGATTGATATAATCGCCGATATCGGCAAAGGCAAGTATATCGGGTATCTTTTCTTCGATTTCTTTTTCGCTGACGTGCATCATGGTCGCATTGAGATAAATATTTTTCATTCCCGTATATTCCATATTGAAGCCTGCACCCAGCTCCAGCAGAGCAGCGACCTTTCCTTCGATATGCACTGAACCCTCCGTCGGATTCAGTACGCCGGTAAGTATCTTCAGGATAGTGGATTTTCCGGAGCCGTTTCTTCCCACGATACCCACTATCTCGCCCTTGCCGACCTCAAAGGAAACGTTATTGAGAGCATAGAAATTTTTATAATGCTGCTTGTTCTTTTCAAGTCCCAGAGCATCCTTGAATCTATCCTTGGGATCATCATAAATTTTATAGATTTTGGTAACGTTTTTTACCGAAATTACGCTGTTCATAATCAAATCAATCCTTATAATACATCAGCAAAATGCACCTTCAATTTATTAAATAGCTTTACGCCTATAATATATACAGTAACGGATATCAGCCAGAATCCCACCGTCCAGACCGGTTTTTCCCAGAACCAGACCTTTGCGAGCATAGAATCCCTGAACCCGTCAACTATATAGTAAACAGGATTAAGCCTGAAAACAGTATGCAGTGCTTCTGGTATCGTACCCACAGGATTCCACATTACAGGAGTGATCCAGACGCCTATTGTCAGGAATATATTTACTATCTGTATCGTATCCTTGAAAAAAGCGGTACAGGAGGCTGTGATATAGGATAAGCCCAGTGCCAGAAAGGCTGTACAGGGAATGTAATACAAGAGCTGCAGCCAGTACAGAGAGGGTGTGAATCCATAAACTATGCATATCACAGACAAGAATACCACAAAAGCTATGTGTACAAACAAAGAAGAAGCTGTTTTCAGGGCAGGGATTATCTCAACGTTGAATAATACCTTTTTAACAAGATAGCTGTATTCTGCCAGGGAATTTGTGGAGCCGCTGAGTGCTTCGGAAAAATACAGCCAGGGTATCATTCCGGACATCAGAAACAGTATAAAAGGATAATCGCTAACATTTCCCGCACGCAGTCCCACCTGAAATACAAACCAATACAATGCCATTGTTATCAGAGGCTGAACAAATGCCCAGAAAACGCCGAAATACGAGCCTGCAAATCTTGCCTGAAAGTCATTTTTCACAAGATTCGCAAACATTTTTCTCTCTCTGAATATATTCAGAGGTATTCCGATAAGCTCATCAAAATTAAGGATAAACATCACCGATACCAGATCGACCGCCATACATATCAATACTGCGAAAATAATATTTTCAGTTCTTCGGCTGCTGCTGTAATGCTCCAAAGCCTCGGGGATCTTCATTTCCTCGGCGGAAAAAACAATATAAGGATCAGTATCTTCCGTTGTGATAAACAGTCTGCCGTTTTCATTACGGATACTGCCGAGAAAGCTTTCAATTACCGGAGTCCCTGAAATATCCATATCCATTGACTTGCTGCCTATGCAGAGCTTCGGTTCCGACAACACCGCAATTCCCGCCTTATCTCCGAAATCTATTCGTAAATAAGTAAGCTCTGTCGGAAGCTCGGCATACAATTCCTGAGGGACATCCGTCTGTATATACTCGAATTTTACAGCTCTGTCCTCCGAAAACAGAGGCTCGGTGTCCGTGGAATAAAAAATCTGTATAGTGTTTGCAGCTGAGGATTCATAATTTATCCTGACCGCCATATCATTTATCTGCGGTTTTGAAAGGAAATAATAAATAAAATACACATTTAAGAGAACTGTAATCACTGCACAAAATATTTTGCACAGTTTTTTCTTTTTTACAGTGATTTTTTTCATGGATATATTTCACACTCGCAACTTTATTTTCTGAATTTTCTTCCCAGCATATCAGCCAGGCGAACGCATTTTCTGCTCTGATACATATTTATCTGATCTGTCAGTTCACTTATTTTATTAAGCAGCTCATCATTACGCTGCTTGTAAAGAATAAGCATTTCTTCCTTTGCATCAACAAGCTGTGCATAAGCATTATTTCTAATGGATTCTGCCAGCAAAGCTTCTTTCAGATTTGCGTTTTCTGTTATGAGCTTACCATAGTCAGTTTTTAAATCCTCGTTATCTGCCTTCAGATTATCATAGTCCGATTTTAAAGCCTTGTTATCAGCCTTCAAACTATCATAGTCCGATTTTAAGATATCGTTATCTGCCTTCAGATTATTATAGTCCGATTTTAAGATATCGTTATCTGCCTTCAGATTATTATAGTCCGATTTTAAAGCCGTGTTATCAGCCTTCAAAATATCATAGTCCGATTTTAAGATATCGTTATCTGCCTTCAGATTATCATACTCCGATTTTAAAGCCTCGTTATCAGCTTTCAGATTATCATAGTCCGATTTTAAGGTATCGTTATCGGCTTTGAGACTGTCGGCGTACATACGGACGTATCTAATATTTCCGATCAGTGTATCAACATATTCAGCATCTGATATCAGCAATATCTGAGCCTTGATCTCTACAGGCGCACTGTCAGACAGAAGCGTGACAGACACCATCGGGTCATTGCCGATCAGCAAAACCCCGTTATCAAGGGATATACTGCTGCTGAATGACATAGTAAGAACTTCGTCACCCTGACAGATCATCAGATTTTTCAGAATACAGCCCTGCCCTTCCACAGGATCAAAGCGTATTTTCTGAATTTTCTCCGTATTCTCCAACACATAATTAAGAATATAGCTTCCATCCTCAGCCGCCTCAGTTCTAAAGCAGAGCTTATCTTCCTCATCAAAGCCCTGTCCCAGATCAATGTAAAGACTGCTTATTATACCTGTTTTTTTCGAAGAAAGCATAACCTTATTTTCAGGGATCTGACGCTCCATGGTGCAAACAAACTGATAAACGTTTCCGAAGTCTCTTTCATTGAGGATATTCAGCAGAATCGTCGGGATATTCCGAAGATCTCCCTTGTACTGTTCGGAACAGCCCGTATCGCAGAAGGTGGCATCAATGCTATGGATAAACAGCCCATTTTTTTCTGCAAAGGGCTTTATATTTTTCAGTCCCCAGAAATGGATATGAGTGTTGTCAAGCAATCCGACATCAGTATAATCAAAATGATCACTGATCGCTTTCAGGATAATATCATTATGGGTAATATTCGGAATAGAGAAAATTATATTTCCCTCGGGAACAAGCAGCTTTGCAGCCTCTCTGACAGCAAAATCGGGATCGGGCAGATGTTCAAGCACATCAGCAAAAAGGATATGATCAAAGAGGATATCCGAAAATTTCTCCTTCCACTCCATATCCATAATATCGCCGCATACACCGTCTGCGGCATATTGCAAAGCTGTTTCATATGCCTCTTTGTCGATCTCAACGATATATACCTGACAATGCAGTTCTTCCTGCATATACCTGGTCATTCTTCCGGTTGCACAGCCAAATTCAAGCACTGTGCTGCCCGGTCTGATTTTTTTTAGTATCAGACCTGTGGATGTGTTTTCTGACAGATCGATCTTAAAATCATATTTTGACATTTATAATAAATCCTCCGGGAAACAGACGTGTTTCCAAACATGGAAATTTGTCTGATATAAACTTATTTCAGCGAAAAATCCCCTCGCTCAAGAGTAAGATTCGGATTATAATACGGATCCCCCTCTTCAAGTACATCCGCCCATTTCTTCTTGAAACGGTCTATCTCACCCTGAAAACGCTTGATCTTTTCGGGAGTATCCTCATAGCCTCTTGACTTTGACTCATAGTGATATGCCTCCGCATAAGGGGTCCATACCACCAGATAGCCTGCCTGTCTCACCTTGAGACACAGATCCACATCATTGAATGCTACGCTGAAATTCTCCTCATCTAACCCGCCGATCTCATTGAACACAGATGCCTTTATCATCAGACAGGCTGCCGTTACGGCAGAAAGGTCCTGAGAATAGATCAGTCTGTCCAGATATCCGCTGGCATCCTTCGGCCAACTTCCGAAGCAGTGACCCGCAATTCCTCCTATGCCAATTATCACGCCGGCGTGCTGGATCGTATCATCAGGATAATAGAGCTTTGCGCCGCATATGCCCACATCATCACGCTGAACATACATAAGCATTTCCTCTATCCATTCGGGAGTGATGATCTCTATGTCATTGTTAAGCAGGATATAGTATTTTCCCGATGCCTTTCGTACGGCAAAATTATTGAGAGTCGAATAATTGAAGGGAATATCAAGAGAGCATATAACGAATCTTTTATCCCTTTTCAGCTTCTCGTAATAGCGGAACAGTTCCTTATCATCAGAGCCGTTGTCAACTATCACTATCTCATAATCAGGATAGGTTGATTTCGACAGGATAGAGTTTATGCAGCAGGTCAGGTCATCAAGATGATTTTTGTTGGGGATAATGATGCTCACCTTGTCATAGGTCTTTATCTCGTATTTTATTCTGTATGCGGTGGGGCAGATCTCTGTACTCAGCACCTTTGCCTTCATTCCGAGAGAAGCTATATGATCCCGAACAGCATTTCTGCCAGCTTCTATGGCGTAGGTTTTTGCACTGATATCCGATGCCACTGAATTGGGATGAGAGCGCCAGAAATAGAGTATTTTCGGGATATGGACGATTTTTTTTGCTATCGAAGTCAGACGGAGGATCAGATCGTGATCCTGACTTCCGTCATATTCATGACGGAACCTGTAGGTTTTATCAAGAAGCTCCCTGCTGAAAACAGAAAAGTGACAGATATAATTTATGCCTCGCAGAGTATCAGGTCCATAATCCGACTTAAAATAAAGATGCATGACATCGTTTATATTAGGACTTCTGAAGACCATCTCATCGGTATAAACATAATCGGCGTCCTTTTCGCATATAGCCTTCATAACCTCAAAAAGTGCAGCCGGATGCAGAAGGTCATCATGGTCGAACAATCCGATGTAATCGCCTTCTGCCATATCAATGCAGGCGTTGGAATTATCCGATATTCCCAGATTTTTTTCCAGCTTTTTATATTTTATGCGGCTGTCCTTTCCGGCAAATTTCAGAACTGTGGCTCCCACCTCGGGATGTTCGCTGTCGCTTCCGTCGGCAAGACAAAGCTCCCAGTTTTCATAGGTCTGTGCAATGACAGACTGAAGCATTTCTTTCAGAAACTTCACAGGGGTGTTGTACAGGGGAACGATTATGCTGAATTTTATATTCCTGTCAAACCTTGTATTCTTCTGCATTTTGATCTCGCTTGCTGAAAGGGAGAAGCTATTAATAATTTCCTTGTTTCCATTGTCATTATCGGCAGAAAGCTTCTTACGGGTCTTTTCCCATGCAGCCCTGAATCCCGAGTTTTTTACAGTGCCAAGGAATTTTTTTACATAGCGAAGCGGCGTGACTCTGTCAGCAACAGCTTTTAAAAAGTCAAGGAACTTTCGAAGCGGAAGGGTCATTTTCCATATAATGGAATTCTGAACCATGGCAAATGAGGTTTCTGCAGATATCATTCTGTTCCGGACGCTGTTCAGCTCTGCCGATAACTGCTGTACCTTTTTTTCCGCCATATCCTTTTCATCAGAGATCATTTTACATTCCGACTCTACTTGATGCAGCATTTTCTTTACAGTAGAAAAATCACTGCTGTTTTCAAAAATGAACAGCTCCCCCAAAATACAAACACATGAGCAGTCCTCAGTTTCTGCAGAAGCTGAGGCGTCATTTCCATCAAATATTATAAAGCTGCCTGATTTCTTAGCATTTCCTTTTGTTCCAAGCCGGAGCATACCAAATCCTGAAACAAATGAAAGCTCTCTTACAGCATAATATTTCAGTTCGGGAAATCTTATTGTTATTTTTCTGCAGTTTTCAGGAAGGGATATATCCGCAATTTTGAACTGCGGATAACTGCATTCATAATATATCGGTTCTGAGAGAGCTGCTTTTTTACCAATTTCAAATCTGATTTCTGCTCTTACCTTACCGATGGTCTGTTTTTCATTGTTCTGTCCGTTAGTACAGCCTGTATTTTTTTTCATCGGATTCCTCCGGATACCTCATTTTTATTTGCCTCTGGCTATGTCAGAATGAAAAACCAAGATCCTTAAAGGACAGATTTTTCTTATCCTTCTCGCTGAGGAGTATCTCCATGCCATCTGGGATATGCCAGTCAACGCCAATATCGGGATCGTTCCACATCATGCCGCCCTCGTCGGAGGGGTCATAAAGGCGTGTGCATTTGTATGCAAAGGTGGCAGTGTCTGTAAGCACAACAAAGCCATGAGCAAAGCCCTCAGGCACATAGAACTGCTTCTTGTTCTCCTCGGAGAGCAGAACGCCGTACCATTTTCCATAGGTCTCGCTGTCCTTTCTGAGATCAACGGCAACATCATAGACCTCGCCCTCCAGACAGCGTACAAGCTTGCCCTGGGGATTATTCTTCTGAAAATGAAGTCCTCTTAATACTCCCTTTTTCGACCTTGACTGATTATCCTGCACAAACTGCGCGGGAGTGCCGTCAAGGTGCTTTATATAAGGTTCAAACTCTGCGTTGTAGGTCTCCATAAAATAGCCTCTGCTATCACCGAACACCGTGGGCTCAATAACGTAAAGGTCTTTAATGCCTGTTTCTATGAAATTAAACTTTCCCATTTTAATCAACCTCTGTTCCCATACATCTTCTCATAATAATTCTGATACTCGCCGGAAATGATCTCCTCCCACCATTCCTTGTTATCAAGATACCACTGAATGGTCTTCTTGATACCGTCGGCAAACTTGGTCTCGGGAAGCCAGCCCAGCTCATTGTGGATCTTTGTGGGGTCGATTGCATAGCGCATATCATGCCCCTTTCTGTCAGCAACGTAGGTAATAAGATCCTCGCTCTTGCCAAGCTCCTTGACGATTATCTTAACAATGTCAATGTTCTTCATTTCATTATGACCGCCGATGTTGTAGACCTCGCCCTCTCTGCCCTTGTGGATAATAAGGTCAATTGCCTTGCAGTGATCCTCAACATAAAGCCAGTCTCTTACATTCTCGCCCTTGCCGTAAACGGGGAGGGGCTTGTCATTTAATGCATTTGCGATCATAAGAGGGATAAGCTTCTCGGGGAAATGATAGGGTCCGTAGTTATTTGAGCATCTCGAAATTGTAACGGGAAGACCGAAGGTGCGGTGATATGCCATTACCAGAAGATCGGCGGATGCCTTTGAAGCTGAGTAGGGGCTTGATGTGTGGATAGGTGTTTCCTCGGTAAAGAAAAGGTCGGGTCTGTCAAGGGGCAGATCGCCGTATACCTCGTCTGTTGATACCTGATGATAACGCTTTATGCCATACTTGCGGCAGGCGTCCATCATCACCTGTGTGCCCAGAATATTTGTCTCAAGAAATACCGAGGGATTTTCAATAGAGCGGTCAACATGGCTTTCGGCAGCAAAGTTTACCACCATATCGGGGTGCTCCTCCTCAAAGAGCTTGTTAACAGCCTCTCTGTCAGTAATGGAAGCCTTTACAAATCTGAAATTGGGATTATCCATTACGCTTTTGAGTGTGGAAAGATTGCCCGCATAGGTCAGGCAGTCAAGACAGATTATCCTGTAATCGGGGTATTTTTTTAACATATGGAAAACGAAATTTGAGCCGATGAAACCTGCTCCTCCTGTTACGATGATAGTCATATTATCAAATTCCTTTCAGATCATTATTCTTTGTAATTGTCCATAAAGCATTTAAGTGCATCCTGCCATGGTCTGAACTCGTCTCCCACGGTCACTCTGAACATTCCGTTATCAAGAGCGGAATATTTAGGTCTGTCCGCTGCCTCGGGGTGGGATGCAGCATATTCATCCGATGTGCAGGGAGCCACCTCCGCATCAATGCCCGCTGTCTTTACGATCTCAGCGGCAAAATCATACCATGAACATTCGCCCGAGCCTGTGCCGTGATAAATGCCGTATTCCTCGGTTTCAAGGAGCTTTATGAGATGATGGGCAAGATCGGCAGCATTGGTGGGATTGCCCCGCTGATCGTCAACCACTGAGAGCTTTCCGAATTTCCGTGCAGCGTTCATAATGGTCTTGACGAAATTCTTTCCGTAATATCCGTAAAGCCACGCTGTTCTGACAATGAAATATCTTGAGCAGAACTCTCTCACATACTGTTCGCCAAGATATTTTGTGCTGCCGTATGCGCTTTTCGGAGATGGTATATCGCACTCTGTGCATGGCTTTGAGCCGTTTCCGGGAAAAACGTAATCGGTTGAAACATGGATAAGCTTTGCACCTATATTCTCGCAGGCTATGGCAAGATTTCGGGGACCTATGGCGTTAACCCTGAAAGCGTCGTCCCTGTGAGCCTCGCAGCCGTCAACATTGGTGTAAGCGGCGCAGTTTATAACAGCGTCATATTTTTCCTGTTCAAAAAGCGCCTTTACCGCCTTCTGATCGGTAATATCCAGCTCGTCAACATCAATTGAACGGACTGAATTTTCCTGCTTTAATATTTCGGGTGTGCCAAGCTCAGTGGTTCCCCTCTCAAAGCATTTGCATAGCTCTGTGCCAAGCTGTCCTTTGCCGCCTGTAATAAGTATCTTCATCAGTATCTTATCTTCCCTTCCGCAACCTTTTTGAGATGCTGTCCGTATGTAGATTTACCGTATCTTTCGGCGGATTCAAGGAGCTTTTCTCTTGTTATCCAGCCGTTCTTGTAAGCGATCTCCTCAACGGCGGAGATCTTTATTCCCTGACGCTTTTCCACCATCTGAACAAACTGTCCTGCTTCAATAAGGCTGTCCATAGTACCTGTGTCGAGCCATGCAAAGCCGCGTCCCAGAAGCTGAACGTCAAGATCACCCTTTTCGAGGAATACACGGTTAAGGTCGGTTATCTCAAGCTCCCCTCTTGCGGAGGGCTTCATCTGCTTTGCTATCTCAACGACCCTGTTATCATAGAAATAAAGTCCCGTTATGGCATAATTTGACTTGGGCTCCTTGGGTTTTTCCTCAACGGAAATGACCTTGCCGTCATTGTCAAATTCCACCACTCCGAAACGCTCGGGATCCTCCACATAATAGCCGAAAACACTGGCTCTGTGATTCTGCTCCGCATTTGCAACAGCATTTTTAAGTATCTTTGAGAATCCGTTTCCATAGAAAATATTATCGCCCAGAACCATAGCACAGCAGTCGTCACCGATAAATTCCTCACCGAGGATAAATGCCTGCGCAAGTCCGTCGGGAGAGGGCTGTACCTTGTAGCTGAGCTTAATTCCATAGCTTGAGCCGTCACCTAAAAGCTTCTCAAAATTAGGAAGATCCTGGGGGGTGGATATGATAAGAATATCCCTTATTCCCGCCAGCATAAGAGTTGACAGCGGGTAATAGATCATGGGCTTGTCATAAATTGGGAGAAGCTGCTTCGAAGTGATCATTGTGAGCGGATATAGACGTGTTCCCGAACCGCCCGCTAAAATTATTCCTTTCATAAATAACCTCCATCAGCAAAATATTATCTGACCCACAGCAGTCATAAAATTCTGCTTTAAAAATTTATTTTTAATTAGCATACAAACACGAACAAGCTTTTTCCTTTTCGGAATTGAAAGATACAATTCAAGGCACTGCCTTGATTTTTCCGAAAGAGAATCCTTATAATATTCATAGAAATTTTCTGCCTGAGTGTAAGTCATGCTAACTCTTTTCTTTGTATTGACACGCTGAAAAACGATTTTCAGCGCACCCATAAAGCTCCTGTTATTAACAGCGCCCAGACGATTTCCTCCATGCTGCCTGTATTTGATAACAGGCTCGTCCACAAAGCCTATCACACCGAAGGCTGCCGCTGCAAGAGCTATCCACCAGTCATGCATAAGCATTTTTTCGGCGGGAACATTTTTAACAAGCTCCGCAAGGCGGCGGTTTATCATTACGGTGCAGCCTGTGACGTTATTCTGAACAAGGAGCCTGCCAAGCGATTTCTGCTTAGGGTCAAGTCCCTGATATTTTGTAAAGCTTGGAGATAAAACATTGAGAGAACTGTCGGTAATTTCCAGTTCCCCATGAACAAGCACAGGCGAATCGGGATACTGTTTTTCAAGCTCTTTCATTTTATTAAGTGTCAGCGAGATTTTATGAGGAAGCCATACATCGTCATGGTCGGAAAACATGATATAATCGGCTTCCGAATTTCTGAGCAATCCCATAAAATTGGCCTGTGCAGAGCCTGAGGACTCCTCATTTCTGTAACATACGATTTTATCGGGATATTTTCGTGCATACTCCTCGGCAATACTGAAAGAAGGATCTGAAGAGCGGTCGTCGCAGATGATAAGCCTCCAGCCCCCCTCGTTCTGAGAAAGAATGGATTCTATCTGCTCAGAGAGATATTTTTCGCCGTTGTAAACAGCCATAAGTATATCAATCATTGCAGTCACCGACGTATTTTCCGTCAGATCTCCATTTATAAAAATACTTTATCATTGAAGATATCTGAATGAAAAAATACTTGATATTTTTCATATAGGCACGCTCCCATAAATGAGTAACGTGAAACTGCGGAGCATAAACGGTCCTGCCGTATTTCTGAGCCATACGGGTAATGTCGGCGTCCTCGTTATACAGAAAATAGCGCTCGTCAAAACCGCCGATCTTCTTGAATATCTCCGTCCTGACCGCAATAAAGCAGCCCGAACAGAAGCCCACATCAACAGGAGAATCAGGCTCTGCATTTCTCATGGTATATTCGTCCCGCCATTTTTTGAAAATACCGCCGTAGCGCTCAAGCCTTCCGCCGATCATGAACCGAAGCTTTGGCCTAAGCTTCGGAGTAAACTGCTCATTCCCGTTCTCAAAAAAGAATTTTGGAACAGCCATGACCACATCGGGATTATTATCCAGATACTCTGCCATTTCACCGAGAATGTCGTTTGTCAGAATAATATCGGGATTAACGATGAAATGATAATCCGAGTCAAGCAGTCCTATAACCGAATTATGACCGAAGCCAAATCCCTTGTTTTCCTTATTGCAGACAACATTCACCTGCGGAAATTTATGTCTGACCTTCTCAACGGTATTATCCGAGGACGCATTATCCGAAATAAACACTCTCAGCGAACTATTCCCTGAAAATTCAAAAATCGAATCAAGGACCCGCTCAATAGTATTCTCATTATTATAAGTAACAATGCATAATGAAATGTTCATATTCTTGTACACATTAACCTTTCTATGAGCATACATACTATCTCACTATACATATTATTATAGCATTTCTCACGTCTGATGTCAATAGTAAATAAATAAGTTGTTTTGGAGGGACAATAAAAAGCCCTTTACAGCAGCAAAATCCGCTGTAAAGGGACAAGTTATTTTATATTTACAGAATCAGACACAGCCCTGAGCCTTCATAGCCTCAGCAACCTTCAGGAAGCCTGCAATATTTGCACCTGCCATGTAGTTGCCCTCCATGCCATACTCCTTTGCTGCGCTGTCGCAAGCGTTGAAGATGGAAACCATGATGCCGTGAAGCTTAGCGTCAACCTCTTCGAATGTCCAGGAAAGTCTCTCGCTGTTCTGGCTCATTTCCAAACCGGAGGTAGCTACGCCGCCTGCATTTGCAGCCTTTGCGGGACCGTAAAGAATGCCGTTTGCAAGGTAAGTATTGATAGCCTCGGGAGTAGAAGGCATATTAGCGCCCTCGGATACACACCAGCAGCCATTCTTTACAAGTATAGCAGCGCTCTCGCCGTCGATCTCGTTCTGAGTTGCGCAGGGAAGAGCGATATCGCACTTGATAGTCCAGATGCCCTTGCAACCCTCAGTGTAGGTTGCATTGGGATGAGTAGAAACGTACTCCTTGATTCTCTTTCTCTCAACTTCCTTGAGCTGCTTTACGCAAGCAAGGTCAATTCCGTCGGGATCATAGATGTAGCCGTTGGAATCGGAAAGTGCAACTACCTTTGCGCCGAGAGCTGTAGCCTTCTCGGTAGCGTAGATAGCAACGTTTCCGGAACCGGAAATAACAACGGTCTTGCCCTCGAAGGACTTGCCGTTAGCCTTGAGCATTTCATTGGTGAAGTAGCAGAGACCGTAGCCTGTTGCCTCTGTTCTTGCGAGAGAACCGCCGTAGGTAAGACCCTTACCTGTGAGAACGCCTGTGAACTCATTGCGGAGTCTCTTATACTGACCGAACATATAGCCTATCTCTCTTGCGCCTGTTCCGATATCACCTGCGGGAACGTCGGTGTCAGCGCCGATGTGCTTGCAGAGCTCAGTCATGAAGCTCTGGCAGAAACGCATAACCTCTCCGTCGCTCTTGCCCTTGGGATCAAAGTCGGAACCGCCCTTGCCGCCGCCCATGGGAAGAGTGGTAAGGCTGTTCTTGAATACCTGCTCAAAGCCGAGGAACTTGATAATACCGATATATACTGAAGGATGAAGTCTGATTCCGCCCTTGTAAGGACCGATAGCAGAGTTGAACTGTACTCTGAAGCCGCGGTTTACCTGAACCTTGCCGTTGTCGTCAACCCAGGGAACACGGAAAACGATCTGTCTCTCAGGCTCTACAAGTCTGTCAAGAACGCCTGCCTCAACGAGGTCGGGTCTCTTCTCGATAACAGGCTCGAGAGTCTCAATAACCTCTGTTACTGCCTGAATAAATTCGGGCTCGCCCTGATTACGCTTCTTCACGGTCTCGAGTAAATCAATAAGATATTTGTTTTTCAACGCCATTGTTAAAAACCTCCCAAATAAATTCAACTTATGCTAAGACTCCCTTTCGCATAAATCATATATACATTATATCACTGTTTTCCCAATTTTGCAAGATTAAAAATGCAATTTTGCAAAGAAAATCTTTCATATTTTTTGAGCATATTCAACAAAAATTATAAACTAAGGTGATTCTTTGCATTGAATGGAAATAAAAATTACATCAGAGCGGAATAAATGTCCTTTTTTCTGATTCCCGTCACCGTCGCTGCCTCCTTGCAGGCATCGGACAGCTTCACACCCTTTTCGATAAGCTCCGAAGCAAGTCTTACAGCGTCCTCAAGGGTGTATTCCTTATCATTATCAGCCTCCGAAGCACCCTCCACCACAAGGACATATTCTCCTCGGGGAGAATTTTCCTCATAATAGTTTATTGCCTCGGAAATGGTGGTGCGGATCACCTCCTCATGGAGCTTTGTAAGCTCTCTGCAAATGGATATCCGCCTGTCACCGAAATATTTCAGCATATCCTCAAGGGTTGCTCTGAGCTTATGGGGAGCCTCGTAAAATATCAGGGTATGGGTATCCCCCGCCACTGCTTCCAGATGGGCATACCTCTGCTTCTTTGTGACGGAAAGGAAGCCTTCAAATGCAAAACGGGAGGCGGGGATCCCGCATATGGCAGCAGCAGTTGCCATTGCGGTGGGCCCCGGAACGGACTCCACAGGGATATCAAGATCCCTGCATTTTCTCACAAGATCCTCGCCCGGGTCCGAAATGCAGGGCATTCCCGCATCAGTTACAACAGCGCAGCTTTCGCCGCTTTGAAGCCTCTCAATAATATTTTCCGAAACATGGGAGGAGGAATGTTCATGGTAGCTCACAAGGGGCTTTTTTATGTCAAAATGATTCAGAAGCTTGACCGTCACTCTCGTATCCTCGGCGCAGATAAAATCCACCTCGGACAATATCCTCACCGCACGGTATGTTATATCTTCAAGGTTGCCGATGGGAGTACCGACAACATACAGCTTTCCCGACACAGCTCATTCTCCTTTATCCGAATTTTCCCCGTAATGACCGTAGATCCCGGCAAGCTCGGGGCTAACTCCCCCACTGCCGCTGATATAAAGCTGGGGCATGACCTTCATAAATGCGCCTCCGCCCTTTCTTCCTTCGATGAGGAAAAGCCATGGAGCAGTATCGGGAGACTTTGATACAAATCTGAGATTTTTCGGCTCTATCCCGTTTGCACGCATTGCCGATATCACGTCTGCAAGCCGCTCGGGACGGTTGCAGATACAAAGCCTGCCGCCGAATTTCAAAAGTCTCTTTGCCGCAGTGCATACATCGTTTATATCGCAAAGTATCTCATGCCTTGCAATTTTATGAGCGTCAAGCTCGCTTTCAAGCCCCGCCTTGTATGCCTTATACGGCGGATTGCAGGTCACAAGATCGCAGCTGTCAAGAGGCGCTTCATTCGTAAGATTTTTCAGATCCATATGCAGCGGAAAAACTTTCTCAAGTGAGGAACGCTCAACTGTAATATTAAACTGCTCGATCGCCTGCTCCTGAATATCAATTCCGTAAACCCTTTTCGGCTCGTATCTGAGCTTCTCAAGAACAGCGATTATCCCGCAGCCCGTTCCCAGGTCGCAGACGACGTCCTTATGTCTTGCTCTTGCAAAATCCGCAAGGAGAAAGGCGTCAGTTCCGAAGGTATGCTCACGGGTCACGCATATCTCACAGCCATCCCCCAGCCTTTCAAATGTATCAAATCCACTCATTTTTATGCTCCCGAAGTTATTTTCCCAAAGCCTTGCCGTTTGAGCCTAAGGGAATTTCATGGTCAAGTCCCACGAATTTGCCGTCCTCCTGCCAGAGAACTTCCTTGACAAATTCATATTTTTCCTTGTCCCATGTGGTGAAATCGTCCTTTACAAGTCCGCCCGTATCTCCCGAATTGGCATTGAAGCACCAGAAGGTGTGATTGATACGCTTTTCCTTGATAAGCTGCCTGAGATAAGTCATCCATTTGAGATTGGGCTGGGTCATAAAGCCGCCCCATTCACCGATAAGCAGCGGTGCGATTTTCTCGTCCTGGATATAGAACCAGTTATCATACCATGCGTCACGATAGAGGGAATCATATGTATAATCGCCCTTGAACCACTCCTGCTGATATACCGCAGGACCGTAATCATGAGGAGAATAAACAAGCTTGTTCTGATATTTTCCAAGATCGACGGGGTCATTTTTAACTCCCCTGAGATTTCCGCCCCACCATGTGGAATAGTAATCCCCGGGATTTGTTGAGCTAAAATCCCCGTTTTTCTTTATATCGGTTGGATATATCTCGATTCCCTCGACCATAACGAGAACGTTGGGATTTTTGCCGAGAACAGCCTTTGCTGCCTTTTCGGCAACATATTTCCAATTGTCGCTGTCCTTGCGGCCGTCCCATTTTGCTCTTGGGTTCTCATTTGCCTTGCCGTGAGGCTCGTTTTTCAGGTCAAATGCGATAATGGTATCGTCGTTTTTGTAACGCTCTGCCATCCATGAAAGCGCCGCAAGATAATCCTTCTCGGTCACATTGCCCTCATACCACATATTTTTCATATGACCCATTGCGTCGGTCTTTGCGCTGTGGATATCAATCATTATCTTAATTCCGTTTGCTCTGCACTGACCTATGACATAATCGAATATCTCAAGGCTGTTCATTCCCACAAGGTAGGAATTTGTCGCCTGATTGAAGTTTGCGGTGGGATAATTTCCCGCAGCCCAGCTGTTTATAAGCTCTGCGGAAATTGGCACTCTCAGCAAATTGAAGCCATGATCGGCAATTGCTTTTAAAGAGCTGTTGAGATCGCACGCCCACAAACCGTCAAAGGTGTTTGTACCCGTATTATAACCGAACCAGTTCACTCCAGTAAGCCAGACCTCTCTGCCGTCTGAGTCAACGATCTTGTTTCCATTTACGGAAAGCCAGTCATCGGTGGTCGGTGCGGGAACGTCCTTTGCCTGCACGGGTGCGGACGGAGGTGTTCCGCCCGAATTATTGCCGCCATTTCCCGATGAAGATGCCGAAAATGCTCCCATTGAACAGGTTATCTCGGATTTTTTCGTGTCGATATCTCCGGGATTTTTAAGTATCATTCCGAATGTTCCCTCTCCGCCCGAGGCAATAGTCTTATTATGCTCCACAGGAGTAATGATCATTTTGCCGCCGCTCAGCTCAATGCCGCAGTTCCACGACTGCTCCACAGATGCGTTTTTTCCCACATAAATGGTAGCAGTCCAGCCGTCAACGCTTGCGGAGGAATTGTTCTTTACAGTTCCGTCAAGCTGGGAATAATCGGCTGTTCCGTCATTCCAGCCGTTGGGAACGGATATGAGAAGCTTAACATCCTCATTGGCAGCGGAATTATCCGTTTTTTCCGTCTGCTTCGGAACGGGCTTTGCCTCGGTGACGGCGGAAGCGGGCTTCTGTGTCTGCTGAGATTCCGTTTTCGCTGCTGTTGTTTCGGAAGAAGCCGATGTGATTTTTTCGGAGGTTTCGGTTTTGCCCTCGTCAATTTCATCCTCCGAAGGCGCAGCGGTTCCCACAGACTGAGCTGTTACTGTTGAAGCTCCTCCGCCGCCGTATGGGTCGTAATCCGCAGCAAAGGGATCGTAATCCTCTCCGAAGAAATCCTCAGCTTCGGTTTCCTCGGCGCTTTCCTCTTCAGAGGCAGCTTCCTCCGATGCAATTATCGGAGAGGTCTCCGTCATTTCGGGGGCCTGCTCGCTTTTTCCGCCGCAGCCCGATGCCGAAAGGCTGACTGTCAATGCAATTGCTGCCGCCAATATTCGCTTGAATATACTGTTTTTCATAGCCCCGTCCCCCTGTTTTCGGTAGATAAATAAATTCGCAATTTACGGCTTAACGAGCCATAATACCGCTCCCATTGAAATAATTTCCATTACAAACATGAGCACAACGAACAAAATAAGCAGAGCAAAGGAGGTCCCTCCCGACTGCTTTAATTCAAAGGAAACATTCCGTCCGGTCTCCGCTGCACGCTTCTTTATCTCCGAAGCCTTTCCGAGAGCGTGGCGGTAATAGAAATAATTTGAAAATCCTGCAAAGAAGAACACTCCCACAAAATGAAGTATATTTGTTATCCCCGAAACGGTGAGAAAGGCTCCGCTCATTATATTGGTTGCGACAAGATTCTCGATACTCTCGGCAATGTACGGAAAAAGCTGCGAATACAAAGTCCTGTACGCATCATCCATAAAAATGGTGCGCATTGATTCTGCCATTGCGGGGAAACCCACGATGGTCTTAAAAATAAGCGCCAGCGCCGCAGCCACGGGCATTTTCCTATATGCAAAATAAAGATCGGGGAAAAACATTGCAGGAAAATTCAGGCTGAGCTTCAGATTCAGATTCTTCATATTCCTGAATTTCGGCAGATAATAATGAGTATTTGAACCCACAAAATCCCCCATGTCCTTTACCGTAACAGAATCGCCAAATTTTTCCTCGGGATTGAAGCCGCAGAGGGGATCGGAGAAATTTATCATATAAGGATAGATATTCTCCATTTTTTGCTCAGCAGCGTCCATGGCAGGATCGCCCGACTGCTCGGAACGGCTTTGGTTCTGAGAAAAGAAAAAGTCCGTCGGGGTGCCGCATTTGTCGCAGAAAAACTGCTCATCCTTCAGAGTGTTTCCGCACTTTTTGCATTTTGCGGCGGAATTATCCTCCCTGTTTATCTCCTGCCAGCTTTTTTTACTCTCATGAAGCTCTGTGTTAATGCATTTGCCTTCCTTTTTCCAACATTCCCTGTGATAAGGTGTTCCACATTCGGGGCAGACAACAATATCATCCTCGGAAGTAAATTTTTTGCCGCAGGATCTACATTCGCAGCCTGTATAATCAAACAAGTCAATGCCTCCTTACACGTCCCATTGGGGACTGATTTCATTATAGCACATTTATTTTCAAAATACAAGGAATTTTTTGACTTTCATCATTTGAACACAAATAAATCACTTTACAGCCATTGAAAAATTTGCGAGGGATGTTATAATAGCTATGATGAAATATGTTATTTTAAATTACAATTTTTTACAATACGAAAGAATGATCTAAAATATGAAAATCTTACTGAAAAGGATTATCCAGCTCTCTCCCCTTTTGATGATAGGGGTAATGGCAATACTATATTTCACCACATTCCGCAGCATGACCCTCGAGCAGATACTGAATTACACCCCCGAGGAGCCTGCTGCCGCTGCTGCGGTGATACTTCTGATGTATGCTCTTAAATCCCTGTCCTTCTTCTTTCCTATGTTTCTCATTGCGGCTGCGGCGGGAGCAATATTTCCAATTTATATTGCTATACCGCTGAATCTTGCGGGAATAGTTATCATGGCGACGATCCCCTATCTTATCGGAAGATATGCCGAAAGCGAGGCTGTGGACAGGCTTGCCGAAAAGCACAAAAAGATCGGAATTATCAAGGAATACAGCAGCGGCAGACATTTTGCGGGAGCCTTTTTCCTGAGAATCATCAGCTGCCTGCCTTATGACATCGTCAGCCTCGCCATGGGCAGTCTCCGCTTTGATTACAAAAAATACCTTCTTGGCACCTTTCTCGGCACCGCTCCCGGATTTATCCTCACGACCATCATGGGCTCTGCAATTACCGAGCCGCTGTCTCCCGAATTTATTATCTGCGCTCTGGTGGAAATGATCATTGCTATTATTTCCGCAGTGATATACAAAATTCACCGCTCACGGAAAAAGGCGTAAGCGGCGAACATATCAGTCACCATCAAAATAGCACTGCTCTTCATGTATGAATGAATCAAGCTGCTCGAAAAACAGCTGCTTATGGCTTTGAAGTCTGGGGGAATTTTCATTATCCGAAAGATATTCCGCAGCAGCGCTTGCCGCTGCAAGCCTGTCCTCACGGGAGATATCCTTCAAAAAGCCAAACAAGATATGATAGCAGTAGCGCTGTCTGCCGAGTGATATCCGCTTTGCAATATCTGTGCATAGGTTTATAAGCTCATCTCTCCCGGAAATGCAGCCGCATCTGAGCAATCCTGCAAAATCCGCAGGATTTCCGCCGAGAACTGCGCTTTCACGGAAATATTTCCTGCTCTCCTCCATGGCTTCCTCGTTATCGGGATTTATCATCTCATACATTCTCACCGAGAAGCTGTTAAGATAAATGCTGTAAAAAAACGGATCATCCGAAGAAAAGCCCTTCACATCTTCGAGTGCCTTTTCGGAAAAGAATTTATACCATCTTATATCCACATTTTTGATCTCAAGTGAGAAATGCCGTCTTTCATTTTCGGGACCTGCGAAATATGTGGGCGAGCCCTGGATATAATGCCCGTCTTCATAGGAAAAGCCGTCAAGCACCCAGAATATCCGGGGGTATGTAACGGGATCCTCAAGGAGATATGAAAATTTCTCATATGCCGCTGAGGTGTCCTTTATAAAATACGCAAAGAACCCTGCCTCCGCAAACACATCGGGATACAGCTCATAAAGCTCCTTGACCTTATCCGTAAAGGTCTCGAACTCCCCGTCTGTCTCCACAGCATTCGCCATTGTAAGAATAATAATGTCTGTGAGAGCTGTAAAAAATGTATTTTCCGAGCCGTTCTGCTGCTCCTCACCGTATCTTGCATACAGAAAGGGCGGCTGACCTGCGGGTGAAATGATATTTCCGCTCCATGCAAGCCCTTTTTTCATAAGCTGCTTATAATTCTTAGCTGCCTTTGCGTAAACGTCGGTCATTCTGTCGGATTCCTTGAAAAGGCAGACGTGCAGCAGAAAATATGCCTCGTTTACTGCGTCCCCGAAATCCATTCCGTCAAGCACACGTTCAAGGAAATCATCCAGCCTTTTGGCGCAGTAATCGGAAAATTCATCGCTGCGGCACATCATTATATACGGCAGGAAGCGCTCATCTGTTATCCTGTCATGCCAGAAGGCGTCCGCCGATTTTGTTTTGAATCTGCACAGCTCCTCAAGATACATATCCTTCTTTTTCCCTGCCGAGCTTCGGAAAAGAGCTATGCACTTTTCACATTCCGCCTCATTTTCATAGAAATTTCCCATTCCATCACCTGTCCGAATTATATATTTATTACATTATATCCTATTTTCCCCTGCAAGTCAACCGCCATGTGAGGATATTGCCATAAAAATTATTAACAAATAATGAAAAATGCCGTAAAGCTCTTTAAATAAGGATGATACTATGCTATAATGTATTTATGTACGCTTAGAAATAAATTATTGCGGGCAGCCCTGCGCTGCTCTTAACGTACCCAAAAAGGAGGCAGATCTTTTGAGCAGCGAGAACAAAAAGAAGAAAACCGCCGAAACACCCCCTGCTCACATGGCTTCGACGGATAACAAAAAGAAAAAACGCAAAAAGAAAAAGGCAGGTCCTGTCAGAAAAACCTTTGTGGTCATCGGAACAGTTCTCCTTTCCCTGATACTTATTGCGGTGATAAGCGTTTCCATTATTGCGGCGGCTCTCACGCTGTATGTAATGCAGTTTCGTGAAAGCACCCCCATTGACATCGACCTTGACAGCCTTGATCTTGCATATACTACGTTTATTTACGGCAAGGACAAGGAGGGCAATGACGTTGAGCTGACTAAGATCAGCCGTGCGGCAAACCGAATCCCCGTTTCCATTGAGCGTGTTCCGAGGCACGTCAGGGACGCATTCGTTTACATCGAGGACGAGCGCTTCTACGAGCACGCAGGCGTTGACTGGAAGCGTACCTTCGGCGCATTCTTAAACGAGCTGACAGGCGGACTTATCTACAAGAGCCGTCAGGGCGGCTCCACCATTACCCAGCAGCTTATCAAAAACGTTTCGGGCGACAAGGATGACAGCTGGGACAGAAAGATGCGTGAGATCTTCCGTGCAAACGACCTTGAGCAATACCGTTCAAAGGACGAGATACTTGAGGCATATCTGAACTGCGTAGGTATGGGCGGAAGTGCCGCAGGTATTCAGGCGGCATCTCTCAAATATTTCGGAAAGGACGTTTCCGAGCTTACTCTTGCTGAAGGTGCTTGTCTTGCGGCTATCCCCAAAAGCCCCGAGAGCCTTAATCCCTTCGCTAATCCCGAAGCCAATAAGGAGCGTCAGGAGCTTGTTTTAAGGGCAATGTACAACAATGCTGCGATTTCCGAGCAGCAGTATGAGGAAGCTGTAAATGAGGAGCTTGTTTTCAGAGATCCGAACAACGACAAGACCTCCAACGAGATTCAGAACTGGTATGTTGATATGGTCATCAGAGACGTTACTCTTGACCTTATGGATCTTTATGGCGTGGAATTTGACGAAGCCAGCGATATGCTCTACAATGGCGGATATACTATCCATACCCCCATTGATATCGAAATGCAGGAGAGAATTGAAGAAAAATACCGTGATTACACCACATTCTCCGACAGCGTTCTGAGTGATCCTCCTCAGTCGGCGTTCATTGTTCTTGATTATACGGGAAATGTTCTTGCTGTGGCAGGCGGAATCGGCGATAAGGCAGGCTCCAACATCTTCAACCGTGCAACCATGGCAAAAAGACAGGCTGGTTCCTGCTTCAAGCCCCTTGCAGGCTATTCCTATTCAATTGAAAATAATCTTATTACATGGTCCACCATTATTCAGGACTTGCCTATTGAGATCCCCGATGAGAATAATCCCGGACAGACAAGAAAATGGCCCACAAACTACAGCTCCACAAGTGCGGACAACGTCTGGAGCGGACGTTCATACTTTACCTTCCAAGCTCTCCAGCGTTCGCTGAACACCGCTTCCGCCCGTCTTGTTGAGGGAGCAGGCGCTGCAAATGTATTTGAGTTTGTTATGAACAAATATCAGCTATCCACCCTGACAGCTTACGACGCAAACCTCTCACCCATGTCTGTGGGCGCTCTTACAGAGGGCGTTTATCTCAGAGAGCTTGTGGCTGCTTATCAGCCCTTCGGAAACGGCGGAAAATATTTTGCTCCCACTTCTTACACCCACGTTCTCGACCCCTCTGGAGAGATAATTCTCCAGCATCAGTATACTCCTATTCAATCCATCAGCGAAGAATCCGCTTACGTTATGAACAAGCTTATGCAGACGGTTATCGAGGGTCCCAACGGTACGGGACGTGCCGCAAAGCTTAGCAATGTTCCCGTTGTGGGCAAAACAGGTACCACTCAGGACTGGCGTGACACCCTTTTTGTTGGCTGCACTCCCGATTACGTTGCAGGCGTATGGTACGGCTATGATGATAACAGAACTGTTAAATCGGGCACATATTACGGCTCGGCTCAGCTGTGGAAAAACATCTTCGGAGATATTGCAGATGAAGGCGTTAAAACGGAATTTCCCGAGTGCGAAACTGTGAAGGAGCTTTACTACTGCACCAACACAGGTCTTATCGCCAGCGGCTCCTGCCCTACAGGTGGAATTGGTTATTATAAATCCACCAATGTTCCTCCCGTCTGCACAAAATGCGGCAGTAATTCGGCTCCCGCCGTTCCTGAGGTCACTGCCGCAGCCATTACCACCATCTCCCCCGACGCTATTAACGTTGACGAGCTGACAGACGAGCTGCTGGGCAACGGAAACTGATTTTTAAGGAATGAATTTATGGATAATATCAAACTTAGCTGCCCTTGTCATTTCGGGCTGGAAAGCGTTCTGAATTTCGAGGTGAAAAAGATCGGCGGGGAGAATATCTCCGTTTCCGACGGACGTGTGACCTTTGAGGGCGGAGAAAATATGTTAGCCAGGGCAAATCTCTGCCTTGCCACCGCCGAAAGAGTTCAGATACTTTTAGGCGAGTTTGAGGCGGACACCTTCGACAAGCTGTTCGAGGGCGTCAGGGTGCTTCCTCTTGAACGGTTCATCGGCAAAAACGACGCCTTCCCCGTTAAGGGGCACAGCATCAGCTCTCAGCTGTCCAGTATCCCTGCCTGCCAGTCTATTATCAAAAAGGCTGCGGTCAAGCGGCTTGAAAGCGTTTATCATGTGAGCTATTTCGAGGAAACGGGAGCTGTTCATCAGCTTCAGTTCAATATTTTAAAGGATAAAGCGTCCATTTATCTCGACACCTCGGGAGCGGGGCTTCACAAGAGAGGCTACCGCCGAAATTCCAACGCCGCACCCATCAAGGAAACTCTTGCGGCAGGCATTATTGATCTTGCGCAGGTCAGACGAGACACAGTTTTCTGCGATCCATTCTGCGGCAGTGGAACACTGCTGATTGAAGCGGCTTACAAGGCTCTGAACATTGCTCCCGGGCTCAAACGCACCTTCGCCGCCGAGAAATGGGACTGCCTTTCTCAGGAAATATGGCGTGAGGAACGCACTCGGGCAATGGATAATATCATCAGGGACAGCGACTTCTATGCCTACGGCTATGATATTGATCCCGAATGTGTTGCTCTGTCCACGGACAACTGCGCAAAAGCAGGCGTCCGCAACAGGATAAAGATTGAACGGGCAGACGTTAAGGATTACGTCAACAGAGACAATACTCTCACCGTCTGCAATCCCCCCTATGGCGAAAGGCTTCTTGAGATAAAGGAAGCCGAAAAGCTGTATGAAAAAATGGGCAAGGTTTTTCTTGCGGACAAGACTCACCCCTGCTCGGTCATCGCTCCTCATGAGGATTTCGAGAAATTTTTCGGGAAGCGAGCTGACAAGCGCAGAAAACTTTACAACGGCATGATCAAATGCCAGCTGTTTTCCTACTATAAATAACAAACATCACCCATGCTGACTGAATTGTCCGCATGGGTGATGTTTGTTATTTTTCCTTCACATATGCCATGATATCGTCGTATATGGCACGATAGCCGTCCTCGTTGATGTGCATTCCTTCGATGGTGTATTCCGCTTTCAGCCTGCCCTGCTCGTCCTTAAGATTCCGGTTGATGTCGATATACCGTTGACCATGCTTTTTCCTCTCTGTAGCATTGGGTTTTAATTTCCTTGTCGGTCATTTCCTTTTACCTCCGTATTGATATTTTATTGTTTTTGTGGAATAATCAAGCTGATAGCTTATAGCTTTAAAAATATATATTACAGGTGATATTATATGGAGCTTTTGCAGATCAAATATTTTCGGATCATTGCCGAGACGGAAAATATTTCGAAGGCGGCGGAGAGGCTTTATATTGCTCAGCCATCTCTCAGCCGGACCTTAAAGCGGCTTGAGGACGAGCTTGACGTTCCTCTTTTTGACAGAAAGGGCAAGAAGATCACTCTCAATAAAGCAGGCAGGATATTTCTGAAATACTGTAATGAAATTACCGCTTCACTCAGCAATGCACGCCTTGAGCTTGCGGAATTAAAAGGCTCTGAGACTGCGGACGTTAACATCGAGGTGCGTTCTGCTTCTTTGCTGATTCCCGATATCATCAAAAAAATCAGGGAAAAGGACAGCAGAAAGCAAAGTGCTGAGCACTATTTCACGGACGGCTCTTTTGTAATCTCCGCCGTAAAGCTGTGCATAAACTGCCGCATTTGAGCCTATTGGCGCCGCCGCAAGTATGATAACCGTCAGCTTCAGATCATAATTGCCAATTGGCAGAATGGCAAGCAGAATTACTGTCAGAAGCGGTATTATAAGCAGTCTGACAGCGGAAACAGCATAGCCGTTCTTATCGGTGAACAGCTCCCTGAGGGACACCTGCGCAAGATAAAATCCCACTGTGAGCATTGCAATGGGTCCATTCATTTGAGAAATTGTCCCGAGAATTTCTGATATGAAAACGGGCAGCCTTATTTATACTTTTTGAAATATTAAATATGTATATGCATATAGTTTTAAACAAATAAGCATCACATTCATGCTGTGATGCTTTTTTTCCTCATATTACATAAAACCAGCTTTCATCCACCTCAAGTTCTGCACGCTGAACAGGATGAGCGGCATCATAATTATAGCGAAGCTCCTGATTTTTTATGCTTACCCTCGCCCCCTCGGGAATAGATTTGGTGATGAAGGCATTGCCGCCCACTACAACATTCTTGCCAACAACAGTTTCGCCGCCGAGAATCGAAGCTCCCGAATATATGGTAACATTATCGTCAATGGTGGGGTGACGCTTTTTGCTGTTCAGCTTCTGACCGCCCCTTGTGGAAAGTGCTCCGAGAGTTACGCCCTGATATATTTTCACATTTTCCCCGATAACGGTAGTTTCACCGATAACTATTCCCATACCATGGTCGATGAAGAAATATTTTCCTAAGAGCCTTACTCCCCTTTTCAGACCGTCTATGTCAAGGCTCAGCAGGGGCGTATTTCCAATAAGGTCAAGAATTGTCATATTGCCCCTCCAAAAAAAAGGAGGCTTTAAACGTAATTCCGATCAACGTTTAAAACCTCCGGCGTTCCGGTCAGTTTTGTTATTTCCAAGCTTTACTTTGAATTTCTCGGTGCTGTCTATGGATACTATGTGTCCGTCCTGGACCATTATGGTTATCGAACCAAATTCCATACTCTGCAATGCTCTTCGGATTATTTCCACAGCTTCCGAATATTCTTCGTTTTGTACAGACATTTTGTCACCGCCAATCAAAAAAGCTGCCTCATTATAAAATGAAACAGCTTCAAAAAATATATTTCAAGCTGTTCACATATGCAGCAAAACTATGCAAATGCGAACAGCAAAGGATAATTTCCTTTTGATTCACATCTGCACCCTGCACATACAACAGCAAAACCACTTTTTCATAGCAATTATCCTTTCCTGATTATATTTATTATCTATGTTTGCATTATACTCCTTATATACTACTTTGACAATAGGCTTAGTAGAATTCTGTTATTTTGCAGTATTTTTCTATATTTTTATGCTATAAATATCACAGAAATGACAAATTTGTTTACTGTCTGATCGGGGCAGACACGGTTTTTAAATTCAAGGCGATTTATAGTAATATTTTTTTCTGGTTCTGCAAACAATATATCACATGAAAATTATTCTGTACCGATCACAATGTTTGCGGTTGAATCAAAAAAATTCAAATGAGGAAGATTGGAGATATTTTCTATGAAGGATAAAATATTCGGGGTTTTGCAGAGAGTCGGCCGCTCTTTCATGCTTCCCATTGCACTGCTTCCTGTTGCAGGTCTTCTGCTGGGTATTGGAAGCTCATTCACCAATCCCACCACTCTTGAAACCTACGGCTTGACGGGGGTCATCAGAGAAGGCGGCATTCTTTACACAGCTCTTGACATTATGAGCAAGACAGGAAGCATTGTTTTTGACAATCTGGCTTTGCTTTTTTCTATGGGTGTCGCAATCGGCATGGCTAAAAAGGAAAAGGAGGTCGCCGCTCTTTCGGGCGCTATCGGTTATCTGATAATGAATACAGCCATCAGCACTCTGATTGCCGCTAAGGGCGGCACAGAGGCAATGGCGGCAAACTCCACCACAGCGACCCTTGGGATTACAACGCTGCAGATGGGCGTTTTCGGGGGAATTATTGTAGGACTCGGCGTTGCCGCTCTCCATAATCGTTTTTATAAGATAGAGCTGCCGCAGGTGCTGTCCTTTTTCGGCGGCACAAGATTTGTTCCCATCATTACAAGCGTTGTTTACCTCATTGTGGGAATTGTCATGTTCTACATCTGGCCTGTGGTACAGAGCGGTATTGCATATCTGGGTCAGCTGGTTCTGGCTTCGGGCTATGCAGGAACGTGGATATACGGCATTATCGAGCGTGCGCTTATCCCCTTCGGGCTGCACCATGTTTTTTATATGCCCTTCTGGCAGACGGAGCTTGGCGGTTCTATGATCATCGACGGCGTTACGGTGCAGGGCGCTCAGAACATCTTCTTTGCAGAGCTGGCTTCAAAATCCACTGAACATTTTTCTGTATCTGCCACAAGATTTATGTCGGGTAAATTCCCCTTTATGATATTCGGTCTGCCTGCTGCCGCCTTTGCCATGTACAGAGCTGCAAGACCCGAAAAGAAAAAGACGGTGGGCGGTCTTCTCCTATCTGCCGCTCTGACATCTATGCTGACGGGAATCACAGAGCCTTTGGAATTTACATTTCTTTTTGTTGCTCCCGTTATGTATGCAGTGCACTGCGTTCTGGCTGGTCTTTCCTATATGCTGATGCACATTTTCAATGTCGGCGTCGGAATGACCTTTTCGGGAGGCGCAATTGACCTGACATTGTTCGGTATTTTGCAGGGAAACGATAAAACAAACTGGATTTGGATAATCCTTGTGGGACTTGTTTATGCAGTTATTTATTACTATGTTTTCTATTTAATGATAACAAAGCTCGATCTGAAAACCCCGGGCAGAGAAACGGACAGCGAAGAAACAAGGCTCTACACCCGAAAGGATCTGAATGAACGGAATATATCTGCCGCAAAAAGCAATAACAGCGACATTGTAAGTGCGCTTATCCTTAAGGGTCTGGGCGGAAAATCCAATCTTTCCGATTTGGACTGCTGTGCAACACGACTGCGGATAACTGTAAATGACCCTGCGCAGGTGCATGACGAGCTATTGAAAAAAAGCGGCGCATCGGGAGTGATTCACAAGGGCAACGGAATACAGATAATTTACGGACCTCAGGTTTCCGTTGTGAAATCCGATCTGGAGGATTTTCTGGATTCTCCCCAAGCTGAAAATGTTGATGATATTCTGAAAGATGATATTATTTCCGAAACCGCTCCCAAAAAGCGGGACGACAGTGAAACAAAGAATATAACGCTATATTCTCATATGAATGGCAGCTTTGTGGCGCTGGAGGATGTTGATGACGAGGCTTTTTCATCAAAAGCGCTTGGCGAGGGCGCTGCAGTTGAGCCATCGGAGGGCAGGCTTTATTCTCCCTGTGACGGCAGGGTGGAAATGATTTTTGACACAAAGCACGCCATTAATCTGGTTTCAAGCGAGGGCTGCGAAATACTTCTTCACATCGGCATTGATACCGTTAAGCTTGGAGGCAGATTCTTCGAGGCTCATGTTACAGAAGGACAGGATATCCACAGGGGCGATCTGCTTATTTCCTTTGACCTTGAGGGAATCCGAAATTCGGGTTATCGGCTCACGACCCCTATGATAATCTGCAACACCGATGATTACAGCTCGGTAGAAGCTATCCCGTCGGAACAGGTTTCTGTCGGGGATAAACTGATTGATATAAAATAAGGAAAGGAAATGATAAATATGAAATCATTCACATACACCATTAAGGACGAGCTGGGTATCCACGCAAGACCCGCAGGTATGCTTGCAAAGACTGCAAAAGCCCTTGACAGCGAGATAACCGTTACCAAAGGCGAAAAGACCGTCGGTGCGGCAAAGCTGATGGCTCTTATGGGACTGGGCGTTAAATGCGGAGATACTATTACCGTGACCGCAAACGGCGGCGATGAAGATGCTGCACTTGAAGAGATGAAAAGCTTTCTGGAGAAAAATCTTTAAAAGCTTTCTCAGCATATTCACAGGAAGGAGATAAGGCTTTTGAAAAAATATGCAGGCAAAGGCGTTTACGGCGCAATTGCCATTGGCAGGATATCAGTTTTCAAGCGGCAGGACGTTCAGGTCAAGCGCATTAAAATCGAAAATACCGACGAAGAGCTTTCACGTCTGGAAGCGGCAAAGGAAAGGGCTTCCGCACAGCTTCGGATAATCTATGAAAAGGCTCTTAAAGAAGTTGGCGAAGCAAATGCACAGATATTTGATATCCACATGATGATGCTGGAGGACGAAGATTACAACGACGCCATCACCGAAATGATTAGAGGTCAGAATGTTAATGCAGAATATGCCGTTGCAGCCACCTCGGACAACTTTGCTGAGATGTTCTCTTCCATGGAGGACAGCTATATGCAGGCAAGAGCCGCAGATGTCCGTGACATTTCCAACAGACTTATCGCCTGTCTGAACGGCAGTGAAAAGGAGTCCCGACTGAGTTCGGAAAAGGTCATCATCTGTGCGGACGATCTGGCTCCCAGCGAGACAGTAGCTCTTGACAAGGATAAGGTGCTTGCCTTTGTTACAGCCTTCGGTTCTTCAAATTCCCACACAGCAATTCTTGCAAGAAATATGAATATCCCTGCAATTATCGGTCTGGGAGATTCGTTTCTTACTGAAATAAAGGACGGAGCATTTGCCATTGCTGACGGCTTTACGGGAACATTTATCACCGAACCCGATGATAAAACCTTGTCGGAATACAGAAAAAAGCAGCAGGCAGAGGAGGAAAAGAAAAAGCTCCTTCAGGAGCTTAAAGGAAAGGAAAACATTACCCTTGACGGCAGGACCATCGATATTTTTGCAAACATCGGAAGCGCTGACAATATCGGCGCGGTTCTTGTCAATGACGCAGGAGGTATCGGACTGTTCCGAAGCGAATTCCTTTATCTTGAAAACTCCAACTATCCTACCGAAGAGGAGCAGTTTGCAGTCTACAAGCGGGTACTTGAAAGCATGGCGCCGAAAAAGGTCATTATAAGGACTCTTGATATTGGTGCGGACAAGCAGGTGGATTATTTTCATCTGGAAAAAGAGGAAAATCCTGCAATGGGACTTCGTGCCATCAGGCTTTGTCTGTCACGTCCCGAGATATTCCGTGTGCAGCTCAGGGCATTGTACAGGGCCTCGGTTTACGGCAGGCTTGGCATAATGTTTCCTATGATAACAAGCGGAGCCGAGCTTAATGAGATACTTGCACTTTGCGATAAGGTAAAAAAAGAGCTGGATTCGGAAAATATCGGATATTCCCAAAGCATTGAGCTGGGAATTATGATAGAAACTCCCGCCGCAGCGATGATCAGCGACAGGCTTGCTCCTATGGTGGATTTTTTCAGCGTGGGCACCAACGACCTGACTCAGTACACTCTCGCCTGTGACAGGCAGAATCCCCATGTGGAACGGTTCTGCGATACCCATCACGAAGCTATTCTGCGGCTTATTGAAATGTCCGCAAAAAATGCACATGAAAACGGTGCATGGATCGGCATATGCGGAGAGCTTGCTGCCGACACCACACTGACCAAATCCTTTCTGCGAATGGGAATTGACGAGCTTTCGGTTTCTCCATCCTTTGTTCTCAAGGTCAGAGACGCTGTGAGAAAAACCGATTTGTCAAAATAATTTCAAAAACCATGCGGATAAATTTGAGTTTTGCGAAAAAATGACGGCTGCTTCGACCTAAAGGCAGCCGTCATTTACGATAACTTCTTGTATGTCCCATTTCGGTAAATCCGACCTTTTCATATAGCCCTTGTGCGGCAGTATTGCTGTCTGCAGTATCCGTATCAAGCCTGTGTATCCCGCTTTTATACAGGTCGGAAAAGAGCCTTTTCAAAGCGGCTGACGCATAGCCCTTTCTCTGCTCGGAATCGTTAATATATATCCATTTCAGATAGCAAATTTTCCCTTGAGGAAGATATGTCATTTCACCTGCACCAACGCTTTTATCGCCGAAATATATTCTGAATTCCTGCAAGCCTTTGGGATTTTTCTCTCCGTATCCTATCGAAACACTGCCGCTGATATTTTTATCCTCTGCCGACAATTCTCTCTTGTAATAAACATTTTCGTGTTCCTTTGAATATCCGTATTTTAATATAATTTTTTCAATATGGGGCAGACCGCAGTACAGCTTGCCGTGCCCTGCATTACAGGTCATCCCCAGAGCGTGAAAAAATGCATATTTCTTTGAAACCTTTTTGCTGCAAAAATATTCTTCCGCAAATGAGATCAGCCCGTCTCCGCTGCTATGCTCTTTTTCAAAATACAGGTTTCTGATTATTCCGCATTTCCGAGAGAAGTCTTTTTCCCCGTTTTCGTTATAGATAAAGCGTGATAACGTCCGGTATTGTAAAACTCAATGTAGTCCTCAATTGCTTTTGTAAGTTCTTCTTTAGAGGAAAATTTTCTCAGATAATACATCTCAGATTTTAGTATTCCCCAGAATCCTTCCATAGGTCCGTTATCAATACATCTT